>JAZSON010000007.1:0-39049 GCA_045536965.1 Eubacteriales bacterium
GACGGCTTACAATTTAGGAATATCTTATGAATTTGCTTTTTTAACATCAACATTATCATATTTTAATTCATACTCACAAAATACTAAAGCCCGCAACCGCATAATTAACTTGCACAATAGTATAAAATTTGATAAAAAATACACATTATATTTAGGTTGTGGTTATACTGATTTTAAAAAATTTAACGGCAATCTTGGTAACAAAGGTTTTAGCGCATATACCGGTGTTGAATTTGAATTGTAGGAGAAAATATGCAAAACTTACTTATCGTTTCGGAAAATGAGTTACTAAAACAAGACTTAATTTTTCAAATTGAGCAATATGCCCCCGAATTTAATATTGTCTCTGAAGATAGCGCAACAGATATAATTATCATTGACCAAGCACAAGAACTTATAAATTCTTATGCAAATAAGTTTCCGCACTCTCCTATTTTTGTTTTATTGGAAAAAGGTGTTGAAGCACCAAAAGAAAAAGGGCTTATTAAATATTTTCAAAAACCTATAAGTTTAAGCAATTTTATTAACAGTTTATGTTCTGCCATTAATTTAGCATCAAATTCAAAAGCCGGCAAAATTACCTTTAACAAATATGAATTGCGCCCGAGCAGAAAAGAAATTTTAAATTTGCGCAACAGCGAAATAGTTAAACTTACCGAAAAAGAAGTGTCCATTATACAATATCTTTATAAAAACAAAGATCGCATAATCAGTAAGGCCGAATTATTGCAAGAGGTATGGGAATATAACCCCGATGTCAGCACCCATACCATTGAAACGCACATATACCGATTGCGCCAAAAAGTTGAGCATAATAACGAAAATTTGCAATTAATTATAACGCAAGAAGGCGGATATATGTTAAAAAAATAAACAAAGCCCCGTTTTTACTACGAAAAACGGGGCTTTAATTTGGTTAGCGTTTACAACTTGAAGTCCAAATTATCAAATGTATCAATTAAGACCACATCTGAAGTTCCTTCATTGTAAGAAATATTTACCTTGTGACCGGGTTTGGTCCACTTTAACTCACGGAAAAACTCAGTTGAGCCGGTAAACTCTTTACCCTTAGCCTCGTTAAAAAGGACATAATACAATGTTCCTTCGTTGGTAATATCCCTTACCGTAAAAGTTTTAACCTCGGTTGGTGCAGTCGGTCCGTCGGCAATATTATCATTACCCGATCTTTTCAAAGACTGAAGATAATTACTCTCCGCCTCCTTTTTAGAACTTCCGACACCGACGGCTTCACGATTAGTTACCGCCACAAACGCATATCCGGTAACATTTCCGCTTGAACCTTTTAGTGTCATAAAGTATGTCGGCACGCCTTTTACATTATAGAGAACCGGATACGTTGCATTATAGCCTGCGGCTTTTGCAAAGTTTTGGTCTTCGGCAATTCGACTTGCTTCAATCTCGTTAACACCGGCTACTTTATAATATTTTGCTTCTTTGGTACGAGCATTGACCAGCATAAAACCTGATGTTGCCGTATTTTGGCTTGACACAGATTTTAAGGCAGATATACCTGTATACCAGTAAGACTCCCCTTCTGAATATACGAGTACCATACCTTCGGTTGGCACTTGTACACCATCTTTAGCGAGAAGTGCATTCCACCAACCGTTTTTAAACATTCCCCAATACCCGATTTGCTCAAAAACAAAATCTTGTGGCTGAATGTGGTCAATCCATTGAGGCGCAGAAGCAATACTATATTGCTTTACATCACCTGTTTGAATATCAACGGTAATTACACCCTTTGAATCATAACCGCCGCAAAAAGCGATAGTAGGTTCATAATTGCACAAAACCCAATACGGACGACCATTAGAATCGATCTCAAAATTGTGTTCGGTCAAACCTGTTGTAAGATATCCGTTTACACGAATATGACGCTCAATATCATCACCAAAACATGCGCTCTCAAGATACCTCATCTTAAGAGGAACACCATTAATTTCGGTTACCAGATATCGTTTTGTCGGGTCATTGGCATAAACAATAACATAACCTGGGGTTACATCATTTTTTACCCATCGCCAAAATCCGTCATGCTCTAAAGGAGCAACCCAAATCAACTCATTGTCAAACTCAAGTTTAACACCATCATTAATGGTAAACTCACCGGTCAAATTCTGCAGTGTCATACGACCGACATTACAACGAGAACCCAGTCCGGGGTCTTCCTCAAGTTTGTCTTCAGCAACTTTTTGTGCCAACATATAATCTGCCACAATCATTTTATCGACAGGAATTACATTAACATCTTCGGCGAAGTTATCAAAAGTTACCTCTTCAACAGTAATCATCTTTTGATAACGATTGCTGTTAAACATACTCGATGAATAAAGAAGCAGCGCAATCCATATTATCAAAAAGATAATTGGCAACCAACAAGCCTTTTTCCATTCTTCTTCAATAATATACCTGACAACAGCCGCTACAAGCAGCGTCAAGAATATTTCAAAGAGTATACCATTATACCCCCAACCAAGTGTAGGAAGTGCCAAATAGTTGCAAAGTCCCATGATAATGAACCATATGATACCTCCGGCTACAGCACCTTTAGTGTTACGTTCATAAGAACTGTAAATCATTCCTGAAAAAACCATTCCAAGAATGAGCGAAATAATGATGTAATACATAATTGTAATTAGTAATTAGTAATTAATGAATAATAGATTCTACAATTCAATTTTAACAAAAAAAAATTATTTGTCAATAAATATAAAACGCCTCTTTTGAGGCGTCTTTAATAAAAAACAAAATTATTAAGCCTGATTTTTATTGTCTGTTTCGGTTTTATTTTTTTTATTCACGCTTATTTTTTTATATTTTTGTTTTTCGGTTTGAGATTTCGGTATACATAAATTAAGCACACCGTTTTCATATTCTGCTTTGGCAGCATCATAATCTAAATCCCATGGCAAAGGAATGGTACGTTTAAACATTCCGTATGAAATTTCTCTAAAATAATTATTTTTAACATTTTCTTCCGTTACATTTTGCTTTTCGCCCGAAATTGTCAAATATCCGTCTTCTGATATTTTCAAGTCGATATCATCTTCCTTAATACCTGGCATTTCGGCAACAATTTTAACGGCATTTTTATCATTGGTAATATCAATTTTAGGCTCTATACTCCCAACATCGCTATTACCAAAATCAAAAAAATAACTCCAGAGACTGCGAAAATCGTGCGAATGCGCAACATTTGCCGGAACCTCTTGTTTTTTGTTTGTTGAAGAAACAATGTCTGTCATAACATTACTCCTTTATAAAATTAATTAATAATTCCAACGTTCTTCTTCAATTTCTATCACTTCTTCATCTGCAGGAGCCATATTTTTGCAACCGCAGCCACACCCCTTTGAAGCATCAGATTTTGTAGAATCTTTAGGATATGCACTACTTGTAGCATTTTCATTTTTATTGGTTTCTGCAGATTGATTTTTTTTATCGAACATATTTTCCTCACTTTCAACATTATTGATAATTAAGATGATTAGTTATTTTGCAATTAATTTGCGTTAAATAAAATATGCCGTTAATTTGATTTTTTAATCTATACGATAGGCTAGTAAATAAAAAAAGAGACCCACGCTTTTAACGGGTGGTTTTCTATATACAAAAAAAACACCCTTAACGGGTGCGTATTTGGTTGCGGGGGAAGGATTTGAACCAACGAAGGCCCTCTTGCGGTGCCCAAAGCGCATGACGGCTTGGAGCGCCTATGCGCTTTGACCGCTGCGCCATCCTCCCCTCGCTGCATCGCCCACCGGGCGCGCTTCGGCGATGATGCCCCGGAAACCCGTCGGTCGTTGGACGGTTAAAACGTTTTCACGCAAGCATAAACGAAAAAGCACACCGATCGGTGTGCTTTCGTTTATGGTTGCGGGGGAAGGATTTGAACCAACGACCTCCGGGTTATGAGCCCGACGAGCTACCAAGCTGCTCTACCCCGCGATATATCACTTTGAAAAAAGGTTGGTGCCGGAGACCGGGGTCGAACCGGCACGGGATTTTAGTCCCACGGGATTTTAAGTCCCGGGCGTCTGCCAATTTCGCCACTCCGGCAACTCGATTTCCAACAGCTTTGTTAGTATAACACGATCAAATACGAATGTCAAGGGCTTTTTTGAAAAAATGGTATTTGTTTTTGGAAAATCATGGAAAACGTTGTGGGGTATCCTATATCAGCGCCATGTAACACTACTCATCTCCCTTTATATATGTGTTTGCTGCGCACCATAAGACTCCAAAGAGAACCCGACCGCCCGATAACAACCTCGTCTGCTTTAAACAGTATATTCGCAAGGGCGGCAAATATATTACGATTTTTTATAACGGCAAACAGCTTTTCGGTGTGATTTTTATGCAATCCAAGGCGTGAAAAGCAATAAAATTGCGATTTTTGTATCTTTTTTTCCAAAACGGCGTTTTTTTGAGCAGAACCGCTTGACATTTAGGAACAAGCGTGTAAAATATATGGGAATACATATATTCTCTATGAAACAAGGAGACAGTAAAAATGAGCGTAAAAAATGTAAACACATCTGAAAAGAATGTTGCAAAACTCGACATCCTGATCGAAAAGGCCGATTTTGATGCTGCTGTACTTGCAGTATACAAGCGCATGGTTGGCAAGATCAGTGTGCCCGGCTTCCGCAAAGGCAAAGCCCCCAAGGGAATTATCGAAAAGCACTATGGAAAAGGTGTCTTCTATGAAGATGCTCTTAACGATCTTCTTCCCGATGCTTTGGCTTCTGCCGTTACCGAGAGCGGTATCGAAGTTGTCAGCGCACCCGAAATCGAAGTGGGCGACATCAACGATGAGGGTGTTTCCATTCAGGTTAAATATTTCACTAAACCCGTCATGGGCTTGAAACAGCATGTTGGTCTTACCGCTGAAAAGATCGTTCGCGAAGTCAGCGAAGAAGAAGTTAACGAAGACATCGAGCGCACCCGCAAGAGAAACGCTCGTACCCTTGAAGTGACCGATCGCGCCGCTCAAAAAGACGACACGGTTGTTATTGACTATGCCGGTTCTGTGGACGGCAAGTTGTTTGACGGCGGTTCTGCCAAAGAGCATCACCTCAAACTCGGCTCTGGTCAGTTTATCCCCGGCTTTGAAGATCAGATCATTGGTCACAGCGTGGGCGATTCCTTTGATGTGAACGTTACCTTCCCCGCAGAATACCATGCCGAAGAGCTGAAAGGCAAAGCGGCCGTATTTGCCGTCACTCTGCACAAGATTGAAGTAGAAGAGCTTCCCGCTTTGGACGATGAATTTGCAAAAGATGTTTCTGAATTTGATACATTGGATGCATATAAAGCCGATGTGAAGGCAAAAATAGAAAAGAGAAACGACCAAGCCGCCGATGCTCAGGTTGAAGATCAGCTCATGAAAGCTTTGGTCGAAAATCTTGAAGGCGACATTCCTGCATGTATGTTCGACAACGAAGTTGATAACATGCTTCGCGATTACGAACAGAGAATGCAGGCGCAAGGCATCGATATGAAGATGTACTACAAGTACACCGGTACCGATGAAAAGGCCCTCCGCGAACAGTTCAAGGATCGTGCTGAAACCCAAGTGAAGGTTCGTTTGGCCCTTGAAAAAGTGGTTGAACTTGAAAAGATTGAAGCAAGCGCCGAAGAAATCGATGCTGAGATCAAAAAGATCGCCGCAGCTTACGGCATGGAAGTAGCCGTTGTGAAAGAGCAGATCAGCGAAGAACTTCTCGGTAAAGACATTGCTGTCCGCAAAGCCATCGATTTCGTGAAAGAAAAAGCGGTTGTTACAGAAAAACCCTATGAAGCACCCGCTGAAGAAAAGAGCGCCGCTCCCAAGAAACCCCGCGCTCCCAGAAAACCCAAGGCCGAAGCCGCAGCCGATAATGCTGCTGCCACCGAAGAAAAACCGGTAAAAAAAGCGGCTCCCAGAAAGAAAAAGACCGAAACTCCCGCTGAATAAATCGCGATTCGGTCATATTAGCGCCATGTTTTTTATATGATAGAGAATGTGGTGCGAAAACCATTCGTACCGAAAAGGAGTTGATTGTATGTCATTGGTTCCCATGGTCGTAGAACAGACCAACAGAGGCGAAAGAAGCTACGATATATTTTCCCGTCTGCTCAATGACCGTATCGTTTTCTTGGCTGATCAGGTCAACGATGTAACCGCCTCTCTGGTGGTTGCCCAGCTTTTGTATTTGGAAGCTCAAGATCCCGATAAAGACATCTCCCTTTACATCAACAGCCCCGGCGGTTCTATTTCCTCCGGTATGGCGATTTACGACACCATGAACTTTATCAAGTGCGATGTATCGACCATTTGCGTGGGCATGGCGGCCAGCATGGGAGCATTTCTCCTTGCCGCAGGCGCAAAAGGAAAGAGATTTGCACTTCCCAACAGCGAGATCATGATTCACCAGCCTCTCGGCGGCATGCAGGGACAGGCGAGCGACATCAAGATTCACGCCGATCACATCCTGCGAATTCGTCAGAATTTGAATGAGACGCTGGCAAACATCACCGGAAAGCCTCTTTCGCAAATCGAAAAGGATACCGAAAGAGACAATTTCATGACAGCGGCGCAGGCCTGTGAATATGGTTTGATCGATAAAGTCATCGACAAGAGAATGTAATATAACGAGGAGGCGCACGCAACGTGCGCCTCACTTAACAAAAGGAGAATGTGCGTATGCCGACCCCCAAGAATCCATCCCGTCAGTTCTGCTCTTTTTGCGGCAAGGATGAGAAGCAGGTTCGTTTTATGGTCCCGGGTCGAAATGGGATCAATATTTGCAACAATTGTGTATCTATATGCCAAATGGTTATAGAGGGCTATTCGCAACAAATGGAGAACAAAGCGGGCTTGTCTTTGTCTTCTCTTCCCAAACCGACGCAGATCAAGCAAACGCTGGATGAATATGTCATCGGACAGGACGAAGCCAAAATGGCTCTTTCTGTTGCCGTATATAATCATTATAAGCGGCTTTTGCAAAAGAAAAAGAGCGATGTGGAGATTCAGAAAAGCAATGTATTGTTGCTCGGTCCTACCGGTGTCGGCAAAACCTATTTGGCGCAGACCCTTGCCAAAACGCTGAAGGTTCCTTTTGCGATTGCCGATGCTACCACATTGACTGAAGCAGGTTATGTGGGTGAAGATGTTGAAAATATTTTGCTCCGTTTGATTCAGGCTGCTGATTATGATGTTGAATTGGCGCAAAAAGGCATCATTTATATCGATGAGATCGATAAAATTTCTCGCCGTAGCGAAAACCGCTCCATCACCCGCGATGTTTCGGGAGAAGGTGTACAGCAAGCGCTTTTGAAAATCTTGGAAGGCACGGTTGCCAATGTGCCCCCCCAAGGCGGCAGAAAGCATCCCAATCAGGAATTTATTCAAATTGATACGAGTAATATTCTCTTTATTTGCGGCGGCGCATTTGATGGGTTGGAACAGGTCATTGAACAGCGTCTCGGTCGACAGACTGTTGGTTACGGTGCGGTAGTGCAAACCAAAGAAGAAAAGATCAAAAACAGCGCTCTCAATAAGGTGGAGGCGCACGATTTGGTCAAATATGGTTTGATTCCCGAATTGGTTGGTCGTATTCCTGTGATCGTTACTCTTCAACCGTTGGACGAAAATGCATTTGTTTCCATTTTGAAAAACGCTCGCAATTCCCTGACCAAGCAGTATCAAAAACTGCTTGAAATGGATGGCGTTGACCTTGAATTTGACGAAGAAGCCCTTCGTGAGATTGCCCGCCTCGCCATCAAACGAAACACAGGAGCCCGCGGCCTCCGCGCCATTATGGAAGAGTTTATGCTGCCCATCATGTACGAAGTGCCTCAAGAGGAAAGCATCGTGCAGGTGAAGATCACGGCAAAAACCGTGACCCGCGAAGCAAAGCCGAGATACAAAAGAGGCACGCGACCTTCTGTCGCAGCGCCGAGCGAACCCGTTATTCCCGCCTTTTCAGATGACGGTGTTGCGGTATCCGAATAAATATGAAATGACGGCAATCGCCGTCATTTCTTCTTTTTTACGAATCCCCAAAGGCCGAGGAATACCATCAAGCCGCCGAAACATTTTCGCAAAATGGTTTGGGGCAGATACATGGAAAGAAATACACCGGGGAGGATGCCGAAAATGGAAAAAACAGTAAGAAGACAAAAGAGAAGTGGTTCGACTCGGTTGTTTTTTATATTCCATAGGGTAGCCGAAAGGGCAGAGAGGACGAAAAACATCAGATTGATCATTTGCGCCGAAAGCTGCGGGATGGAAGTAAAGGCAGTGAGGTAAAGGACCAAAAGCCCCCCTGAACCGACTCCCAATCCCGTCAAAAGTGCCGATACGAGCCCTATGAAAAAGGAGAGCATGAGAGTAAAATTTGCATGCCGCCGAACAGCAAAATAGCGGCAAAGAGTTTTTTTAGATATCGAGGCTTAAAAAATGACAGCAAAACGGCACCGAACAATCCACCGGGGAGCGATGCTATTAAATAAACAGCGCCGTCTTTTAGGACCTTTGTTGTCAATCTTCCAAACAACCAATATAACCCCAGAGAACAGAGGGATAAAACGAGCACAACAGCATTGGTGGTGGCAAAAATGCGCCGTTCGTTTTTTGCAGCATCTCCATTTTTGTAGAGCATCGATAAAAATAAAACAAAAGCGATGCCGCCGCCCGTGCCGAAAAGCCCGTTGAATAGTCCACCGATAAAACCTGCCGACAGCGCGGCATAAAGCCACGCGTGTTTTTTTGATAGCATTGCATCCCCTCTTTCAAAGGGTAGTATGTTGCGTGGTTTGTTTTCTATGCAAATACATTCTAAATTGTGTGGCAGATTGAGCATATTCGGTTTTTTGCTTGTGTTTTAGCATGCGCTGTGGTATAATGGTGCGAAAGATTATATATCATTTGTTTGATAAGGAGTGGGACAAAATGCCAAAAGAAGTGCGTACGGATCCTTTTTTTGATAAACAACCTCCCTTCGCTTTTATCGAGGATTTGAAAAAGCCGTTGCATACAAAAGCGCCGCTTGGATATGGAACAAGAAAAATGGCCGATGATGAAATCGATGTCGGCGGCATTTATTTGTCAAACCGATTTTCGGATGATCCCGATGGTCTTTTGGATACGGTATATGCTGATTTTGAGAATTTTTTATCTGTGTACGGTATTGGCGGCAATCGCTATCCCATCCGTTTTAAGCAGGAACCAACCGCGTGCTTTGAGGCATACCGGGTGGAAATCAGTGCGGATGGCGTGACAATATCTGCCGATGATACAGAGGGTATCCGTCGCGGAATCATCTTTTTAGAGGATGAACTGCGCCGTCGCGAGGGCGCCTTTTTGTCAGAGGGAAATATCTCGCGTGTTCCCCACATCCGCTCCCGCATTACCCGTTGTTTTTTCAGTCCCATCAATCGAGCCCCCAGATTCCAAGATGAGCTTTCGGATGATGTTGACTATTACCCCGAAGAATATTTGAATCGTCTGATGCATGACGGTGCAAACGGTATTTGGATTTATACCCGCTTTTCCGATCTTGTACCCTCGGATTATATTGAAGAATTCGGTAGCGGTTATGAGTCGCGTATTGCAAAACTCAATCGAACCATTGAAAAATGTGCCCGCTACGGCATCGGGGTCTATCTGTTTGCCATCGAACCTTACCACCTTTCTGCCGAACTTGCCGAAAAATATCCGCAGGCGGGCGGCTCAGATATGGTGATACCGGGCAAGACCTTGTGTATGGATACCGAATTTGCACAAAATCATATTCGGCAGGCGAGCGAGCGGCTGATGACCTTTGCCCCTAAACTTAAGGGCTTTATCAGTATTACCTACGGCGAACGGCCGACCTCTTGTGCCTCGTCATATAAAAATTGCAACTGTCCGCGGTGTTCTCAAAAACCGATGGGACAGGTGCTTGCGCAGGCGGTCGATGGTTTGCGCGCGGGCTTCCGCTCCAAGGCGCCAAGCAGTGAAACGGTGAGCTGGACCTATGGGCATCGTCGTTGGAGCTTTGACGATATTCGGGAATATGTGCGCAACGCTCCCGATGATGTTATGCTGATGCAGAATTTCGATGACATGGGATACGAGGAACAGCTCGGCAAGGTGCGTCAATGTGTTGACTACTGGCTTTCCTATGTTGGTCCGTCGGAGCTTTTTGAAATAACCGCAGAGGAAGCCAAAAAGGCGGGCAAGCACCTTTTTGCAAAAATGCAAATCTGCTGTTCCCATGAAATTGCCAGTGTGCCTTATATTCCCGTGCCCGGGATTCTCTTTAAAAAATATGCAGGAGCGCATCGCCTCGGCGTCGAGGGTGTTATGCAATGCTGGTATTTCGGAAACTATCCCTCGCTCATGAGTAAAGCCGCGGGCGAATTGGCGTTTGTTGAGGATTTCAGCAACGAAGATGATTTCCTGCAATCCCTTGCCGCGATCTATTGGGGAAATTCCAATGCCGCGCAAGTCGTGAAGGCGTGGAAAGAATTTGAAGCATCCTACCGCCAATATCCCATGAATGTTATGTTCAGTTACTATGGCCCCATGCATGACGGTGTGGTATGGAAATTGTCGCTCAAACCGAAAAATTATCATCTTTCTCGCTCGTGGCAGACCATTGATCCTGTAGACGGAGATCGTATCGGTGAAGCGATGCTCAGCGGACACACCTTGGACGAGGTGATTACCCTTGTCGGTAAAATGGTTGATGCGTGGGAAAAAGGCGTGGAGGTCATAAAGAGCCTGCCCGATTTGGGAGAAGATAGCTTTGAACAAAAATCGGTAGTCGGAGCTTTGGAAACTTTGCTTCGAAGCGGAAAGAATATTGTCCGTTTTTATAAATTGCGCGATTGTCTCGGTTGGCAGGAGGGGGACAACGCCGCCACTTTGCAGGAAATGCGGGAGCTTGTTTTGCAAGAGATTGAAAACAGTCGCGCCATGATTTCTCTCTGCGAAGCCGATGGCCGATTGGGATATCATTCCGAGGGTGAGGCATATAAGTTTTTCCCCGCCAAGCTTCTCGACCGTATCGCACAGCTTGAAAATTTGCTTGCAACCGAATTTGTTGAGGTGGAGGGACGTATAAATAACGGTCTTGCCCCTTTGGAATATTACCTCGGCATAGACAACGATCCCGATATTCGTCGCTATACGGTTTCTGAAAACGGATTGGAAAATGCCGAGTGGGCAATCATTCCCGACCGTAAAAACAGCCGTTTCCGTATTGCGCGAGAGGGTGATCGGCTATTGGTGGAAATGGCAAGCGATCGGAAGGTTGCTTTCAAATTCTGTCCCGAATTCAGGCTTTTTACACCCAATCCTACCGTCGAATTTTTGTCGGACGGAAGCAAGGTGTTTTCTTTGGAAATGGATTTGTATTTCCAGATGTTTGGCGAAAATCGTAGCGCAGAACTTGAAAAGTATTCCGATATAACCGTTTTTGAGGGCGAGGGGACACATCTTTTGCTCCGACTGGACTTGAAAAAATTCGGATTGACCGAAAAGCGTCCTATGAAATTGCGTATTTTGGCCAATAACGTTCCGTGGTTCCACAACGACGGACAACTTAGAACCCTCGGTATGCCCGAGGTGCTCCCCGCCGATTATTTTTGGGTTTTATGATGTATTAAAACACATCGTTACATTATTTGTAACGGTGTGTTTTTTATATTACGAAAAATATGCTAATGTTGTGTGATAGCAGAGAATATCTTAATAATAAGTAAATAACGAAACCGACAGGATCTTTTGCGACAATGGCTCCCTCCGGGAGGGAGCTGGATTTTGCGAAGCAAAAGACTGGGGGAGAGGGCGTTAATAAGGATATTGTATTTAGTGTAGGTTATCCATATTATTATTGCTTTATAAAAACTCTCAGTACCGCTTTTCTCGCAGGGATATTTATTCACCGAACTATTGCAATTCAATTCATTTCGGTGTATAATGACTTTGCTACACAAATCTATATGAACGAACTATTGGTGCGCCCCTGTTTTTAGATAGGGGTACATTCTCTATGCTATTTTCACCAGGTTTATAATCGGTAAAAATGCAGATTCCGCTTGGTGAATTTGGGAGTGCATCCTTGTTCGTTAAGATTTGTGTAGCAACAATAGGAGTTTGCATTTTTCGTGCACTCTCTTATTGGGGGTGCACTTTTTTATTATATTTATGGAGGTTAATGTTGTGTATAAGAATATTGGCGGTAAAATTAAAATACTGGCAGTAGTATTGTGTATCATTGAAGCTATTGCTGCAATATGTATAGCGGTCCCCTTGCTCGATCGTAAGTATACATTTGATGCAGGTATGTTGATACTGCTTGCCGGACCGGTTATTGCGTGGTTGTCCTCTTGTTTTATTTATGGCTTTGGCGAATTGATTGAAAAAACCTCTGTTATTGCAATGAATACGAGCAGATGTGGGTTCTCGAGGAATGAATACTGTTCAGAAAGTGAAAAAACTGTGAAGTGCTGTTATTGCGGTCAAGAACAGAGGGCTGATTCAAGGTTTTGTGAAAATTGCGGAAAACAAATAGGAATGTAGAACTTGCAATTCGGTATCGAACAGGAGTGTTTTTCGAGTAGTTGGAATCGCGCGTTGATGTAATTTGTGAACCATAATGTTAAAAATAGAAATGAAAAAAGATAAAAGTGCACTTCGAATCAAAAATGTTTCTATGTTACACTTATTGGGGTTCCTGCTACTCTTACAAAAAATGCCCAAGCGCCAAAAGGCGCTTGGGCTTAACTTATTTTAGCTTTATTTTAAGTATTCGCCGAGGTATGCTTTGGTGTTGTCGATCATTTCGTCAAAGAGTTTTCTTGTCTGATCGAGGGGGAGACGAACCAGTTGATCGTTGGCAAATGCCGTGAAAGCAAGTCCGAGATCGCGTTTGGCGGCGGCTTTGTTTACCAATTCCTGCTCACCGACAATGCGTGTAACCAGCGGATAGATTTCAGAGGGAATGTTGCCTGCCATGACGGGTGTAACCTCGTCGGTGCGGAAGACGGCGTTGGTTTCAACAACGGCATCGAGGGGCAGGTTGGGAATCTGACCGCGGTTGGGAAGGTTGACGTTGGTTACGAGATCGCAAAGACCCAAAATAGCACGAATCTGGTGGGCACCTTCTTCACCTGTTGCGTTGATCTTAATAGCCTGTTCGCCCGAAAGCATTGCGGCGGATTTGGCCAAACGTTTTTCGAGAATACCTCTTCTCCAATCAACCGTTGTCAGCTTAAAGCGCCATTTTTCAACGACTTGTTCGGGGCTGTCAAGATACCAGCTGCCCTCGCAGAATTCTGCCAAGTGGCGATCACCGGCGGCGGCAATGTAGCCGTAGCGGTTGAACAGGTCGATTTTAACCTTTTCCATATTGAAGCCGGAACCAAGCAAAGCTTCGTCCATCCAGTTGGCGGGACGGTGGCCGATATAACCCGTTTCCTTGCAACGCTCGCACATTTCGGCGTACAAGGGGAAAATATCAATGCCGTGATATTTTGCCGAGGTCAGCCAGGTGAAGTGGTTGACGGCGATGGGGTTGACTTTGATTTCCGAGCGATCGGGCATTTCTTCCAAGCCAAAAGCATCTTTGATGACGGCGGCCAAAACGCTTTGGGTGCCGAACACCTCATGACAGCAGCCGAATGCCTTGATTTCGGGGAAAACGCGGTAAAGGGTACGGACGCAGAGGGTCATGGGGTTGGTGTAGTTAATGACCCAAGCGTTCGGTGCGTATTTTTTAATAGCCAAGCCGATCTCTTCAAACATCGGAATGGTACGGAGAGCACGGATAATACCGCCCGGTCCGGTGGTATCACCGACGGGTTGATAAATACCGTATTTTTCGGGTGTGTGCACATCGGATGCCATTTCGTCAAAGGTGCCGGGGAGAATGGAAATGATAACAAAATCCGCGCCCGTCAAAGCAGCTCCGAGAGATTTGACCGCTTTGTAATGCCATTTGGATTTTGCACCCTCTACCTTGTTGTAGCGGTTGCCGATGATTTCATTGTTCTTTGCGGCTTGAAAATCAATATCGTAAAGAGAAACGCTGCCGGAAATATCGTCACAGGAAACGAGATCACTCATCAATCCCCATGCCCAGCCGCGGCTGCCACCGCCGATATAGGCGATTTTCAATCCGTCCACGCGATTGCCTTTGTGTTCCATGATGTATTCCTCCAAAATATATATTATAAAATTACTCTACCACAATATAATTATGTTTTCCATTGTTTTTTTGCCCAAGAGGATGAAAATATTATTATTTTGATATAAAAAGAGCGAAGAATAGGAGGAAATCAAGCGATTTCCTCCTAATGTAGAGCTTATTCTTCCGAGGCTTTTTCAGCTTTTGCGGTTTCGATGATCTTTTGTGCAACAGCTGCAGGGGCTTCGGCGTAACGGTCAAAACGATAAACGAATGAACCGCGGCCCTGCGACATAGCGCGCAACTGAATGGTGTAGTTGCCCATTTCTGCTTGAGGCACTTCGGCATCAACCACTTGATATCCTTTTTTGGTTTCGCTTGCTTCCATACCGAGCACTTTGCCTCGACGCTTGTTCAAGTCACCGATGACATCGCCCATCATGCTGTCGGGGATCAGAACCTTCAAGGTGCCGATCGGCTCGAGGATGACGGGGTTGGCCTTGGGAAGACCTTCGCGGAAGGCGATACCGGCGGCCAGTTTGAATGCCATTTCAGAGGAGTCGACATCGTGGTAAGAACCGTCGTACAAATTGGCTTTGAGGTTAACCACGGGGAATCCTGCCAAAACACCCTTCTGCATGGATTCGAGCAGGCCCTTTTCAACGGCGGGATGGAAGTTCTTCGGAACAGAACCGCCGAAGATGGTTTCGGTAAAGGTAAGACCGGGTTCATCGCCGGGGGAGAATTCAATGCGGACATCGCCGTATTGGCCGTGACCGCCCGATTGTTTTTTGTGTTTACCCTGTACCTGCACCGACTTCTTAATAGTTTCGCGGTATGCAATCTTTTCGGGAGTGAGGTCAACAGAAACGCCGTTGCGGGCTTTCAATCTGGCCATCACGACATCGATGTGCATTTCGCCGAGACCGTAGATCAGAAGCTGTTTGGTTTCAGAGTTGTTGACATAGCGGATGGTAAGATCTTCTTCAAGCAGTTTGGAAACACCCGAAGCGATCTTGTCTTCGTCGCCTTTTGCTTTGGGAGCAATACCCATGGCCAAGAAGGGTTCAGGGAAGACGATGGGCGCGTAAGATGCTGAGTCGACAGCCGAGAGGGTATCGTTGGTTGCAGCCGAAACGAGTTTTACGACTACACCGAAATCGCCGCAGGCAAGTTCGTCTACTTCGGTCTGTTTTTTGCCGCGCATGGTGTAGATATGAGCAAATTTTTCAACCTGACCGCTCACGGTATTCTTGAGCTGATCATCGCGTTTGAGTGTACCGTTCATAACCTTAAAGTAAGTCATCTTACCGAAAGAGTCGGCAACAGTCTTAAACACGAAAACGGAAGCGGGGCCGTTTGCATCGATTTTAACGGGTTTGCCGTCAACATCGGTTTCGTTTTCTTTGTCGAGGGGATTGACAAAAGAGTGTGCAATCGTCTTTAAAAGGTAGTCGACACCGGCGAGGTTGACCGAGGAACCGCAAATAACGGGAGCGATGGTGCGGGTCGCCAAGCCATTGTGCAAACCTTCCATGATTTCTTCGGTGGTAAACGATTCGCCGCCGAAATATTTCTCCATCAATTCTTCGCTGGTTTCGGCCAATGCTTCAAACAGCATGGTTTTGTAGTGTTCAACGTCTACCGAGGAGGGGATGGCCACTTCGGAAGCAACGCCGTTTTTATCGTAGGTATAGGCTTTGTCGGCAATCAAGTCGATGTAACCGACAACCTTACGGTTTTCAAAGAAAGGAACGAAAATGGGGCAGACCGAGGTGCCGAACAGATTGTGCAGCTCGTCGATAATGGCATCGAAGTTGATATTTTCTTCGTCCATACGGTTGAAGAAGAAGGCTTTGGCGATGTTGGCATCGGTTGCCTGTTCCCAAGCAATTTCCGCGCCGACTTCCACGCCGGATTTAGCATTGATAACGATCAAAGCATTTTCGCAAACGCGCAAAGCCTGTTTGGCTTCGCCGACGAAATCGAGGTAACCCGGTGTGTCGATGAAATTCAGTTTTTTATCACCCACAACGATGGGAGCAAGAGCAGAGAACAGAGAAAATTTTCTTTTGATTTCTTCGGGATCATAGTCAGAGACGGTGTTGCCGTCGGTTACTTTACCCAAGCGGTCAGTGGATTTGGTATAGTAGAGCATTGCTTCCATTAAGGAAGTTTTGCCGCTTCCGCCGTGGCCGAGAAGACACACGTTGCGGATGTTTTGAGTAGAAATCGTTGCCATGTGTATTGTCCTCCTGTTTATTGTAATGCAATAGCTAACACTATTAAACAAGAGTAGTATACATCAAAAAGCTCTGTACTTCAAGTGTAATTTTACATTTATATTTTTCAGAAACGAAAAATATCACCGAAAAATTTGTTACTTTTGCACAATTTGGAGGTGAATCGTGGCGTTTTCATCTTTTTGCTTGCTTTTTTTTGTGTATCATGCTACAATAAACGTGATACATCAAAAGATGTAAAGGGAGGATTTATATGATTCGTTTTGCGTTTATCGGATTCCGACACAGACACATTTTTGCAGCCTATAAGATTATTCAACAGCATCCCGAAACCGAGATTTTGGGTGGCTTTGAAGGGGATCAGGAAGCGAGAGAAGCTGCTGCAAATGATTTAGGCGTTAATTTCTGTTACGGTTCTTACGAGGAGCTGCTTGCCGATCCTCGTGTGGACGCCGTTTGTATCGGCGATTATTACGGCATTCGCGGTCAGAGAGCCATTCAGGCACTCAAAGCGGGTAAACATGTTTTTGCCGACAAACCCCTTTGCACCAGTTTGGAAGAACTGGATGAAATCGAAAAACTTTCTTTGGAAAAAGGTTTGAAAGTGGCTTGGATGCGTGAAACCCGCCACAAACCCGTTTCTTATGCTGTCAAGCAGGCCATTGATGCCGGTGAAATCGGTAAGGTGCATCAAATTTGCTTCACGGGCCAACATCCCATGCAGTACAAAAAAGGAAGACCCGACTGGTATTTTGAAGAAGGTAAGCACGGCGGCACCATCAACGACATCGCGATCCACGGTATCGATGTAATCGAATATTATTTGGATTGCCGCTTAAAACGTGTTGTCGGTGCGCGCAGCTGGAATGCTTTTGCCACCGAAACCCCTTGTTTTAAAGATGCTTCGCAGTTTATTGTTGAAATGGCTGACGGCGCTATGGTTATGGCAGACGTATCTTACGCTGCTCCCAACTCCTGCGGCTTTAAGCTTCCTTTCTATTGGAGAACGACGATTTGGGGAACCAAAGGCGTGATTGAATACGGCCCTGCCACACCCGATGCTTACACCATTGCCCGCGATGGCGATGAGGGTCTTTCTGTGGTCGCTGTTGAATCGGCAACCGTAGTAGACGGCGAACACGGTCTTGGCAGTGTAGGTGTTTTCATCGACGAAATCAAGAAAGAGGGCGTATTTGAAATCACTGCTTCCTGCATTGCATCTACCCGTGACACTCTGACCATTCAGGTTGCAGCCGATCAAAACGCATAATTTTACATATTTTTACCGAGAAAAGGCACCGATTTTTTAGGAAATCGGTGCCTTTTTGGGGTGATTGTGGAGTGAAAATCGGAGAAAAAGAGGTGGTTTTTGGGGAGAAAACCACCTCTTTGTACTTGTATTCCCGCCGCATGTGTGATACAATGGGAAATGTATAGATCGATAAAGAGGAGTGGTGTGCGGATGAAGATACTGGTTACGGGCGCAAACGGTTTTGTCGGAAAGAATCTTTGTGAGGCGTTGAAGAACATCCGAGATGGAAAGGATAAGACCCGACCTGCGCTGTGTGTAGAGGAGATTTTTGCCTTTGATATTGATACACCTGCCGAGTGTTTGGATGAATATTGCAAACAGTGTGATTTTGTATTTCATTTGGCGGGGGTCAACCGTCCGCAAAACCCCGAAGAATTTATGAAGGGTAATTTTGGGTTCACCTCGACTTTGCTGGATACATTGAAGAAATACGGGAATACCTGTCCCGTGATGATCTCTTCTTCCATTCAGGCAACCTGCATCGGCCGCTATGACAGTGATTACGGACGCAGTAAAAAAGCGGGCGAGGAATTGATGTTTGCATACGGAGAGGAGACGGGAGCGAAAGTTCTGGTTTACCGCTTCCCCAATCTTTTCGGTAAGTGGTGCAGACCCAACTATAATTCGGCGGTAGCCACTTTCTGTCATAACATTGCAAACGATTTGCCTATTCAGGTCAGTGACCGCAGTGTACAGCTTGAGCTTTTGTATATCGATGATCTTTTGGAAGAAATGCTTTGTGCCCTGATCGGGGAAGGACATCGGTGCAGTTTTGACGGCATTCAAACTGTTTTATCCGAAGAAGGTAAGTATTTTGCGGCGCCCGTTACCCATAAAGTCACTCTTGGTGAAATTGTGGATTTGTTGTATTCGTTTGCAAAACAACCCGAAACGCTTATCATGCCTTCCATTCCGAGCGGATCGTTTGCAAAAAAACTGTATTCGACCTATTTGTCTTATTTGCCCAAGGAAAAGGTTGCCTTTGATTTGAAAACGAACGTGGATGCAAGAGGCAGCTTTACCGAGCTTTTAAAAACGGCCGACTGCGGACAATTTTCGGTTAATATTTCCAAACCCGGTATTACCAAGGGACAGCATTGGCATCACAGTAAGTGGGAATTTTTCATCGTAGTCAGCGGAAAAGGTCTGATCCAAATGAGGAAGATCGGTTCGGATGAAGTGTTAAACTTTGAGGTGAGCGGTGAAAAGATCCAAGCGATACACATGCTTCCCGGTTATACCCACAACATCATCAATTTAAGCGACAGTGAAAATTTGGTGACCGTGATGTGGGCCAATGAATCGTTTGATCCCCAAAAGCCCGATACTTTTTTTGAGGTGGTACAATGATGGATATGAAATTAGATTACAGCGACATTCAATGGAAAGAAAACGGCAAACTGAAACTGCTGATCATTGTGGGTACTCGTCCCGAGATCATTCGTTTGGCCGCCGTGATCGGAAAGTGCAGAAAGTATTTTGACTGTATTCTTGCCCACACCGGACAAAATTACGATTACAACTTAAACGGTATTTTTTTCAAGGATTTAAAACTTTCAGATCCCGAAGTGTATATGAACGCCGTGGGGGATGATTTGGGTGCAACTGTAGGAAATATCATCAACTGCTCTTATAAGTTGATGAATCAGATCAAGCCCGACGCTTTGCTTATTTTGGGAGACACCAACTCTTGTCTTTCGGCCATTGCTGCCAAAAGACTGCATATACCCATCTTCCACATGGAAGCGGGCAACCGCTGCAAGGACGAGTGTCTTCCCGAGGAAACGAATCGCAGAATTGTTGATATCATTTCGGATGTCAATCTTGCCTATTCCGAGCATGCCAGACGATATTTGGCCGAATGCGGACTTCCCAAGGAAAGAACCTATGTAACGGGCTCTCCCATGGCGGAAGTGCTGCGTGCCAATCTTTCGGAAATTGAAGCTTCGGATATTCACAGTCGGCTTGGATTGGAAAAGGGACGTTATATGCTTCTTTCGGCGCACAGAGAAGAAAATATCGATACCGAAAAGAACTTTCTTTCCCTCTTTAACGCCATCAACGCTTTGGCAGAAAAATACGATATGCCCATTTTGTATTCCTGTCATCCGCGCAGCAGAAAGCGGCTTGAAACCAGCGGCTTTGTTTTGGATCAACGTGTAATACGCCATGAACCGCTCGGTTTTCACGATTACAACTGTTTGCAAATGAACGCTTACGCCGTGATTTCGGACAGCGGCACTTTGCCCGAAGAATCCTCGTTTTTCACTTCTGTCGGAAAGCCTTTCCCTGCGGTTTGCATCCGCACCTCGACAGAAAGACCCGAGGCGCTTGACAAAGCCTGCTTTGTTCTCGCGGGTATCGATGAAAAATCCCTTTTGCAAGCGGTGGTGACCGCGGTGGATATGGTAGAAATGGGTGATCACGGCATCCCTGTTCCCAATTATACCGATGAAAATGTTTCCACCAAGGTTGTCAAGATCATTCAATCCTATACCGGCGTGGTGGATAAAATGGTTTGGAGAAAATTCTGACCGTTACGCAGATTTTTACGAATATATGGCGATCAAGACACAAGCCGTATTGCAAAAAGCAATACGGCTTGTGTTTTATTGTTCGAAATTCCAACGGATTTGCATGATGTTGGCGGGGGCGGTCGGTTCGGGATGATCGTAGTATGCGGTCAGGAGGCTGCCATCGGAAAGTTCCACGGTGGAGGGGTATCCCAAATCATGGCTGAAACCGCAGGTGCAGATGTTTTGGTCGATTTCCCAATGCTTGCCGCCGTCTTTGCTGAACATGGCGCGGATGCCATAGGGCGGTTCGCGAAAACCGTAGGTACAGATGAGGGTGCCTGATGAGTGCATCATCAGGTGAGGGGGAGAACCGCCGAGATCGGAGAGGAGTTGTTCGGGTTTACTCCAGGTCAGACCGCCGTCCTTGGATACGCTTTGGAATATGGTGAAATACTTGAAATAACCGTCGCTTTGGGCGCGAATGTGGCAAAGGATGGTGCCGTCATCCAGTTCGATGGCGTGGGGCTCGCAGGAGAGAAGGGTCTTGTCGCCGTCGGGGATGTCGTCGATACGGGAAAGATAGGTCATAGTGCCGTTGTGGGGGTTTACGAGATACGCCTTGATGCAATCAATACCCGAACGGAATTTATCGGCGGGACTAAAGGAACGACCGATCCACAGAATATTGCCGTTTTTTAGTTCGATCGGACCATGCGGCGAGCCGATGGGGGAATGGTAGATTGGGCTGAAGGTGACACCGTTATCAAAGCTTATGCGGAAATTACAGCCGAGCGCCTCTTTTTCTTGCTCGGGGGTGATCTTATCGAGATAAGCGTTGACGTAGGGTGCGCCGCCCGCGTGCTCCTTTTGCATGCCGTCGGTGGTATTAAAGGCCGAGGTGTCTTTTGCGCAGCAGTGTTCTCTCTGCATGGCGACGGTGTTATTAAACGAGGTGAGAATGAGTCCGTTTTCACCGAAGGGGGTCAGGCCTGCATCGCGGTCATCCAGCACGGTGTCGATGATAGGTGCGGGAGCGGTGTAGGTGTTGCCCTCGTTTTCGCTGAAGGAAAGGACGGATTTACCAAAGGGGCAAACGTGGTCAAGGCGAAAGCCCGATGCCGCCAAAGCCAAGCGACCGTTTTTGAGTCGCGCAAGTGTCGGCCAACCGAAATAATTGTGAAGGCTCGAAGGGTTGCTCATGACGATTCTCGGTTTTTCCAAAAGGCTGATTTTCATGCGTTCACCTTTACTTTCTTTAGATGTTGTGGTATGATTATAGCAGAATCGCGAAAAGAACACAATGAACGGTTGGGACATTTTTAGGGCATTTTGTCGGTTGGGGGGATGTATATGAACAGTGAACTGAGTTTGATGATCGGAAAGGGCGCAGTCGATGTGTTTATGCAAGATGGCTTTTTTTGTTTTGACCTTTCCGCAACCCCTCGACACTGCCACCGTTACCCCGAGATTCATTTGTTGGCCCGCGGCAGCGCGGTTTTGGAATTGGAGGGAGAAAGCATTTCTCTTTCCTCAGGCTCCATGTTTGTGATAGAGTCCGGAGTGTATCACAGATGCATATCAAACGACGATTCTGTGCAGCACATTGCTTTTCAGTGCCTGTGTGATTGTGTCCATTCCGGTTTATATACGGTTCCTCATGCTGTTTTGCCGCTTTTTCTGGAGGCGGTGAATGCTTATCGCACCACGGGAAAAAAGGAAATGCTCAAGGGGTATCTTTCACTTTTTTGCGCGTTTTTCATCCCCGAAGCGGAGGCGCAAAAACCACAGCCGATTCAAGACCGCGGGTTTATTATTTATGAGTTTTTTGCCAAGAACTACGACCGTGATGTGACCCTTTCCGATCTTGCGCTTGCTCTTTGTGTGGGAGAAAAACAAGCGGAACGGTTGGTGGTTCGCTATACCGGACGCAATTTTCGCTGTGAATTGGTGCACTTTCGCATGGAGGCTGCCAAACGTCTTATGGAAACGGGGCAGTATTCTCTGACAGA
Organism: Eubacteriales bacterium; assembly: GCA_045536965.1. Lineage (GTDB taxonomy): Bacteria > Bacillota > Clostridia > Oscillospirales > SIG627 > UBA5448. The sequence goes on from JAZSON010000007.1 coordinate 22,267, forward strand.
CATTGCCGCCAAGATCGGCTATCGCTCATACAGCGGCTTTCGTAAAGCGTGGCTGAAGGAAATGGGCGGGAATGAAGAAAAATAAGAAATGATATGAAAACCGCTTGTGCGTTTTGAGGCACAGGCGGTTTTTGATCAAATGGCATACTTTATGATATTGTTTCCTCATCGGTTTGGGAGGGAGGGGCGCTTTGCGACTTCTGTTGTTCGCGGTATATTCTTCGGACACTGAAAAGCCCGGAACCATGCAGTAGAATGAATACAAAGAGAAGATAAAGTGGGTCATTTGGTCGGGGTTGGTGGAGAGGGTTGCGTAGTTTAAAATGATGTTCAACAGGCCGTACGGGAAAAAGAGCCATGTGTGTTCGATGAGGCAAAGAAGGGTCAGAATGCCTATGGCGGTGCTGAAAATGGTGGTCAGTGTGTCGAGAAGTCGGAAGGAGGAGTTGAACTTGCTTAAAATATACAGGGTCACTGCCGTGGACAGGATGAACAGAAGAAGGGTGAACCATCTTCCTTTTGTCGACAGTTTTTTAAAGGTTGTGGAATGTTGGTATTTTTTACGGTTCCACATGATAAAGGTGGTCAACTGCAACAGAGAAGAAAATACGCAGCCGACAATATTGCCGTATAGTCCGAGCGCGGCGTAGGCAATAATATAAAGCAGGGCGTTGAAGCCGCCGATGAGGTAACAGTAGCGGCTGGCCGTGGCCTGCAATGCACCGACGATCAAGGAGTTATAGAGTGGGAATACACGCAAAAATTCCTGATCATAGAGTATGGCCGCCGCGGTGCGGCGATGGCGGTTGCTAAAATAGGGAGGAAGAAAAGAACCTCCCGCTTTGTGATTTTGATACGTTTCATTATGATGCGCTCCGAGTGTGTCAAGTCATTGCGGTCAATCCGCGATCAAAGAAACCAATTTTTGCTCTACGACATCTACAAGACCGAGTGTGGTCAGCTTAATGTCGGGGATGACCGACAGACTGACAAAGGCTGTGACCATAAAAAGCTCTTTGTCGGCGGGTACACCCAACAAATGAACGGCATTGCGGACAAGCTCGTTTTGTTTGGCGGCTTCTTCTGCCGAAAGATCGGTCATGAGGCCTGCGACGGGAAGGGGCATTTCGGCGAGTATTTGGCCGTTTTTTACCACCACGCAGCCGCCGCCCATTTCACGGATACGGTTGCCTGCGCACGCCATGTCCGCTTCGTTGGCGCCGAGGATGATCAGGTTATGGGAATCGTGGGAGACGGAAGAGGCAATGGCGCCCTCTTTCAAATTGGCTCCGCATACAAAAGCTACGCCCTTGTGTCCCGTTCCCTTGTGACGCTCGCAAACGGCGAGTTTGACGATGTCACGCGCGATATCTATTCCGTTGTTTTGAGAAAAGTCGATGGGAAGAATGTTTTGTTTGGTAATGAGATTGTCATCAACCAGGCCGATGACGCGGCAGTTTTTTGTCCCGCTTTCGGAGAAAATAAAATCTTTTGTTTGCAAGATCGGCATGACAAAGGACGAACGGACAGCGTTTTGAAGTTCTTCGGAGACGGTGGGGAAAGAAAATTCAACGAGGGTTTTATTTTTGACTATTTGCTTGCCTTCAAAATATACATCCGAGATTGAAACGGCGTTTAAATCATCCAAGAGGATAAGGTTTGCTTTGTATCCCGGCGCAATGGCGCCGATGGAATCCAATTTAAAGTGACGCGCGGCGTGGATGGTGGCCATTTGAATGGCGACAATCGGATTTTTGCCTAAGGCGATGGCTTGGCGGATGATGTCGTCGATGTGTCCGTTTTCAAGAAGATCCTTCGGGTGCTTGTCGTCGGTAACGAGCGAAGCGTGGGCCGACCAGGGCGCATCGAACAGTGGGAGCAGGGCGGCGAGGTTTTTTGCCGCCGTACCTTGGCGCACGAAAATATGCTGTCCGCGGCGGATACGCTCTTTTGCTTCCTCCTCTGAGGAACATTCGTGGTCATCATAGATGCCGTGCGCAATATAGCGGTTGAGGTCTTTGCCCGAAAGGCCCGGAGCGTGACCGTTGATGGTTTTGCCTGCGTTTTTTGCATCCTGCAGTTTTTTTATAATCTCACTGTCTTCCATAAGGAGGCCCGGATAGTTCATCATTTCGCCCAATCCCAATACACGGGGATGGGTATAGAAGGATTTTAACTCTTCAGCATTCAAAACCGCCCCTGTTTCATCAAAGGGGGTGGCGGGTACGCAAGAGGGGAGGGTAATATAGACCGATAAGGGGAGGTCTTTTCCCGCTTCGAGCATGTATTCGATGCCCTTTTGACCGCAAACATTTGCGATTTCGTGGGGATCGGCCACGACTGCCGAAGTGCCGTGCAAAACGGCGGCGCGGGCGAATTGCGGAGGAGTCAACATACTGCTTTCGATGTGGATATGGCAATCGATGAAACCGGGACAAAGATATTTTCTCGCGACATCGCAGACGATATCGGCCTCGCTGTCGGCATAGTCGCCGATGCCGAGGATGGTTTCGTCGCACATTAAAACATTGGTTTGTTCGCATTCTCCCGTGAAGACATTGATCACTGTGCCGTTTTTAAACAGTGTTTTCATGTTTCTCGTTCCTCTTTATCTCTTACTTTTTGATTATTATAAATCTGCGCATCTGCCCTGTCAATACCTTGGGATGAGGGGGGGATGAAAAATCCCCGCTTTCAAAATGGGGATTTGAATTAAAACGAGATGTTTTGGGTGTTGAAAAGTACCTGCTCAAGTGTCTTTTTGCAATAGGTACATTGATCGCATTTTTTATCGCAGGATATCCCCGTCCCGATATAACCCGTCCCGATATAATTGGAAGCCTACGGCAAATTGCATATCAACACATTGCTTTCAAGGAAAAGGGGCAAAGGCTTGTCATTTTGCAAAAAATCAGTCTGCATTTTGTTTCCTTGCATCTCTATTCTATCGGTTATCCTTTTAAAAGTCAAGATGCGACGGTGTCAATGGTTGTGTGATATTCTCATTTTAAAACGGTATTGTTTTGGGTGGCATGAAAGTGTTTTTGTGTATTCGAAGTTAGGGGGGAATATATACAGAGAAAAAACGAAGAAGGGCATTGACGGTAGGGAACTTTTATTTGTCGGTTAAATGCAAATGCATTTATATTGACAAAAACTATGGGATGTGTTATATTTGAAAAAACTGAAACGAATAGGACGGCCAAGCGAAAATGAATAAGAATTATAAGATCAGCGAACCGTTTTTTGAATACGGACCCAAGTGCTATATGTACGGTCAGCAGCTTTTAGATATTGCCAAAGGGCTGGATGTACTGTCGGAAAAATACGGTGTGGACGTTGTGCTCGATGTTCCTGACACCGAGATTCGTTATATAGCCGAAAACACCAAAAGAATTCACGTCTATTCTCAGCACATGGACGCTATTTCTGTCGGCAAAGGAATGGGAAGAACCCTCCCCGAAGCCGTGAAAGCGGCGGGTGCCGTCGGCGTTATGCTCAACCATGCTGAACATAAATTGACCCTTGCGGAAATTGAAGAAGCCATTCGCCGCGCAGACGAGGTCGGTCTTGCTACTATGGTATGCGCCGACAGTCTGGAAGAGGTGGAGGCGATCGCAAAACTCGGGCCGAACATTTTGGTGGCGGAACCGACCGAGCTGATCGGAACGGGAAAACCTGCCGACAAGAGCTATGTGGATGCGGTGATCCGTACCATCCGCGACATCAATCCCGATATTATGCCTTTCCCTTCTGCGGGTATTACCAAAGGCGAGGATTGCTATAACATCATCAAAGCGGGCGCTTCGGCCTCAGGATGTTCAAGCGCCATTGCAAAAGCTGCCGATCCTTTGGCACTTGCCGAGGAAATGATTGCCGCTGTTCGCAAGGCATGGGACGAATTGCACGCTTGAGGTGAAAAAATGAAAAGTGAAAGCTTAAAGCAGGCGAAAAATGTGTTTGCGATTGAAAGCGAATGCATCAGAGAAATGGAAAAGTATTTTGATGAGGACGCTTTTTCCAAAGCTGTGGATCTTTTGAAGAATGCTCCGCGAATCGGCGCAAGCGGTTGCGGTCATTCGGGTATCATCTGTCAGCATTTTGCCCATTTGATGTGTTGTATTGAGCTTCCCGCCAAGTTCATTTCTCCCGCCGAAGCGGTTCATGGCGGCACGGGATTTTTGAGAAAAGGCGACGCGATGGTGTTTGCTTCCCGCGGCGGCAAAACAAAGGAACTTTTGCCGATTATGGAGATTTGCAAGACCAAGGGTGTTAAGATCATTACCATTACCGAAAACATCGATTCTCCGCTTGCACAAAATGCAGATGTTGTCATTAAGCAGTATGTCAACAGAGAAACCGACAAATACAATGCGCAGGGTACGACATCATCCACATCACTTGCTGTCATCTTCCATTTACTGCAAACCATTCTGATGGAAGAGACCGATTATAAAAACGAGCAGTTTGCCTTGATTCATCCGGGCGGTGCCGTTGGTGAAAGACTCAATAAGTAAAATAACATATAAGGAGATTTAGACATGGAATTTAAGGTTTATCAAAAGGAATTGGAACTGCAATCAAGAGGTTGGATCCCCACGTTTCACGACATTTCCAAGGAAGTGAATGAAATCGTGAAGGCATCCGGCATCAAAAACGGTACGGTGGCCATCGTTTCTCATCACACCACCTGTTCGGTGATGGTACAGGAATGCTCTCATGACATCGACAGCTTTGACCTCGAGTTCTTGCAACACGACCTTCTCGACATTATGAGAAAGATGATCCCCGATTTCGCAGAAGAACATCAGTACCGTCATCCCGGTCCCATCCATGCACAGTACGGCAGATGGGTGAACGAACCCGGTGATTATTCCAGCATGAACACCGACGGTCACTTGAGAAGCTGCTTCTTTGGCAGAAGCGAAACCATGACCATCAAAGACGGTATTGTTGACGGCGGAAAGTTTGCTCACGTTTATTTCATCGACTGGGATCACGTCATCGCTCGCCGCAGACAGGTGAACATCACTGTTATGGGTACGACCGAGGATGTGGAAGACAGAAAGTGGAACAACGGCGAGGTTATTGACACCCGTCATAAGTTCACCGAAGAAGAAAAAGCTTACGACGTACATTACGATCTCCAACAAAAAAGATGAATTCCGCACTTCTTGCGTGATTTGTGCAAAATGCCGCCTTTTTCGAGCGCGGCATTTTTTGCCATTATGAGAATATATTCAGAGGAAGAAACACATGAATTTGATGGGAATTGATGTCGGAACGACATCTGTGAAGGCGGCGGTCTTCAATGAAAGATTAGAGCCGATCTGTTCGTCAAACGTTGATTACACACTGGAAACCCATGGGGACAGGGTGGAATTGGAGGCAAACAAGTACTGGCAGATTGTAAAGGATGAACTGGATAAACTTGAGGTCGAGGTATCGGCTTTGGCCATTGATACGCAGTGCGAAACGCTGATTTTGACCGATGAAAACGGAGAACCCGTTCGAAAAGCCATTGTTTGGCTGGATAACAGATCGGCCGCAGAAGCCGAGATGATCGAAAAACATTTCGGTAGAGAAAAGGTTTACACTGTAACGGGTCAACCCGAGATCACCGCCACATGGCCTGCATGCAAGCTTTTGTGGGTCAAAAACAACGAACCCGAAGTCTGGCAAAAAACCAAAAAGATTTTTTTGCTGGAGGATTATTTGCTTTATAAACTGACGGGAAAGTTTGTGACCGAAAAAACGCTGCAATCTTCCACCATTTATTTTGACATCAACAAGGCGTCGTGGTGGAAGGAGATGCTCGATTTTATCGGCGTGACCGACTCGATGCTTCCTGACCTTTTGGACAGCGGTGTTTTGGTGGGGGAATACAAAGGCATTCGGGTAGTCACGGGAGCGATGGACCAGGTTTCGGGTGCCATTGGCGCAGGGGTCGTCAAAAAAGGGATCGTCAGCGAGATGACGGGGACTACCATGGTGGTATTCAGCCCGTGTGACTCGGTGCCGAAATTCAAACAAGACAGTATCATTCCGTGTCACTACAACTACGACGGGAAATATTGTCTGCTGACCTGGTCATCGACGGCGGGTATGGCGCTTAAATGGTTTAGAAATGCTTTGTGCGAGGACTTTTCCTTCCGAGAACTGGATGAATTGGCAGAAAAGGTTGGCATTGGATGCGACGGTTTGACCTTTTTACCGTATCTTTGCGGTTCGACCATGCCGAAATACAATCCGAGTGCCAGAGGCAGCTTTACGGGGTTGACGCCCGAACACACAAGAGGGCATTTTGTGAGAAGCATCATGGAATCCATTGCGTGTACCCTGAAAGAAAATCTGGATTATCTTAACCTTGACGTTCAGGAGATTCGTGCTATGGGCGGAGGCGCCAACAGCCCCCTTTGGTGTCAGATGAAAGCCGATATAACGGGTATGACCTTGGCTACGCTGAAAAACGGGGAGACCGCTTGTTTGGGCGGTGCGATTCTGGCAGGTGTCGGTACGGGTGTGTTTCCCTCGGTGGAAAGCGTTTTGGATATGATTTCGGTGAAAAAACGCTATGTTCCGCAAAACGCCGATTATTCCGAGGTGTACCGCCGATACATTGCGGCGGACGGGATTTTGAATGTGCCCGAAAGAAAATAAAAAGAAACAAAAAACGTTCATAACGGTATCCGTTATGAACGTTTTTTTTATACGTTAAATCAGTTGTTTGCGGAAAGGGTGGTTTCCCAGGGAGATTTGAGGGCGTTGTTGACTGCGGTGAGGATCAAGGGTTTATCCGCTTCGGTTAAGGTGAGGGCAGGATCATTTGGATAATGGAAAGCTTGGGGGACGGTGTCAAGCTTGATCTCGGACAGCTCTTTTTTGTCGGTGACGGTGGCATAGAGGGTATAGCCTGCTATGACCCGTCCGTAGGCGTTCAGGTGGATGCAGTCGGGTCTTTCGACGCCTGCTTTGATGGTGGTGTCGCGGCTCAGCTTGGGACTTCCTGCAAGGCGGGCGTTCTGGATTGCCGTGCCCGTGGGAATGATGCGGGAAATATCGTCTCCGAGGGGGAGGATGTTTTCACGGGTTGCCTCGATGATGGCTTGATACATGGCAGTCTGGTTGGATGCAAAGTTTTGGTGGAAAACATCTTCGATGCAGCCGGGGTCAAATGCCCAGGTGACGTTCCAGATGAATTTAACATTCGGCTTAAAGGAGCGGATGTAAGAAATCAGGCGGGGAACGTAATCTTCGTAGGTTTCGGGGAGGGGGGATTCTTCGGCGCTTTGTTGGAGGAAGATGATGTCCCAATCCTCGTCCATAATGCCGTATTCCATGGTGGTGCCGTTGATAACCGACCACTCGCCGTTTTGTTTTTTGGTGTATTGGTATTTGTCGATGTTGTTTTCGGCAAATTCTATGTGGGTTTCAAGGGTGCAGGCGCCTTTATAAATTCTTGCGACGGTTACATCGGTAAAGCCTTCGGAAAGTGCGATATCATAAAGATATTCGGTGGTATTCAAGCCGAAGCTGGAGGTGATGGCCAAAAGCTTCAGGGACTTACCGTCGGTTAAGGGAAGAGTCGGTTTGTTCATTGTTTCACCACTTTTCGTCATGATAGAATCTTACCATTATTATAGCAAAGGCAAATGAACAAGTCAAGGGGGGAAAATACGAATATATAGCGGTCGGGGGTTTGTTTTTGACTAAATGATTTGGTATGGTTTGATTTATAGGGGGACCAAGGGGGAAAGTTTCGATCCTCTCCCCCTTAGGTCTTTCTATGACCCCCGTTATCCCCCTCTTCAAACGACCGCTGCCGCGGGGCTTTCGGTGGTGACTTTTTCTCGCATCTTTGCGCAAAGCGCAAGGGAAGGTTTTGATTATGACGATATTGAGTTGGCGGGAGGATCATATCCTCCCCTACGGTGTTGGAGAGATTTTGCCTGAATGGTTTTGTATGGTTTGTTTTCTTAGGAAGGGAGAGGGGGAGGATTCCGATCCCCTCCACCTAACTCCCCCCTAAAACCCCCGTTACCCCCACTCCAAACGGTTGCTGCGCGAGGCAAACGGCGGGAGGTTTTTCTCTTTCATTGACGGCGGGTTTGCGGTTGTGGCGATCTTGGCTCGGTTGTAAATGGTATTCTTTAGCGCATGGGATTTGATTTTGCCTGAGGGGTTTATTATGGTTTGCGGCGCGTCGGGGGAGCTTTTGCTGCGAGGCGGTAGTGAATGACAGTCCGGTGGACTGTCAGAGCCGCCGAGGGACCGAGCGCCGCAGCGCGAGACCGCCTGTCCCTACAAAAGAAAACAACACAAGAGAACCGTCCCCTTGTGTTGTTCTTGTGTTGCTGCTTGTGTTGCCGGAATATTATTTTTGATAGTTCACAAAGCCAATATCCTTCAAGTCAATGCCAACGTTCGTTTCCAGAAATTCAGATATTTCGGACATTCTTTTTTCAAAGTCGGCATTTATCTGCGCACGAATATCTTTGTAACCGTATTTGGTTCTAAACTCGGTTGAATCAGTAAAATCTTGGATCAAATGATTATTGCCTGTTGCAACGACATCCGAAAAAGGCACGCAAATTGAACCTATGGCGAGTACTTTACCCCAAATACCTAACTTAATCTTATCTGTACGGTAAGTCCAGACATAGCATACTTCATAATTCTCCACATCAAAATATACTGCATGGCTAGTGTAGTATTCGACACCATCGAGGTAGCTCACATGCTCGTCATCGTCATATTTCAACTCCTCATAACCTGAAATTTGTTCATCGCTCCCGACATCAAATGAAAATCGCTCATATTTATAACCGTTGATGCGTCCGTAATTGTTGACGTCTTTCTCTTCTTTATCGGGTGAACCATTGTCGGCGATCCACTGTAAGATCTTTTTGTAGTTATCCTGAATTATTTTTTTTGCTTCATCTTCTTTTTCGCTCTCGTCCTCGATGGGCATTTCTATTTCATTTTCTTTTTCCAAGGTGTCTTGCGGATCGGGTTCAACTTCTTTTTCATCTTTGCAGGCGCACAGGGTCATACAAAGGGAAAGCAGCAAAAGAAAGGTGACGATTTTTTTATAAATAGATTGTTTGTTCATTTGATTACTCCTCGCTGTTTTAATTTGATTGTTTTTTTAAGCATATTGTTTTTTCTTTGATTTCGATCACATATCCGTGCTTTTTGGCTTCTCTTGCAAGCGCCGATGTGTTTTTCAGATAATAGGTACCTTTTGGCATTGGTTTGCCTACGCTCTTTTTGTATTGACTTTCGGTCAAAGAAAAATCTTGATTTGATTCAAATAGCGGAGCGAGATTGTCAAAATTCAATTTTGCCATAAATATCACCTCCCCCAATGCCTGTTTTTAATATTATAGTACAAATGTTTACTAAAGTCAATAGTAAATTTATTTACTTGATATAATAATCGAAAAGGAAGGTAAGGAGGGATCAAATGTTCGCGTATGCAAAAAGAATGCGTGATCTTCGGGAAGACCACGACAAGACGCAGCAGGAAATTGCCGATGTATTGGGCACCTCGCAGACCATGTATGCCAGATACGAACGAGAAGCAAACGAGCTTCCGATCAGACACTTGATCACTCTTTGCAATTATTACGGCGTAAGTGCCGATTATATATTGGGTTTGAAGGATACGAGAAAATAAACGACTGTGTAGCAAAAAAACACCTTTGTCGGCGGACAAAGGTGTTTTTTGATTACACGTTGGAAATCGGCTCGTACGGGGGCATGGTTTCTTCGATCGGGACCTCCCGGTCGGCGGGGGGATCGCGCAAGTCGATAACGTCGATGGGCTTTCCAGCCGACACAGTGGTTTTCGCTGATGCGGGCGATACCGCCGCTGCCTGATATGCGCCTATTTCGCCCGAAAAAGATGGGCAGATTACGATGAGCATAGGCACCATAACGGTTGCCGCTGAAAGTCCTGCAAGACAAAGGGGAAATATAATAAAACCAAGATATTTTTTCATCAGTGGGTGTTGATGTGTATTTTGGCGTATTGTTTATAAAATTCCGTTGGTGTGATGCCCTCGTGATATTTAAAAAATTTCAGAAAATATTTATATTCCGAAAAACCCGACATGGCGGCGATTTCACCGAGGGTGAGATTGTCTGAAAGCATCAGCGTCTTGATGTGTTCCATGCGCTTATCGTTGATATACTGCTTTATTGTTTTGAAAAAGTTTTTCTTAAACATGCGGTTTATGTAATCGGTGTTGTATCCGAAATGAGCGGCAATCTGCGTTTCGGTCAGAGCGGTATGGCAGTTGGCTCGAATCCAAGCGGCGATGTTTTCTGCCATGCGGTTTGTATTCGGCTGTACGCTGCCCGCGTAGAGCTCGATGAGGATGAGTCTGGTCAGATAATCCATACCCTCGGGCGGTTTTTTCAAAACGCGGTTATTTACGAGGCAACGGAAATACAGAGAAACGGTGTAGGGGTTTTCTATTTTTGTGTGCTTTAAATTGGCGGGCCATGCAAACCCGCCCTGAAAATGAAGCCAAAAATATTCAACATCACTGCTCGTTTGATACCCAAAGTGCCTTTTGTGGGGGGACAAAAGGACGACATCATCTTTTTTAAGGGTGTATTTCGTGTCGGACTCCTGAATATAGACATTTCCCTTGGTGACGAAAATAACTGTGTACCAGTCGATCGTGCGGTCGGGGTGTTGCCATTCGCCGTCGCAGATAAATTTTCCGCAATTTACATATCGGACGTTTTCAAGCATGGTCGGATTTTTGCTCCTAATCTACATATTTAGAGATTGTATATTGAGATGGATTCGACTATAATGATTATATAATCGTTGGTTTTATAAGTCAAGCCGAATTTTTAAAATGTCGTGTAAGGGGGATTTTATATGTATCAAAAATATCCTGAGGTGGGAACGGTTTCTATCAACGATGCGTTCTGGACGCCCTATTTGGGTGATTTCAGACGGATATGCATGCCGTATATTTTCAATAAAATGGAGGAGCACGGATACGTTAAAAACTTTCTTGCCGTAGCGGCGGGGGAGAGCGGAAAACGGGATTATCCCTTGGCCCCTTATTTTGACGGGTTGTTGTATGAGGCCATGCGCGGCGCCTCTGATTTTTTGGCAAGTGAATACGATGTTATTTTGGATTCTTATCTTGACAGATTGATCGGTATAATCGAAAAAGCGCAGTGTGAAGACGGATTTATTTTCTGTAAATCCATTTTGGAATATCCCGAGAGACGTTGGGGTGAAAACGGCGGGGACATTGTTGCGCAACACGACCTTTACATACACGGATGTCTGGTCGAAGCGGCTGTCAGCCATTATAAAGCGACCGGTAAAACTTCTTTATTAAAGGTTGCCGTCAAGGCGGCAAATCTGATCGTGGCTACGCTGGGAAAACGCCCAAAAAAGAATATTATCCCCGGTCATTCGTTGCCCGAAGAAGCTTTTGTCAAGCTGTATCGTCTGTTCCGTGACGATCCTTCGCTTTCTGCCTTTGCGAAAGAGAATGGGGTGAAGGAAAACGAATATCTGGATATGGCCGAATTTTGGTATGATGCCAGAGGGGATCATGAGGGACGCTCTCTTTCCAAGACTTTGAGCCCCTATTACAATCAGGATCATGCTCCTTTCAATCAGCAGACCGAAGCGGTGGGACATTCGGTGCGCGCCATGCTTTGTTATCTGGGCGCAACAGTGGTGGCGAAGGAAAAGGGCAGAGCGGATTTTTATCCCGTTCTCAACAAGCTGTGGGATAACGTTGTATATAAAAAATTGCATATAAGCGGCGGTATTGGCGCAAGACACGATATTGAAGGGTTTGATGTGGACTATCATTTGCCCAATAAATCCTATCTTGAGACCTGCGCGGCAATCAGCCTTGCATTCTGGAACAGCGAGATGAACCTCGTTTCTTTTGATGCAAAGTATTTTGATTGTTTTGAAAGATCCCTTTATAACAACATTATCGCTGCCATCAGCGCGGATTTTAAACACTTTTTCTATCAGAATCCTCTTGAAAGCGACGGCGATCTTCGTCGTTGGGAGTGGCATATTTGTCCTTGCTGTCCTCCGATGCTGATGAAAATGCTTTCTTCGCTTCATAGTTTTATTTATTCTTACGATGAAAACAGCTTGAACGTAAATATGTTTATTTCGAGCCGTTATGCCAATGAAGCTTTTGTTGTTGAGCAGGACGAAAAAACCATAAAGATCGATTCGAAGGGGAAGGAATTGACACTTCGCATTCGTATTCCCGAATATGTTGATCATTTCGTCTTGTCGCAGGGCGGGAAAACGCTTGCCTACGAGCTTGTACGGGGATATGCGGTGTTGAAGGGCGTTTTTGAGGAAAGCAACGAGATAAAACTCGATTATAACATCCATATCCGCAGGATCTATTGTAATCCTAAGGTGGCGGAAAATCGCGGTAAGGTGGCGGTGACCTACGGCCCGTTTGTGATGTGCGCCGAGGGGATCGATAATAGCCGAAACGTCGGTTTTACGATTGCCGAAAATCCCAAGCTTTCTTTGGAAGGGGAACGCATTGTAGGTAAGGCGGCGGATGGAAAAGAATTCTGTCTTATTCCCTACTACAAGTGGTGTAATCGAGGCGAAGTGGATGACGATTATAAAATGGCTGTATGGTTTTATCAGGAAAACATGAAAGACGCCGATGTGCTTTCGGAGAAAATTGGGGAAAAACTGTACGGAGTGTATTGCGTTTTAAATCAATAGCAAAAAGCCGTCGTTTGTGTCCGAAATTCAAGCGATGTGGAGGATGTCCTGTTTTTCAATGGCATCCTTGCGGGAAGAAAGAAAAATTATTTTTCGTATTTTCTTTGCCATAAAAATATGCACCCCAAAAGTGTTGAACTTTTGGGGTGCATATTAGTTGGTGGGATTTATATGAACGGACGGCGCTCGAGAACCTGACGGAGCGGGCGGGTGCTGATGAGTTCATCCGGCAGGGCGATCTGCAATTCTGCAAGAGCGCAGATCGAACCAATTTTCAATAATCGGGTCAATGAAAATCGGCATAAAAATCCACCTCTCTTTGAAAAAAGTATAGCGCGGAGAAAAAATTTTTTGTCAAGCCAAGGAACAAAAAAACACAGAAACTCAAAAGGGAGAATGCAGTACGGTTCCGTATTATTGGAAAACGGATTTGGAAACGGTCGCAGAATGCTTGCATTGCATGGGAGACGGCCCTTTTGGTATGAAAAATAAATGCTTTGGATCGGTTGGGTTACATGTGGTCTTGGACATCGGCGACATTTTTCCCGCGGATCCGAATGGTTTTATCTTCGGGGAGATATTCGTCGGGGAAATGCACCATGACATTATCCTTTTCAAGATTGTTTTGCAGGGTGGCAATATCCACCGAAGCGATGACTGTTTTTTGATCAATGGCGAGGGATGCCGCATGGGCGGCGGCTTGTCCCGTGATGATGGCGGGGGGGATGACGCGTATGATGTCCCAGGCAAATCCCGCGCCGTCGGCGCTTCTGCCTGCGGTGATCATGTTGGGGAAATCTTTGCGGCAAAGGCTTCTTAAAGGAATTTCCAAAAGATGATCGCGGTGAGCAAAATCGTTTATAGCGCCGATTGAATCGTCGAAATGCCGATATATATCCGAGACCTTCAAGGAATAGTCGCCTTGGATGCGACAAGTGGTTCTAAACTGCGGCATCATGGGCAGATGTGTGATCTCTCTTTCCTTGCGATCCTCCTCCTTTAGGGTGGAAAGCATGTGCTTCTGGTTGGTGATGAGATAATCGGATACCTCCTCGACCGAAAGCCCCGACCAGCGCGGCATGTTTTTGGGCTGATCGTCGCCGAAAAGATTGATGCTGCCGCCCGCAATGTTTTTGAACGCGTGGCGAATGTCCTGATTATCGATGGCTTCCTTGCAGGAGGAAAGGGAGATTATTTTGCCGATGTAGGTATAATAATTCTGTCCCGCAACTGTCGGCACGCCGCCGCGGCGGAGTACGTCGCAGTCGCCTGTGGTATCGATGAGCATTTTGCAGGCATAATACCCCGTCCCCGACTTGCTTTCGGTGATGACTCCTTTGCATACGTTGCCTTCCATTACGGGGTCGCAGGCGATGCAATCATACAGAAGCTCGACGCCTGCCGAAGTGACTTCTTCCATCAGTTGCAGGGCGAAAATGTAGGGGGAGTATCGTTGGACATATCTGACTTCGGTGGGTTCTTGGGGTTCGCCGTTTTTCCATTCTTGGGGTATGGTGTCGTAACCGAGTTTGGCACTCAAACGCGCCCATTTATCGCACAAACCGAAAATGATCTGTTTTCCGCGGCCGTTACACATGGCAACAAACAGGTTGATTAGGCCGAGTGTTCCGAGGCCACCCAAAATGTTGGATTTTTCAAGCAGTAATACACGCTTGCCTTGATTGGCTGCCGTAACTGCTGCCGCAACACCTGCGACACCGCCGCCACACACGATGATATCGTATTCGCCCTTGGCTTGAATCTTTTTGCTAAATGTAATGGATTGCATGAAAACACTCCTTGTACTATGATAAATATTTTGTGCTCCACAGATGTATTTTTTTCGGTTATTATATGCAATCGTGTTGTTTTTGTCAAGAGGGCGGGAGAGGGGGGGCAAACGATAAAAAGAACGAAGCGGTCGCTTCGTTCTCTGAAATCTTTGAGTTTTTTATTGTGCAAGGATTTTACACTTTGTCGGCAAAGCCTTTAACCTTTTCATGCAGGGCGGCTTGCGCGGCGTAAAGGAGGATCTCGTTGTCTGTCCAGCATCTCCACTGGATTTCGGTGTTGGTCACTTGGAAGATGACATTGCGTCCGTCGGGAGAAAGATTTTCAAGAGATTCGAGGTTTTTCCAGTCGGAATCGCCCGCGCAGCGGTACTGAATGTGGGTGTCGGTTTTTTGAAATTCCACCTGTTTTCCCGATGGAGAAAGCTCGGAAAGGTTTTTCAGGTGCTTCCATTTTAGGGCTTCGTGGCCTTTGGCGGTGAGAGAATCGGCGTTTGTGAAGGGGTTGGAGGTGTCTATCACATCCGTAAGGTCATTGAAACCGTCTACCAGTGTTTCAAGTATGGGCATATATGTATATGCAAGAGCGCCGAGGTCTTTTCCTTTGGTTTCCAAATACAGATTGGCGGCCTCTTCGAGTTTGTTTTGTAAGTTATAGATCTTGGATACGTAGTCGTTGACATTGGTGATGGTGCTGATCGCGCTTCCGTTTAACTGGGATACCATATCATCGTATTGGTTGTTCAGTACTTGGTTAAAAACATTATCAACAAAATGGCTTTTGAATTGATTGAGGGACATATTTTTGGATTGGAGTTGTTGGATGGTTAAATAACCGCGGATATCCTCTACATACGGATAGATCTCTTTAATATATGCACCGCCCAATTCAGCGCCCGATTCCAGCGAGGCGAGCTTGCCGTTGCAACCGATGGGAGCAATTACTCCCTCGCAAGGCGTCGTTGCGGGTGATTTGTAGTAGTAGGTTTGCTTGCCGTCTTCTTCGATGGTGATGTAATATACTGTACAATGAACGCCAAGAAAACTCTCGTGGTTACGGGAAATGGTCAAGGTCTCATTGCCGAGATAAGAGGTGAAAATGACCTCGTTGTCCATTTCGGGTACATCTGATATTTCTTCGATCCACTCGATGTCCTCCTTAAATTTCTCCAATAGCGTACAGCCTGAAAAAAGGGAGAGTGTGGTCAGAAGCAAACACATTACAAGTATATAACAAAGCGTTTTTTTCACGGTCGGTTTCCTTTCTTTGTACATTCGGATAAAGCGTTGAGGGGAAATAAAATAACTATACGACATTGTACTTGTTTTGATTTGCTTTGTCAACCGATTGCGATAAGAAACAGGATAAAGGGACGGAAAAGCGAAAGTCCAAGGATAACTTCCTCAAAGCAGTACGGAGTTTTATGGAGATGAAAACGCTCAATCCGGTGATTCTTCGCGAACTAATCGAGAAGATTGAGGTTTATCAGATCAAGGGAACGGGCAAGAACCGCACACAGAGGGTTGTTATCCATTATCGCTTCGTTGGTTGTCTGCAGATTCCCGAATGGCACAGAAAGCGTAAAATCACCCTTGAAAGCAGACAAGGCGTTGCGGTGAACTATCTGCCACCACGGCATAATAAAAGAAAAAAGAGCAGAAATCCTGCTCTAAACACTAATGTGCATAAAAAAAGAATGTTCATAACGGAACTGACCGTTATGAACATTCGATATGCGAAAGAGTAACCAAACGGAGCAGAATTGAGGTAAAAGTAAGTAAAAGTAGCATACTGATCAATTCGAAAAATTCCAATTTGTCTAACTGATTATACCATAATTTGTTGCATTTTTCAATGATATATCGCTGACGCGATATGATATACGGCTTGCACCGTATGATATACTTGCTACGCAAGCATGATATAATATCCGTTCCTTCATATGCCGAAGGCTTATATCATCGCACGGCAGTGCGATATCATATCGAAGATATATCACCCGTTCCATCAGGAACGGATATCATTTCAATGATATATCGCTGTTGCGATATGATATACGGCACGCCGTATGATATACTTGCTACGCAAGCATGATATAATATCCGTTCCTTCATACGCGAAGCGTATATCATCGCACGGCAGTGCGATATCATATCGAAGATATATCACCCGTTCCATCAGGAACGGATATCATTTCAATGATATATCGCTGTCGCGATATGATATACGGCATGC
>JAZSON010000028.1:0-17393 GCA_045536965.1 Eubacteriales bacterium
CAAGTTTCATACTTGATTCCTCCTTCGTCTTTTCGTTGTGGTTGGCAAACCCACTTCTATTTTAGACGAAGGAGGATTCTTTTTCTACTCATAGCTAAAGCTTTTTGGCACCACCAGCACTGCTGGTGGTTGATTACACAAAACAAAAACCGCGGATTAATTTTCTGCGGTTTTTGTGATATAATGGGTCGTGTAAATACACTGTGTATAAAGGGTTTTGCTGCGATAAAACAGAACTATAAATAAGGATTTGACAAAGGAGTGTGACACATATGAAAAATCTAAAAAAAATAGTCGTTCTGCTGACACCAGTTTTATTGTTTGCGGTTTTGCTTATTCCTTACAGTTTAGTGAATCAACGCATTATTGTCGACTGGCTGGGATGTGGTTGCCCTGTGATTGACGAGGCGGGAAACTTGGTTGAAAACAACTTTAACGCCAACGATTTTACCGCATTGTTTTGGCTGTTTGTTTCTGTTTGTGTTACAGTGATTTCAGCATTTTTATCGAGAAGAATACCAAAAGAAAAAGTGTGGTTCAAAGTTGTGTATATAGCAGGCATGCTTTTAATCTCACTTTTGATAACTTATCAATTCTGCCAAATGATGATGTGGAGTTGACAAATTCCAATTTATCAAGAGATGTGGAATTTGCTAAAAGCCTCCCTTGTGTAAAGGGAGGTGGCACGCGAAGCGTGACGGAGGGATTGTAATGCAGTGGAAACACAATAAAGACATTGTTCCAACCGCAAAAATGTTGCGAAAGAATATGACCAAAGAAGAAAAACACCTTTGGTATGATTTTTTGCGCACCCATCCCATTCGCTTTTCTCGTCAAAAGGTTCTCGGCAAGTATATAGCGGATTTTTACTGTGCAGAGGCAAAGCTTGTCATCGAGCTTGACGGTTCGGGACACTATACCGAAGAAGGAAAGCAATATGATAAAGAAAGAACGGCTTTCCTTGAAGAATACGGATTAACAGTGGTCAGAATACCGAATACGGAAATACATAAAAACTTTAGAAGTGTTTGCGAGTATATTGATCACCTCGTAGAACAATCCCTCAGTCGCTTTGCGACAGCTCCCTTTACACAAGGGAGCCTTTTTATGTTCATCTATGGACTGTCAATTTTCCTGACAAGAACTGACTTAATTAAAGACACCGATATTTTGTCAAAAGTAACGCAAAGGCGCTTTTGACATTGGCATATCAAACGCCTCTGCAATTACCTTTCAGGAGGTGAAAAAAGAGCCTCCCCTGTGTAAGGGGAGGTGGCAGCCGAAGGCTGACGGAGGGGTTGTAAAAATAACATTTTGCCAAAGACAATCCCTCAGTCGCTTTGCGACAGCTCCCTTTACACAAGGGAGCCTTTTTTTACGTTCATTTTTGCCTTGTCAATTTTCCCCGCAAGCACTGCATTTATGGACACAAACGCAAAACACGGCACACCTCTTTCGAGATATGCCGTATTCTAAAAAACTGTCCTTTAGAGCGAAGCCCTATGCTGCATCTGTTCCTTTTTGTTTCTGTTTTGGAGATCATACCCTTTTCTTATCTTTGTACGCGACCGCTGCCGTCGCCGCCGGAAAGTTTTTCAACCTCGGCAACCGACACTCTGTTGTAGTCACCCTCAACGGTGTGTTTAAGAGCAGAAGCCGCAACGGCAAATTCAATCGCATCCTTGGAGGATTTACCGCTCAAAAGCGAATAGATCAATCCGCCGCCAAACGAGTCACCGCCGCCGACACGGTCAACAATATGCAAATGATAGGATTTCGAGAAATAATAATCCTCGCCGTCATAAAGCATACCCGCCCAATCGTTATCGTTTGCCGAAATAGAGGTACGGAGGGTGATGGCCACCTTTTCAAATCCGAATTTATCGGCAAGTTGTTTTGCAACGCTCTTATAACCCTCGTGATTGAGCTTGCCGCCGTAAATATCGGTGCCTTCTGCTTCGATCCCGAATACGTCCTTGGCATCCTCTTCGTTGGAAATGCAAACATCAACATACTTGCAAAGCTCGGTCATGGCCGCTCTTGCCTCGTCTCTTGTCCAAAGCTTACCTCTGTAATTCAAATCGCAGGAGATTTTAACCCCTTTTGCTTTCGCGGCAATACAAGCCGCCTTGCAAATTTCAACCAAGTTCGGTCCCAAAGCGGGGGTAATACCCGTAAAGTGGAACCAATCGGCGCCTTCAAAAATGCTGTCCCAATCAAAATCTGCCATGGTTGCTTCTTGAATGGCCGAATGCTTGCGGTCGTAAATGCAGACAGAACCTCTTTGGGAAGCGCCTTTTTCAAGGAAGTAAATACCCACTCTGTCGCCGCCTCTGACAATTTTGGAGGTGTCGATGCCAAAATAACGAAGGCTGTCCACCGCCGCCTGACCGATGGCGTGTTTGGGCAGTTTCGTGACATATGCGCTGTCGAGGCCAAAGTTTGCAAGGCTGACCGCCACGTTTGCTTCGCCGCCGCCAAAGGTGGCCTGCATCTGGTCATTCTGGAAAAATCTGTAATATCCGTTGGGCGCGAGTCTTAACATCAACTCGCCGAAAGTAATTACTCTTGCCATTTTTTTATTCCCCCATCTTTTCAAGTGCTTCTTTTACAAAGAAGCTGCCGCCGATCGCGGCGATTTTATCAAATGCCAAAAATTCATCGATGTTGCTGCGATCCACACCGCCCGTCGGAATGAATTTAATCTGCGGGAAGGGCGCGGACAACGCTTTTAAGGCTTTCAAGCCGCCATAGACATTGGCGGGGAAGAACTTAACGGTGGTAATGCCGAGGTCTAATGCCTGCATGATCTCTGTAGGGGTCACGCAACCGGGATAATACGGGATATTCTTTTGGTTGCAGATTTTTGCAACCGCCACCGAAAGACCGGGGGAAACGATAAACTGCGCGCCCGCCATCAAGGCCTGCTCACACTGGTCGGCATTGATGACCGTACCTGCGCCGATCGACATTTCGGGATAATTTTTGCAGGCGTAGGCAATCGCCTCTGCCGCACAAGCGGTGCGGAAGGTAATTTCCGCGCAGTTGATCCCGACACCCTTGAGGGCTTTGAGTATTTTGTCCGTTTCGGACAATTCTTTGATGACTACAACCGGTATAAATTTTTCCATTTTACTCTCTCCTTATAATGTTACGCCGTCTTTAAATATTGCAAGCTCATGCTTGTCAAGGTTTTCTGCTTTGGCCTTAACTTCACCCGATGCCAGCTTGAGGATATACCCCAAAAATGCATCGGTCAGGTCGGCCATGGATTTGTTTTCAAGAAGCTGGCCCGCATTGAAATCGATCCAGTTCTTTTTCCTGGTTGCAAGGGTAGAATTGCTTGCAATCTTTGCGGTGGGAACGGGACAGCCAAACGGTGTGCCTCTGCCCGTGGTGAACAAGATAAGCTGTGCGCCCGAAACCGCCAAAGCGTTCGAGGCCACCAAATCGTTACCCGGCGCCTGCAAAAGGGAAAGACCCTTTTTCCTTATCCTTTCGCCGTAAGCCAAAACATCTTCAACGGGTGCCGTGCCGCATTTTTGGGTGCACCCCAGCGCCTTGTCCTCCAGCGTGGTGATGCCCCCTTCCTTGTTACCGGGGGATGGATTTTCGTCCACCTTTTCACCGTATCGCATGAAATACTTTTTAAAATTGTTGATCAAATCAACCGTTTTTTCAAATTCGTTCTCGGTGCGGCATCTGTTCATCAAAATGGTCTCCGCGCCGAACATTTCGGGCACCTCGGTCAAAATGGCGCTACCGCCCATGCCGATGATTTTATCCGAAAGAGAACCGAGAAGCGGGTTGGCGGTAATGCCCGAAAAACCGTCCGAACCGCCGCATTTGAGACCGATGACAAGATCGCTGACGGGGCAATCTTCTCTTGTGTATCCATCGGCGATCTTTGCAAGCCCTTCCAATTCTTTGAGTGCCTCGGCAATCTCATCCTCGCAGCTTTGGGTCACGAGGAATTTCACTCTCGTTTCGTCGTATTCACCAAGCACCTTTTTGAGCTCTTCGATGTTGCCGTTTTCACAACCGAGCCCGACCACCAAAACGGCGGCGGCATTCGGATGGTTGATCAAGCCCGACAAATACTGTAAGGTCATGTTCATATCGTCGCCGAGCTGGGAACAGCCATAGGGATGGTTATACGCATATATGCCATCGATCCGATCGGTCTTAAACTGCTGCGCTTGCTTTTCTATTTCACAAACGATGGAGTTGACGCAGCCGACCGTCGGGATGATCCACACCTCGTTGCGGACACCCACTCTGCCGTCGGGACGCTTATACCCGCGAAAAGTCAAGGGAGCGGCTTTTTCCACCTCTGCAAAATCGGGGGTGTATGTATATTCCAGAACGCCTGCGAGATTGGATTTGGTGTTATGGGTATGCACATGCGCGCCCTTTGGAATATCGCATTTGGCATGTCCGATGGGATAGGCGTATTTGATGATGTTTTCGCCCGTCGGTATATCCTTAAGCGCAAATTTATGACCGCCCGGCACATCGTTTAAAAGGGTGATTTCTTCACCGCTTACTTTGACCGTTTCCCCGCTTTTTAATGGGGTGACGGCAACGGCAACGCTGTCACTCGTATGAATCTTTACACATTTCATTATGCCAATACCTCTTTTAATGCATCGACGGCATTTGCCATGATTTTTTCATAGAAGTAGGCAACCTGCTTGGTAAAGCCGTTATAAAGGCTCATATCCTCGCCCCAGAAATCCACATTTTTACATGCTTTTTCCACAAAATCCGCTTTGCCCACCGTGCTTGCGAAGAATTCCAAAACCGCCTTGTCGTCACGCACAACATACTCATCGCCATTGGCTCTCTTGGCGTAAAGTCCGTCGTCCTTTAAGTTATCGGAGGAATAAAATGCCAAAAGCGCCGCAAACGAGAAGGTGATCAATTTGGGAAGCTCGCCCTTGTTCTTGATATAATCCTTAAAGGAGGGCAAAACTCTGGCGCGCCACTTGGAAACCGAGTTGAGAGAAATGGAAAGCAAAGCATGGTCAAGGAAGGGATTTTCAAATCTTTCAAAGACAGAGTTTGCAAAGGCTTTGACCTCATCCAAGGGCAAATTCACCTGCGGTACGATCTCATCCATCACCACTCTGTGGATAAAATCGCTCGTGATCTGATCGCTCATGCAATCTCTGACGATATCCAATCCGTAAAGATAAGCGGCAAGGACCGAGGTGGTATGCGCGCCGTTTAACACTCTGACCTTTCTTTCCTTGTAGGGCTTGTGGTTATCGGTGAAGATGACGGGGAGACCGACCTGATCCAAGGGCAATTCATGGCTGATCGGCTTGTCGCTTTCAATGACCCAAAGGGCAAAGGGCTCGCCGATATCCACCAATTTATCTTCATAGCCGAG
This sequence comes from Eubacteriales bacterium, assembly GCA_045536965.1. Taxonomy (GTDB): domain Bacteria; phylum Bacillota; class Clostridia; order Oscillospirales; family SIG627; genus UBA5448. The sequence goes on from JAZSON010000028.1 coordinate 5,396, forward strand.
TTCTTCGCAAATCTTATCGGCATAGCCTCTCGGATACCCCGTCACGATTCTGTCGACCAAGGTGGAGCAGAAAACGTTGCATTCGCTCAACCAAACCTTAAAGTCCTCGGACAAATTCCAAATATCGGCAAGGGCAAAGACGCACTCCTTGAGTTTTTTGCCGTTATCTTCAATCAATTCAACGGGGAGAATGATCAAACCCTTATCTTGAGCGCCCGCAAAGGCGGAATATCTTTCATAAAGGAACTTTGTCAGTTTACCGGGATAGGTAGCGGGAAGACCTTCGAAGCTGTCGTTTTTATCCAGTACGATCCCTGCCTCGGTGGTATTGGAAACGACAAAACGCAGGCTATCCAAATGAGCAAGCGCCATATATTCATCGTAATCCTCGGCGGGGTCTATGACCTTCGAAACCGAGTTGATGACACGGCGGGCGTTGACAACCTCACCCTTTTCCTTGCCTCTGAGCAAAACGGTATAGAGATTGTCCTGCTCCTTAAAAGCATCGAGATTTCCAAAAGAAATGGGCTTTACGATGGCAATACTGCCGTCAAAAGCGCCCTTTTCGTTTGCTATGTCGAGCATATAGTCTACGAAAGCGCGAAGAAAATTGCCCTCACCGTACTGCATGACCTTGATAGGCTTTTGGGTTTTGAGTGCTTTGTCTTTGATGTTCATGATTCAACTCTTGCTCCTTTGCATGTTTATATTTTCATTTTAATCGCTTTCAACCGGTATGTATTATAGCATATCCGAACCGATTTGTATATCAAATTTGTGCGATTTCATTTTTCTTTTTCCAAAAAAGGATACGTCCGCTTATTTGTTTTTACCCTTAACGGGTCGGTTGGTCTTGCGGTAGGCAACGGGGGTTTTTCCGTTGATTTTACGAAAAACCACCGAGAAATAATTGCTGTCGTTAAAGCCGCATTTTTCGGATATTTCCATCACACTGTCATCGGTTTCAAGCAAAAGCCGCGCCGATGCCAGCACGCGGGTATAATTTAAAAACTCCGAAAAGCCAAACCCCGTCGTTTCTTTAAACTGGCGGGAAAAATAGGCATCCGACAGAGAAAATTTTTCGGCCAATCCCGTCAGAGTCAAATGCTCGAAATAATGCTCGTTGATATATTTGACCGCCTTTAAAATGCGCATGTCCTCGTTGCGGCTTTCCCCTCCCGCTTTCACATCCATGCGAATACGAGCCAAAAAGACCAACAGCTCAAACAACGCATCCTCCATTAAACGGCGGCTGTATGCATCGTCGCAGTCCTGTTCGTCCTCCATGCGGAAAAAAATCCCCTCCACATAAGACATTTTATGCACGGGGAGCGAGAGCTTATAGACCGAAAACACCTGCTCCAAAAGCTTTGCATCGAATAAACGGGGAGAAAAATACACAACCATCCGCCGATAATAGGTCTGCTCGGTGTAGGTGGTGCGGTGGAGGGTATTGGGGGGAATTAAAATAAAATCGCCTTTTTTCAGGAGAAACACACTGTCGTTGATAAAATACTTTCTTTCTCCGTCGATCAGATAATAAAGCTCATAAAAATCGTGACAGTGCGGCATGGTCATAACAACGGGTGTGTCCATCGATTTCTGTTCACAGAAAATACCGTTTGCCTGGTAGATCTCAATAATCTGCTCTTCGGTCTTTTGGTTTTCCATACACGCACCTCCCGATCATTTCCACCTCATAATAACACAAAAATCGGAAAAATCAAGTCAAAAAATTAAAAAAAAACAAAAAATATCAAAATATTTATAGCCAAATCTTTTAAAATTTGTTATACTGCAAACAGAAATCAAATATAAAGGAGAAACATCATGAACATCTTTTGCTATGAAAACCCGGATTTGCTCGGACAAGCCGCCGCTGCGCACACCGCCAAACTCTTAAATGCCGCCATTGCCGAAAAAGGCTGTGCCCGCCTTCTCCTTTCCACCGGCGCTTCCCAGTTTGACACCCTCCGTCATCTGGTGAACGAAGACGTCGATTGGAGCAAGGTCACCATGTTCCATCTCGATGAATATGTAAATCTCCCCGAAAGCCATCCCGCCTCCTTCAGAAAATATTTGAAAGAGCGTGTTGTAGAAAAGCTGCCCGTTCCCTTCGCAAAAGCCTATTTTGTCGATGGCGAGGGGGATGTTGAAAAGAATATTGCCGCTCTGACCGATGCCATCCGCACCGCTCCCATCGATGTCGGTCTCATCGGCATCGGCGAAAATGCCCACATCGCATTTAATGATCCTCCCGCAGACTTTGATACCAAGGTCGCCTATCTGACCGTCAACCTCAACGACACCTGCAAAAAGCAGCAGGTCGGCGAGGGCTGGTTTAAAACCGAGGACGACGTGCCCAAGCAGGCAATCTCCATGTCCTGCTATCAGATCATGCAGTGCAAATCCATCATCTCCTGCGTGCCCTACGCCGTCAAAGCAAACGCCGTCAAAGCGACCCTGACCTCCCCCCTCACCAACACCGTTCCCGCCACCCTTTTAAAAGAGCACAGCGATTTCACCCTGTATATTGACCGCGACTCCGCCGCGCTGACCGACATCAAGCCCCAATAAATATACAGGAGGCGTAAGACATGAACGCACCTCATAAGATCAATCATAAAGCCGTCGCCGCCGCGACACCCTCGCTGCGCATGGAGGAGGGTGCCGACATTAAAAAATGGCAAAAAAAGGCCCGCAAAAAATTGATGGATCTTCTCGGTCTTCCTTTTGAAAAGTGCGAAGAAAACTTCAATTTGGAATACACAAAACGCCGCGCAAATTTCACCGAATACCGCTTTACATTCCAGAGCGAGGAGGGCTATACCGTTCCTTGTCATCTATGGAAACCCAAAAAACGCGGCAAGCTCGCCACCATGATCTGTCTGCAGGGACATTCCAAGGGCATGCACATCTCGATGGGCCGCCCCAAATATCCGGGTGATGAAGTCACCGCTTTCTCGGGCGACCGTGATTTTGCCAACCAATGCATCCGCGAAGGAGTCTGCGCGCTGGTCATCGAACAAAGAAACTTCGGCGAATGCGGCTCTAAGGAAGATGGAAATCCCAACTGCTACGAATCCTCCATGGCGGCTCTGCTGACAGGCCGTACCACCATCGGCGAGCGTGTTTGGGACGTTTCCCGCGCCATCGACGCCACCCTCGGACACTTCCGTTTTGTTGACAAAAAGCGCATCTACTGCATGGGCAATTCGGGAGGCGGCACCGCCACCATTTATGCGGCCGCCATCGACACCCGCATCGCCGCCGCCATGCCCTCCTGCGCGCTTTGTACCTACCGCGACTCCATCGCCGCCATGTATCACTGCGCCTGCAATTACGTTCCCAATATCGCCAATTTCTTTGATATGGGCGACCTTTTGGGTCTCGTTGCCCCCCGACCCGTTTCGGTGGTCGCAGGTGCCGAAGATAAGATCTTCCCACTTACCGGTGTAAAGGAATCGGTCGAGGTAGCCAAAACATATTACGACGCGGCAAACGCCCCCGACCGCATCGCCCTTTCGGTCGGTCCCGAGGGACACCGCTTCTACGCCGACATCGGCTGGAAAGCATTTAACGAAGTAATCGAAAAATAGAGGAGGTACACCATGAAAATCAACCTCGTTGCTGATATCGTCCCCACCCCCATGATCGCAAAAGCGTTTGAAAACGGGGATGCAAAAACCATATTTTCCGATACTCTCCCCCTTCTTCATGCGGCAGACTACACCGTGGCAAACCTGGAATGTGCCCTGACAGACGGTGAAAACAAGATCCGTAAATACGGACCCAATCTCAAGGGCGCCCCCGCCTGCGCCAAAACCCTCAAGAAGGCAGGTATCACCCACTGCTCGCTGGCCAATAACCATTCAGCCGATTACGATATCGACGGTCTTTATGACACGGTCAGGCACTTAAGCGACGTCGGCATCCCCTCCTTTGGATACGGGGAAAACGACACCGCCTCCCGCACTCCCCTGTATCTGGAAAAGGACGGTGTCAAGGTGGCCGTCATCGCCGTTTGCGAGCATGAATATACCTATGCCAAAAAGAATCTCGCGGGCGCCAATCCCTTCAATCCTTTCCAGACCATGTTCGACATCCGCGATGCCAAGAAAAACGCCGATTTCGTGGTCGTCATGTATCACGGCGGCACCGAGCACTGCCGTTTCCCCTCCCCCCGTGTTCGCGCGGCTTGTACCGCCATGGCAAAGCACGGCGCCGACCTCGTTATGACCCAGCACACCCATTGCATCGGTTGTGTTGAAAAGGTCGGTGATTCCACCGTTATTTACGGTACGGGCAACTTCTGCTTCCCCGGTTACGTCGATAAAGAAGCCTGGCAAACGGGTCTTTTGGTCACCGCCACCTTTACCGACAAATGCGAGATTTCCCTCCACCCCATCATCAATACCGATTGCGGTATCCGTTTAACCCAAGACAAGGAAACCGAGGAAATCTTCAAAGGGATGGACGAGAGAAGCAAAATGCTCGAAACCGATGCGTGGCTTGAAGGCTTCAAAGAATTTTGCAAAAACGTTCGTGAAGCGGGCATCCGCAAGTACGTCGGATACACCGAGGATCCCACCAAAGACGAAAGAGAACGCGGCGCTCTGGCACATTACATAGACTGCGAAGCTCATCTTGACGTTCTCAGAAACATCTACACCACCTGGCACATGGACAGATGATCCCCCATCCCCCGCAATCCGCGGGGGATATTTTTTACCCACAATCCCCCAAACCATACCAAACCCTTCAGGCAAAAACAAATCCCATGCGCTAAAGAATACCATTTACAACCGAGCCAAGATCGCCATCACCGCAAACCCGCCGTCAAAGAAAGAGAAAAACCTACCGCCGTTTGCCTCGCGCAGCGACCGTTTGGAGTGGGGGTAACGGGGATTTTAGGGGGAGTTAGGGGGAGGGGATCGGAATCCTCCCCCTCTCCACCCTAAGAAAACATACCATTCAGTCATAACCACACCTACACACAAAAAAACCGACCGATTTCTCGGTCGATTTTTTTATAAAGCAATATGTAATTCTCAGCTTCCGAACACTGCCAAAAGGAAACCTGCGGCAACGGCAGAGCCGATAACGCCTGCAACGTTGGGACCCATGGCGTGCATCAAAAGGAAGTTTGCGGGGTTGGCCTTCTGACCTTCCACCTGAGCAACACGGGCTGCCATCGGAACGGCCGAAACACCGGCAGAACCAATGAGGGGGTTAATCTTACCACCCGACAGGAAGCACATGAGCTTACCGGTCAACAAACCGCCGAGCGTCGAGAACATGAAGGCAGTCAGACCGAGCGCGATGATACCAAGGGTTTGCGGGGTGAGGAAGTGCTGACCGTCGGCGGTGGCACCAACCGAAACACCGAGGAAGATGGTAACGATGTTGATGAGAGCATTCTGTGCGGTAGAAGAAAGTCTTTCGACAACGCCCGACTCTTTAAAGAGGTTACCGAGCATCAGCATACCGACCAGAGGAGCAGTCGAGGGAAGAATCAGTACGCAAAGAATGGTAACAACGATCGGGAAACAGATTTTTTCTGCTTTCGAAACGGTGCGAAGTTGAACCATTTTGATTTCGCGTTCTTTCTTGGTGGTCATCAGCTTCATCAGCGGGGGCTGGATCAGCGGGATGAGCGCCATGTAGGAATAGGCGGCAACTGCGATAGCCGAGAGAAGATGCGGAGCAAGGCGGGTGGTCAGGAAGATGGCGGTCGGACCGTCTGCGCCGCCGATGATGCCGATGGAAGCGGCTTCTTGGGGGGTAAAGCCCAGGAAAACGGCACCTACAAACGCAATAGCAACACCAAACTGCGCGCCTGCGCCCATAAGTAAGCTGGAAGGACGGGCAATCAGGGGACCGAAGTCGGTCATCGCGCCGATACCCATAAAGATGATCGAGGGATAAATACCAAGCTTAACGCCTAAGTAGAGATAGTCAATAAGACCTGCGCCGTGACCAAGCTTGCTCCAGTCGATTCCATTTTCGTTGATAAAATATTCGGGGTGGAACAGCTTATCACCAATGGAGGTATTGGCAACAAGCATACCGAATGCAATCGGCAAAAGAAGCATAGGCTCGTATTGCTTGACAATGGCAAGATAGATGAGCACGCAAGAAACACAGATCATGACAAGCTCTTGCCACGTCAGCAAGCCGAAGCCGGATTGCTGCCATAACTCCTTCAGAGTATCAATAATCATGGCTATTCCCCTTTACTTCAGCATTAAAAGGGCATCGCCGGTATTGACGTTAGCACCCTTGGCGGCAACGATCTGCGCAACAACACCGTCACGGGGAGCAAAGATCTCATTTTCCATTTTCATGGCTTCGAGAATGACGAGAAGATCACCTTTTTTGACCGATGCGCCGACAGAAACCTTGACATCGATGATGGCACCGGGCATGGGAGCGGGAACAGGTTCACCGTCACCTGCGGCAGCGGGAGCTGCAGGTGCTGCGGGAGCTGCAGGTGCAGGCGCAGCAACAGGAGCAGCAACGGGTGCAGGTGCTGCTACAGCAGCAACGGTGGAAACGTTAACGACCGAGGCAGTACCCTTTTCGACCTCGACCTCGTATTGCTTGTCATTGATTTTAACGATATAAGTCATAATATTCTCCTTTTCCCCATCAGTCGATGGCTTTAATCGATTTGAAAATTAAGTTATCAAGCGGAATACCCGATTCGTCGCTGACGATCGCCATGGCCATTGCGGCGGTCTGTTCATCAACGCCCTCGAGTTTTAAGCCGTCGTAACCGACAGGCACGATGGACTTGAATACAAGATTGTCAAGAGGAATGCCCGACTCATCGCTGACGATCGCCATGATCATCGCGGCGGTCTGCTCGTCTGCACCGACCAGCTTAAGCGCGTAGGTACCGTTATGCGCGGCAGGCGCGGGAGCGGCTACGGGCGAGGGTACAGCTACTGCGGCGGGTGTAGCGGACGGTGCCTTCTTTTCCCCTACCATCGCAGAGAGGACACGGGAAAAGATCTTCACGATCAGCATCAACGCAACCAGAATGCAAAAGATGACCGACACACAGAAAAGAGCGTACAAAATGCTTTCGAAACCGGTTAATTCGGTTCCTCCGATCGGACCCTTCTTTCCGCTTTCTTCGATTGCTTTGGCCATTACGGTAATGCCCATCGCTCAGTCCTCCTTCTTAACGATCGTGTAAGTTGCGGTCTTGGAGGCGCGTTCCTCACGTTCGCGGAAGAATTTTTCGGCAACGGTGGGGAAGGCGATGTAGGACAAAACGTCTTCATCGGATTTTGCAAGAGAACCAAGCTCGGCTTTGGTCTTTTCAAAGACAGGCTCAAGGGTATCGGCAAAGCGGCCGGTCATGGGCTTCTCATCGCCGAGAACCATCTTGATAAGCTCGGGGCTGATCTCACCGGGGGCAATGCCGTATTCACCGCGGACGTATGCGCGGATCTCCTTGGAGATGTTGGCATAGCGTTTGCCTGCAAGTACGTTGGCAACTGCCTGCACGCCGACCATCTGGCTCATCGGAGTGACCAGCGGAGGATAGCCGAGATCCTTGCGGACGCGGGGATTTTCGGCAAGGACTTCGTCGAGTCTGTGCATAGCGTTCTGGGCTTTTAACTGTGCGATGAGGTTGGAAAGCATGCCGCCGGGAATCTGGTAAACCAGAGCATCGGTTTCGGTACCCATAACAAAGGCATCCATTTTACCGGAGGTGATGTATTCACTCTTTAAGGGCTTGAAGAAGTCGTTGATCTTCTTGACACAACCGTCGTCAAGGTTGGTATCGTAGCCGCACTGCTTGAGAGCGTACTGCATGCTCTGGGTAGCAGGCTGGGAGGTACCGCCCGAGAAAGCGGCAATCGCGGTATCGATGCAGTCGCAACCGGCTTCCACTGCCTTCATGTAGGTCATCGGGCCAAGACCCGTGGTAGAGTGGGTGTGGAGAGAGATCGGCACTTTGACGCGGCTCTTGAGCGCGGTGATAAGATCAAACGCCTCTTGAGGACCCATGATACCCGCCATATCCTTAATGCAGATGGACTGAACGCCCATTTTCTCAAGCTGAACACCCATTTCGGCATATTTTTCGAGGCTATGAATGGGGCTGGTGGTGTAGCAGATACAGCCTTGCGCGTGCTTACCCTGCTTCAACACTTCGTCAACAGCGACCTCGATGTTTCTGAAGTCGTTGAGAGCATCGAAAATACGGAAGATGTCCATACCGTTCTGAGCAGCGCGGGCAACGAACATTCTGACCACTTCATCGGGATAGTGATGATAGCCGAGAAGGTTTTGGCCGCGGAGGAGCATCTGCAGCTTGGTGTTTTTAACTTTTGCTTTGATTTTGCGCAATCTTTCCCAGGGATCTTCGCTCAAATAACGAAGACAGGAATCAAAGGTTGCGCCGCCCCAGCACTCGAGGGAGTAATAACCCGCCTGATCCATGGTTTCCAAAATATCTTCAAATTGATCAAACGACATTCTGGTAGCGATCAGAGACTGGTTTGCGTCACGCAGGACGGTTTCTGTGAAATTCACTTTCGTCATACTGTGTCTCCTTAAATGAAATTTATTTAGTTTCTTTTACCTTTTACGGCAAATTTTGACACGGTATTTGTCGCACAACCCCACAAACACCGCATTTTATCATATTGTTATTATACCCCTTGGTTTTCAAAATTGCAAGTCTTTTTCATAAAAATATGTATCTTTTTCAAACAAATTCACATTTTCCGCCAAATGCCCGATTTCGTCCCTCTCCCCTCTTCCCCGCTATGCAAATGCACAAATAACGTATTGCAAAACATTGCCATCCGTGATATACTCAATTTGCGGAAAACACCGCCTAATCTTTGTAAAATCAAGGAGACACTAACATGTTAAAATGCGGTATCAAGGAACTTGACATCACCCCCTCTCTCGGTATGGATATGCCCGGACACTTTGCCCGCCGCAAATCGGAAGGTATATTCGAAAATCTTTTTGCCACCGCCGTTTATTTTGAAAATGAAAACGAAAAAGTCATTTTGGTTTCCTGCGACACCATCTTTTTGCCCACCGATCTTTGTACATCGGTAAAAATCGCCATCGCGGATCTTTTGGAAACCAAACCGCAAAACATCCTTCTTTGCGCCACCCACACCCACACGGGCGGTCCGGTGCACACCTGGGGCGACATCGTAAAAGAAGATGAATTCTATCTCCGCTTTTTGGCATCCCGCATCGTCGATGCGGCAGTCCTCGCGCAAAAGGATGCCGTTGATGTCACCATCGGCTTTAATATCGGCAAGGATTATGAGCTTGCCCACTACCGCGATTTCATCGGCCCCGACGGCACCTTTTCCACGGGTAAGGCGCTCGGCTCGGACAAAAAGGCCTTTGGCGACATTGACCCCGACGTTTCGGTTCTCCGCATCAACAATAAAGAGGACAACTCGGTTTACGGCATGATCGTCAACTACACCTGCCACTGCGACTGTGTCCGCGCCGCCACCTCCTATTCCGCCGACTATCCGGGCATTATGCGCGATACCCTTTGCAAGGTTTACGGCGAAAAATTCCACCCCGTCTTTATCAACGGCTTCTGCGGTAACATCAACCACGTTATGTACGAAACCTTCACCTACCGCCGCTTCCCCGAATACTACAAGATCATGGGCAAACGCCTTGCGGGCGAAGCCATGCGCACCTTTGAAAACACCTACGAATTCACCGACGAGGTTATCCTCGGCGGTATGCAGGAAAGCGTATCCCTTTGCACCCGTCTGCCCCGCGAAGATGAACTGGAATTTGCCGCCGAATGTGAAGAAAAGGTCAGAAACGGCGAAGAGCTTTCCATTATGAACGATTTTTACATGAACGAATACCGCCGCATCCAAAAAGAAGGCATCGACGTCAAAGAGCTCCCCGTCCAAGCCATTCGTATCGGCGATCTGACTGTCTACGGTATGCCGGGTGAAATCTACGTTGAATTCGGCTTTATGCTCAAGGAAAAATCCCCCTCCAAGCACACCATCTGCGCCAACCTTTCAAACGGAAACTTCGGCTATATTCCCATCATTGAGCTGTTCCGGCCGGGCATTTACGAAGCGCGGGTCTGCGCATCCAGCTTCATGTGCTGTGATGCAGGCTACTTAATGACCGATAAAGCGCTTGAACTGGGTGAAAAACTCAAGTATCTTTCATAAGGAGAAAAACCATGAACCAACCTAAATACCGCGTGCTTTGGACTTGGGATTTTGCAACCTGCTGGGATCACTCCTATTTTGGCAGAGAAAGAGGCTGCTCGGGTAAATCCAGCCGCCGCGAAGCATTTTTAGAGGACTACAAACGACTTGTTGACTATTCCGCTGCGCACCATTTCAACGGTGTGGTCATCTGGGGCGCCGTGAGATCGCACCACAACGGCGAAAACCAACTCAAAGAGCTGGTCAAATACGGCCGTGAAAAAGGCGTTCGCATCCTCCCGGGTGTCTCCACCTTCGGTTACGGCGGCGTTTGCTACGACCCGAGAAAGAAATTCAACGGTGTCATTGACCTCGCCTACCCCGATCACCCCTATTCCCTCCAATCGTGGCTCAGAAAGCACCCCGAATACGCCGCCATCGACAAAAACGGCAAACCCTACGAATACGGACCTCTCAACGTCATCGCCTGCCCCTCGAGAAAGGAAAACATCGAGTGGTTTGCCGAAGCCCTTTCCTGGCTGTATGAAGAATTCGATGTCGACGGCATCCAATCCGAGGTCGGTGACTATGGTGTTTGCTACTGCCCCCTCTGCACCGCCCGCCGCGGCAAAGCCGAAAAGGAAGAATCCTTCTCGGTCGACGATATGCTCAACGCTTACAACACCTCCATCGCCGTTTCCAAAAAACACAAAAAGGACGCATGGGTCATCTGCGAGACCTATTCAAGCCTCGGCACCGATGACGGTCTCCCCGGCACCCAGCCTTCCATGAAGCAGATTCACCGCGAGGAGCTTACAAAGCTGCCCGACGATGCCATACTCCAATGGATGATGGACAGAACCGTCGGCTTTGCCACCCAAAAGATGCCCGCGGGCACCTTCGTCCCTAAGAAAAACAACATTCTGCGTATCCACGCGGGCTGTCAGTGGAGCCAAAACAACCCCGCCGACTGGGGCGTTACCCCCATCTTCGATCTCTGCCGCATTGCAAAGAATCACAATATCAACGGCGTGAGCATCTTCGGCGAGGAATCCCCCTTCAACCCGCCCAACGAAGCCAACTACCTTGCCTTTGAAGAGGCATGCGGCTTCGGCAACGAAAACCCCAACCTCGATGAAGAGATCTTTTATTCCAAAACCCTCGATCCCCTTTACGGCGGCAACGGTCTTGCCAAGCACTTTCGGGAGATCTACATTGAAGCCAGCATGCTGAAATTGGGTCAAAAGCTGGAGGTGCGCTACAATTCCCGTCAACCCCTTGAAAATCTGACGAGAAACAAGGATTTTCGCAAAATCGCCCTCAACATGAGCCACGACGACAAGCTCGCCGCGCTCACCAAATATTACGAGGAGGCGCGTTCCATCTCCCACACCCTGTCGGGAGAGGTCTGTGGCCGCTGGAGCTGGCTGGAAAACGCCATTTGGCAAATGCGCTACGTCGAGGACACCAAGATACTCTGACAATTAAAAAAACACACGCGGGCATCCTTTTCGGATACCCGCGTGTGTTTTCATTTACATCTTTGGAAATATAGCGCCTTATAACGTATCGGTATCTGATCTCACGCCGACGTCAACAAGTCGGTCATTCTCATCAAAACCAAAGAATACGTCCACATCCGTTTCGAAGAGATATCGGTAGGAGGTCGATGCCCAGATACGCGTTACGCCTACTATCGTGCCTGCATCCCGCTCCTCTTTTGTCAGCGTATAGTCGTAATAAGAATCGTAGCCGCCATCTCTTTCCTCAACATCCAATTCGGGATATTCGGCAAGCCAAGCGCGCACCGTTTCCTT
>JAZSON010000023.1:0-51274 GCA_045536965.1 Eubacteriales bacterium
CAAAACCCATCCCCCGCAGGGCACACCGAAAACCGCCTCATCCATCGCCTCCAACCATACAAATCCCTTTAACCAAAAACAAAACCCGTCCGCATAAAATCACCTCGCATGCAGGCTCCCTTGTGCAAAGGGAGCTCCGCCGCAGGCGGTGAGGGATTGTCGTCCTTTTCAAAACAACCAAAACCATCCCGAAACCGATAAACGAAAAAAATCAGCCGCGCACATAAAGCACACGGCTGAAATATTTCATTGGATATTATCGAATAATATCGTTGTCAAGATCGATATTCAGTTCATTTGCAACATATTCGATGGATCTTTCAGTCTCTACCGAATAAATGGTTGTACCATCCGACAGCTCAATGTACGAGCGGCTGACAAAATCAACACCCTTCCAAGCTTTGAGCCAAGCGGCATCACTGTCTTCTCTGCTGTCAACCAAAATCACATTGTATCTGTTGGGTTCGGCTTCAGAAAGAGCAACCGTACATGCCACATCGAGTGCATCGGCAACGTCGCGGGTAAGCTCTTTGTCGCCCAAGATAGCGGCGGGAATCAGCAAAGCGCCCTTGGAAACCACCTCAAGACCGGTAACATGTTCATAGGCAAGCTGATTGAATTCGTAACCAAAACGGATACCGTAAGGAGATTCGAGACGGATAGAAACACCCAACGCACGAACAGCATCGTCCAAAGAATAGCTTTCGGCCGCACTGCCGTCCCATTCTGTAAACTTACCAACAGCAATCTCCAGCAGAGTTGCGTTGGAGTCGTCGCCCACTACGTTGGGGGTATCATCGGTCGGAATGGTGGCAACGCCGACAACGTTACCCGTCAGCACGGAATCTTCAGAAACGTAAACGGTGGCGGTATTTTTTGCCTTCATGTGAACGCTATGACCCTTGAAGGTAACGTTCGAGCCGTTTTTCAAAATGAGGTTATCCAAACCGTTGGGATAAAACTCGGCGGGAGTTGCGCTACCCTGACCGTCGGGCAGATAGGTGGTCATGTGGCTGTAAGTGATCGAACCGGTATAACCGTCAAAAATGAGAGTGCGTTCCAAATCCCAGCAGAATTTATTGGTTCTGTTATTGACTGCTTTCGAACCGTTGTTGGTTTCTGCACCGTTGTGGTCGTAAATGTTTTTGACATTGCCGCCACGAAGAGTTACGATAAATTTACCCCGATTGATCTTACCGGCAGGATCATTCAAGCTGTCAAGCGAAGCAAACTTCAAAACGTCGACCGCACCGCCGTCAATCTGTACATAATCACTGGAATAACTGTGGATATTGTTGAGAGCAATCGTTCCGATTGCAGTTGTTTTACCGCCAATAAATACGCGGTGGGTACGATCTTGATCGCCCGATTGCGCATTCGTATATACAAATCCCCAATCACCGCCAAAGACGAAATATTCAACGGAACTCTTAGACGCCATGGCATCCAAACCAAGCGTTTGCTTACTATGGGTCACAACATATCGATAATCGGGACCGAAGTACATACCGGCACGGGGAGTGAGACGACCGGCAGTCACATCTCTGCCCTGTCGGGTAAGAGTCAAGCCGTCAAATCCGACAAAGGATTCAAAGCCGTAATAAAATGCACCCTTTGTAGCCGATGCCCCTTCATCAAAGTCTTGTAAGTTAAGCTGTACTTCGTTTGTCTTGCCGACAAAGAGGACGGGCTTTGTGCGAGCTGCAAAAAGGGGCTCATGACGTCCGCTGGGATGGGCAAAACCGGAAATGTCCCAGGTGTAATTTTCTTCAAAGCAAATAATACCCGCCATGTAACCGGGGTAATTTTCCCAAACAGTTTCAAGACTGTTGTACATCGCGGTGGCATCATCGGATGCCCCCACATGGAGAATAGGTACCCAAACAGCGGTGGCAATCACCGAGCAACCGCCAAGATCAATCGTTTCGCCCGCAAAGTGGAATGCACCCTCAACATCCCAACCGTAGAATCCGACTTCAATGCCGTTTTCATCGGTCATGGTCACATGTCTCAGATCGTTGGGGAGCACATGGCGAATGTCGGAGGCAAACAAAACAGGATCGATCGTAAGACCGTTGTATCCGGTAACATAATTGAGGGTATAACCCGCATTCCAAGTTGAGCCGTTAAAACCACGGAAAATTTCCCCGCCAAACGAAGGCAAAACAAGGGCTGTTTTTGTTTCGGCCGTACCGTCATCGGACACACCGACAATACCCAGAGAACCGTTTTGTAAAGAAGAGGTTTCATCAAAGTAAACCACACCGCCACCGGCCGCTTCAACACAAACATCTGTGTTGGCAAATTTCACCGAAGCGCCGTTTACAAAGTAGATGGCATCCAAACCGTTGGGGTTGGCATTCGCTGTGTCTGCGATGTGATAATAATTCACCGCACCTTCAAAACCGTCAAAGGTCAGCACCTTTTTCAGATCAGTACAGTGAGGTTGCGTCCAACTATTTTTATAATAATCATAGACATTCAGTATTTTTGAGCCGTCATCATTTGCGCCCTTATGAACAGTCACGTCAAAAAGACCCGAGCAGTTGTAACCATCTCCCATATAAGAATACTGTACTTTCGTTACCTCGGCGCCTGCATGGATATCAACGTAGGTGTCGTTTGTGCTTTTGATATTGTTGAGTACGATGGTACCGACCGTAAAATTGTGCGCTAAATAAACGTGATGGGTGGGGAACAGCGAACCACTGGCAAAACCCAAATACAAATAGCCAACGGTACTGTTGTAAAAACGAAATTCTGCATCCACAGCGGTCGACGCCATTTGCATGTACATTGTTTGATTACAGGTAAAAACACCGTTCAAACCAATACCGCCGCCCTTTTTAAAGAAAAAGCGCGTGTTGATGTCGGTCACAAACTGCAACTTCACACCGTCTATAAAAGCGTAATCTTCAAAACCGAAATGGAAGAATTGCGTGCCCTCAAACTTGTTGTCAAATTTAACAGTGGTTGAAGCCTGATCCGCAGTGAACATGACAGGAAGACCGAGCGGCTTGAGCATGACATCGTACATAACGTAGCTTCCAGACGATGTGATATGGAAAACACCCTTGGAATCCGCCCAGTTCTTACTGGATTTAACAAGATGCTCATCATCTTCCAAAGCGCCGTATTTGGCAACATCCACTTCCTGATTGCCGACAAAATAAACAGCAACAGCCTCAACATTTGTTTTATCAAATGCTTTCAATGCAACCACGGCATCAAAGAAATCGGCAAAGGGAGCATCAATATCGCCAACCATGCCCGCTTCGGTGGCATTGGGATCGACAGCCGCGATCACAGCCCAAACAGCCGTCGCGGTCAAACCGCCCACAGGCATTTCGACAAAGTCACCTGCGTGCATCAGCTTACCGTCAATCTTCCAGCCGTAGAAAACAACGTTGTAGCCGTCTTTTTCGTAGACTGCGCCCGAAAGGTCATTGGTAAGATAAAATTCGGTACCGACGGCAAGCGATTCGCCGACAGGTGCCTCAACCTCCACACCGCCTACATCATAGGTGATCGAGAAATTATCTCCCGCAGCAAAGGCAAGCATACCCGCAGGCAAAAGAGCCAGCAGCATCAAAGTCGAAAGAACGAGAGAAAGAATGCGTTTTTTCATCATTTTGATTCCTCCGTTAAAACAACAAAATAGATAAGGTAATTATATCACAAACTTTCTCTCTTGTCTATATATTTTTCCTTTTCATAATCTTTTTCATAATCTTTTTTTATATCCATCCTCACCCCTTTGCATATACTGAAATTGAACTCTGCGGAAAGGATGAATGATATGAACCACACCTTCGTTATATGCGGTGACGACAAACGTTACCGCCATTTGGCGGAGCTTTTGATACAGGATAACCACGAAGTCTATTTATGGGGATGCAACTTCACGGTTGAACACTGTCACCCCCTATGCACCCTATACACCTTAACCCACCCCGTGATCCTCCTTCTCCCCTTCACGGTGCAGGATGCCGAACAAATTTACGCCCTCAAAACCGTACCCATCGGTTCGATCGTCATAGGCGGCTCCCTCAAAACCGAAGGTGCTGTCATTGCGCGGGAAAAACGGCTGGTTTATCACAATCTGCTCGATGATGCCCTCTATAAACGTGACAACGCCGTGCCGACGGCGGAAGGAGTCCTCTCCCTCGTCATCAACGAAACCGACCGCGTTTTATCAGGGCGCAACATTTTACTTTTCGGTTTTGGAAACGTAGGCAAAGCCACCGCCAAGGTCTTTTTCGCCTGCGATGCAAATGTCACCGTTTGTTCGGTCAGCGAAGAAGAACTGCTTTCGGCCAAGGAAATCGGATGTAAGACTTTAAAACTCCCTCTCCCCGACGATGCCTTTGCAAGCTTGGGTGAATACGACTGCTGTATCAATACCATTCCCTGCCACAACATTGTCAGCGAAGAGATTATAAAGGCATTTTCCCCCCATATCCTTTTGGTAGAGGTCGCAAGCGGTAGCCACAACATCCACTACGCCACCGCCGAAGATTGCGGTATCCGAACCCTGCGTGCTATATCCCTGCCGGGAAAAATTGCCCCCCGCTCGGCGGCGGAATATATCCGCAGCGGCATATACCGCCGTCTGTAACAAAGGAGGAACCCATGAACAAACCCATAGCGGGACTGGGGCTGACGGGATCCTTCTGCACCTTTTCGTCACTTGTGGCACAACTGCCCGCTCTTTGCGGGCAGTTTCACGTTATACCCGTTTTATCCCAAACAGCGGCAACCACCGATACACGTTTTGGGAAAGCGCATGATCTGGTCATGAAACTGGAAGAGATCACAGGCGAAAAAGTGCGGACATCCATCACCGAGACCGAGCCCTTCGGTCCCAAAAAAACCCTTGATATTATGATTATTGCCCCCTGCACAGGCAACACCTTGGCAAAACTGGCAAACGGCATCACCGACACCGCCGTCACCATGGCGGCAAAATCCCATCTGCGCAACGGCGGCCCCCTTCTTCTTGCCCCCTCCACCAACGATGCACTCGGTGCGGCGGCAAAAAACATCGGAACCCTTCTCAATCAAAAACAGATCTATTTTGTGCCGTTTTATCAGGACAACTATAATCTGAAACCGCGCTCTGCCGTTGCCTCGATGCCCCACCTTCTTCCCGCCGCCCTTGCGGCCATGGAAGGAAAACAGCTCCAACCCATCCTCTTGCCCCCGCAAGGGTAAAAAAAGGCGCACAGAAGCTGTGCGCCTTATGTTCTGTTTTTTATGAACGTTTTTGAAAAATATTTCTCAATTTTTCACCAAACGATGCACGGTTATCCAAATTGGAATTATTCAAGCTCTTGTCAAATTCCTGCAACAGTTCTTTTTGCTTGTTGGTCAACCGCTTGGGCACTTCCAAGATCACCTGCACCACCAAATCACCGCGTGAACGGCTGTTGATCATTTGCACACCCTTGTTTTTCAATGTGAAGGTTGCGCCCGACTGGGTTCCCTCCGCGATGGTATATTTATATTCGCCCTCTAAAGTCGGCACGGTGATTTGAGCGCCGAGGGTCGCTTCGGCAAAGGTGATCGGCACCTCGCAGAAAAGATCATATCCCTGCCGTTCAAATACGGGATGGGGTCTGACACCCACTTGTACATATAGATCGCCGCTGGAACCGCCGCGTTTTCCGCCATTGCCCTGTCCTTTTACAAGCACACGCTGTCCATCATCAATGCCCGCAGGAATCGTAACCTCCAGCTTTTTGGCTTTGCGTTCCACCCCGTCACCGTGGCAAACCGAGCAGGGATTTTTGATAATCCGTCCGCTGCCGCCGCAAGCATCACAGGGGCGCGTCGTTTGAATGGTACCCAAAAGAGAACGCTGCTGCACATGAATCTGTCCCGTTCCTCCGCACTTGGAACAAGTTTCTGGATGGGAACCTTTTTCAGCGCCGCTTCCGTTACAGTTTGAACATTTTTCATAACGGTTGAAAGACACTTCTTTTTTGCACCCAAAAACCGCTTCTTCAAAAGAAATCATCACCTTAACGGCAATGTCATCTCCGCGTTCAGGCCCGTTTCTCCGACGAGCGCCACCGCCGCCGCTGAAAAACGATTCGAAAATATCTCCCATATCAAAGCCGCCAAAGCCGCCGCCGAAACCGCTGCCTCCACCACCGAAGCCTTGTGGACCTTCGGCACTGCCGAAACGGTCGTAATTCTCCCTTTTCTGGGGATCGGAAAGCACATCGTTTGCCTCATTGACCTCTTTGAAGCGTTCTTCCGCCTCTTTATCCCCGGGATTCATATCGGGGTGGTACTTTTTGGCAAGCTTGCGGTAGGCCTTTTTGATTTCATCGGCAGAAGCCGAGCGCTCGATGCCTAAAATCTCATAATAATCACGTTTTGCGTCCGCCATAATAACCTCTCATGCGGGGAGGGTATAAAACCCGCCCCGCATATCCTACTCATTGTTCGCTTTTATCGGTATAATCAGCGTTGTAATAACCGCCGTCATCGTTGTTTTCGTTGCCGTCAGACTGGCCGCCCTGCGGATTGTTCATATCAGGATTTTCCTGCTGATAAACCTTGGCAGAAAGGGCATAAAGTGCCTGCTTGAGCGCCTCGATGTCTGCTTTGATTTTCTCGTAATCCTCGGTCTTCAAGCTTTCCTTGAGCACATTGCTCTTTTCTTCGATGGGCGCCTTATCTTCGGCCGTCACCTTATCACCAAGCTCGGAAATGGTACGTTCACACTGATAAACCAGATTTTCACCCTCATTTTTGGTT
Organism: Eubacteriales bacterium; assembly: GCA_045536965.1. Lineage (GTDB taxonomy): Bacteria > Bacillota > Clostridia > Oscillospirales > SIG627 > UBA5448. Next base: position 6,769 of record JAZSON010000023.1, read on the forward strand.
TCAATCTGTTCGCGGCGCAGCTTGTCCTCTGCCGCGTGCATTTCAGCTTCCTTCACCGCCTGCTCGATCTCTTCGGAAGACATGTTGGTAGAAGAAGTAATGGTGATCTTCTGCTCTTTACCCGTACCCTTATCCATAGCGGAAACATTGACAATACCGTTGGCATCGATGTCAAAAGTAACCTCGATTTGGGGGATACCTCTCATTGCGGGGGGAATTCCGTCCAGCACAAAACGGCCGAGGGTCTTGTTGTCTCTTGCCATTTCGCGTTCGCCCTGCAACACATGGATTTCCACCGATGTTTGGTTGTTGGCGGCAGTCGAATAAATTTGGCTCTTCTTTACGGGAATGGTGGTGTTTCTTTCGATCAAACGGTTGAAAACACCGCCGAGTGTTTCAATACCCAGCGACAACGGCGTAACGTCAAGCAAAACAATATCTTTCACATCGCCGCCCAAAACACCTGCCTGAATGGCAGCACCGATGGCAACACATTCGTCGGGATTGATGCCCTTGAAGGGTTCTTTGCCCAAGAAATTCTTAACAGCTTCCTGCACAGCAGGCACACGGCTGGAACCGCCAACCAAAAGCACCTTGTCCACATCGGAGGGCTGCAAGCCGGCATCCGAAAGAGCGCGGCGGGTAGGAATCATGGTTTTCTCGATCAAATCGGCAATCAGCTCGTTAAACTTCGCGCGAGTCAAGGTCGCATCAAAGTTCTTTGCGCCGTTGGCATCGGCATAGATAAAGGGAAGGGTGATGTTGGTGGACTGCATACCCGAAAGCTCAATTTTGGCTTTTTCAGCCGCCTCTTTCAGTCTCTGGTGTGCTGTCTTATCTTTGCGAAGATCGATGCCGTGCTCGCTCAAAAATTGATCGGCCATCCAATCGATCACGCGTGCATCAAAGTCATCGCCGCCCAAACGGTTGTTACCTGCGGTGGCAAGCACCTCGAAAACGCCGTCGGAAATTTCCAAAAGAGATACGTCGAAGGTACCGCCGCCCAAGTCAAAGACGAGAATCTTCTGTTCGTTTTCTTTGTCAATACCGTAAGCAAGGGCAGCGGCGGTAGGTTCGTTGATAATACGAAGCACCTCAAGACCGGCGATTTTACCCGCATCTTTGGTGGCTTGTCTTTGGGCATCCGAGAAGTACGCGGGAACCGTGATAACCGCTTGGCTGACAGTCGTTCCGAGATAATTTTCAGCGTCGGATTTGAGCTTTTGCAGAATCATTGCGGAAATTTCCTGCGGGGTGTAACCCTTGCCGTCAATATCCACTTTTTTGCTTGTGCCCATGTCTCTCTTAATCGAAGCGATGGTGCGTTCGGGGTTGATAATCGCCTGTCTTTTGGCGATTTGACCGACCATTCTCTCACCCGTTTTGGAAAAACCTACAACGGAAGGGGTTGTTCTCGCGCCTTCGGGATTGGGAATTACAATGGGTTCGCCGCCTTCGAATACAGCGACACAGGAGTTGGTTGTGCCAAGGTCAATACCAATAATTTTTGCCATTTTTTGCCTCCAAAAATATATTTATAGAATTTAGTTAACAACTTTAACGAGAGCGTGACGAATGACACGTTCTCCGGCGATATACCCCTTTTGAAGCACCGCAACAACGGTGTTTTCGGGACCGCCCTCTTGCTCTTCGTGGAGCACCGCATTGTGCAAATTGGGATCAAATGGTTTATCCAAAGCATCAATTTCAACGACACCGAGCTTTTCAAGGGAAGAAACAAACTGTGTAAGTACCATGCCCACACCCTCGGAAAGCTGTGCAAAATCCTTGCACCCGCCGGCTCTTTCGAGATTGTCAATAACGGGAAGCAATGTGTTGATCACATCGCTTTTGGCAGCGGCATACAATTCGTCCTTTTCTTTTTGCGTGCGCCGCTTGAAATTATCATATTCCGCGGCAACCCGCAAATAGCGATCGTTGATTTCGGCAAGCTGTTTTTTGATTTCCTCCGTCTCCTTTTGCAGGATCAACAGTTGACGGGCAACATCGGCTTCGTTTTCTTCCGACGTCGCATTTTCTGCGGACGGCTCGGTTGCTTCCTCGGGGGTTGTAACCTCTTCCTTTAATTCATCCGCTTTGTTGTTTTCAATCGTCATGATTCATACCTTCCTTTTTACCCTCAATGTAATGGCGGGTCATATATTCAAGCCGCGCTATGGCAGAGGAATATTTCATACGCTTCGGACCAATCAGAGCCACCGCACCGATCACATCATCTTCCACGCAAAACGGCCGCACAACAAAACTGACATCTTTCATATCCTCGTTTTCTCCGCCGATATAAATGGACGTACCTACATGGCTTTCTCCCATCAACCGACGTATTAGCCGCTGGCGCTCCTCAAGCTGTGTCAAAATCTCCTTCACTCTCCCCATTTCTCTGAATTCGGGATGGGAAAGAAGATTGGAAATGCCGTCAAAATGCACATTGTAATGATCCACCTCGGAAACCACCTCGTAGACCATACGCAAAATGGGAGAAACCAACCCGCGGTATTCCCCAAGTTCCTGTTCAATCGAAAGGATCAAGGGAAGCGAAATGGAAGAAAGCTCCACACCGCTCAACCGCTCGTTCAAAACGCGCACGATAAAGGCAAGTTTGCCCGTATCCAACGGCGTATCGGTATCAAATTCACGGCTTCTCACGGTGTCCACATTGGTGATCATCACAAAGAGCACCTTGTTTGCATGGATATAAACCGCTTCAAATCGGCGAATGAGCCCCCTTGAAGGCTTCGCCGTAACCGCCACCGCCGTGTATCCCGTCATGTGGGACAATGTTTTGGTGGCCTCAGCAACCAAATCGTTTATCTCGCCCAGTTTATTCTGCAAAAGCTCGTTCATCAAGGCAATTTCTTCCATGGTGAGACGATACTTCTGCATCAATGTATCCACATAGACACGATACCCCGCATCCGACGGAATACGCCCCGCCGAAGTATGAGGCTGCTCAAGCAATCCAAGCTGCTCCAGCTCGTTCATCTCGTTGCGAATCGTGGCCGAGGAAACCGCGATCGGCATTTTTTCTGCCAGGTATTTAGAACCGATCGGCTCGCCCGAATAGACGTAAGCATCAATAATGGATTTGAGAATTTGTTTTTTTCTTTCGCTCAGCTCCAAATCTTACGCCCCCTTTTTTACCGATTTTAGCACTCTACACAAACGAGTGCTAATCGATCACCAACATCCTATCACGCAAACGGTAAGATGTCAAGGGCTCAGACTGAATAAATTGTGAATAATTTGTAAATTGCCAACCGTCGGAAAATAATACAAATCCCTTGAAATGGCGGCAATAATATGATATGATGAAAAACAGTCGATTAGACGAATATAAGTATTTTATCAAAAAACGGGGGAAACATACATGTCGGAAAACGCCGCCTTTAACAAGCGCATTTTCGCCCTACTTCTTTCTTTGGCAAAAGGAAAAGACAGAAGCTGGCGCCAGTTTGCCGCCGAATGTGACATCAGTTATGTACAAATGCGTAAACTTGCCACCGAACAGCAGGACAATCCCCCTCGCGATAAGCTGATGCAAAAGCTGGCGCAAAATGCCGTGGATGGCATCACCCTTGCCGACTTCCGCTTTGCCGCGGGCGCCGCCAAAGAGGATGCGCGCATTGAAACATCGACGCACACATCGGTTGCCGAAAAAGAGGCGCGTATGTTTTGCGAAAAATATCTCTCCCTTTCCAAGGGACAGCGTTCCATGGTCAATGCATTCATTGATTTTTTGTCCGATAGGAGGTAACCATGAAAGAATCTCTTTTAGAATACATAACCGAAAGATCCCGACTTGTGGACAACTGTATTTACTCCCATGCCTCTGACAAACCCGCCCTCAACTGTCTTGACCAAGGCGCATATACCTATGTGCGGCGGGGCGGTAAGCGTCTGCGCCCCTGTGTTCTTTCTCTCTGCGCAGGTATTTTAGGCGGCAAAGAAAAGGAAGAAGCGGCGCTGCCTGCAGCGGCAGCGGTTGAATTGTTTCATACATGGACACTGATACACGACGACATCATCGACCACGATACCCTGCGGCGAGGCGGCCCGTCGGTACACACCGACGCCGCAAACGATATAATCGCCTCTTTCCCCAACCTCAAAAAGGAAACCGCGCTTGAATACGGAGAGGATGTCGCCATTCTTTCGGGCGATCTTCTTCATGCCCGTTCTATCTCTCTTTTGACCCGTTTACATCAAAACGGCATTTCCCCCGAAGTGGTCATCACGCTGATCGACATGCTTGAAACCGACTGTCTCGGCCCTCTTTTGGACGGCGAAATGGAAGACACCGCCATGGGACTCATCAAAGACTGCAGCGAAGAATCTCTGCTTTCCATAAGCGATAAAGACGTTTTGCGCATCGAGGAGAACAAGACCTCCGCTCTCTTTGCATACTGTGCCTCGGCGGGTGGTATGATCGGACTCAACACCGCCGATAAAAACCATCCCTCGGTACGCGCTCTGTTTGATTTCGCCTACCGTTGCGGACTGGCCTTTCAGATTCAAGACGATATTTTAGGCATCATCGGAGATGAAAAGAAACTGGGAAAACCCATCGGAAGCGATATTCGGGAAGGCAAAAAGAGCGTTCTTTTGCTCCACGCTTACCACCAAGCAACCGATCGGGAGCGTGCATTGCTTTCTTCTGTTTGCGGCAACCGAGAGGCCGATGAAAACCGTGTAAAACAAGCAATCGACATCATCCGCAACCGCGGCGGAATTGCATACGCAAGCAAAATGGCCTCGGATTTTCTGGAAAATGCGCGCACAGCCCTTTCCCCGCTCCCCGACAATCGCTATAAAAGCCTCCTTTTGGATTGGGCAGACAGCATGGTCGCCCGCAATGCATAAAAACAATGTGTGAAAACAACGAAAGGGAAAAATCGCCCATGAAAAAAATCTTATCCGCACTGCTGACAGCCGTCATCTTACTGACCTGCTTGTGCACCTTCCCTGTCTCTGCAACCGAAAGCGCCCCCCTCTCCCTCAATGCCGAAGCGGCGCTGGTAGTCAATTTGGAAACAGGGCGCGAGGTCTTTGAAAAAAACTCGGAAAAGATCATGTATCCCGCTTCATTGACCAAAATTCTGACCGTTCTCATTGGACTTGAAGAATGTCCGGACCCAAAAAACATGGTTGTCACCATCCCCGACACTGCTGTTTTCAAAGATGTATATGACGAGGGCGGCGCCACCATTTATCTTGTCAAAGGCGAACAACTCACCCTTTGGGATCTCATGTGCGCCACCATGTTAAAATCCGCGTGTGATGCGGCAACCGCCGTCGGCTACTTCGCAGGAGGCGGCGATCTGAACGCTTTTTATGAAAAAATGAACACCCGCGCCGTCGAACTGGGTGCCAAAAGCTCAAACTTCGTCAATGCCCACGGATTGCATAACGGCAATCACTACACCACGGCATCCGACATGATGGCCATACTGCGCGCAGCCCTCCAAAACCCACTGTTTGAAGAGATCATCTCTCTGACGCGCTACACCATTCCCAAAACAAACAAAACCGCCTCCCGCACCTTTGAGTACACCGTTTCTTTGGTGCTTGAAAATTCCCCCCTCTACTTTCCCGAAGCCAAAGGCGTTAAAACAGGCTTTACCGATGCCGCGGGACGATGCTTAACCACAACTGTCTGCCGCGACGGCACAACATATGCCATTGTTTTGCTCGGCGCCAATCTGGACGAGCCCGTTTCGGCAGAACAGCCCGTCAACTATGCTTTCACCGATGCCGTTTCCATCGCAGGACACTGCTTTGGCAGTTATACCCGTGAGATCTTTGCGCATACCGATAAAGTCCTGACAGAACTTCCCCTTTCGGACAATCGCGACTATCTGCTCACTTTAGCGGCCGATCGGGATATCGAAGTGCTTAAAGCAGGCGACGAAACCGTGATATGCACCTATTCTCTGCCCAACTCCATCGCCTTAAACGATGTTACCAAGGGACAAGCCGTCGGCACCGCAACCCTCTCTGTCAACGGAGAAGAACTCTCCACCTTTTCACTGTATCCCGTGGGATATGTCGCCGCCTCCGATGCTTCTCTCCCCGCCCTCTCCTTGGACAACAAACCCACGCCCGACAAACCGAGTCATTTTGCCCCCGCAGACGATGATGACGAAGATAAAAAAAGCACCGTGGATACCCCCACGCTGATCTTGTGTATCGCCCTGTTCGTGCTGGTCTTATCCGCCCTTCTCGTTTTGTTCCTCAGCCGTACAAAACAGCCCACCCGCAAACCGACACGGTACAAAAAATAAACAAAGCACCCCAAGATCCGTGCATCATATACCTTAAAATTCCGCCTTATGTAAAAATACACCTTACGCTCGGCAGGGGTTGGCGCCCACGACAACCCGTGGCATAGTAAATTTTTTCGGCAAATCCTCCCCATAATACAAACAAATTCTCCGCCGGGCATCCTATAAAAACACACGCGGGTATCCTTTTCGGATACCCGCATTCTTTTGCCCCTGTGGGCTTATTCGGTTGTAATTTTTGTTGATATGAGCGATAGCCGGGGAAGCATAGAGCCCATACACTACCATTGAAAGAACCAAAATATAACGACTATATATCCGTTTTATTGGGTACGTCTTATCTTTATGAAACCTATTATATACGAAACAGTAACGGCTATCATATGCAATACCCCATCCAGCATTGCATTTATCCCCAGCTCGTAATAAGAGTCATCATAGTATACGTCTAATTGCATCAAATTGAACAACCACTTAAAGTAATCCGTTGTAATACCTATAAAACTAAACAACACGTAAATTCCAACAAAAGAAATTACGCTGATCCAAAACTCTTTCTTGGTTAAGGTTTTAATGATAAAAAAGACCGCAACGGCAAATATAATCGGTAACACCAATGCAAGTATATCAGAATCACCCCAACGTGAGTCATAGCTTTTGATTTGCAGCAGTATGTCAATTTGGATATACAAATGAATCCCCAAAGTCAACATAACTGCTTTGATCGCTTTCATCGCTTTCATTTCTTCACGCTTCCTTTCATCATTGAATCAATCGATACCGATGATGATCATCAATCGATCCGCCATGCTGATTTTCCCTTCAGCACACCCGAAAAACACAGCAAAATCTTATGCAAAACGCGCATGGATTTTTGTTTTACATGATGATTTTACCACAATTTCACAAAATTGTCAAGGAGAGGATTGCATGACCGACGTTTACAAGCAAAGCAGGTCACGCATTTTCCCAAAAAGGAAGAACGCGGGTATCTGTTTTGATACCCGCATTTTTTTGCCCGTGTGGGCTTATTTTGCTTCGGTAAGCGGTACTTTGGTAAAGGACATTTTTTCGGCGATTTCCAAAAGGTCTAAATGGTCACCGTTTCTCGATTCCAACGTCACCATATATCCCGCATCACAAACGAAATACAACGTTTGGCTGTATTCGGAATTCGTCTTCAAATACGCCTTTATCTTTTTTCCCTCCACCGTCACCTCATAGATGGATTTTTCAAGTTCTTCTTGTGAAGATACGACGTTTTGATAATTGCAGGGCAGCTCTCTTGCCTGCTCTGCCTCGTCATCATCCAAATACATAACGTTGACGTACAAATCGCCTTGGTCAAGCTTTAAGACCGTATGATATCCCCACTGTGTACTATCGTAATTGTTGCCGCTGTTGGGGATTATATACAACGCTTCGTTTCTGTCAAAAACCGATTGTCCGTCATACCCCGGCTCAACAAAGAATGCCTCTATCCCCACAAAATGTATAGCACGGGTATAAAAAGATGAAGTATCCACGGGTGCTGTAAGGATACGAATCATTTCATCACGGGAGCTTGCTCCAAGTACCCTTCCATAATAACTTTCTCCGTACGGTGCTCCCGGACCTTGCATGACCGCCGCCTTTTCAAGCGGCACCTTGACAAAGGACATTTTTTCGGCAATTTCCAAAAGGTCTAAATTGTCACCGTTTCTCGATTCCAAGGTCACCATATATCCCGCATCGCAAATGAATGTGAGTGTTTGGTAATCTTTATTTGCTTTCTGCCAATACGCCGCAGCTTTTTTGCCCTCAAGAGTCAATTCCCGTCGGGAATCGGAAGAATTCCGGATCAGTTCTTCATCCGATCGTTCTGACGAATTGGGCTTGCCATTATTATAGAGACAAGGATACTCTCTCGCATACTCAACATATCTTTGGGGGAGATAATAAATATTGACATACAGATCCTTTTCTTCCCCCATGTCAAGTTGACAGCTAAATCCCCATTCACTATCCTCATGGTAGTTCCCTCCGCGAGGAACTAGAAAAAGCTTTTCATTCCGATTAAAAACAGATTTCCCGTCATACTGCGGCTCGATATAAAAGCCCTCTTGTCGCAAGCGATACAGGGTGGTTGCATAGTACCCATATATAGCATCATACGGTAAAGTTGAAAGAAGATTTACCATTTCATCTCGGGAGCTTGCCCCGATCTGATTAAACAGATAATCATTTCCATAGGGAATACGAACGTCCCTACCAACCGATTGCACGTCATCCGGCAAAGGCAGTGCATCCGAATCCCCCGCTTGTGCGGGAATGAAACGTTTCGGCCTTGCGGAATCGGTATGCCCATCATCCGAAGAACAGGAAAGCAAAAACGAACAAAGAAAAACAAGACACAATAGAAAAACGAGCAGTTTTTTCATGGTATTCTCCTTTCTTCGGCAAGCCGAACATGTCATGTGGTTTCAAACGAATCAAAAAAACGTCGCGGAAAATGAAACCGAATATTCACTTCTCTTTCTTTATATCCCCATGCGCCTTTTCACTCTTTGTGCAAAAAACTTATGAAGAGTTTGTTTTACAAATCCATTTTATCACTTATGCATAAATCTGTCAAGAACAACTTGCTTTTCTTATATCTACAACAACAAGCACCTTTGACGACTGTCAAAGGCGCTTGTTTTATCGAAAATCATTTTTTCATAAAAGGATTTTCGGCTCTTTCTCTTAAAAGACTCGTCGTATTTCCGTGTCCGGGATAAAGGCGGGTATCATCCGAAAAGAGAGCGAACCGACCGAGAGATTTCAAAAGTGTCATTTCATCGCCGCCCCACAGATCGCACCGACCGATCGAACCGCAAAACAAAGTGTCTCCCGTGTAAATCCCCTCACTGCCCACATAACAAACAGAACCGGGCGTATGCCCGGGGGTATGCATCACCTTGAGCTCTACACCGTCACAAGCAATGCAGTCTCCATCGTTGATGATCCTTGTCGGCGGCATAAACGGCGCTGTGCGCCCCGCAAACGGCAAAGCGTAGCTCTTTTTCCCATCGCTCAACATGGGAAGATCTCCGGCGTGCATCAATAGTCCCGCGCCGGTTTTTTGTCGCAATACGTCGATTGCCAATATATGGTCAAAATGCCCGTGGGTCAACAATATATCCCTTATTTTAAGCCGATGCATCTCTATTTTTTCAAGAAGCAGTTCAGCATCGGCGCCGGGATCGATCACAAATCCCTCGCCGCCGTCTTGACCGAAAATCAAGTAGGCGTTGGTGCGGTTTCCGCCCACGGCAAAACGCAATGTTTTCATACCATCACTCCCGAAACGAGCATATCACAGCAAATCGAAAAAGTCAAGGCGGATAAACACACAAAAATCACCTGATTTTTTGCGTTTTTTCTCATAAAACACTTGTAACCTGAGAAGATTTGTTATATAATATTAAATCAATTACTGTATCTTGATCCGAAAGGGGAATGAAAATGGATCACACAATGCAAAACAGCCAGGTCGCACAAATTGCCGCGCGTATGCGGGAGATGCGTGAAATTCTGGAGATCACCGCCGAAACCATGTCGGCCGGTCTCGGACTCACCCCCGTCGAATACGCCCGCTATGAAAACGGAGAGATCGACATTCCCATCGGTATTATTTACGGAGCCGCCGCCGTCATGGGTATTGACTCCACCACACTTTTAACGGGAGAAGGCGCCCGCATGACCGACTACACCGTTGTAAGAAACGGTTGCGGTCTCAGCGTAGAACGCTACCCCGGCTACAGCTTCACCTCCCTCGCCACCAACTTTATCGACCGCGATATGGATCCCATGATCGTCACCATCGGCGCCGAGGACAAGCCCGCAAAACTCGTCTCTCACAAGGGACAGGAATTCAATTATGTTTTAAGCGGCACGATCATCATCACCATCGGTGCCAAAGAAATCACTCTCCATGCGGGTGACAGCATCTACTTTAATCCCCTCATCCCGCATGGCCAGAGAGCCGACGGGGTCGAATCCACCTTCCTCACCGTCATCAATGAGGGCGGTCAAGGAAAGAAAGGAAACTAAGCAACATGGGCTCAAAAGATTTTCTCCTCAAACGGTATCTTCCGCGTATTGATTTCGATTCTTACGAGGATTTTAAGCAAAACTACACCGTAAACGTTCCGGACGATTTCAACTTCGCTTATGACATCGTAGATGCTTGGGCAGATGCCTTTCCCGAAAAAGAAGCCCTTTGCTGGACGAATGACAGCGGCCTCAACAAAACGCTCACCTTTACGGATTTGAAAAAATTAAGCAACCGCGCCGCCAACGTATTCCTTTCGCTCGGCATAAAAAAAGGCGATTGCGTCATGCTCATTCTCAAACAGAGAATTGAGGTTTGGGTATCCATTCTGGCTCTCCACAAAATCGGCGCCATAGTGATTCCCGCCACCTTCCAGTTAACACCCAAGGACATTGTGTACCGTTGTAACAGCGCCAAGGTCAAGGCGATCTGCGCAGTGGATGACGAGGAAATCCTCTCCCACATTGCCGCCGCCCGCCCCACCTGCGAAACCCTTGCGCATGTCCTCGTTGTGGGTGATAAAGTCCCCTCCGATTGTCAGAATCTGCGTCTTTTGATGAAAGGCGCCTCGGAAGAACTGCCCCGCATCCAAAACTCGGTGCACGATCCCATGCTTCTCTACTTTTCCTCGGGTACAACGGGCATGCCCAAAATGGTGCTCCATCATTACGATTATCCTCTCGGCCATATCATCACGGCAAAATATTGGCATCGCGTAGAGGATGGCGGAAAGCACCTCACCGTCAGCGATTCGGGCTGGGCAAAATTTGCTTGGGGTAAGATTTACGGTCAGTGGATCTGCGGCGCCGTGATTGTGGCGTATGACAACGAAAAATTCGTTCCCCACAATCTTCTTGCCGTTATCAACCGTCTGCGCCTGACCACCTTCTGCGCCCCCCCGACCATTTATCGTTTCCTCATCAAAGAAGATATGTCGGGCTGCGACTTCTCCTCCATTCATCACTGCACCATCGCAGGCGAACCGCTCAACAGCGAAGTATATAACCGCTTCCACGAGTTAACGGGACTGTACGTCACCGAAGGCTTCGGTCAGACCGAAACACCTGTCATCGTGGCAAACTTCCCTTGGTTCCCCGTCAAACCCGGTTCAATGGGAAAACCCTCCCCCACCTTCGATGTTGACATCGTAGATGAAAACGGCAACACCTGCGAAGACGGCGTGGTCGGCAACCTTGTTATCCGCAATGTCGATAAGCACCACCCCACAGGCTTGTTCTATATGTACGCAAACGACGAAGAAGCCATGGCCAAGGCCTTCCGCAACGGTTGGTATGATACGGGTGATACCACATGGCGTGATGCCGAAGGATATTTGTGGTTCGAAGGCAGAAGCGACGACATTATCAAATGTTCGGGATACCGCATCGGTCCTTTTGAAGTAGAAAGCGCTTTGATGACCCATCCCTCGGTACTCGAATGCGCCGTCACCGCCGCCCCCGATCCGATTCGGGGTCAGGTGGTCAAGGCAACCATCGTTTTAGCAAGAGGCTTTACCCCTTCGGACGATTTGAAAAAAGAACTGCAAGAACATGTAAAACATACAACGGCTCCCTACAAATATCCCCGCATCGTGGAATTTGTCACACAACTCCCCAAAACCACCAGCGGAAAAATCAGCCGCAAGGAATTGCGCAAACAGGATGAAAGGAAAAGCTAACAATGTACGAACAAAGACTCACGATTGTATCTCTTTATAAAGATGCCGCACCTTATGCCGATAAAACCGTTACGGTGGCAGGCTGGATTCGCAGCGTGCGCGCCAGCAATGCATTCGGTTTTATTGAATTGAATGACGGTAGCTGCTTAAACGGATTGCAAATCGTTTTCGCTGCCGACCGTATCGAAAACTATAAGGATGTCGCCGCCCAAAATACCGGCGCAGCCGTGAAAGTGCGCGGCACCGTTGTTCTCACCCCCGAGGCAAAGCAACCCTTCGAACTCCAAGCCGATTCCATCGAGATCGAAGGTGTTTCCACCCCCGATTATCCCCTCCAGAAAAAGAAACACAGCTTGGAATTTTTGCGTAGCATTGCCCACCTCCGTCCCCGTGCCAACACCTTCAACGCGGTGTTCCGTGTGCGTTCGGTCGCGGCCTTTGCTATCCACAGCTTTTTCCAGGAACGCGGCTTTGTCTATGTCAACACCCCCATCATCACCGCCAGCGACTGTGAGGGAGCAGGCGAAATGTTCAAGGTCACAACCCTTGATATGGAAAATCCCCCCCGCTTGGAGGATGGCAGCATTGACTATTCCGAAGACTTTTTCGGCAAAAAAGCCAATTTGACCGTTTCGGGTCAATTAAACGGCGAGTGCTTTGCATCAGCCTATGCCAGCATTTATACCTTCGGTCCCACCTTCCGCGCCGAAAATTCCAACACCCAGCGACATGCGGCTGAATTTTGGATGATGGAACCCGAAATTTCCTTTGCGGATTTGGAAGACGATATGGCGCTGGCCGAGGACATGATGAAATATGTCATCCGTTTTGTGCTCGATCGTTGCCCGCAGGAAATGGCTTTCTTCAACAAATTTATCGACACGGGTCTGCTGGAACGTCTGACTGCTCTGCTTGAAAGCGATTTCGGCCATGTGACCTATACCGAAGCCATTGAAATTCTCAAACAGAATGCTTCTGCGTTTGCCTACCCTGTCGAATGGGGTTGCGATCTGCAAACCGAACATGAGCGTTATCTCACCGAAAACATCTTCAAAAAACCCATCTTCGTCACCGACTATCCCAAGGAAATCAAAGCATTCTATATGCGCATGAACGACGATGAAAAAACCGTTGCCGCCATGGATATGCTGGTTCCCGGTGTGGGTGAGCTCATCGGCGGAAGCCAACGTGAAGAAAGACTCGACAAGCTGGAAGCCCGCATGAACGAACTTGGACTTTCCCCCGAGAATTATAAATGGTATTTGGATCTGCGCCGCTTCGGCGGTGTCAAGCACGCAGGCTTCGGCCTCGGCTTTGAACGTCTGATCATGTATTTAACAGGCATTTCCAACATTCGAGACGTGGAAGCATTCCCCCGCACCGTCGGAAACGCCGAATTCTAATATAGCTTTTCTCCATTTTTTATTTTTACACTTAAAGAGGTTTCTAAAATTATGTTTAACTACCTAACAGCCGATCAAGCAACCCTCAAACAAGAATACAGCGAAGTAAAAGAATTCTATGCAAAACTCTGTGCAAAAAACTTAAAACTTGATATGTCCCGTGGCAAACCGGGTGCCAAACAACTGGATTTGACCGAAGGCATGCTGACTATCCTTAAAAACGGGCAAGACTGTTTTGCCGAAAATGGTTTTGATTGCCGCAACTACGGCATTCTCGGCGGTATCCCCGAAGCCAAAGCCATGTTTGCCGCCCTTCTGGGTGTCTCTGAAAGCCAGATGTTGATTCTCGGAAACTCTTCCTTAAATATCATGTACGACACTTTGGCCTCCGCTGCCCTCTTCGGTGTCGGCGGATATGAGCCTTGGAGCAAACAAGGAAAAATCCGTTTTCTCTGTCCCGTCCCCGGTTACGACCGTCACTTCACCCTCTGCGAAGCCTTCGGCATTGAAATGATTCCTGTTGCCATGAAGGCAGACGGTCCCGATATGGATCAAGTCGAAAAACTTGTATCCTCCGATCCCACCATCAAAGGAATATGGTGCGTCCCCAAATATGCCAACCCGACAGGTATCACCTATTCGGACGAAGTGGTCAACCGTTTCGCACAAATGAAAACGGCCGCTCCCGATTTCCGCATTTTCTGGGACAACGCCTATTTCATGCACGATCTTGAAGAAACCACCGAGCCTTTGGCCGATCTTTTAAGCGCTTCGGCCGCTTGCGGTTATCCCGACCGCGTCTTCATGTTTGCCTCCACCTCCAAAGTCACCTTCCCGGGTGCAGGCATCGCCATCTTCGCCTCTTCGGAAGCCAATATCGCCGAAATGCAAAAGCATCTGACGGCGCAAACCATTGGCCATGATAAGCTCAACCAGCTCCGCCACGTCAAATTTTTCGGTACCGCCGATGGAGTCCGCGCCCACATGCAAAAGCACGCCGCCATTCTTCGTCCGAAATTTGATTGTGTAATCCAGGCATTTACCAAGGAACTGGCCCCCCGCGGCATCGCCTCTTTCCATAACCCCCGCGGCGGCTATTTCATCAGCTTGGATGTGTTGGATCACACCGCGCGACGCACTTGGCAACTCGCCAAAGAAGCAGGTGTCACACTCACCTCCGTCGGTGCCACCTTCCCCTACGGAAAGGATCCCGACGATCGCAACCTCCGCATCGCCCCGACCTATCCCTCTGACAGTGATTTGAAGGCTGCGGTGGAAGTGCTTTGCTGCTGTGCTCGACTCGCCGCGCTGGAAAAACTGGTACAGGCATGAAAAAACGCCGTTTTATTTGCCTGATTCTGGTTTTAGCAATCCTCTTTTGCCTCTCTTCTTGCGGTGAAAAAGAGCCAATCCCGTCATCAACGGTTTTTTCTCTCCTTGGCGGTGTCACCGAAAATGAAAAAACCACCCTTATCACCCAGCTTACCGCGCGATTGGAACGTTTGCTCTACGGTTCGGTTGTCTACGACATCATCGTCGGTGACGACGAAACGGTCACCATCACTTTTGAGGACTATACGTTAAGCTCGGATGAAATCGCCCTTCTTTGCAACCGCAAAGACACCCCTCTCATCACCGATGCCAAAGGAAATGACCTCCTCACCCCAAAACATTGGACCACCGCCGAAACGACCGTGGATGTGTACTCCAAAAACGCGCCCGACTCCACCTACGCCGTTATTCTCACCCTCACCACAGAAGGACAAAAGGAAATCCTGATCCGTTCGGGTGAGATCCTAAAAGAAGAAAACAAAAGTGTTTTTGTGAAATTCGGCAGCGAAACCTTAGCAAAACTTCAGATTACATCCCGCATCACAGGTGAAAACGGTCTGATTTTAACAGGAATGACCTTGGATGAAGCCCGTCTCTGTGCAGCAAAAATGTGTCTGCCTCCCCTCGATTTCGACCTCTCCCCCTATAAGGTCATTTGATCGGCCCTTCACCTTAAAAAAATTCCTCTTGACGGAAACCGAAATAACCATTATAATGGATAAGAATTTAACAATAAACGGAAGGAACGAAATAAGATCATGTCAAAGCACGTAGTTAAGCTCCTCGTGGTCTTGCTCGCCATCGCGCTGACCGTATCGGTCGCCGTTTGCGGCATTGCCTATTTTGATTTTCCCGGCGTATTCGATGAAGACGCCATACCGCTGGGCCTCGATTTATCGGGCGGCTCCTTGTTGGTATTCGAAGCCGACACCAAGGATGCCCCCTCCGCCAAGGATATGGACGCAGTATTAAGTATGATGCGTTCCCGTCTCGACTCCCTCGGCTACACCGAAGCGATCGTCACCAAAGTATCCGATAACCGTATCCAAGTGGAAATTCCCGAAATTTCCGATCCGGGCGAAGCCAGTGCCAAATTGGGCGCTTCCGCGGTCTTGTCTTTCCGCGATGCCGACGGCAACGAAGTGCTTAACGGCGACGACATTCAATCGGCCGAAGCGATGTACGGTCCCACCAGTTCAACCAGCGGCACCTACGAGCACTACGTCAGCTTGAAACTGAAAAGCGCAGCCGTCAGCAAATTTGCCTCGGCAACCGCCGCTGCCGCCGCCCAGTCCTCTACGGGCAAAAACTACATCTCCATCATGCTTGATGACGATGTCATTTCCGAGCCCTCTGTCTCCGAATCCATCAACAGCGCCGATGTTATGATCTCGGGCAGCTACGATGAAGAAGGCGCCGCTTACCTCGCAGGCGTTATTTCGGCAGGCCGTCTCCCCTTCGCACTGAAAGAGATTCAAGCCCAATCCTTGAGTGCTCAACTCGGCGAAACCGCTTTATCGGGCAGTTTGATCGCAGGTGGAATCGGTATTCTTCTTGTCATGATCTTTATGATCCTCGTCTATAAAATTCAAGGTGTCGTGGCTTCCATTGCGTTGTTCGCTTATACCTCCATTGTTGCCATTTTGCTCGTGATCTTCAAAATCAACCTTTCTCTTTCGGGTATCGCAGGTATCGTCCTTTCAATCGGTATGGCCGTAGACGCCAACTGTATCATTTTTGAACGTATCAAAGAAGAACTGCGTCTTGGCAGAAGCGTTCCCACCGCCGTGACCAACGGATTTGCCCGTGCTTTCTCGGCCATCCTCGACGGCAACGTCACCACCTTGATCGCCTGCTTCGTTTTGTATTTCTTCGGCACAGGCTTCATCCTCAGCTTTGCACAAACCCTGTTTATCGGCGTTCTCGTCTCCATGTTCTCGGCGCTCGTTATCACCCGTAGCCTGCTGAACGTTTTCGTTAAATTAAAATGTAACCGCAGCAATTACTTCGGTGTTAAGAGAGAGGAGGCAGCAGAATGAAAAAATTTCGCCCCGAAAACTTTAATATTGTAGGACACAGCAAACTCATTTTTATCATCAGTCTCGCTTTGATCGCTGTTTTCGTCGCCTCCGTCTTTGTTTTTGGTTTTAACCTCGACGTCGACTTTACCGGCGGTGCTACCTTAACGGTTGATTTAGGCAGAGCCACCACAGCGAAAGATGCCGATGAAATCACCGCCCTCTTTAAGGATACCGTAAAATTCGCTCCCTCCTCTGTACAACGTACGGGTGAAAGCGAAATCGTCATCAAATCTGCTGAGCTGAACAGCGAAAACCGTGAAGCGCTGCAAAAAGCCATCACCGAAAAATACAAATTAAGCGCTGATGCCGATACCACCCCCATTTCCTTCGATAACATCGGCAGTTCCCTTTCAAACGATGTGAAGCGCTCGGTCATCGTGTCCACCGTGATCACCATTGCCCTAATGCTCATTTACATCACATTTCGTTTCGAATTCAAAAGCGGACTGGCAGCTGTTGTTTGCTTGGTGCTCAATGTGGTCATCATGCTTCTCTTCTACTCTTTGTTCAACATTTCGGTCAACTCCAACCTCATCGCCTGCATTTTGACCATTCTCGGCTATTCTATCAACAACACCATCGTCATTTTCGATCGCGTACGTGAACAAGTCAAAGCCGATCCCGAAGGCAATTTTGCCGCCAATGTAAACCTGGCTATCGGCAAATCCTTCTTCCGCACCCTTAACTCTACCATCACCACCCTGTTGACCATCGTCGCTATTTTCATCATTGGTACCCCCTCGGTTCGCAACTTTACCCTCCCCTTGATCATCGGTATCATCGCAGGTTTCTTCACCTCGGTCTTTTTGGCAGGTCCTTTCTGGAATCTCATTCGCAGTAAAAAGGACGGTAAAAAGGTCAAAAAAGTCAAAAAACTTCGCGTATAAGGCGCAAAAATGCCGGCTTTAAGAAATTTCTTAAAGCCGGCTGTTTTTTTATTTGTTTATTCGGCAAATTCGGAAATAGCCACTTTTCTTCCTTGGCGGGCAGAACGCTCGATTGCATTCAAAACGATGACAGGGTTAATAAGCTGTTCGTCGGTCATGGGCGACTTGCCGCTGCGAACCATTTCAACAAACATATTGCACTCAACATCAAAGATTTTAGAAACGTCAAGGAGATTATAAACGGTTTGCTTGGGATAGAAGGTAATTACCTGATTGTTGCGGGCGGTAGCGAAGTTTAATACAACGTCATACTGCGGATAATGTAAAACGGACATCAGGTTGTTGCCGTTGACATGGGAGGTAACGGCCTGCACATCCATACCAAAGGAGAAGAGAGCCATTTCAACAGCGTGCACACCGTAGAAATAAACTCCGCCGTAATCACCTTCCAGCGCGCCGGGAAAATCAATAAAGCCCGCAGTGGGAACGCCGTACTTACCCGTCTGAATGGTGTTGAGGTTTTCAACAATCTGGGGAGCAAATTTGCAACCCGAACCGCCGCAGATGGGAGCATTGTTTGCATGACCTGCAGCAAGCACCTTTTCGGCTTCGGTGATGTCGATGGTGAAGGGTTTGTCGATGAAAGCGGGCATACCTTTTTCAATAAAAGGCAGGGCCATTTCAGCATGATATTTACCGTGGCGGGCAGTGACCATGATACAGTCAACCAACGGAAGCATCTCTTCGATGGAATCAACGATGGTGATGGAGGGATCCAGTTCTCTGATCTTTTCACTGGGCTCTTTTTCGTGCGCGTAAAGCGCAGTCACCTTAAAATCAGGATAGGTGAATTTGCCTTCTGCATTCGGAACATTAAAAATATTGGTAAATTTGGTTGCATGGGAATTTTCTGTGCCGAGAATACCGACTCTGTACATCAAAATCATCCTTTCTTTTCTCGTTTACTTTATATTATTAAATTCTTCCCGTAAAGTCAAGAATTTTAAATAACTAAATCAAAAATTACATCACAAACCGAAAACCGCTTGCGCGATCCAAAGATTCAACGGGATGGTACCCATCGACAACAAGGTAGTCAGCCCGACGCACTGGGCGGCAAGAATGGCATCGCCTTCGTAAAGGGTGGCAAAAATAGCGCAGTTGGATGCCGCAGGAACCGAAGCCATGACCACGCACAACAATTCAAGATCCGAATTGAGCGGCAGTACCGAGCAGACCGCCATTACGAGCAGGGGCAAAGCAAACAGCTTATAAAAGGTGTAAATATAGAGTCTTGCTTGCTTGAATAATTTTTTAAAGTCAAAGGTTGCAACCAAACTGCCAATAATAATCATAGAAAGCGGGAAGGTCATATCGCCGACCATGCCGACCGCATCTCCCACAACCGAAGGAAGCTTGAATTCAAGCAGGAAGAAGGCAAAACCGATCGCACAGGCAATCACGCCGATGTTGAGGAAGATGGCGCGCCAGTTGGTTTTTTGTTTTTCCGAATTTTTTTTGCTCAAAATTGCCACGCCGTAGGTCCAGATGAAGACGTTGAAAAACAAGGTGTAGAAGGCGCCGTAGAAAATACCCGGATTTTCGCCGACCGCACTTGAAAACACCGCCTCCAAAACGGGGTATCCCAGAAAAGCGCAATTACCGAATATCAGACAAAACTCTAAAATAATGCGTTTTTCTCTAATAATTTCAAAACGAAACAGAATCTTACCGAGAAGCGCCACGATAATATGTATGATCGCTGAAGCCAGCAACACCTTCAACCCGAACACAACCCGATCACCCGAATAAGCGATCTGAAAAGAATCGATGATCAGCATCGGCTGGGTCACGTTGACCAACAGAGAGGAAAGCATTTTTGTGCCAAAAGCATCAATTACCCTGCATTTTCGGGCGATGACACCGATAATTAAAATCAAAAACAACATGGCGGTTTTGGAAATCACCGCAAGAACCATGGAATCGTCCAAGTTTTTCACCCTTTCTCGCAGATATTATACACGCAATTACATAGATTTGCAACAGGATAAGAAAAGTATTTGCATTTTGCGATTTGTGTGGTATAATAGAGTAAATAAGAATGCGTTTTTATATCTTTGCAATCATTTTAGTAATATTTTCCCGTATTTACGGAATGTTTTGGAGGATTTTATGGTCTACGTTTTTCTTGGTAACGGTTTTGAAGAAATGGAAGCTCTTGCCCCCATCGATCTTTTGCGTCGCGCCGACATTGAGGTTATGTCTGTCAGTTTATATAAAACCAAAGAAGTCATCGGCGGTCATGGCGTTCCCTTCACTGCCGACACCACGATCTTCGACCTTCCCGCCGATCTTCCCGATATGGTGGTTCTTCCGGGAGGTCTCGGCGGTGTCGATGAAATTTCCCGTTCGGAACAAGCACTTCTTTTGATTGATAAAATGATGCAGGAAAATCGCTTTGTTGCGGCCATCTGCGCCGCGCCCACCCTTCTTTCGGATCGCGGTTTGTTGCGCGGCAAAAAAGCTACCTGCTACCCCGCAATGCGCGACCGTCTCGGCGCTTCCGCCGTCCCTTGTCCTTTGTGTGCCGACGGAAAAATCCTAACCGCCGAAGCAGCAGGCACCGCCATCGATTTTGCGCTTCTTTTGATCAAAGCCCTCGTCGGAAAAGAAACGGCCGACCGTGTTGCCGCCTCCATCCACCACCATGCCCTCTGATATCCTTTCCGATAAAACCGCATTGCGGGCTCAATACCAACAGCTCCGCCAAGCTTTGCCCGATACCGCCCAAAGCGACAGCCGCATTATAGAAGCCATCCTCGCCCATCCCATCTACCACAGCGCCGAGGTCTTACTTCTTTATTCTGCCGTGCGCCGCGAATTGGATTTGACTCCCATCTTCGAAAAAGCACTTCAAGACGGAAAAAC
The DNA here is from genome assembly GCA_045536965.1 of Eubacteriales bacterium. Classification (GTDB taxonomy): domain Bacteria; phylum Bacillota; class Clostridia; order Oscillospirales; family SIG627; genus UBA5448. The sequence continues at coordinate 27,455 of JAZSON010000023.1, forward strand.
GGTAGCCTATCCCCGTTGCGAAAAGGACCATGTGCTTTCTTTTTGCCCCATTCGGGAGCAGTCGCAACTGGTCGCAGGAAAATACGGCATTTTGACCCCCGCCCCCCATCTTACCCCTCTGCCTCCAAAAACTCTTGATTCCGCTTTGTGCCTCGTCCCCGCCCTCGCGGCCGACAGACACGGCAATCGTTTGGGATACGGCGGCGGATATTACGATCGATTTTTGGCAAAAACATCGGTAATCTCTTGTTGTGCTGTCAGACAAGCTTTTTTGGCTTCCGGCTTACCGACAGAATCCACCGATATCCCCTGCCAATATATATGCACAGAAGAAGGAGTGTTTGTATGCGCTTAAAATACCCCGCAACCCTCTATGCCCCCATCCTCCTTCTCGCCGTTATATTGCTTTCTAAGCTTTCCAACACTCTGCTCGCTTTCACCGATGTTTATGACAACGCCGTTTTCTTATCGGTTCTCGTGGTACAATTTGTTATTTTCCTCCTTCCCTGCGCCTTTTACAGCCGCATCCGAGGAATCAAAGGCGTTTTTGTACCAACCCTCATGCCGGTGAGACTATCCGCCCTGCCTCTCTTTCTTTTCGGCGCAGCAGTCTATGTATTCGGATTCCTTTTGCTCCTCACACTCGGATATTATAACGGTGTCACCTCTTTTCAAACCACCATATCGGTGGTTTCCATCCCCTCGTTTACAGATAACCCCATATTGCAATTCGCCTGTTTTACCTGTCTCCCCGCCGTTTTAGACGAAATTGTTTTTCGCGCCATCATTCTGCATGAATATGCCCCCTCCGGCGGTCTGATTTCGGTTGTCACCGCCACACTTTTCACTACTTTTATTTACAGCACTTCCCTCTCCACCCTACCTCTTCTCCTTTTCATGGGTGTTTTGTTGGGTGGATTGACCTATTTAACCAAATCCGTCTTACCCGCAGTGGTTTTGAGGATCGCTTCCAATGCTTTTATATTGTTTGCCGAAGAAGATTTTTGTACCTATTTGATGCAATGCGGTCATACACCGCTCCTGCCCTACCTGCTCGCCATTCTGCTTTGTCTCTCCCTCTGCTTTTTCTTTGGCCGCGCACAAGCTCTCTATGCAGGAAAAAAAGAAGAATCCTCTCTCGAAGCCCTGCAAAAAGTCAATGAAAAAACCATCTTCCGCGGCGAGCAAACCGATCGCTTCTTCTCGCATCTTCGCAAAACCGTTCTCACCCCGGGTTTTTTACTTCTTGCTTCCATTATTATTTTAAAGTTATTTCGCATTCTTTGATGTATTCTTGCATCTAACGGAGGTATCCTATGTCCGATCTGCAAAAAAATCCAGATAACAAAAAGAGCGCCGACTCGACCCGCAAAAAGGCAATGCGCACACCAAATATGCGCAAAACCACTCCCGTTGACCAAGCCAACGACACCCAAACCACCGGCGCGCCCCCCAAAATTAAAGAGGTGGAAAAAGTCGTTGTCCGTGACCGCGGCGGTATCATGATCAGCTTAACCAAAGCCATCCTTTATATCGCTTTTGTGGTCATCACAGGTGCCGTGATTGCCTATTTCGGCATACACTTTGCAAACGATATTTTCGCCTTTGTCAAAGATGACGTCGAGGCCACCATTGAAATCACCGAGGACATGACTCTGACCGAAATAGCCGATACGCTCTACCGCAACGACATCATTGAATATCCCTCTTTATTTAAACTGTATTTTAAATCAAAGTCCGATACCCTTGAACTGGAGCCGGGTGAATACACCATTTCCGCCACCATGAACTATTCCCAGATCATGGCGATCATTAAAAAAACAGCGGGAAAACGGCAAACTATAGATATCCGCATCACCGAAGGCATGACAGTGGATGACATCATCAACCAATTTGTCGAAAAAGGCATCGGCAAACGAGAGCGCTTTGTCGAGGTCATCAACACCCACCCCTTTGATTATCCCTTCGTCACTCTGCTGGACGAAACCGAACTGGACGAACAACGTCTCTATCGACTGGAAGGCTATCTGTTCCCCGACACCTATCAATTCTATACCTCCTACTACTCCTATACTTTGGATGAATCGACGGGAGAAAATGTTGCCACCGACATCACCGAAATCGCCGTCATTGATAAGCTTCTTGCCAACTTTAACGCAAAGTTTGTCGAAGAGGATTACAAAGCCTGCGAAGAACTGGGATTGACGGTAGATCAAGTCATCACCCTCGCTTCCATGATCGAAAAAGAAGCCTACTATGCTGACGATTTTTATAAAGTATCGGCCGTTTTTCATAACCGCCACAAATCTTCTTCCTTTGTAAATTTCGGCTCCGACGCTACCCTTTATTACTACTTCCCCGACAAAACAGATGAACTTACGCGTGAAGAATTGGAAACCGATACCCACTACAATACCCATATATACGGCGGCTTCCCCCCGAGCGCCATCTGCAATCCGGGTTTTGAAGCCATCATGGCCGCCCTTTATCCCGATGACAGCATGAAGGGTTACTATTATTTCGTTTCGGATAAACAAGGCAATATGTACTACGCCAAGAGCGCGACAGCCCACAGAGAAAACGCTGAAAAAGTCGACAAAATCAACCAAGGTATCGCCGTCCCCGACATCAACAGCGGCGCAACCGACGATTCTGATGTCGACCCCGGAGTGAACGAAGAATAATATGGAAATTTTAACGCTTGTATTTGCCTCACTTGCCTTCCTGTGCGCCTTTGCCGCATGGATGGCAGCCCTCTTGAAAAAAGATCGGTCGCAGTCACTTGAAAATGAAATTCGCACCCTGCGCAATGATGTGATCACAGCCGAACAGACCGCAACACAGCAAACAAACACCACCATTACAAACTTAATCAACGGCATTGATAACCGTATGGCCAATCAAGCCAAAAACGAGTTGGAGCAGCTTGAAACCATGCGCAAAACGCTGGATGAAAAAATCACCCGTCTGCGCACCGAAAACACCCAGCAGCTCGAGGCCATGCGCAATACACTGGATGAAAAATCCACTCAACTTCGCAGTGAAAACAACCGCCAGTTGGACGAAATCCGAAAAACGGTGGACGAAAAACTTCAAAGCACCTTGGAAGAACGCATCAGCCGTTCTTTCCAAACGGTCAGCGAACGTTTGGAAGAAGTCTACAAGGGTTTGGGCGAAATGAAAACACTGGCCAACGGTGTGGGCGATTTGAAAAAGGTTCTGTCCAACGTCAAGACCCGCGGCATTTTGGGAGAAATTCAACTCAACGCCATTTTGGCCGAAATTCTCTCCCCCGATCAATATGAAACCAATGTTGCCACCGTACCGGGAAGCCGTAACGTCGTGGAATTCGCCATCCGTTTGCCCGGCGGTGATGAGGGCGCCGTCTATCTTCCCGTCGATTCCAAATTCCCCCTTGAAACCTATCAGGCCCTTTTGGATGCACGGGAATCGGGAGAACAACTGCAGATCCAAGCGGCTACAAATGCCCTGATCCAAAGAATCAAGGGCGAAGCCAAGGACATTCGCGATAAATACGTCTCTCCCCCCCATACCACCGATTTTGCTATCCTCTTTTTGCCCATTGAGGGTTTATATGCCGAAGTGGTACAGCTTGGCATGATCGAAGAATTGCAACGCACCTACCATGTTAACATCGCAGGACCTACCACCATGGCCGCGCTGCTTAACAGTTTGCAAATGGGTTTCCGCACCCTTGCCGTACAAAAACGTTCGGTGGAAGTATGGAATGTATTGGGAGCCGTCAAAACCGAATTTGCAAAATTCGAGCAAACCTTAACCTCCACCCAGCGCAAACTGGATCAGGCATACAGAGAATTGGATACCCTTGTCGGTACCCGCACCCGTGTCATCAACCGCAAATTGCGCTCGGTATCCGCGCTTTCTCCCGATGAAAGCGAAAATTACCTTTTATCTGCGGCGGGCGAAAATACCGCAAGCGGAGAAAATGAAGAGGAAATTTAAAAAAGAGCAAAAAAACACTTGACATTCTCTTAATTCTTTGATACAATAACTTGCCGCATATTGAGGGCCCAAAGCAAATGCTGCCCATCAGTAGCGAGACATTGAAGGAAAGCGAGGTGCTTTTCGTGTTTGCAGTCATCGAGACAGGCGGAAAGCAATACAAAGTGCAGGAAGGAGACGTCCTCTTCGTAGAGAAGTTGGAAGTCAATGAGGCAGAAGAAATCGTTCTGGACAAAGTATTGGCTTATTCCGACCATGAAGGCATTTCGGTTGGCACGCCCTTGTTGGAAGGTGTTACCGTTAAAGCCAGCGTGATTAAGCATGGCAAGAGCAAAAAGATTACCATTTTGCGCTACAAGCCCAAGAAAAACGAAAAGAAGAAGCAAGGCCACAGACAGCCCTATACAAAGCTTCAAATTACGTCCATCACTCGGGCATGACCGAGGTTGCTTTCACCCGTGATAAAAGCGGAACGCCCACAGGCTTTACCGTTTGTGGTCACGCAGGTAGAATGCTGAAAGCAGGCGATCCCCTTTGCGCCGCCGTCAGCGGTATGACCATGTTGGTCTGCAATACTCTTACAGAAGTATTCGGCGTGCAGTTGGAGATCGAAACGAATGAAAAAAAAGGTGCGTTTGCAGCGAAGATCCTTTCGGTTGCAGACGAACAAATGCCGGCTTTGTGTGGGATATTAGAGGGTTTTTCTTTGCAAATCGCCGATTTGGCCGCGCAGTATCCCGCCAACATACGACTTATCAAATCCTTTTCCCCACGGGAAAGAAAGGAAGAAACCAATGATTAGACTTAGTTTACAGTTCTTCGCTCATAAAAAGGGCGTTGGTTCTACCAAAAACGGTAGAGATTCCGAATCCAAAAGACTCGGTGTAAAGCGCGCTGATGGTCAGGCATGCACTGCAGGTAGCATTATTGTCAGACAAAGAGGCACGCACATTCATCCCGGTAACAATGTCGGTCGCGGTAGCGACGATACCCTGTTCGCTCTGATTGACGGCGTCGTCAAATTTGAGCCGATGGCAGGCGGCAGAAAGAAGGTCAGCGTTTACGCCGACTGATTGGCCTAAAAGATATTAAAAAGGGTGTAACATCGGTGTATCGCTCCATGTTACACCTTTTTTGTTCATTTGAGGAATAAAATTATGTTTATTGATAAAGCATCCATTACAGTGCGCGCAGGAAACGGCGGCAACGGCATTGTATCTTTCCGCCGCGAGAAATACATTGCACACGGCGGTCCCGACGGCGGTGACGGCGGTTCAGGCGGCAGTATTATTTTCGAAGTTGCCCCGGGAGAAAACAACCTCTTGGCTTTCCGCTATCGCCACCACTTTTCAGCAGAAAACGGTCAGGACGGCATGGGCAGTAAGATGCACGGTAAAAACGGGCAAGATCTTATCATCAAGCTTCCTCCGGGAACCGTGATCCGCGACCGCGAAAGCGGAAAAATCCTGTTTGATATGGGAAAAGACAAGCGCTTTGTTGTTGCAAAAGGCGGCCGCGGCGGCTGGGGTAACACCCATTTCGCCACCCCTACCCGTCAAATCCCCCGTTTTGCCAAAAGCGGCGGTGAAGGAGAAGTCAAAGAACTGACACTGGAGCTGAAAATGCTGGCCGATGTCGGTCTTGTCGGTATGCCCAACGTAGGGAAATCCACCCTCCTTTCAGTCTTATCGGCGGCGCGACCGAAAATTGCAAACTATCCCTTCACCACCCTCACCCCCATGCTTGGCGTAGTATCCATTGCCGAAGGAAAAGGCTTTGTCCTCGCCGACATTCCCGGTCTGGTAGAAGGTGCGGCCGACGGTGTCGGTCTTGGTCATGATTTTCTCCGCCATGTAGACCGTTGCCGTCTCCTTGTTCATTTGGTCGATGCTTCGGGACTTGAAGGCAGAGATCCCGTGGAAGACATTGAGATCATTGAAAATGAGCTGCGTGCCTACGACGAAACGCTTCCTGATCGTGTCGGTATGATCGTAGCCAACAAAAGTGATCTCGGTATCCCCGACGAAACCAAGGATCGACTCGCCGCTTATTGTGAAAAACGCGGTCTGAAGCTTTTATATCTTTCGGCCGTCACCAACCAAGGTGTCGACACTCTGCTTTCCGCCATTGTGGAAAAACTCCAAAAACTCCCCCCAATGATCGAATACGAACCCGAATATGTTGAAGAGGTTCTGCCGAGCGGTGACACCTCCGTGACCATCACTCGTCAAAATGAGCTTTATCTCGTGGAGGGCGATTGGCTTCTCCGTGTTATGCGCAATGTTAATTTCGATGACCGCGAATCCCTTTCCTATTTCCAAAAGGTGCTTCGTCGCACGGGTGTCATCGATGCTTTGAGAGCAAAAGGTGTCCAAGACGGCGATACCGTCAGCATCTACGACTTTGCATTTGATTTCGTCGAATAAGGAGGCGAGTACTTTGCAAAACCAAACCCTTCGCCGCGCACTCGCCATGTTGGATCGAGTGACGCCGCTGCAGTATGACTGCGGCAGATTGTGCAATGCCGCCTGTTGCAAAGGAGACGGGGAGATCTGGTTGTTGCCGGGAGAAGAAACGGTCTATGAAAACCGTCCGGAATTCACCCTGAAACGCTACAAAAACGCTGAAAAATCGGATACTTTTCACGTCATTTGCCGAGAAAATTGCTGGTTTTCCCGTGAAATCAGACCCTTTTTCTGTAAAATTTTCCCTCTTTTCCCCCTCGTCAGTGTCGATAAATATCAAAGAATCCGCATAAAACTCATCCTCGATCCTCGCGCCCGCTCCCTCTGTCCCCTATTCGACAGAAGCGACTTGATTACACCTCGTTTTCGTCGCAAACTGCGCTTGGCGGTCAGATTGCTCTGCCGAGATGAAAAAATATTGGCATTTTTCATTGAATCAGGAGAGTTTTTAATGGAAATGGAGGCATTTCGCCGCCGTTTTATACATAAGGATGGTAAAGCATTATGATGTCAAAGGTGTTTACCGCAGGACTTTGGGGGTTGGACGGCTTTCCCGTCACAGTAGAATGTTTCTCCGACCGCGGTTTACCGAATATCGAAATCATCGGCCTGCCTGATGCCTCGGTAAAAGAGGCAATCGGGCGGGTCAGTGCTGTTTGTAGAAATAACGGATTGCAGTTTGTTAAAGGAAGGACCACTGTCAGTTTAGCTCCCGCCGATATGAAAAAAGCGGGCGCTTCATACGATTTGGCAATACTCACCTCGTTGCTCAAACAAAATATTTTGTCGGAAATCCCACTGGATGACAAGTGTTTTATCGGTGAACTTTCCCTTTCGGGTGAATTACGCCCTTGTAAAGGAATTTTATCCATGTGTATCGCTGCGAGAGACAACGGTAAAAAAGAAGTTTTCGTTCCGTTACTCAACGCCGATGAAGCTGCGCTTGTAGATAACATTACCGTTTACGGTATCCCGCATATCCGTGATATGGTGCGCCATCTTTTAAACGAAACACTCCTCACACCCACCTCTTTCAATCGCTCCGAACATCCTATCCGTCCGACGGTTGAGGTGGATTTTGCGGATGTCAAAGGACAGGAATTTGCAAAACGCGCCATTGAAATCGCCGCCGCAGGCGGACATAACATGCTGTTGATCGGCCCTCCCGGCTCGGGAAAAAGTATGCTTGCCAAAGCCATTCCGGGCATTTTACCCCCCATGGAATTTGCAGAGATGCTCGAAACCACCAAGATCCATTCCATCGCAGGTACATTGGCAGGAAACAGCAACATCTTAATCAGCGCGCGTCCTTTCAGGGCGCCTCACCATACCATGTCGGCCGTCGGCCTTTCGGGCGGCGGATCGATTCCCGCGCCCGGCGAACTCTCTTTATCGCACAACGGCGTTCTTTTCTTAGATGAACTGCCCGAATACGAGAAAAAATCTCTGGAAGTTCTGCGCCAACCGCTTGAAGATCGGCGCATTACCATTACCCGTGCCAGTGGGAAAGTTACCTTTCCCTCCCATTTTATGCTGGTCTGCGCCATGAACCCTTGTCCTTGTGGCTATTACGGTTCAGAACAACGAAACTGCACCTGCACCCATCAAGCCATGGAGCGGTATATCGGAAAAATATCCGGCCCGCTTCTTGACCGCATTGATATGCATATTGAGGTTCCCGCTGTTTCTTTTGGTGAGCTTACATCAAAAATCAAAGCAGAATCCTCCGAAACGGTACGCGCTCGCGTAAGCGCCGCCAGACAGCGCGCCATCCATCGTTACCGCGACATCGGCGTTACCTCCAACGGTGCGCTTTCGGGACAACAAACCAAAGAATTTTGTATTTACGATGAGGATGCCGCCTCCCTGCTCGCGGCCGCCTTTCAACGCATGCACCTATCCGCCCGCGGCTACGACCGCATTCTTCGAGTCGCCCGCACCATCGCCGATCTTGCCGATTCGGACATCATCACAGGTGATCATGTTTTGGAAGCGGTGCAGTTGCGATGTCTGGACAGAAAGTATTTCGGCGAATAAAAAGATTGTTACATAATGCGACGTATTTTGCAACATAATACTCTTTTATGGGAGAAATAAATGTTTTTTATCGCACTTTGTAACATGCACTGTGGAAAACTTGGTGGATATTGTGGATGATTACGCCATCTTTCATTTTCTTGTTTTGCGCAGTTCACATATTATTGCAAAATTTCGCAATAAAGTTATGTTAATAAAAAAGTAATTTCGTTTTCGACGGCGTATAACATATTTAGTAATATTTAGGGAACGGGAGGGAGAGCATGGCCATCAATGACAGTTTTATACAAGAACTGAAAGCGCGTATTCGTTTGGATGATTATGTCGGTCAATATGTGTCATTAAAGCGAGCCGGCTCCAACCTAACGGGTTGCTGTCCTTTCCACAGCGAACGCACCCCCTCTTTCACTGTTTTTAACCGTTCTGACAACGAGCATTTTTACTGTTTCGGTTGCGGTGCAGGCGGTGATCTCATTACATTTGTAATGAAAATGGAAAACCTCACCTACATACAAGCGGTGGAAAAACTGGCAGGCATTGCGGGATTGCGTATGCCCGTCGATGCAATGGGGCGGAACGAAAACAAGATCGACCGCACCCGTTTATACGAAATGAACACCTCTGCCGCCCGATTCTTCCGCGACACCCTTTTTTCACAAAACGGTGCTGCCGCGCTTGAATACATGACAAAGCGCGGTTTCAATCATCTCACCATCAAACATTTCGGCATCGGTTATGCCGACAACAGTTGGGATTCCCTCGCAAAGCATCTTACCAACGAGGGTTATACCCCTGAAGAAATGAAAACCAACTTTTTGGCAGGACAAGCCAAAAACGGTCGCCTTTTTGATTATTACCGCAACCGCGTCATGTTCCCCATTTTCGACACGGCGGGAAAAGTGGTCGGGTTTTCAGGACGTTTTTTAGGCACTGCCGATGAAAACAACCGCAAATATTTTAACACATCCGACACACCGCTTTATAAAAAAAGCCAGAATTTATATGCACTGAACTTTGCAAAAAATGCAGGTACGGGCTATTTGATCCTCTGCGAAGGATGCCCCGATGCCGTCGCACTGCATCAAGCGGGATTTACCTCCGCCGTAGCAACCCTCGGCACCTCCATCACATCGGAACACGCCCGCATGATCGCACGAAACCAATACGCCAAAACGGTTTACACCTGTTACGATTCGGACAAAGCGGGACAGGAAGCCACAAAAAAAGCCATTGCCAAGCTTGGTGAAGTGGGTGTACCCGTTAAGGTTATCCGCATCAAGGACGCCAAAGATCCCGATGAATATATCCAAAAATTCGGAAAAGGCAGTTTTGAAAAACTCCTTGCCGATGCCGCGGGACATATTGAATTTGCCTTTGCTGCCATACGGCAAAAATACAATACGGATTTTCCCGAAGAGCGGCTTCGCTTCGCGCAAGAGGTATGCGCCATGCTCTCCACTCTTTCCTCCGATTTGGAGCGGGATGTTTATCTGCAAAAGCTTGCCGATGAAACGGGCATCCGCTATGAGATACTCCGAGCGCAAGTACATAAAAATGTACGCCGCGCCGTAAACAACGCGAAAAACGAGCGAACGCAAGAGGATATGCGAAAATCGGCAGGATACAGCGACCGCGTCAATCCTGACCGTCTCAAATATCCATCGGCCGCCAAAGAAGAATCTCTTTTGGGACTTTTACTTTTACGCCCCGAGTATTTATTACAACCAACCATCCGCACACGGCTTGCAGCCGATGTTTTTCGCTGTGAATTCCATAAAAAACTCATCAGCGCTTTACTGGAAATCACCGCCGAGCAATCCACTCCCGAACTCACCTCTCTTTCGTCCTATTTTACCCCCGAAGAAATGGGGAAAACAGTCGGATATAAGGTGCGAAGAGAAATGCTTCTCGACCAGGGAGAATCGGTCGTGCTTTCTTTGCTGGATGAATTGGAATCCATCCCAAAGGAAATCACGAATGACAACTCCCCCGCCTCCATGCTCGCCGCCATTGAATTGTTAAAAAAACAAAAGGTAGGAAATAAAGATGAAGAATGACAAAAAAAGTTTAACCGAACAGGCCATTTTGGAAGCCCAAGCCGATGAACTTCTCTCCCGTGTCAGCGAAGACAGAGAACAAAACGCCGAGAATGAAAACAATGCTGACAAAGAGGCTGACGGCGAAACCGCAAAGAAAAATAACATCAACGATTTAATCGAACGCGGAAAAACAAAGGGCACCCTTTCAAACAACGAAATCATGAAGGTGATCGAAGAGGTTGAATACGATGTCGACCAAATCGAAAAGCTTTATGAAACACTGGAAAACATGGGTGTTGAAGTAACGGGCTATCTGGATGTTCCCGACATCGGTGATATTGAAAACGAAGTGGAAAGCTACGAAACTCCCGAGGAAATGGAGCGTATGCTTGCTTCGGAAGGTCTCGCCATCGAAGACCACGTTCGCATGTATTTAAAGGAGATCGGTAAAGTCCCCTTGCTCGATCCCGAGCGCGAGATCGAGCTTGCCTCCCGCATGGCAACGGGAGATGAAGATGCCAAAATGGAATTGGTGGAAGCCAACCTGCGTTTGGTGGTCTCCATTGCCAAGCGTTACATGGGCAGAGGCATGTTCTTCTTGGATCTGATTCAAGAAGGAAATCTCGGTTTGATGAAAGCAGTTGAAAAATTTGATTATACCAAGGGATATAAGTTCTCTACCTATGCAACTTGGTGGATTCGTCAAGCCATCACCCGCGCCATTGCCGATCAAGCGCGTACCATCCGTATCCCCGTTCATATGGTTGAAACCATCAACAAAGTTTTGAGAGTTTCCCGCCAGCTTTTGCAAGAATTGGGTCACGAAGCCAGCGCCGAAGAAATCGCCAACCACATGAATATGCCCGTGGAGAAGGTGCGCGAAATTTTAAAAATTGCACAAGAACCCGTTTCGCTCGAAACGCCGATCGGTGAAGAGGAAGACAGCCATTTGGGTGACTTTATTCCCGACGACGATGCGCCCGCTCCCGCCGAAGCGGCCAGCCAAACCCTTTTGCGCGAACAGCTTGAAGAGGTTCTCCACACCTTGACTCCCCGCGAAGAGCAGGTGCTCAAGCTCCGTTTCGGACTCGAAGACGGCCGCAGCCGTACACTGGAAGAAGTTGGCAAGGTTTTTGACATTACCCGAGAAAGAATTCGTCAAATTGAAGCCAAAGCGCTCCGCAAACTCCGCCATCCCGGCCGCAGCAAGAAGCTCAAAGACTATCTTGATTGATATTTCGGCACAAATCACAAAAAAACGTTAGGAATTTAGGCGTTTTTACACATCGACAATTTACGCGTACACCTTGACAGAATCGTGTTTCTCATGTAGAATATAGTGTAGGTATTCAGTATAATAAACTCTACCAACAGTTTAACTTTCTAGGAGGATTCCTTCATGTTCAAACGTATATTCGCACTCTTGCTCATGCTTGCCTTGCTGGCGCCGACACTTGTCTCGTGCGGCGACTCGGAGGACGATGAAGACACACTGGAAACCAGTGAAAGCCGCGAGAGTATCTATGCAACATTTTACGGTATTTTAGACGAGCTGGACTCGGAAGATGCCGAGCAGAAAAAGAAAGCGGAAGAAATCAAAACAACGATTCAAGACGCGATCAATCTCAAAATGCAAAACGCATACAAAACCACTTTGGTGTTCTCTTGGTTCTCGGCCGAAGAGTATGAGGCCGCCATCGATACGGTTTATGCCCAGTTTGAAGCAGAAGCACTTGCCAAACTGTACATGACCACTTATACCAAAGCATACGACTCCTTCAAGAAGGATGCAGAAGCCCTTCTTTCCTCTGCCGCTCTCCGAGAAAAGGAGCAGCTTGAACGTCAAGCGCAACGCGAAGCCGAAAAGAAAGCCGCCGAGGAAGAACAGGCAAGACTGGATCGCATCGAAAGCGGCGAGGAAGAACCCCCCGAACCCATCCAAGGCGCCACCCTTGACATCCTCTACGTGAACGGTTACGAACAGTATATCCGTTTCATCGACAAAGGTTATCTGATTTCCTTGGATGACTACATTAAACTGGATCACAAGAAAATCACCGACTACATTCATCCCAGTCTGCTGGCCGCCGCCAAAGTAAACAACAAAATTTACGGCATTCCCGTCAACCTGGATGTGGGCGCCACCTCTTATATGTTGTTTAACAAAACGGTTACCGAAGCACTTGGATTGACCGAAGCGGTCAACAATGTCAAAGAATTGGCTGATTGTGATTCCATCCTTTCCCAAGTACATATTCAAAAGCAGGATGCTGTTCTCCGTCAGGATTACCCGATCCTCGCAAACCTTGTAACCATGCGCGGTTCTGTCGGCTTGACCGGATTTGACTTCCTCGGCGATGTTGCAGGTTTCCCCATTGCCATCGAAAACAGCGATTTTGATTACTTTGCTTCGGAAAATGTTTCCAATCCCTACCTGAATGATAAAGTGGTTGCGCACTTTGCCAGAATGGCCAAATACCGCGAAAAAGGTTATTTTGCAGGCGATGCAAGCAACCCCGCGTTCTTCTCCATCGAACAACTGACCGCCTCTGAACTTGCCGCTATCCGCGAAAAGGGCGATTATATCATCGCTGAACTCCCCTACAGTTATTCGAAAGCTAACAATTCCAATACTCTTTCGGGCTTCTTCTCTATCAGCTCCAAGAGCAAATACGCAGCCCGTGCCATGGAAGTCATCTCCACCTTCTTCTTGAGCGAAGAATTGGTTGATACCTATTATTACGGTGTAGAAGGCGAAGACGGCACTTATCTCCGTCACGACAACGGCACAGTGACTGTTCTTAACAAACTTTGGCCCACCGCTCTTAATCGTATCGGCAACACCTTCCTTCTCACCCCCACCGATGAGCAGTCTCTTGACTACAAGCAGGATGCCATTTACAACCGTCAAAACTGCAAATCCAGTGCTTTCTTAGGTTTCAACATCGCTTACACCCCGGAACAGCAAGAAAAACTCGATACCTTTGCAAGCATTGCCGCACCTTATTATCAAGCATTCATCGAAGGCGATTCCAATTATGTTAAAAACCTTGAAAAGTTGAATACCGAACTGGAAGAAGCCGGACTTTCCGAATTCATCAAAGATGTGGTTGCCCCTGCTTTCGAACCTGTTGCAAACAAATTGATTGCCGCTGCAAATGCACAAAAACTGGCAGATCAGCAAGCAGCCGAAGAAGAGCAGAACAAACCTGTCGAAGATGAAAACGACGACACCGCAGTCGAAGAATCCGACGATGAAGCGGTCAATGAAGAAAACTAACTTCCAAACTATAACAAAACAGGCGTGAGTCCCCCTAAGGGACTCCGTCTTTTTTGAAAGACAAAATGGGGCAGTGACATGAAAATCGGTTTTGATAATGAGAAATATGTACGGATGCAAACCGAACATATTTTAGAAACAATAAAAAGCAACGGAAACAAGCTATATTTGGAATTCGGCGGCAAACTTTTTGATGATCTGCACGCTTCCCGTGTTCTTCCCGGTTTCGCCCCCGATGCCAAAGTTCGTATTCTCCAACAATTAAAGGATACCACCGAAATCATTTTTGTTATCAACGCCGGTGATATTGAACGCAAAAAAATGCGCGCTGATTTCGGTATTTCCTATGAGATGGATGTCCTTCGTCTGATCGATAAATTGCGCGGCATTGGCATTTACGTCAGTTCCATTGTCATCGCCCGTTACAACGGTCAGCCCTCGGCCGATATTTTTAAAAAGAAGCTTGAATTCCGCGGTGAAAAGGTGTATATTCACAACACCATCAAGGGATATCCCAATGATGTCGATACCATTGTTAGCGAAAAAGGCTATGGCGCGAATCCTTACATCGAAACCACCCGTCCTTTGGTCGTTGTAACCGCACCGGGACCGGGAAGCGGAAAGCTTGCCACATGTCTTTCCCAGCTTTATCATGAACACCGCCGCAACATTCGCGCGGGATATGCAAAGTTTGAGACCTTTCCCATTTGGAATCTCCCCCTCAAGCATCCCGTCAATCTCGCCTATGAAGCAGCAACCGCTGACCTGCGCGATGTGAACATGATAGACCCCTACCATTTGGAAGCGTATGGTGTTACCACCGTCAACTACAACCGCGATATAGAAGCCTTCCCCGTTTTAAAGACCATTCTCCAACGCATCACCGGTAGCGAACACGCCTACCGCTCCCCCACTGATATGGGTGTCAACATGGCGGGTTACGGCATCTCCGACCAAGATGTTTGCAAAGATGCCGCCAAACAAGAAATTGTCCGCCGTTATTATAAAATGTGGTGTGATTACAAAAACGGTTTGGTTGACATCGAAGCTCCACAAAAAGTGGAGATGCTCATGAAAGAATTGGACATTGACGTATCTATCCGACCTGTGGTTGATGCCGCTTGCAAAAAAACTGCCGAAAAAGGCGTACACGCCATGGCCATCCAAATGCCCGACGGAAAGATCATTACCGGTCGTACCATCGAAGTTTTGGGAGCTCCCGCCTCGGCTGTTATCAATGCTTTAAAATATTTAGCAGGAATCAATGACGATTTACTTCTCATCGCTCCCGCTGTTTTAAAACCGATCCTCGACTTAAAGCACGATGCCTTTGGCAGCACGAAACAGAAATTGAATTTGGAAGAAGCGCTCATCTCTCTTTCGATTTGCGCCGTCACCAACCCGATTGCCGAAAAAGCCATGCAACAGCTTGGCAAGCTCAAGGGTTTGGAAGCGCATTATACCAAGATGGCCAATGCTCACGATGAAGAAATCTGCCGTAAGTTAGGCATCAACCTCACCTGCGAGCCGAAGTTTTCTACCAAATCTCTTTATTCCGAATAAATATAAAACAACCGAGAAGCATGTTCTCGGTTGTTTTCAAAAGGAGATATTACAATGAATTCATTTATGCAAATAGCTAAATTTACCTTGTTTTCTGTATCTGCGGGTGTCATTCAGGTAGGCTCTTTTACCGTACTTTATGAACTATGCCATCTTTATTATTGGCCATCCTATTTGATTTCACTCATTCTCTCGGTGCTCTGGAACTTCACCTTTAACCGCCGCTTCACCTTCAAATCTGCCACCAACGTTCCGATTGCCATGACCAAAGTATTCGCTTTTTATTTAGTATTCACCCCTCTTTCCACTTGGCTTGGAAATGTTGCGGTAAATGCCGCGATCAACGAATACATCGTTTTGGGTCTTACGCTTCTCTCTAACTTGATTTTGGAATTTTTATATTGTAAGTTCTTTGTCTATCGCAATCAAGAAAATACCCTTTGAACCTAAAAACAGGGTTGAGAAAAATCTCAACCCTGTTTTTTCATATTAGTCTAAATAAATCCACATAGCGGGACGGAGCGCATAATCGGTGCTGTCAACACCGTCGCCATCCAACGAAATTTCGCCATCTATGGTAATGGTAGCCATGCAGGCATTGTCATATCCCGGTGTGCGAAGCGCCCACCAACTGCTGCCGTTCGCGCCATTGACATAAGCGCCTTGTCCTTTGGCATACTTAGTGGAAACCGATTCACGCATGGAAATATCCTTCATATACTTCTCTACCTCTTCCACACTGAGAAGAAAGATGCGATCTTTTGTATCGTTACCGCCTTCTGTACCGTATTCAGAATTGTCATTATTTTTAATATTGGACAAAACGATCTTTTCCTGCTCTTCTTCCGAGAAAGCTGTGTTCAAAAACTTGCTGTTAAGCCACTGGCGCAGAGAACAATTTTCCCATGTCACTTCTTCATGATCGGAATTATAGGGTTTTAAATCCAAATTGTAACGCGTGACAAGCAGGGCGCGGTCATCTTCTACATGCAAAACGTGCCATTCAATCTGCTTGATGCTCTTATCGGCATAAAAAGGATAGTTACCGAACAACATGGTCTGCCCGACTTCAACGCTGCTGCAAGAAACCATATTTGCCGAAAGCATCGCGCAAAACAATACGAATGCAACCAGATAAGCCAAAGCTCTTTTGCTTGTTTTTATTCTCTGTATTATCATACCTTTTCGCATGACAAAACCTCCGAAATTACTTCAAAATCATCTATTATTCAGTCGTCCCATTATAGCAAACTTCACAAAGTTTTGTCAACGATTGAAGTGAAAAATCATTCTTTGCGCAAGAAACATACCGAAAAATACCATAATAATCACATAATATTCACAGTCACATGCACGCTTATTCTTTACACTGCATATTCTGTTATAAGAAAGGGTGGGAAGAATGGTACTGCTTTTGAAAATTTTATTTAGTTTTTTTGCCGCGATCGGTATGATCTATCTGCTTCGAGACGCGGTGGTATGGCTTCTGTTTCATAAAAAAACATATAAACATACCATAACCGTTCACATTACGACCTTATCTTTTGATGAAATCGCATCGATACTTCGACACTACCGACATTTGTTGGAATGTCCTCGCGCCGCCGCTCTCATCGGCCGCATTGTGCTTCTTTTTGATCCATTGGATCCAAATGCGTACATATCAAGATGGGAAGTGGAAAACCTTCTCGATTGTTTTGACGAGCCGATTGAACTTCGCACCACCAAGGAATATATACATTTAATTGAAAAAGGGAACTATTTTCGATAATACTTGTAGTGCGCGACCAGCTTTCGCGGTGTTTGTTTTACCGCATCAAAGCCTTCGAGCATGACACCGTCGTGACTCATCAATTCAGCGGCAACAACCTCTTCGCAGGGACAACGAAAAAGCAGTTCAGCGCCGCCATAGACACTGATAACATCTTCTTTTACGGTAATATGCCCATCTTTACCGATAACAATCTCGCCATCGTCAAAACGTTCTGTTACATATCTTAACAATTTTCCGTCCAGCTTACGGGCATATTCCAAACGATAGCGTTTGGAAGCTATGTCTTCTTTACGAAACAAACGAGAAAACAGACCCATTTTACAAACCTAATAAACGCTCTGCGTTTTTATAAGCGATTTTTTCAAACAAAGCATCGTCCAACTTGCCGCTTTCGTGCAGACCGTTGAGGAATGCAACCTGCTCGGGAATCTGATCAGCAAAGCAAATATCGGTGCCGAACATAATGCGATCGGAAAATTCCTGAAAGAAGGCAAGGGTATAATCAACGTCGCGCGAAATGGCCGTATAACCGCTGCCCGCCGAAAGATCGATCCACAAATTCGGATAAATTCGCATGAGTTTGGGGATCTGTCCTTCGCCATCGATGGGATAAGTAATATAACCAAAACGGTCCTCGGGCGCACGCAAAGTGCCAAATTCTGCCCAGAACCCCGGTCCGTGTCCCACAAAGATCAAATCGGGGTATCCCTCCAAGCAACGACGTAAACGAACCAATCCGACATCGTCATAAAGTCCATAGGAACGTCGGGGGGATGAGTTCATATCAAACAGAAGGGGCAGTCCCACTTTTTCACTGCAACGATATAAATTGCACATTTTGGGATCATCAAAATCCATGCGCGGCAATACCTCGCCTATACCACAGCATCCCAGTTTTTTAAAATGCTCTAAAAGGAGATCGAGGGGCGCGGACGCATTGTTTCCCAAAAGGCGGGGATCGACACTGCAAAACGGAACGAAGCGGCCATTAGACGCCGCCGCAATATCGATTACTTCGCCGACCGACTGGGGAACGTATTCCTCGGCATTGGCAAGCACCATCAAAGCGGCACGGTCGATTCCCAATTGATCATGCAAAGCGATCAGTTGCTCTTCGTTCGGGAAAATAAAACTATTCGGCCGACTCCTATATGGGTATGGGTATTTATACAAGTGGGCATGAATATCAAAATACATGTTTTTATCTCCGTTTAAGCGACAAGATCCTTCCAAGCGTCGGGAATTTGCGCTGTGTTGTCTCCATACTCTACTTGATTTTCATTTTCATCGGGCGACTCTTCAGAGCCATCTTGTTCATTATTATCGCCTGTTTCACCTTGTGATAAATTCTGATCATCCTGCGGTTCATCGCCATCGATATCCAACGTCAGTACAAGCACCACGGCTACAACCAACAGAACAATCAAAGCGGCTAACATCCATTTTGTTTTATTTGACATCTTCTCCTCCGAAAATCATCCCAAGGTTATCGTCGATGTGGCACGAATCTGGTCTACAAATTCACCCGACAACACACCCGAGAATTTCCATACGGCATCGATGTCCACCGAAACCTTTTGATTGGCATCGCGAGGAACCGACAAGGTGTATGTGGTGAGTTTGGTGCGGGTTTGCACATTTTCTTCGCATACAATAGGATCGGTAGAGAAAGTATGTACCTGCTCATTGACCGTAACGGTGTTACCGCTGCGGCTCTTGACCGACAAACGGTAGTGACTCAAATACAGATCCACCGTCACAGTAGCATCCTTATCGGTTGCTTTTTGCACGGCCGACCATTCTACATACAAGTGAAGGGCAATATCACCTTCACCTTTAAACGATCCGCTTTGCACAAGCGTGATATCCGAAACGGACTGATCGGGCTCGTCCTCATCCTGGGATTGATTCGGCTCATCCTCGTGAGAGGGCTCGTCGTTTTCCACTTGATCTTCTTTGGAGGAATCGTTGTCGGGAGGGGTGCTGTCTTGATCACCGTCCGGCTTGACGCCATCCGTGGGTTTGAGGGGATCGTCCATCGTTTCGGGAGCAGATGCGCCGCATGCCGCAAAAGCCAAAAGAAACAGCGCGACTAAAATAAGTGCCAATAATCGTTTCATAATCATTCCTCACATTTTGGTAAATGTCCAATATTCGGTGTGGTGAGCGGTTTCGCCCGAATTAAGATTAGTCAGCGGTCCAAGCGTTTCGACCTCGATAAAACGAGAATCGGTGTAAAGCTCGGTAGAAACCCCAAGGTCGGTATAGGCCAAAGTATCGTGTTTGGGCTTATAGCCTTTCGAAAAAATGATGTTACCGTTTTGCGCGGCAATGCGGCCCGAGGTATTGCGAATACCAAGTTTGAATTTCCCGGGCACGGTATCATCGTGCTCTAAAATCACAGCATCCGGCTCAAATCTGAAGCGGGGATCGACCAAATTGTCGTAGGGCCAGAAACTGATCATGCGGTTGGGTGTGAAGGGATCGCCTTTTTCATCGCGAGCGTGGGGAACTTTGACCCGTGTGCCCGGAGCCATCACCGTCAAAGCCCAAATGGCGCACTGCTTGGACTTGGCGCCAATATTTTTCAGGGTATGTGTCACGCCGACTCCGCCGAAAGCAAATGTAAGGGTAAGCGATTCCTGCAACTCGGTCACACGTTGCGCAGGCGGTGTGAAAACAACCGTATTATCCTTGACTTCGTATTCTACGGGTTCATTGTCCGGATAATAGGTGTAGGGATACACTTCGGGGCTAATCCAAAATCTATGGCCGCCGCCGATATGCCATTTGCTTCCCTTACCGTACACCGCTTCAAAGCGGGCATCGGTCACAACATCGGCGGTCGGATCTTCATTATAAAATAAATTTTCCGAGCCGTCATAGGAAGCATAAATAATGCGGGGCCCGCAATCCAAGGTGACATACAAAGTCAATTTCCCTTCGCTGATGGAAAGGCAAGAGCCAAAGTGCTTATACTGCTCAATTTTTGTTACGTTCATAGTTTATACCTCTCTGACGCGCGGCGTCATTTTTAAATACCAATTTTTTTCGCGAGGGACGGGAAATGCAAGGCCATAAAGCTCTTCTGCACGGCAATAAATATCGGGCAACACACTGTCGCGCACTGCATGGGCAGGTTTTGTATAGATCGGAATGGTCGCCTTTTTTTTGAGTGCCCGCAACAAGCGCCTCCCCGTTTGATTGGCACCGAGCACCAGTGAAAAAGAGGGAGAGGATTGGGCGCATTCTTCTTTGACACCCAGCACGGCAGAAAGAATCGATCTGCGAATTCGGGCGGCGGGAAATTGAGCCACAGAGACCTTTTGATAGAGTGGCTCGAGCGAGGTGCTCTCATCTGCCGCTGTGCGAATACGATGGGCCAGCGGGGCGCAGCCGTAACACTCGGATATTTTTTCGGGTGAGCTATTTCTCAATGTATATAATACAACTTGCTCGACGGCGTTTGTTACAACGGGGAACACACCGTTGGACAATGCATTTTCGTACATTGCGCAGGTATGGGCGGGAACGGCATTTTTCCAAGAAGCATCTTGTGCAACCATACGGGCGCGAAGCCGCTGTCCCGAAACATCGTCCACCCCGTCTGCATCGGTTCGGATGCGCGGAAATACAATCGGCTCAATGGATGTTTCTTCCAGCGCCATGATGTAAGAAAGGGCCAAAATGCAGTTAGGCGAACGGATGAGATCGGGCGGAAACCCCTCTCCCAGTTCATAAAAAACTTCTTCACGCAAGGTGGCGTAAGCTCTATCGGGGTTGGATTTTATTTTCGATGAAAGCGCTGCTTCGAATTCTTTAGAGGAAAGCAATGCGGCAGCACGCTTTAACAACATAAGATCGGGATGTTCGCAGGCAAAGGCCAAGCGCGATACACACCCGAGGGATGCGGCAAGAAAAACCCCCGCGCGCGAAAAACCATCGGCCGAAAGCATCGAATGCGGGAAGGGCAATTCGAGCACAAGATCGACATCCTGCTCAATCAAAGTGGCGGCGCGAAGGTATTTATCGGCAATGGAAAATTCTCCCCGCTGCACATAATCACCGCTTAAAATGACAATCAGCGGCGCATCGGGGAATTTTTCCCGAATGGACGAAAACAAATATTTGTGACCGAGGTGAAATGGATTGCATTCTGCAATCACCGCAACCGCATCCATTTCCATTCCTCCTCATTTGCATTCATATCCACGATTATTTTATCATTTCGGTGCTTATTTGTCAATCCTTTTTTCCTTTTCGCCGCCTTGACATCCCCCGATGACTGTGATAAAATGAAGGCATAATTTCTTTTTCATATCATGGAGGAAAAATGCTGAAAATTTACGATGCTCTCAAAGCGGTTCTTTTTACCGCCTTTGCCACCTTTACTTTTGTTTGCTACACCTTTTTTATGCTGGCACTGTCAAGCAGCGCCGCCAATCTCGGTCCTACATCCAATCTTCTTCATTTGATCCTTTTTTATTCTTTTTTACAGGGTGTATTTACTCTCATCCACCGTATGAAAGCCGCCTCGGCTGTTCGCCGTGTGCTCCACTTTTCTCTGTCCTTAGCCGCCTTTTTGATCGTTTTCGTATCTTTGGGCGGATATACCGCAGGCGCGGCCAAGGTGCTTGCCATGGCGGGTGCTTTTTTGGTTGCTTACAGTGTGATTGCCATTGTCATCAGTATCGTCCACGCCGTCGTGGAACGCCACAAAAACAAAACCCTTGAATACAATCTTTTTGTCAAAGAAAAAGAAGACTGATTTTCCATTTCACTCGGAGGGAAAGTACAATGCGCTTTGCAAACGATATTAAAAAAACCAAGCTGTTTTTATTTGATATGGACGGCACGCTGTATCTCGGAAATCAGCTTTTCCCCTGCACGCTCCCGCTTTTGCAAACAATCAAGGAAAAGGGCGGACGCTATCTTTTCATGACCAACAATTCATCGAAAAGCGTTTTGGCTTACGTTGAAAAACTAAAAAAGCTCGGCATCGAGGCGGATGAAAATGATTTCATGACATCATCCATGGCAACGGTCGCGTACTTAAACGAGCATCACAAGGGCGCGCGGCTTTACGTCTGCGGCACGCAATCACTCATGGATGAACTGACCCGCGCGGGCTTTACCGTCACCCAAAACAAAGACGAGACCGACTGCATCGTCATGGGCTTTGACACAGAGCTGAATTTTCAAAAGCTTCTTGACATATCCGAAATACTTTGCACCCGCGATCTTCCCTATATTGCCACCAATCCCGACTACGTCTGCCCTACCGAATTTGGCAGTGTACCCGATTGCGGCAGTGTTTGCGATATGATCTATAACGCCACCAAAAAAAGACCCGTGGTCATCGGGAAGCCCGAGGCGCGTATGCCCCTTGCTGCCATGGCCATGTGCGGTGTCACTCCCGCAGAAACAGCGGTCATCGGCGATCGCATTTACACCGATATCAAAAGCGGCTTGAATGCAGGCGCCCTTTCCATCCTCGTCATGAGCGGTGAAACGACAAAGGAAATTTTGGATGCATCCGAGGATAAGCCCGACTACGTGATTAAAGATTGCGGAGAGATCACCGCCGCACTCAAGGCATGATTTTCAAAAGGAGGCCTATTATGGATGCCATCAAGATACAAGACAAGAAAAACACCCTCATGGTCGCCCATCGGGGTTTAAGCGGTCTGGAGTGCGAAAACACCGCCGCCGCCTTTATTGCGGCGGGAAACCGAAGCTATTTTGGCATTGAATGTGACGTACACAAAACGCTCGACGGAAAATTCGTTGTCATTCACGACGATCATACGGGGCGGGTATGCGATCAAGATCTTTCGATCGAGGGCTCGACCTTTGATGCGCTTGCTACCCTTCGCTTAAATTCCCGTTACGGAAAGAGCGAAAGAAACGATCTTCGCATCCCCGCGCTTTCCGACTACATTTCCATTTGCACCCACTACGAAAAGACGGCGGTGCTGGAATTAAAAAACGCTTTTTCGAAGGACGATATCGCCGCGATCATGCAGATCATCCGTGAAAACGGTGATCTCGACAAGGTGATTATCATTTCCTTTCATTTTGACAATCTACTGCTTGTCCGCAACTTGTACCCCAATCAAAAGGTGCAGTATCTGACGAGTAAATTTACAGACGATCTGATCTCGACCCTGGTAGAGCACAAAATGGATCTCGATATCCGCTACACCGCATTGGATGATGAAAAAATCCGTCTTTGCCATGAAAACGGCATCCTCGTCAACACCTGGACGGTGGACGATCCCACCGTTGCGCAAAGGCTCATTGACGCAGGGATCGACTACATTACCTCCAACATTTTGGAATAAATAGGCAAAAACACACGCGGGCATCCGAAAAGGTACCCGCGTGTGTTTTCATTTACATTTTTGGAAATGTAGCGCCTTAAAACGTATCGGTATCTGATTTCACGCCGACGTCAACAAGTCGGTCATTCTCATCAAAACCAAAGTATATTCTCACATATGTTTGAAATAGATAGCTGTAGGTAGTGCCTGCACTGATACGCGTTACGCCTACTATCGTGCCTGCATCCCGCTCCTCTTTTGTCAGCGTATAGTCGTAATAAGAATCGTAGCCGCCATCTCTTTCCTCAACATCCAATTCGGGATATTCGGCAAGCCAAGCGCGCACCGTTTCCTT
>JAZSON010000030.1:0-16889 GCA_045536965.1 Eubacteriales bacterium
TGATTTTTTGCGTTCTGAGATGGAATATGGTGGCAAGGATCCGGATAAATTTTCTTACAATGCCAATTGCACGCTGGTAAGAATGCCCGGCGAGGATACACACATCTTAGAAGGTGTAACGAGCTTTTCGGTATTTGACGGAAGCATTTATTTTACAAGAGAGACAGAGAACGGATATGAGGTTTGCTCCTGCGATAAGGACGGCGGTAATGTCACGCCGATTGCGTTTGTGCCGGTTGCTTTTATTGAGGATAATCGCGGTTACACGGTGGGACTTAGCATGGGCGACGGATTTGCATTATGTGTGGTATATGCCAGTCATGACGGAGAATATGGTTACTTCATTGATATTGAAAACGGAACCGTTACGGAAGTGGAGTTTGAGTAAAAGAATAAAATTGAGTGCCGCTGCGGAGAAAATGCTCCGCGGCGGTTTTTTATTTTATAGTTTGACAAAGGGACAATACTAAAGTATGATTAGTTATACAAATCATACTTTTTTCAACAAAGGAGATAACATGATGGGAAATCCGAAAGGGAAATATGCGTGGACGGTAACGGTGGGGGAAAAGGGGCAAATTGTGATCCCCAAGCAGGCGCGCATGCTGTTTGATATACACCCCGGCGTTTCTTTGGTGTTGCTCGGAGATGAAAAGCGCGGATTGGCGATTCCCCCGAAAAGTATGTTTGAAAAGTTTTCTCATGCCGTTTTCGAGAACAATGGGGAGAAAGCAGAAGGCGAGGAATGAAATATGCAGGCCATACAAATCAAAGGGTTGACAAAGAAATATAAGGATGTTACGGCAGTCGACGCTTTAGAGCTGGGGGTGGAAAGCGGGGAGCTTTTTTCTCTGCTCGGCGTCAACGGCGCGGGAAAAACGACCACTGTGAAAATGCTGTCTTGTCTTGTCAGACCCACTGCGGGCGATGCGCTTTTGCTTGGAAAGAGTATTTGCGGTGAAAGTGCTGCGGTCAAATCGTATATCGGAATTTCTCCGCAGGAAACAGCGGTGGCCTTCGGGCTTTCGGTGAAGGAGAATCTGATTTTGATGTGCGGAATCCATGGATTTGATCGTGAAAAGAGTGAAAAAAGGATCGCAGAACTGACCGAAGAATTTCATTTTGAAGAGATCATGGACAAAAAAGCCGCAAAGCTGTCGGGAGGATGGCAAAGGCGGTTAAGTATTGCCATGGCGTTGGTGGGAGAACCGAAGATTTTATTTTTGGATGAGCCTACATTGGGGCTGGATGTGATTGCAAGACAAGAGCTTTGGGATACCGTTCGTATGCTGAAGGGAAAGGTGACCATCATTTTGACCACTCATTACATGGAGGAAGCAGAGGCTCTTTCGGATCGTATCGGTGTTATGAAAAACGGCAAATTGATCGCTTTGGGTACAGCGGAGGAATTGAAAACAAAAACGGGGAAAGAACGCTTCGAGGATGCGTTTGTTGCCCTTGTAAAGGAGGGCGCGTGATGAGAATGGCGGCTTTTTCCAAACGATGCCTTAAAGAAATTCTGCGCGATCCGCTGACGTTGTTTTTCGGACTTGGGTTTCCTGCTGTTTTGCTTTTGTTGCTGTCGGCCATTCAGGCCAATGTTCCCGTTTCGATTTTCGAGATTGAAAAACTTGTTCCGGGAATGACGGTTTTCGGACTTTCGTTTATGACACTTTTTTCAGCAACACTCATTGCCAGGGATCGGGAAAGTTCTTTTCTTATAAGACTGTACGCCACACCCATGAGAGCGTTTGATTTTATTTTCGGTTACACCCTGCCGATGCTTCCCATTGCCATGGCGCAGGGGGTGTTTTGCTATGCCGTCGGCATTGCCTTGGGACTTACGCCGACTGTCAATATTCTCTGGGCGATGCTGTTTTTATTGCCTGCTTCTTTGTTTTTTATTGCACTTGGGCTATTGTTTGGCAGTGTTTTAAATCAAAAGCAGGTGGGGGGCATTTGCGGAGCATTGTTGACCAATCTGACGGCTTGGTTGTCGGGTGTTTGGTTTGACCTCGCGCTTGTCGGCGGCGCTTTTTTGGAAATTGCCAAGATCTTGCCATTTTACCATGCGGTAGAGGTGGAGCAGGCGGTGTTTGCGGGGGATTTCGGAGCGATTCTGCCTGCCTTATTGTGGGTAGTCGGCTATGCGGCAGGGGCGTTTGCCCTTGCGGTGTGGCTGTTTTTAAGACAGATGAGGGCGTGAAATAAAGTGAATGAAAAAAGATGTGCAGCTTGCGCATCTTTTTTGGTGGTTTTGTAAAAGTTTTTGAAAAAGGTTGCAAAAGGAGAAAGAGTATGATAAAATGAGAGTACCAAATTATAAACGATATGAAAACAAGAGATACATTTTGCAGTGGACAGACCCTTTTTGTACTCGTGTCATGGATTTGGTGAAAATAAAAAATCTTCGGTGTGAGTACGCAGTGTCTGTATCGGCATGATTTGAAGACAGCCGAAGTATGCGTTCTTGTGCGACTGCTTTGGCAGTCGCACATTGTGTTTTTTAGGAGGTAGCGATATGAAGAAGCTTTTATCGGTTATGTTGTCGTTGGTTATGATCCTTTCTCTTTTGCCTGCGGGATTGTTTTATATAACCGTTCGTGCCGAAGCACCCGCGGGTATGGTAACTGCTACCCATCTGACCGAGGTGCCGGACGGTTATATCGGCATTTACACCAAGGCGGATCTCGATGCAGTTCGCAACGACCTTGCGGGCAACTATATCCTCATGAGCGATATCGAATTTGCAGATGCAGATTTTGCCGAGGGCGGCGATTTTTATAACGGCGGACAGAAATGGTTGCCGATCGGTTCGGATGCGGATAATGCCTTCACGGGCATTTTTGACGGCAACGGATACGTTATCAAAAATATGCAGATTGAAATCGTATCAAGCGATACCCATATCTACGTCGGAGTGTTTGGTTATAACAAAGGAACGGTCAAAAATCTTGGTATGGTGGACGGAAGCGTTTCGGCGTCGTGCTCCGCCTGGTATGCCTATGTAGGCGGGATAGCGGGATATGTTGCCGTTGACGGCGTTGTAACGAATTGTTATAACACGGGCAGCGTTTCGGCTACTTCGACTTCGCATCCTGCCTATGCGGGCGGAATTGTCGGAAGCGTCTCGGGCGACGGCGGCGTCAAAAACTGTTATAACACGGGCGCGGTGATGTCTTCAACCGTTTCTAATCGTTCCTATGCGGGCGGAATCGCGGGACGTAACTACAGTGCCATCGTGAGCTGTTATAGTGTGGGCGTTGTGAAAGCTACCGCTACCGATTCTTCTACCTATCCGGGTGGTATTGTAGGATATAATTCTTCCAGCGGCAGTGTCGAATATTGCTATTACGGTGAATTGATTGCCAAGGGTGTGGGATACGGTACCGATACGGCGACATTTTGTTTGTCGGATGAGTTGAAAATACAGGATACCTTTGTTGGGTTTGATTTTGATGCGGTCTGGGCGTTTGATGAAACGCTTGAAACGCATCCGTTTCCTGTTTTGAAGAATGTTTTGCACGTAGAGTCAGAAATTGAAGCGGGAGGAAACACGAGCGAATTTGCGGGTGGGCACGGCACGGCCTACTCCCCGTATCTGATTTCCGACAAAATGCATTTAAACAATGTGCGGAATTATTTGGATGCATATTATAAGCTGCTTTGCGACATTGAGTTTACCGATGCGGATTTTGCCGAGGACGGTGACTATTATAACGACGGTATCGGTTGGACGCCGATCGGCGATAATACAAATGCGTTTACAGGTGTCTTTGACGGTAACGGGTTTTCTGTTAAAAATTTGAAGCTGGGAATTGAGTCAAGAGACGGTGATATCTATGCCGGACTTTTTGGTTATAACCAAGGCGCGATCTATGATTTCGGTATGGTTGGCGGCGATATATCTGCAACCTCTTCGAAGTCTTCTTACCGTGCCTATGCAGGCGGCATTGCGGGATACAACGAAGGTGTCATTAAAAACTGCTATAATACGGGCAGCGTGAGTGCTTCCAGCTATGCAGGCGGCATTGCGGGACACAATGAAGGTGTCATTACCGACTGCCATAATACGGGCAACGTGAGTGCTTCCAGCTATGCAGGCGGCATCACAGGGAGAAACTACGGTACCATCACCAACTGCTACAACACGGGCAACGTGAGTGCTTTCGGCTATGCAGGCGGCATCGCGGCGTATAACCGCGACTACGGGACCATCACCAACTGCTACAACACGGGCGGTGTGAGTGCAACTGCAACAAAAATCACGTCCGCATACAACAATGCCTATGCAGGTGGCATCGCGGGGTTAAATAGCGGCGGTACAATCGCAAATTGCTATAACACGGGCGGTGTGAGTGCTTCTCGCTATGCAGGCGGCATCGCCGGATGTAATTCCAACAACGGTACTGTTACAAACTGCTACAACACGGGTGGCGTCATGGCAGTAAAGTTCGATTACAGTGCTTATGCAGGCGGGGTCGTCGGAGATAACGGAGGCAACGGTACTGTTACAAACTGCTACAACATAGGTATCGTGAGTGCTTCTGATCGTGCAGGCGGGATCGTGGGATACAATTTTCAAGGTTTCATCACGAACTGCTATTATGCGGATGTTACAGAAAACGGTGTGGGCTACGGCAATCACACGACGGTCAAATGCACCATTGACCAACTTAAACGGCAAGATACTTTTGTCGGATTTGATTTTGATACGGTTTGGACGTTTGACAAAACGCTGAAAACGCATCCCTTCCCCGTTTTGGTAGGGTTATCGCATTTGGAATTTGATAACGAAGAAAATACGACCGAGTTTGCGGGAGGATACGGCACGTTTAATTCTCCGTACTTGATTTCCTCCAAAGAGCACTTAAGCAACGCGCGCAGGTATTTGGGAGGACATTTTAAGCTACTCAATAATATTACGTTTACCGATGCGGATTTTGCCGAGGGCGGCGCTTTCTATAACGGCGGCGCCGGTTGGCTTCCGATTGGCGACGAAACAAATGCTTTTACGGGTGTTTTTGACGGAAACGGATTTATCATTGAAAAGTTGCAATCGAATTCTTCGCATACACACGTCGGGCTTTTCGGTTATAACACAGGAACCGTTAAAAATCTCGGTATGGGCGGCGGCAGTATTTTTACAAATATAACCGATTCTCTTGTCCACAGTGCTTATGCAGGAGGGGTCGTCGGATATAACTACGGTACTATCATGAATTGCTACAACACGGGTAGTGTAAGTGCAAGGTTGGCCGCATCCTCATGCGTTGTCTATGTAGGCGGGATAGCGGGATGGAATTTCGGCACTATCACGAATTGCTACACCACGGGCTACGTGACGGGAATTGACGATTGTTTTATCTATGCAGGCGGTATCGCGGGATACAATAGCGGTACTATCAAGAATTGCTATAATACGGGCGGCGTGGCGAGAACGGGTTTATCTCGTAGTGGCAAAACCTACGTCGGAGGAATTGCAGGGGACTTTGATGTTAGCGGTACGATCCAAAGCTGCTATTATGCCTGTTATATTTCCAAGGGGGTGGGATCCGGTACCGACACGGCAGTTCCGTGTACCTTGGAGGAAATGCAACAAAAGGATACCTTTGCGGGCTTTGATTTTGACTTGGTTTGGACCTTTGACGAGACGCTGATTGCCCATACGTTCCCTGTTTTACGGAATATTTTGCATTTTGAACAAGAAAACACAAGCGAATTTGCCGGCGGATACGGCACGGAAGAAGCTCCTTATTTGATCGAAACGAAAGAACAGCTTAACAACGTACGCAGGTATCCGGGAGCATGCTTTAAGTTACTTTGCGACATTGTATTCACCGAAGATGATTTCGCTGTGGGCGGTGATTTTTATAACGGCGGCGCGGGATGGCTTCCGATCGGTGGCGATGAAACCTTTTTCGGCGGTGGTTTTGACGGCGACGGACACGTTATTAAGAATTTGCAGGTGAAGATCGCGGCACAGAAAACCGACGTTTATGCAGGACTTTTCGGCCAAAACCAAGGTGTGATATATAATCTTGGCTTGGTTGGTGGCAGTGTGTCGGCAACACTGACGGGAAATGGTGAATACTTTGTATATGCCGGCGGTATTGCGGGTGAGAATGCGGGTGTCATCTTGAACTGCTACAACACGGGCAGTGTGACGGCTACGACCGATTACACGGCATTTGTGGGCGGCATCGTTGGAGAAAATACGGCAGGCATTGTTATGAACTGCTATAACACAGGGATTGTGTCGAGCTCTTTTGCTGCCGGCGGTATTGTTGGAAGTAATTACTTGGGTACCATTATGAACAGCTACAATACGGGTATTGTGGCGGGAACGAGCTTTGCGGGCGGCATTGTGGCAGGTAGTGACGGTTATTATGATTTCGGTGATGAGCCGGAGATTCTTGGTTCCGTTATAAATTGTTACAACACGGGCGGCGTATCAACAACCGCCACGACTTCTTCGGGCGGCGGTATCGTGGGATACAATTACTGCACCGTTATCATGAGCTGCTATAACACGGGTAGCGTGACGGTGCCGGCTTCCGAAAATGCGTATGCAGGCGGCATTGCGGGCGCAAACGAAGAGGGTTATATCGCGGATTGCTATTTCATTGATAGCATTGAAAAAGGTGCGGGAGGCAATTACGACGGTGAAGATCTGTCCCGAAAATGCACCAAGGATGAACTGAAACAGCAGAATACGTTTGCCGAATTTGATTTTGAAAGCGTTTGGTATATGGATGATTCGGGATACGCATTCCCGCAGCTTATAGACAATCCTCATTGTAAATATACGTCTATTACATCATTGATTCACACAGTCACCGATAACACCATCAGCAAGATCACGGCGGGTACCACCGTCAGTGAATTGCTCGGCGGCTTAAGCGGCGGCGAATACTGCAAGGTGTTCAAGGGGGATACCGAGGTAAACGGCGACGATGCCATCGGCACCGGCATGGTCGTTAAGATCATGGACAGAAACACCGTGAAAGCCGAATACACCGTGATTGTTACGGGTGATATCAACGGCGACGGCGGTATCTCGGTTACCGATATGATCGCCATGAAATCGCATTTACTTGGCAAAACCACCCTTTCGGGTGTCTACGCCGAAGCGGCAAATACCAACGGTGACAGCGGTATTTCCATCACCGACTTTATTCAAATGAAATCCAAGCTGCTCGGCAAGAGCGACATTACGGCAAGATAAGGAGCGTCAATATGAAAAAGATCATTTCTTTCATCCTCGTTTTGAGTTTGTGCTTTGCGTTTGTTCTTCCCTTCACCGCATCGGCGGCAAGTGCGAGCGCGACCCTTTCGGGTCCGAGTGCTCTGCGCGCGGGTGATACCATTACCCTCACCTTTAAGTTAAACGGCAGCGGTATTTACGGTGCATCGGGAACACTCTCTTACGATCAAAGCCAGCTTTCCTTTGTCAAGGCAACCACAAAGATCAAATCCCCCTGGAAAATCGAGTATAACGGAAACAACTTTCTCGCGTACGATGACAGAGTGGAAAAGCCCATAAACAAATCGACCGAGCTTTTCACCGTGACCTTCAAGGTGAAAAACGTCGCGGTGGGCACGAATATCAAGGTGTCCTACACAAGCGTAACGGCGACCGACGGCTCGAGCGATGCGCGGATCGGCACGGTGTCCTACTCCAAAACAGTGGCGGCACCCCTGTCGAGCGAGAACAATTTATCAAGCATGACGGTTTCAAACGCTACCATTTCTCCCGCTTTCTCAGCAAGCACCACCAAATATACGGCTGAAGTACCCTTTGAGGTTTCCAAGCTAAGCGTTTCGGCAACGGCGAAGGACAGTAAAGCCAAGGTGAAGGTAAACAGCCCCACTCTTACGCCCGGCGGCAAGACCAACGTCACGGTGACGGTCACGGCAGAAAACGGCGACAAAAAGACCTACACCATCACCGTCAAGCGCGCGCAGGATCCCAACTATCAGGCAAGCACTGACAACGCGCTTTCGTCCATTACGGTACAGGGCTTCTTGCTCTCTCCCGTGTTCGACACGAACACCACCGAGTACGTGGTGTGGCTGCCGTATGAAACCGAAAGTGTCGTCATTGGCGGAATCCCCGCAGATTCCAAGGCATCGGTTGAAGTGGTCGGCGGTGAAGCGCTGATTGCGGGACAGGACAACGAGGTGAAGGTGGTCTGTACCGCCGAAAGCGGTGACGAAAAGGTCTATACCGTCACCGTCAAGCGCGCGGCGCCCCACGGACAGGAACCCTCGGATGAACCGACCGACGAGCCATCCGACGAACCGACCGACGAACCCACGGACACACCGTCTGATGAACCCACCGATGAACCTTCCGATGAACCTTCGGATGACAAAAAAGATACGGATAACGGTATTGCACCGTGGTGGATCGCCGTTGCGGGCATTCTCGGACTTTTAATCGGCGGCGCACTCGGATTTGTTATTAAGAAAAAGTAAGAATACATAGAAAATGATAAAAAGACCGTGTAAAAGCGTTTTGCTTTTACACGGTCTTTTTTGGTAGAACTTATATTTCCTTAATGTAACAGCGGCGGCGGCGGTGCTGCCGTTTTTCAAAATAGCGCCACATACTGTGTACGTCGGTGTTGGTTTCGAGCATGGGTCCTGTTTCGCAGAACTTTACTTTGTTGCGGATGATGTTTTTCAAAAGGGCGTTTGTTAAAACAGCGGGCAGACCCGAGGCTTGGTAGGCAGGGTCAACGGCAACAAAAAACATCTCCAGCGTATCATTTTTACCTTTGAGGGCTTTGAGCATACGGAAAATACCGAGGGGGAAGAGTTTTCCGCCCGATTTTTTGAGTGCCTTTGCGATGGAGGGAACCAAAACACCGAAGGCGACGATCTTGTTTTCTTCGTTTTTGATCGAACAGATGTAATCCAAATTGACGAGCGGGATATACCCATCGATGGTGTTTTTGATGACCTCGGGAGTCAAGGGGACGGTACCGTACAATTTGGAAAAAGCGATGTCAATGACCTTGAAGGCCTCGAAAGCATCTTTATATAATACCTTGCGATCGGTATAGGTGACGACTTTGTATCCTTTTTTCTCGACCAGATGATTGGCGATGCGTTCGATGCGCGGATCTATTTGGTTGGGCACGGAAATTTGGTATTCGATCCAGTCGATGTCTTTTTTTAGTCCCAAACGGTCCATGTGGTCAAGGTAATAAGGGGCATTGTAAAAGGTGATGGACATATTGAACTCTTCAAAGCCTTCGACGAGCATACCCTCGTGATCCATGTCGGTGAAGCCGATGGGACCCATGACCGATGAAAAACCGCGCTCTTTGCCCCATGCGATGACGCTGTCAAACAGCGCCTTGGAAACCTCAAAATCGTCAATGAAGTCAAATCGGGTGAAGCGGATGGCATTTTTGTTCCACTTTTGATTGTACGCGTGATTGATGAGAGCGCCGATTCTGCCGACGATCTTTTGATTGTTGCAGGCAAGAAAGAGTTTGGTTTCACAGAAAGCGTATGCAGGGTTTTTGTCTTGTGAGAAGGTGTCAAATTCATCTGTTGCGAGGAAGGGAACGTAATATGGGTTGTCCTTGTAAAGTGTGTTTGGGAAGTCGATCCATTTTTTCAGATCCTTTTTTGTGGTCACTTCTTTGATAATAATTCCCATGATGTCCCTCCCTATTGTTTGGGTATTCTAAAATAAAATTATGCAATATTATAACAAATTGCGAGAATAAAATCAATATTTTTTGAAAATTACCAGAATTTATTGGCAAATCTATGTTTTGGAAAAGGTGTGATGGTTATACCCGTATGTCATCTTTGGGCGGATAATTCTTTCCGTTTGTTTCTTCTTTGGCGGTTGATATGTCTTTCAAAGTCACCGTTGTTGATGAGCTCGGTCAGGACGTACTGCATAAAGGTGGAAACGGTGTTGGAATAAAAACCGAGTTTTTGATCAAATGTTTCCAAGAGGCGTTTTGGCAGCACCATATATCCAATGCGAAGTGAGGGGGAAATGGTTTTTGAAAAGGTGTTTAAATAAATGACATTGTCGGCGGGCGAGAGGGCAAAAAGGGTTTCGGCAGGTTTGGAGGAAACGGAAAATTCCGACTCAAAATCGTCTTCTATGATATAGCGGTCGTTTTTCGTTGCCCAACGAATGTATTCATGTCTTTTGGAGGCGGTTGCGGTTACACCGCTCGGGTAGCTTCGGAATGGGGTTGTGTGGAGCACATCCGCTTGGCTGACTGCAAGGGCGTGGCTGTCAATTCCTGCGCTTGTTAAGGGGAGGGATTCATAGGAGATTTCGGTCGCTTTATAAACCCGCTCGATCATTTTATAGGAAGGGGATTCGATGGCGTAGGTGCGGTTTCTTCCAAGCAGTTCTACGATGAGGCCGTATAGATATTCCGATCCTGATCCGATGACGATTTGGTCGGCGTTGACTTGTATGCCGCGGTTTCTGGCAAGATATTGTGAGATGGCTTTTCGCAGTTCGATACAGCCGTAATTGGGGGATTTTTCGAGAAGCAGATTTCCATAGTCGGTTAAAACCTTGCGCATGGTTTTGCTGAGTACCGATAACGGAAAATCAGGCGAGGTGTCATGGGGAAGAGGAGGCATGCGTTTTTCTGTGTGGGTATTCGAGGCGGCGAACCCATCGGTTTTGCGGAAAGTTACTATAAATCCGCTGCGTTGCCGTGATTCCAAATATCCTTCCTCGCAGAGCAATGCATAGGTATGTTCGACGGTAACGGTGCTGACCCCCGTTTCTTCAGCAAGACAGCGTTTGGAGGGAAGTTTTGTGTTATAGGAATAGTTTTCGGCAATGATATCGTCTCTGATCTGTTTGTATAGTTGCAGATATAGAGGGCGTTTGTTCGGGTTGATTGTGTATTTCATCTGGTTATATAAAATACTCCTTGTTTGGTGATTGTTATATATTCAGATAGAGTATACAATATTTGCAAAGAGATGTAAAGGAGTATTTTGAAAATGGATAGGAGAATTAAGAAAATCGTTGTGGCCGCACTTTTGGCTGCGCTTGTCTGCCTGGCGACCATGCTCTTTAAGGTTCCTTCTCCGATGAAGGGATATTTGAATTTGGGTGATGGTATCGTTTTGCTGGCGGGATGGTTGCTTGCTCCTGCGTACGGTTTTCTGGCCGCGGGGGTTGGTTCTGCGCTTGCCGACGTATTTTCGGGATACATCATCTATGCTCCTGCAACCTTTGTTATTAAGGGATTGATGGCGTTGATTGCATGGGGTGTATATAAATTGTTTTGCAATAGGCACAAATATTTCCCTGCAAGAGTAATCGGCGGTGTTTTGGCTGAAATTTGGATGGTTCTCGGATATTTTGCTTTTGAGGGTGTTTTGTACGGCTTTGTACCGTCTCTTGTGAATATTCCCGCCAACGGCATGCAAGGCATCGCAGGGCTTTTCATCGGTGTTTTGCTTGTAAGAGTGTTTGGGAAAACCTTTCATGTGTGATGATACCATTGGTAGACTGACTTTACAGATCAATAAAAAAACAAATCCGAACCCAAAGCCGGTAAGCGAAGGGTTCGGATTTTTACTGTTTGGTATGAATGTTTATGACAGATATAAAAAATGTGAGTGTTCATAACCAACCTAAATAATTACCGACGATATAAAGATTATTTTTCCGCTATATTGATTACTATTTTCTTTTTCATTTCTGCCGTTTCTTTGAATTGGGCAGCACCTCCGCTTGTGTATTTGACATAGGTCACTACATAGTCGGACTGCTCAATCATCCATTTGTTGCGGTAGTTTATGGCGAATTTGCGTGGAACAAATTCGATTCCATCGGGGAAAATCGTATTGGTTGGACTTTCATCCTCCGAATTATATTTTTTGCTCGGTAGGTAGGCAAGCACCACCACATAGTCAATGGGATAAATTTCTTTAAGTTCTATTAGTAAGTGTTTAACCATATAGTCGTATCCGCCGTGATTACCCACATAAAATTTTCTGACATTTTTATTATCAATTAAGTCTATTAGAGTCGACCTAAGTGTCGGTGTTATTTCTTTTGGTGTATCTCTATGTCCGAAAAATGTACAGGCCAACATACACTTCACCCCTTTTGGGTTATTATAACTCAAAAGGGGTAATCTTTTCAATAGAAAATAGGTATCATTTTAACGGAAAGTGGTGATAACCGTGACTATTGGACATGCTATTCGTTCTCGAATTCTTAAATTGTGTGAAGAAAGAAATATTTCAATAAACAAACTGAGCACTATAAGCGGCGTGACTCAATCGACAGTTAACAACATTATTAGCGGAAGAAACAATACTACAACAGTTTCAACTATTAAAAAATTATGTGATGGATTAGAAATTACTGTTCAAGAATTCTTTGATAGTGATTTGTTTGACGGTTTAGAGCAAGAATTAAAGTAGTGTTAAATGGGCTGTGAAAAACAGCCCTTTTTTTATATCAAAGAACTCAAATTTTGTAATTCCCTATACCCGACTGCTTTCAAAATGCCTTTTGAAAGTGTTATAGTGGGTTACATACTTTGAGAAAGGTGTATAACAAAAATGAGTAGGTATAACCCTACTCAAACACAAACATAAAAATCGAGTGCTCATTTCCAACATTCAAGTTGGTTATGAACACTCGATATGGTGCACCTGAGCATTCTATAATCGAACCGTTTACCTCTTTTAAAATGACGGTTTTGCTTGCTTCCTTATAATTGGATGTTATGACCAATTTGTCGTTGTAAAGATATACGGCATTTACAAAAATGTCAATCAGTCTCTGTTTGTGTTCCTTCGTTTCCAAGCTCATGCTCTGAATATGCTTGAGCCATAATACTAAGCCCTCTTTTGTAATGGTGGGCTTCTTCATTTCTTCCTTGATGAGCTTTAATTTAATCTCATCTCTCGTCTGCTCCAACTCAATCATTCTTTGTTTTGTGGTTGGAGTAATAATTCCTTCTTCTATTGCTCTAAGCAAATTATTAAGTGCGTTCTCTGTTTCACTAAGCCGTTGTTTAAGTAGTTGTATTGCGGGATTTTCTTTCTTTGCATTCCTAAACACAATACCTGCAATATCCTCAATTACATTATCATCAATCATCATCTCATGTGTGTGCTTAACAACAATGTCTTCAATCCATTCTTTTTTAACCGTCTTTTTATCACACGTGTGTTTGTACTTAGCGTTGTTGCATTTGTAATATCGGTGAACTGTACCGTTTCGTGCGGTTCCGCTTTCACCGGTCATATATACACCGCATTTACCGCAAAACAGTTTTGTTGTCAGTAAGTAATCATCTTTAGCTTTATGTCTTGCTGTTGCTCTCTTATTCTTCGCACGCTCACGCTGCACCTTGTCAAATAACGCTTGGGGTACTATCCTCGGTATGTCATTTGGGTTAACAATATCTCGGAACTTGTATTCACCGATATACCTTCGGTTTTTCAGCATATCCGTTACAATATTAATGGTTATTTTAGTTCCGTGAGAAGTAGTAACACCTTTTGCATTTAACATTTCCACAATCTCTTTTATTGTTTTACCATCCGCGTATGCTTGGAAAGCAGCAACCACATACGGTGCTTTAACAGGATCTACCTCAAACATTTGGTCCTTGTTAATAACATAGCCGATAGGGACTGTACCCCATTAAATTTACATTTTAGTGCATTCTCGGTCATACCTCGTGTAACTTTTTCGGAAAGTTCTACAGAGTAGTATTCTGCATAACCCTCCAACATGGATTCAAGCAATATACCTTCAGCGTTTTGAGATATTGTTTCGGTCGCAGAAACCACTTTAACATTATTCTTTTTTAATGTGTTTTTATAACGAGCCGAATCGTAACGGTTACGGGCAAATCGGTCAAGTTTCCAAACGATAACCAGATCGAATTTTTGCTTATCGCTGTCCTTAATCATCTGTTGGAACGCTGGTCGATTGTCAGTCTTTGCCGATAACGCTCGGTCAATATAGGTATTTATAATTGAAATTCCTTGCTTTTCGGCAAAAGCGTAACATTCTCGAAGCTGACCGTCAATACTTTCTTCGCGTTGGCTGTCCGAAGAATATCTTGCGTAAATAACTCCAATCATTCTTCCTTCACCTCCCGAAGCATCTGAGAAATAACCTCTTTCAGCTTTTCATTGAACACAGTCCCGGGAGTAAAGCACATTGTCATTAGGGCTTCCAGACCGCCATCCTTTTCAAGTGCTGATTTAATTGCCGGGTGTTTTTGCATACCTTGTGGGTTATCAGTTCTTCCAAAGATATAATCCAAAGATACATTAAAGAAGTCTGCATACCACAGTAATTTTTGGAACGGCGGCTCGGCAACACCCATCTCATAGCGACCTATTGTTGCCTGCGTTGTCTCACATAATTCCGCTAACTGCTTTTGGGAATAACGTGCATTTACCCTTAGTTCTTTTAGTCGTTCTCCTACAATATTCATATTCCAACTCACCTCCAAATGATTTGTGTTTGTTATAACACACAAACAGTTTATAGTCAATACATAAAATGATTTTTATACACTCCATTTTCGTTAATAATTTTATTTAGCGGTACGGCAGTACAGCCGTACCGCTTATAATGACTATAGAATGCCTAAACGCACAAAAGTGTTTAGACAAACCGATTTTATCGGTTTTTGCACATTCAAATTAACAGTTATTTGAATGTGCTCGATATTCATTGCAATGGGTATAGTCAAATTTTCTCTGAAAATTTGCTTACAAATCGAAGATTTGGTGTCGAAATAGTGAAATTTTTCACCATTTCGACTTGCTATAACCATTATAACAAGTTGTCCGGTCTTTAATGCGGACATAAGGTATTCAACTCTTAAGGTGCAGATCTTTTCAAGCCTTAAACCAAATTCACTGGCAAAGTCAAATCCAATAACCGCATCCTGCCGACCTTTTTCGATAGCCCACTGTCGAATATTGACAAGCTCTTTATCTAATAGCGAATGGTCTTTTACACCTGTCGCTCGTTTTGGTAGCGCCAACTTGCTATTAGGGGATAGCCTGTTTTTACTACCGGACTTTCTATGGAAATAACGAATGCCTGACAAATCGGATTGAATAGTTGCAGCAGAGTTGTTTTCTTTCAGGTGTTCCACATAGGCTTTAAAGTGTCGGTCTTCCACGTTCTTAAAGTTTTGCAGTCGATAATTATCGGCTAAGAACTTACAGAACCTTTTTGTTGCCTCAAAGTACCGCGCTCGTGTTTTAAAACTAAGTTCATTGCTGTGCTTATAGATGGACTCGACTTGAGCAAGCAGGTTTTTATACAGCCCCGGATTTAACACTGTAATATTATTAGAATCTGACATAGCAAACCGTCTCCTTTCTTCAAAATATATTTCAACACAAGGATAGGGACCAAACCTTGCGTAAAAAGCTGTGAACTAAAATAATGACAATAACCTCTTTTATAAAAAATTAAGAGCCGCGAACCCGCGACTCTTTGGTTAAAAATATGAAAAAGGTTATATTTGAGTTTCAAGAAAACTTAAATAGAGGGGCAAAAACATAAAAATTAGCGAAAATTTGCTCTATTGGAACACTTTTTGAGCGAATATAGAAAAACACAGCTCTTTTTTGATAAAAGAATGTGTTTTTAGCTTTATTATTATTTATTATTTTCTTTCCTGCATTGTTCTAGAGCTTGCAGTATCTGTTCGTTAGATAGGATATTTCCTAATCCTGTTGATTCACGCTGTTTCTTCGCACATGCAGCGCAGATTTGACCGCAACCGACCTCATAATTTTCGCGCCAATCCACCGGCATAGAAACGGGCACACAAGTCAATGCGCCACACATTACACAACGCTCAAATTCTTCTGTATTTGGGGTGTTATTCACGATGTCAGCCTCCTTTTTAGAACGCTGATAGGGTGTACCCCCCCCGAAAAATTGGGAGATTTTGGTAAATACCTTAAACTTCATTATTCGTTTGCCTCGGTGGTGGTTGTGCCTGTAGTTTCCGAATTTTCGGTTACAGACTGGGTTTCTGTGGTTGATTCGGTGCTTGCCGGTTCAGTCGCCGCAGGCTCCGTTGTTTGAGTTGCAGGTTCTGTAGTTGTGCTGCTTGGCTCGGTTGTATTTGTAGATTCACTTTCTCCCGTAGTTTCGGGCGGTGTAGTTTCTACAGGTGTGCTTGTTTCGGTTGAGGGAGTAGTAGTTGTACTCTCCGGTGTTTGTGTAGATGAAGATTCCATACCTGTGGTAGTGTTGGTGGACGGAGTAGTAGTGGTATTTTCTTCTGACTTATCCGTATTGTCTTCGGATTTACCACCATCCTCACTCGTTGTTTGAGTAGTTAAATCCAAGACATTTCCGCTAACAATAAAGATTTCAGTCCTACCATCATCTCCATATCCGTAATACACGGATGTACCCCAATGAGAAAGCACTTCAAGTTTCGTAGGGGACGATAACCACAGATCAAATTTCACGGTGGCATCGATTAAATCTTTCTTTACATCTACACCGATCTGATCAGTATAGTAAGTCTTGTTACCGATGGAGATAACACAGAATCCAGTATCTGCGGTGCTAGTTCCTTTGGTGAGTTCTATCGTATATTTTCCTGCATCCAAATTCGCGGTTTGAACTTTGCCGTCTTTTGTAACAGTAACAGGATCATTACTTGAATCCTTTATTGTTATCGAAACATTTGCATCAAAATGTGCCGCTTTAATAATGTTGGAGCCGGAGGTGATATTGTAAGAAAAATAGGCGTAGGCGGTAATGCTCATTGCGGCAAGACACATTATTACAATCGTAACGGTCATTGCAATGCGGGTGAGCATTACTTTTTCACGCACTTTTCCGTGCTTGGGGATGTAGA
>JAZSON010000001.1:0-47859 GCA_045536965.1 Eubacteriales bacterium
TTGGAAAGGAACTTCGACCAAGATTCGACGTATTCTTCAATGGCGCTTTCGGCAGAAGATCTGAGTGCATCGTAATCGGATGCAAACATGTTGGTGCCGGAGGCTGCAGAGCTGCTAAAGACGGTGGTCATGTTACCGAACTTGTTGCAGGCGCCGATATCGAAATAAGAAGCATCGAAAATGGTGTCGAGCATGGTGCGGGAGTCTTGGTCACGAGCAATTCTGCCCTTCATAACTACATCGTAGTACTGATAGAGAAGAATGGTTCTGCCGTAGTAGGACAAAGCTTCCATGACAGCGGCATTGCCGGCAACGGTTCTGCCGGGTTTGACATAAGAAGGAATGGCAACCGCGGGAGAAGCTTCAGAATACATGTGATAGTATTTCTCTTGGCTGACGTCGTATTTGGGCATGGGCAGGAAGCCGAAGTCGGAGGTCATGGAACGGGTCTGGGTGACACGGTACATAGCAACCTGACGCATCAAGCATCTGTCTTCCATGAAGATCTTGTTGCAGTATTCGTATGCGTTGGGAACAGCGGCATCCTTGGTAAACTGCAAGAAGTCAGCAGACGCGGTGGAATCGTAGAACATGTTGAGAACAGCATCCAACATGGAAACGGTGCGGGAAGAGTTGATGGAGAGATAAGGAAGATCGTCTTCATCCTTCTGAGCAAAGAAGCAGGCGCCGCCCGTCATGTAGTAAATGATGGATTGGAAACCGGTCAAAAGACCAAATTCATCGTATTGGTCAATGGAACCCGAACCATCGTAGTCATTGACACGACCCTTTACAAGCTCGTGCATGGCGTCAACCGTCCAAGTGCCATCGTACACCATGGTGTAGGGATTTTCAAGATCGTATTCATCGAAAAGGTCCATGTTGAACTGGATAGCGGTGATGCCTTCATTATCAATGATAGAGAAGTCGCCGATGACATAGAACAAACGGCCGCCGATGGACATGTTCTTAACGAAGTTCTGGTTGTACCAAGGAGCTTCGAGCTGGATCTCTTCGCCGTCAAACTCGGTCAAATCAGCAAGAAGATGCTGAATGGACAAAGCACCGACCGAGGTAACTTCGCAAAGGATCAAATCGAAAGTACCAAGCTGACCTTCAATGTCGTTTTGCGCTTCGGTGGCAACCTTGGATTTGGTGGTGATTGCGCGGATATCGGTGTTATAAAGTCCGTTGACTGCCAAAACGCGCTCGTAAGCGGCGTCTTGAATGACGTCAGCGCCTTTCTCGGAATATTCCGAGGCAAAGTCACGGGAAACAACCCAACCTGCACTTTGGGGAACCAGCACGTTGAATGCTTCTCCCTTGTAGTCGATGCCGCTTACGGGTTTAAGCTCATAACCGAAAAGACCCGACGTGGTGTGTCCGGGAATGTCGCCGTAAGTATCAGGCGAAACCGGTCCTTCGTTCTTGCCGTCGTCTTTGTCGCCGTTTCCATCTCCCTCGTCATCGCCGCAGGAAACCATCAAGGGCATCAGCGAGAAGAGCATGCAGACAGCCAAAAGCAGGGCAAGCAATTTGGTAATTTTCATATTCTTCCTCCTAATCATTTGTATAATCAAAGCGTGGTATGGAATCGCAAAGATCGCAAAACACACCCATGCTTATTTTACTATTTGATTATACCATACGTTCCCGCTCTTTGCAAGTGGAAAGATATTTTTTGACACCTTTGACAACCTCACCCCTACTCCTTTATCTATTCTGCACAAGAAAAAGACCGCAGTGAAAACACTGCGGTCAAAAAAGCATTGATTAAGTATTGGAAAGGAACTTCGACCAAGATTCAACATATTCTTCAATGGCGCTTTCAGCCGAGGATTTGAGAGCATCATAATCCGAGGAGAACATGTTGCTGCCGCCGGTAGCCGAGCCGTAGAACACGCTGTTGATCTTACCGAAGTTGTTGCAGGCGCCGATGTCAAAGTAGGAAGCGTCGAAGATAATGTCGAGCACCTTGCGGGAGTCTTGGTCGCGAGCGATTCTCCCCTTCATAACCACATCGTAGTACTGATAGAGAAGAATGGTTCTGCCGTAGTAGGACAAAGCTTCCATCACGGCGGCGGCATCGGAAACGGTTCTGCCGGGCTTCATGTAGGAAGGAATGGCAACTGCGGGAGAAGCCGAGGAATACATGTGATAATATTCTTCCTGCGACTGATCGTATTTGGGCATAGGCAAAAAGCCGAAGTCAGAGGTCATGGAACGGGTCTGGGTGACGCGGTACATGGCGACCTGACGCATCAAGCATCTGTCTTCCATAAAGACCTTGTTGCAGTATTCGGTGGCATTGGGAACAGCCGAATCCTTAGTAAAGGTCGAGAAGTCAACGCTGGAGGTGGAATCATAGAACATATCAAGCATCTTATCCAGCATGGAGAGGGTGCGGGAGTTGTTCAAAGAAAGGTAAGGAAGATCACTCTCATCCTTTTGTGCGACAAAGCAAGCGCCGCCCGTCATAAAGAAGATAATGTTGCTGTACCCTGCCAAGAGACCGAATTCATCGTATTGGTCGATAGAACCCGAACCGTCGTAGTCATTGACACGGCCCTTGCAAAGGGCATGCATGGCGTCAACCGTCCAAGTACCATCGTACACCATGGTATAGGGATTGCCGAGATCATATTCATCGAAAAGGTCCATATTGAATTGGATGGCGGTGATACCTTCGTTGTCAATGATGGAGAAGTCGCCGATGACATAGAACAAACGGCCGCCGATGGACATATTGTCCACGAAGTTCTGGTTGTACCAAGGAGCATCGAGCTGGATTTCTTCGCCGTCAAACTCGGTCAAATCGGCAAGAAGATGCTGAATGGACAAAGAACCGACCGAGGTAACGTCACAAAGAATCAGATCAAAGGTACCAAGCTGGCCTTCGATGTCGTTCTGGGCTTCGGAGGCAACGTTGGATTTGGTGGTGATGGCATTGATTTCGGTGTTATAAAGGCCATTGACCGCTAAAACACGCTCGTAAGCGGCGTCTTGGATAACATCGGAACCTTTTTCGGAATATTCCGAAGCAAAGTCACGGGAAACGACCCAGCCCTCGCTCTTGGGAACGAGAATATTGAATCTTTCGCCTTTGTAGTCGATGCCATCTACGGGTTTGAGTTCATAACCGTAAAGACCCGACATGGTGTGACCTGCATCCTGCGTATAATCTTCGGGTGCAACGGGACCGTCGTTTTTGCCGTCGTCCTTCTCCGTATCCTTTGTCCCCTCTTCATCGCCGCAGGAAACCATCATCGGCATGAGCGAGAAGAGCATGCAAACAGCCAAAAGCAGTGCAAGCAGTTTGGTGATTTTCATGGGATACCTCCTGTAAAATATAAATAAAAAATGTGGTGCATCGCAAAACAAACGGCAAAAACATCCACTTTTTCCTCTATACAAATTATAGCAC
The DNA here is from genome assembly GCA_045536965.1 of Eubacteriales bacterium. Lineage (GTDB taxonomy): Bacteria > Bacillota > Clostridia > Oscillospirales > SIG627 > UBA5448. The sequence goes on from JAZSON010000001.1 coordinate 3,425, forward strand.
ATGGTCTATATAAATGCAAGTCAAACAGCCCCTCAAAGTTCTTTTTTACATATTCGACAAACTGTGACGCAAAAATTTGTTCAATCGGTACAAAACCGCCACTCTCCCCTTCCATTCAGAAAAATGCCGCAGTGCAAAAGCACTGCGGCAAGGGCATTTTTGTATTAATATTGGGAAAGTATATGAGACCAACCGTCCACAAACTTGCGCATTTCGGCTTCGGCTGCGCTTCTCACGGCATTATAATCGCGCATAAAGGAATTTTCTCCCGACGATACGGATGCATTGTAGATCCCGTTGACGTTACCGAAATTATACGCAGCGGCAAAATCGGTATAGCTTGCATCAAAGATGATGTCGAGCATCTTGCGGGTATCCCGATCGAGCGCGATCCTGGGCTTCAAAACAATGTCGTAATACTGGTCCCGAATAATGGCTCGACCTAAATAGGAAATCGCTTCCATCACGGCGGCATTCCCCCAGGCGGTTCTCCCCTCCTTTAAGTAGGCGGGAATACAAACGGCAGGCGCGGTATTCTCATACAGATGATAATATTGCTCCTGATTGACGTCGTATTTCGGCATAGGCAGATAACCGAAATCAAAATCAACCGAAATAGACTGCGCGGCGGCATACATAGGAGTGAGTCTCATAAAAGTATGCCCCTGAGAAAAGATAAAATTGGAATAGGTATAGACGTCGGAAAAGTCACTGTCGGAGGCAATTTCCGAAAGATCGGCACTCGCCGTTTGATCACGGAACAGGGCAAGCACATTTTCCAGCACACCGAGTGCACGGGAAGAATCCAACGAAAGAATAGGCCTATCGTCCACATCCTTTTTGACGGCAAAGGACTGTGTGCCGATCATGAGATTGTTCACCGCAGCAAAATTCGCAATAAAACCGAATGTATCCTGCTGACTGAAATCCCCCGAACCGTCGGAATCAACGACGCGGCCTTTACAAAGCTCGTGCATCTTATCGACCGTCCATTCCCCATTGTAAACGAAGGTGTAGGGGTTGCCAAAATCGTAGCGATCAAAAAGATCCATATTGAACTGGATGGCCATGATGCCCTCGTTGTCCATGAGGGAAAAGTCACCGACCACACCGTACAAGCGGCCGCCGATGGACATATTATCGACGTAGTTTTGATTGTACCACGGGGCATCCAATTGAATCTCCTCGCCGTCAAACTGCTTTAAGTCGGAAAGAAATCCTCTTGTTGCTAAAGATGCGATGCGGTTCATTTCGCAAAGGATCAGATCGTAATTACAAAGCCTTCCCTCAAAATCCGCCTGCGCTTGGGCATAAACAGAGCCGCTTGTCACTGTGGCGCGGATATCGGTTTTATAGAGGTTGTTGACCTCTAAAACACGGTCATAAGCGGCGTCTTGAATGACGTTTGAACCTTTTTCTGAATATTGGGTGGCAAAATCACGGGAAAGGATACGCTCGGTGCTTTGCGGCACGAGGATATTGAATACCTCGCCCTTATAGTCGAGCCCTTCAACGGCATGCAAGTAATAACCGTAAAGCCCGAGGCTGGTGAATTTGCACTTGTTAAGCGCATGGTAACGGTGGCAGCTATAGCAAAAAAACAATTCTCCGCCGCCATTGTCGGTATCACCGGTGACGGTATCACCGCCGCCTTGGACATCCTCGTTTTCGGCGTCATTTTTTTCGCTCGCCTCAAATCTGGCCCTCAAGATACTGCAGGACGAAAGAAGGGAAACCGAAGAAAAGACAAAGCAAAGAACCAACAGCAACGCAAGCAATTTTCTCTTTTTCATGATGCACCTCCCAATGCCGATATAAAAACGTTTATCCGTGTTTTCAGTATATCATACAGAAAGGAAATTGTCAAACAGAGATTTTTTTGTGCAAAAATGAAAACAAGAGCGAGTTGCTCACGAAATCATCAGCTTATAATTTCGTATGAAAATGGTTCCAAGCGGTTGTCTTTGCGGAATTTTATATTATCTTGCAATGCTTCGTGCATAATAGAAAGAGAATCATCGAATTCTTTTGATAAACCGTTCTCGCCTTTTATAATTACTTGATCAGCATCGCATTCACTCCATAGTAGATCCCAAAAAGCATCCCAGTTGCGACCATAGTCGTCCGAAAATGCAAAAGCAGTCTTTATCCTCTCGTGGATATCGCTTAAATGCTTACATCCGGTCAAATCCAATTCGATTATTTTCATTGATACATTTCTCCTTGCATTGCTCTTAAGCCCTCCTTGTGTAAAGGAGGGTGGCGCGCCGATCGGCGCGGCGGGAGGATTGTCCCCCCCTCTCCGACACGTCTTTGCGGTCATTATGATTATGACAAAAAAGCGGTCGGCAAAAGCCGACCGCAAATATTCATTTAGCAACCCAGATCATCAAGAACGTCGCGGATGTAAGCATAGTCCTCTTTGGCGTAGTATTGACGGTCGCCGGGACGGGGTGCTTCGATACCGATAAAGCCATCGAAATTGTTTTCAATGAGGGCTTTGACGTATTCACGGTGATTGATGACACCGCCCGACAAAGAGGTGGGCATACGGCCGTCGGCGGTGGGCACCGAGTTTTTCATGTGGGTGTAGAAGAGCTTTTTACCGCAGTTTGCGATGGTCTGGGTCAGCGGCATGGGCGAAGGCAGATAAACGGCATTGCCGTAGTCGAGGTTGACACCGATGTTGTCGCGGTCAATATCGTCGCAGAACTTTTTGGCAAGTTCGGGATAGTCGTGGATATAACCCATGTGGGTTTCAAAGGCAAGCTTGAAATCGCCAAGCTTTGCAGCATGGTCGCAAACTTCTCTGACAGCTTCAACGGCCGCCTCGTACTGCCATTGGGGAACGGCGCAGCCGCCGTGGGCAGCGTAGGTGCCAACGTTGTAAGCAAGCTTGGGGGTGCGGACAGTACCTGTAAAGAAGTTGAGAATGGTCAGGTTAAAGCGCTTGGATGCTTCGGTCAAGAAGTTCTTATAGGCTTCGATTTCAGCCTTTCTGACCTCGGGATCGGTGGAATTGCAGGGAAAACCGCCGCCGAACATGGGGTAACGAATGCCGTACTTATCGACTTCCTTTTTGATGGCGTCGAGATAATCGACACAGTTGAGAACCTTGTTACGGTCAACGTGACGGAATTCGATACCGTCAAAGCCGATTTTAGCGGCAACACGGCAGATCTCTTCAAAGCCCTGCCCTTGTTCCATGTAGTTGATATGCATAATCACAGGATACTTCATGACACAACCTCCAAAACATTTTTCTACATTGTAACACACCCCCCGACGAAAAGCAAGGGGTTTTGGGAAAACATTTTTAAGGGCATTTTAAAATCCCGACCGCGTCGGCGGTCGGGATTTTGTTAAACGGATTTCGATTATGCCCAGTTGCCACGGAGTCTGGCAGCTTCGACCACACGCTTGACAGCGATGAGGTAAGCGCCGGTACGGAGTGTAACGTTGTTTTCTTTTGCGATGTCATAAACACCGTTGAAAGCAACATCCATGATCTGCGCAAGACGAGCGTTCACTTCGTCTTCGCTCCAGAAGAGATTCTGCAGATCCTGCACCCACTCAAAGTAGGAAACAACCACGCCGCCCGCATTGGCAAGAATGTCGGGAACGAGGACAACGCCCTTCTTTTCAAGGATGGCATCGGCTTCGGAGGTGGTGGGGCCGTTGGCGCCTTCCACGATGATCTCGGCCTTGATGTCGTTTGCATTGTCGGCATTGATCTGATTTTCGAGAGCGGCGGGAACAAGAACCTTCACGGGAAGGGTCAAAAGCTCGCCGTTGGAAATGCGGGTCATGCCCTTTTCTTCATAGGTGGAAAGAAGGGTGCCGCGCACGGAAATGTGCTTGAGGATTGCGGGAATATCCAAACCGTCGGGATTGTAGATACCGCCCGAAACGTCCGAAACAGCGACAATCTTCATACCTTCGGCATGGAGAAGTTTAGCGGTAACAGAACCGACGTTACCCATACCCTGCACAGCGGCGGTGGTGCCTTGAACGGGCACACCCAGCTTGTTGAGGATCATTTTGGTGTTGAGCATAATACCGCGACCGGTGGCTTCGCCACGGCCGAGAGAACCGCCGATTTGAACGGGTTTGCCGGTAACAACGCCTGTTACGGTGTGACCCTGCAGCAGCGAATAGGTATCCATGATCCAACCCATAACATCGGGGGTAGAACCGACGTCGGGAGCGGGAATGTCTTTATCGGGACCGATGATGGGAGCGATGGCGGCCGTGTAACGGCGGGTCATAGACTCCAGCTCGGTACGGGACAGAGTAAAGGGATCGACAACGATACCACCCTTGCCGCCGCCGTAAGGAATGTTTACAACAGAGCATTTAAAGGTCATCCATGCGGCCAAGGCACGAACTTCATCATCGTTGACAGCTTGGTGATAACGGATACCGCCTTTTGCGGGACCGCGAACGGTGCTGTGCTGGACACGGTAGCCCTGGAACATACGAACAGAGCCGTCATCCATGGTCACGGGGAACGAAACCTTCAGTTCACGTTCGGGATGTTTAAGAAATTCATATTCGCTTTCTTTGTAGCCGAGGATGCCTGCTGCTGTGTCAATGGTCTTGACAACGTTATCAAAGGGATTGTACGACATAACAAATATCCTTCCTTTCTTTGCACGTCTGTGTGCTTTTCGTCTGCCCCGCAAACGGAGTACAGAGCAATTTTTTCATCTTGAGTATTATACCATGGCAAAATGGAAAAAGCAACCGATTTTGAGAATTTAATAAATAATTTTTATCCGACGCTCTACTATCGAGGCAACAAGATCTGCCTTATTTGTTTTTCAGTTCCTCGGCGAGATCCTTACAAGCCAATTCGACTTTTTCAAGTGTTTCGAGAATATCCGCTTCCTTGTGGGAGAAGTTGACATAGAAAACGGTATAAGGAGAAACACCGTATTTATAGCAGTATTTGGTGAACAGGTTGACAATGCCCGAGGGTGCGCTGCTATCACGCGGGAACAGCGCGGGGAAGGAATCGTACCCTGCGATGCGCAAGGGCAGTTCATATTTGGCAAAGAGCGCCTTCAGTCCGTCGCCAAGAAGGGTGCCGTAACGCTTTAAGTGTCCGATGACGTCATCGCGGAGATAAATGCGAATGGTGGCAAGGGCTGCCGCCAGCGACATGGAATCACCCGCAAAGGTGGAGGAAATGACCGCGCCCCCACGCGGAGCACATTGCATCATGACCTCTTTTTTGCCGCAATAAACCGACAGAGGGAATCCATTGGCCATACCCTTGGAGAAGACGGCAAGATCGGGAGTCACACCGAAAAATTCCTGCACACCGCCGATGGCGACACGAAATCCCGTGACGATCTCGTCAAAGATCAAAAGCGCACCTCTTTCATCAGCAAGCTTTCTCATCTCGGGGTAGAAGCTGCTGCCCGCCTCGACATCGTCGTAGGTGGAGGCAATGACAATCGCGGCAACGTTGTCGTTATATTGGTCAAAGATGCTCTTTATGCCCTCGACATCGTTCCAGTGCGCAGCATGGTGAAGGGCGGAAAGATTGGCGGGAACACCGCTTTTCGGCGAGGTGCCGACCTGATTGGGAAGCACGCGACCATTCGATGCAAGGCTATTGAGCCATCCGTTGTAGCCGACCTGAATGATATGATCCTTGCCTGTATATCCTCTTGCGATACGGATGGTAGCGGCAAGGGCTTCACCGCCCGTTTTCAAAAATCTTGCCATTTCGGCGCAGGGAACCAGCTCACAAATGAGAGCGGCAAGTTCTGCCTCCAAAGGCGAGGGATGTCCGAACAAAATGCCCTTATCGAGCTGCTCAGCAACAGCGGCATTGACCTCGGGATAGGCATAACCGAGGGTGATAGGACCCAAGGCGTTGCGATAGTCGATAAACTCTCTCCCCTCGATGTCCCAGAGTCTGCAACCCTTACCGTGATCAATGGCACAGGGTTCATACGGGCGCATGGCGGGCGAGGGAGCCTTTGAGCAGGTGCTGGAGCCCCAAGGGATATATTTTTCTGCAAGTTCTACTTGATTCTTATAGATATCAGTCATTCGATAAACACGTCCTTTCGGCATAGATCGGACACACACGTCCGTTTATACACATTTTACCATATAATTTAATTATTTCAATACTTTCAGGCAAAAAATAATCGGAAATTAAACAAACCAAAACGTTTGGGGGAATACTTTGAAAAAAATATTGTTTTTTTTGAAAATAGGTATTGCATTTTAATTTTACTTATGCTATAATACCACCCGTCGACAAAAGACGGGGCATTAGCGCAGCTGGGAGCGCACAACACTGGCAGTGTTGGGGTCACGAGTTCGAGTCTCGTATGCTCCACCAGAAAAAAGCACTTGCGCAAGCAAGTGCTTTTTTCAACGAAATTCGCCTGCGGCGAGTGAAATTTGACTTCGCCAAGTGAAATAGCTTCGCTGTGAAATATTTGCTCCGCAAATGTGAGGAGGCGAATTTTATTTCACATCGCGACCAACGGGAGCAATATTTCACAGTTCACGGAGTGAATTGTTTGACCGTGAGCGCAAGCGAACGATTTCACGAAAAAGCGAACGATTATGTGAGAGTTCGAATTCATACGTAAAAATGCAGAAGATATCTTTTTTGCAGCCCATAGACAAAAAAGAACGAGGTTTTTTACTTCGTTCTTTTTTTATCCAAGCCGCAGGCTTGGTATATCATCACCGCGCGTAGTGCGGTGTATATCACCAGCCCCTTTGGGGCTGTATCTCATCACGCTTTAGCGTGTATATCATCGCCGCAAGGCGTATATGATTGAATGTATATCTCGCGATGGCAAGGTTTTTATTCCTATATCATCAAAGCGGTACGCATTGCATATTATCACGCCATCGGCGTGCATCTTGGCATCCCGACGATCCGCCAACCATATCCCCCGACTATGGAAAACACAAAACAGCCCGCCGATTTCTCGGCGGGCTGTTTCGTATGTAACGATTAGCAATCAGCGACCAAAACATAAAGTTTGTGTTTATTATTTGTATCAAGTATTTAATACCTACCAAGTAGATTTCGTATAGGTATGTATTTGCAACGGGTCGCCCTCACGGATGCGGAGGGTGCGGCGAATTTCCTTGGGGATAACCACACGACCAAGGTCGTCAACTCTACGGACGATACCTGTTGCTTTCATATATACATTTTCCTTATCACATTTCGTAGGCGACGGCGCCTTCGACGTCCCGTTTATTATTTGCACAAAACCTGCGGGCTGTCGTGGGCGCCAGCCCCTACCGAAAAATTTTCAAATTGTATTGTTAGTATCTGTAAATCAAGGGAATTTATACTTGCCGTTTTGCTGAATTATATTGTCATCAATTCGTGGTGCATATAAGCAAATTCTTCTGTGCTGATTCTCTGTGTGCGTTGTTTGAGATAATTATAGAGGATTACAAATCGCTGATATGTATATTGCATATTCTCTTCATCATCTTCGAAGAAATCATTCGCCATCACAAATGCCACAGGGGATTCCAAGAGGTTGCTGGCTAATTGCTGGGTGGAATCAAATAATATATCTATCTTATCCTCTAATGACATTCCTTCAGGAGTGAGATTGTCTACCACAAGTGTGGGCTCATCGTCAAAAAAGGTTTTTCCAAACACGTCCTGTTGGTTTAGAATTTCTTCTCCTGTTTGGATGTTATACATTTTTTCAGATGCAAAATCATCGAAAAATATGCCTTTTAAAGGGGCTTTAGAGGTTTCCTTTGAAACAAAAACCATACCGTCGCCATCAGAGCCAACAAAATATCCAATGACATTGCGGTATCCGATCTTCATGCCATCATTGATTATTTCATTTGCAATTTTTTGCATTTTCTTTATTTCCATAGACAACTCCCTCCTTGGGCAGAATATATTTAATGTTTTAATTATATCACAATTTGTGTAATATGCAATCTTTCTGCAAGAAATAGCATACCATAGCAAAACCTGTCAAACGGTGTCAATGTTGTCAGCAAGGGGTCACCCTCACGAATCCGCATTGTTCTTCTAATTTCTTTGGGGATAACAACTCTCCCCAAATCGTCAATACGGCGTACAATTCCTGTTGCTTTTATATATTCATTTCTCCTTATCACATTTCGTAGGGGACGGCGCCTTCGACGTCCCGTTTTTGTTTTATTCAAACTTTTCGGGTTGTCGTGGGCGCCAACCCCTACAACAAATTTTCAAATTGTACTGTTAGCTCAATGTAAGAGCAGCTTGTAAATTCAACGTCCTTCCAGATATTGAGCCAATTTTCACGGCTGTCCATATTATCAACCAAAACCACGGTGTATTGGGTGAGCTTATCGGAAGCAAAAGGAACGGTGCATTCCACGTCAAGGGCATCGTCGCACTGCTCGCGCAGTCGCGCACATTCGCCTTCCTGCTTCTTCTGCTTTTCAATCATCGAGTTGAACCCACCGATGGTATCACTCTCCAGCCCCGCCATTGATCCGCTTCTGTCCAATATAAATACGAGTTCAGTAATGTTGTTTTTCATAATAGAAAACCTCTCTTTCATTTGATGTACTCATTCTACACCAACAAAAGAGAGGTTAGGTCGCCTGCAAAGCGACAAATTATTTTACTTTATCCCATTCTGCCTCTTTGAATCCAACAAGCATAAAGCCATCACCAATGAGCAAAGGCCGTTTGACCAACATACCATCGGTTGCAAGGAGTTTTAGCATTTCATCCTCGCTCATCTCGGAAAGCTTGTTTTTAAGATCTAACGATTTATAAAGCAGACCACTTGTATTAAAGAACTTCTTTATTGGCAATCCGCTTTCCTTATACCATTCGGTCAATTCCTCAAGTGCAGGGTTGTCGAATTTGATATCCCTCAACTCATATTCGATGTTATTATCATCTAACCACTTCTTTGCTCTTTGGCAAGTGGTGCATTTGGGGTAGCCAATAAATTTAACCATTACACATTCCTCAAATCATTTTAGATTTTCTAATTTTACTATCTGAATTCCGGGAAACTTAGTTTCATACAAAGCGTAAGGTCGAGAGCATAGTCAAGAACTTGGTCAATATCTCCCTCTAAAATTTTGGTTTCACCAACCTTGAATTCAAGGCAAAAGACAATTCCTTCCATATCATCAAAACTTTAATTTTGTATATCATCAAGCCGACAGAAATACACGCTGACGCGTGATGAGATACAAGGGCGCAACGCGCCCTTGGTGATATACACCACGCTTCGCGCGGTGATGATATGCCAAGCCTGCGGCTTGGATAAAAAACTCTCGTTCAAAGAACGAGAGTTTTTTGGGTGTTTCAAACTTAATGACACGAATGAAATGTGCCTGAAAACCGAGGATTTTCTCTTAATTAAACGGATTTTCATTCTGATTTCATAGAATTACTTGCTCATCAATTTATCAATCAATTCTTGAGCTAAAACATATTCTATATCATTGATTTTAATTGAATATGCCTTATCGTCAAATGACATTACTTCCAAAGGAATAACTATATTGATATCGTCCTGTATAACTCCACAAACATACCCGTAAACATAACAATTCTTCAACGTGCCGTCAGGTTGCTTTACTAAATCAAACAGTCCAGCATCTTTAGCCTTTTGTCCACTTTTAATTTCGTTAAGAAACTGTTCGCATTCAGTAATTCCTTTGTTTGAGATTGTTGTTATCTTATCATTAAAAAGAGAACCTTTTACAAACTCAAATCTAATACAATTATCAAGGGAGACTTCCATTTTCAGCAATTCGGACTTTACATACACAGCGGAAAACTCATTGTCGGGAAAATATCTTACTAACACATCTTGACTATCATTAACAGAATACATACCTGTTTTTATCTTATTGGTAAGATGAACAAAGGTCTTATTCTCTCCCTTTACGTGACCAATGAACTCCCATTCTCCAAAGCACCAAACTCTACCCTCGTTACCGACAAAAGTATATTCCGTGCCGTCAGTTGCTACAATAGTTTTATTTTCGATTTCCGTAAACTCAACATTATTTGAGCAAGCAACTAAAGAAAAGACAATCGCCAAACACATAAAAACAATTGATAACTTTTTCATAACATCACCGACCTTTAGGTGTATTATAGCATAAAAGTGGCGGAGTGGCAAGATGAAATGATATATCGCCTTTGGCGATATGATGCATTTGCTTCGCAAATACGAAGCACAAGGCTCCGCCTTGCATGAAGCAGCGGCTTCGCCGCTATGAAGCAAAGCGCACACAAATTTCAAAATACGCCGCAAGGCGTGCTTCATAGCCGTAGGCGACTTCATGTTTTATGCACCGTAAGGTGCGCTTCATTTCAAAAAATAAAAGCAGGTCGATTGACCTGCTTTTATTTTTGGGTGTTTTGAACTTAGTGACACGGATAGAATCCCCAAGCAAGGTGACTTTAATCATAGCTAACGCCTTACGGTTTTATTGTAGTATAAAAGGAGTGGAAAAGAATAAGTTTCCTTCATTTTGAACTGCACATTATTGAAATTTAGGGGCGAAGACCCATACCACCCTCAAGAGTAAGTGTTTCACCATTCATATATTTAAAGTCGGGAGATGCCAATTGAACGCAAACACGACCAATTTCTGATTCAGAATCACCAAAGTGGCCTGCAGGTGGCATTTTTACATTTGCTTTAAAGGCTTCAGGATAAGCTTTTTCAAAGTTTTCAAGTTGAACTGTCCAAGCAAGAGGACATATCACATTAGTATTAATACCATCCCGTGCCCACTCTGTAGCAGCAACTCTCGAAAGACCTCTGATACCTTCCTTCGCTGCGGCATATGCACACTGACCATAATTCCCAAACAGACCTGCGCCTGAAGCAAAATTAATAATTGTTCCCTGAGTTTCTTTAAGATAAGGATAGCAAGCCTTCATATAATAGAATGTTGCATAAAGACCTGAATAAAGAGCTAAATCAAACTGCTCAGTAGTGTGTTCTTGAATCATAACGCCGGAAGCGGAGGCTTGTGCGTTATTGATAAGGACATCAATTCTTCCAAATTCCGATATAGCCGCTTCCACAACTGATTTTGCAATAGTCTCATTATCGGAACCTGCTGAAATATCTGCAGAGAAAGGCAAAACTTTTATTCCATGTAGTTTCTCAAGTTCTTCTTTTGCCTTTTCAAGCTTTGAAAAATTTCTCCCTGTAATTACAAGATTTGCTCCTTCCTTTGCATACGCTGTCGCAATTCCATAACCTATAGAACCGCATCTTCCATCAGACAAGGTAGCAAATCCAGCTCCGGTAATAATAGCCGTTTTCCCTGTTAAAAAGCCCATATTCATTCTCCTTATTTCTAAACGATTATATGCAGCAAATAGACATGCAAATTTTGCATCATTGAGTTCATTGTTAAAACTCATCTTATCACTGCCTCCAGTGTATTATAGCATAAAAGCGGCGGAAAATCAAGGGCTTGCCGTTGCATATCATCAAAACTTTAGTTTTGTATATCATCAAGCCGCAGGGGAATACACGCTGACGCGTGATGAGATACAAGGGCGCAACGCGCCCTTGATGATATACACCACGCTTCGCGCGGTGATGATATGCCAAGCCTGTCGGCTTGGATAAAAAAATTCCGAAAGCAGATGCTTTCGGAATTTTTTGGGTAGTTTGAACTTAATGACACGAATGAAATGTGCCTGAAAACCGAGGAGTTTTAATGTTTTAATCAATGCACCAACCATCTTCTGCAAGTTTGTGTTCACGTTCTAAAATTATCGGTAAAACTCTATTATATTCATTTTTTATTTGTTCAATTTCTTCTATATTTTTCCCTTCAACCATAGTAAACAAAACAGTTCTCGCCTCAAAACTAGACATATTTATATTAAAAAGATTTTCGTATTTATTCAAAGTTTTTCACCGCCTATGTGCATTATAGCATAAAAGCGGAAATTAATCAATGCGGAGCATTGTATTTGCACGGAGCGCAACATCGTTGGGCGTAAGCCCACATCATTGATGCGGAGCATCACATCATTTGTGCGAAGCACAACCTCGTTTTGTGTCCGCTAAAGCGGAACGATGTTAGCCTTCGGCTAAATGATGTGGACCGCAAGCGGTCAAACGATGTTGTGTCCTGAGGACACAAACACAAAAAGAAACACTTCCCAAAAGGAAGTGTTTCTTTTTGGAGCTGGTAGCCGGGCTTGAACCGGGAAGAGGCTTCGGTTTGCGTTATTTTCTGCAATAGTTGGCGATGGCTTCACTGATGAATGCGGCGGTGCCGGGAGTGTGTTTGTCGATGTTGTTTTTGAATCGTTCATCGGCGACGTACATTTGGCCGAGGCCGGCGAGGATTTCGTCGGTGCAGGTGTAATAGTTCTCAGTAATGTAATTTTGCAGTTCTTTCACCAGCGCCTGCGCCTCGTCCGAGTTGGCGGTATTGCCGCTTTTCATGCCCTTCGGCAAATTCTTCGGTGGTGCGGGCATCGATGATAATATAGTCGCTCTCGGTGTCCATAATCGTCTTTGCCTCTTGGGGCGTAATTTGATCATAAGTGTTTGCACCGCCATCAGAACAAGCGGTCAACCCAAACAGAGATAACGATATCAGCAACATAAAAAACCATCCTTTGAATTTTCTCATAGTATATCCTCTTTATCCTTCACCATTACCGCGATATAGACAGCGTATGCGGCGGCGATAAAGGCGATCAGGGCGGCGGATATGATCGTTTGGATCGTTGTTGCCGCCTCAGCACCAAAGGCACTTGCCGCGTTAAACAAACTATGGGTGGCGATGCATACGAGCAAGCTTTTTGTTTTGTAATAGATCATCACAAACGCAAAGCCGACGGCAACGGCATAGATAACCTGCAGAAGATTGGGCAAAAGCTCAGCACCCGAGCCGTTCATCAGATTGATGATATGTCCGATGCCAAAGGTTATGCTTGAAACGACGATTGCCGATTTCACTCCATTTTTCGACATGGCTTGAAACAGAAATCCGCGGAATATCATCTCTTCCAAAAAGCCGACACAAAGCATCGATAAAACATACAGCACCGTTTCGAGGGGCGATGCGTTCAGCTTGAAACCGAACCAAAAATTCGCAGTCAACAGAATGATCAGCGGAATGTAATACAGCATCTTCGACGCTGACATTTGCGGTTTGCACAGACCGTATTTTTCGCCGAGTCCGTTTTTCTTTATGAACAGGTAAAGTATCACGGAAAGAGCGATTAAAATCGGCAATGTTACGATCTTTAAAATGCCGATATCGCTTGATAGATTATCCCCAACGGATGCAAGGACACAATAGGCGATAATCCAAGCAAGCGCAAACCAAAGTTCGCTTTTTTCATATAATTTCTTCATCATTTATACCACTTCCACCTGACACATTTGCATGGTTTTTAGAGCGGCTTCGTGGCTTTCGGGGGTGACACCGGCACAGCAAGCAGAATCGACTTTCACCTGCGCATCGGGGAAGATTGCTTTGATGATGAGCGCGTTGGAAACCACGCAGATATCGGTGCAAAGACCAATCAATTCCACGTTTTCAAACGTTTCCTTATCCCAATGGGGCGAACCGAAGTTAGGCTTATCAATAATCTTCGCGCCCTCGACATAAAGACCGTCGGCAATCTCCCAGCCTTTAGTACCTTTGATGCAATGGGGTACGGGCAGTTTTTTGCCCTCCGTGGTATCAAGATAGTTTTCAAAATGGGTATCTCTTGTGAAAATAATTTCGTCACCGTTTTGGGCGTATTCCTGAATCTTTGCCTTGACCTTGGGGACGATGGCAACCGCCTCCTTGGTACCGAGTGCCATATCAATAAAATCGTTTTGCATATCGACTACGATCAACGTCTTTTTCATCATTAGACCTCCTAATGAAATGATGCTTTATGCTCTGACTCTATCATTTTTGTGGACGGTTTTTAGACCGTTGTTTTCGGTGAACACATAGCAGAAACCGCGGTAAATCAAGATAACGCTATCGCCGTATTCCTGCTCTTTTTCTTCGATGATTGCTCGTTCGGATTTCATCAGTTGCAGTTTGCTTTTACCAAATTGGTAAGCTTCAAAAGCGAGTTCTTCCATTTTGTGCGAATCGTTGATACCTACCCATTTGCTCATACATACGCTCGCGTGCATGGTTGGTTAGGTAAAGGGGATTTTTGCGAATATCCAAAAATCCTTTTTCGCTATACAGATCCGTTTTATAGCATTTTACATTATAGTATCGATTATATTTGCCTTGTCTGTTTCTGCCGACCTCATTATAACCTTGTCGGTTATAGCCCTCGCTATCATACTCGGATACTCTCGGTTTTTTAGGAGTGGATTTCGGCTTCCGTTTAAATAGCGGTATCAAACACAGGAATATCGCTATGAAAAGTAATAGGATCGGTAAGTATTCCACGTTGTTCACCTCTTGAATCGTTTCCGGACCTCCCATGCGCTTTTTGATTTGAAGTTATTTTGCAATAGCACAGATTGCAAATTAGTTTGTCAGGATCATTGGATGTGTAGTAACTATTTTTAGAACGTATGGTTTTTCGACAGGTAGCGCAATACGTACTAGGAATTGTTTTCTTTGAAAAATATTGTACACCATCTATTAAAGCTTTTTTGACAAGCACAACATCTCCTTCCTCAAACACATCTTGTTGGTCTCTCTTGAAACGTAGACAATTCTCAAGAATATTATAACATATTCGCTTGCAATACAAAAAAGAAGCTAATGTCATAGAAGCGATTACACTTCTGAAACAGCGATATCAATAAGAGTCAACTTTTCAATTTTTCCTTTTGCAGTTGCTATGATTTCGTATGCACCATCGTGTAGTGTTCTGACACGAACTTTTAGTTTACCGCCTCTTGTTCTTTCCAAACCAACAATTTGGCACTGATCTCTATTAATATTGGTCATTTTTTGAAAATTTACATAAAATCGTTTGGCTCGCAAATATAACGTTCGCCGCCGGCTACGAAAAATCTGAGGACCGCTTTTTCTAAATAGGATTTTCCACAATTTTGACAACAAGTATTTTCCGGTTGCGAAAATAGCATTTCCTACTACTCCTGCCAAAATAGGATCCTTTTGTATTAAAGCGATTATCGCTTCATAACTACTTGCGCCGCGTTCATATCGTGAAATTTTGTAAAAATAGCATTCGCGAATATCTGGATAAAAAGCCGAATCGGTATCACCGGGATCAAATTTTTGTATTCTCAAAATTGTAGGTTCTACAGTTGTGACTACTTCTGTCTTTGCCAAAGGAATCGTCCTGATTTTATTGATGAGCGCCTGTTCAAATTCTCCAAAACAGAAAATATCCCAAAAAGCAAGATCGTGTCCAACCTCCAAATTAGACCAAAAAAGATCATATATTTCCAGATGATTATCGATTTCCGGAATAGTCATCTCCGTTTCTATAATATCCGAAAAAAGAAGTTGACGTACTTCCGTTTCAAAGTCTTCAGAGTAAACCGAAAATAATATTTTCATAACAATAAACCTCATATGAACATCTTTTAAAATTTTGGAGAACATCCCTTTGGGTTTGTATTATACCATATTTCAACAATCTTTGCAATGCAAATAACACCGCTCCCTCATGGATTTCCTACGGGTGCGGCGCTGTTTTATCGGGGGTATAATTTTGCGTGGGTTGGGAGCGCACAACACTGGCAGTGTTGGGGTCACGAGTTCGAGTCTCGTATGCTCCACCAAAAAAGAACGAAGTTTTTACTTCGTTCTTTTTTTATCCAAGGGTGAGTTATACTATCAAGTGCAACAGTAAAAAATTGAAAGTTCATACGAATCTGTGTTAGAATAGAGTTACCACACAATAAACCAACAAGGAGATTCGTATGAACTATAAACATCTTACCATAGAAGAGCGCTGTTGTCTACGGGAATATTACAAAAAAGGGTACAGTTATCGAAAAATAGCAGAATTGTTGGGAAGGAATGTGAGCACAATTTCCCGAGAACTGAACAGGAACTTTACGCATATGTATGATATACCCACATATTATCCACACACGGCGCAAAAGAAATATCTTTTGCGAAGATCGTATTGTCATAGAGGAATGTTTCAAGATGAAAAGAAATTAGAATACATAAAAGATAGACTTAAAGAAACTTGGTCGCCCGAGCAGATAGCATCTACACCTTGTGAAATGAAAATGCCATCGACGAGAACGATATATCGTTGGATATATGAAAAGTACATAGATGTTAATCTAAAAGTGCTCAGAAGAAAAGGGAGAAGCCGAGGTAAGAAGGAAACACGCGGTAAATTTAATCTTGGCAAGTCAATACGAAAGCGTGATAAAAGCGTTTACAAACGTCTCGAGTTCGGGCATTGGGAAGCGGACACAGTAGTGTCCGGAAGAGGAAAGTCTAGGGCTTGCTTTGCGACCTTGGCAGAAAGAATGACCGCTTTTGCATCAGAAAATTTATTGACAAACTCTCCCGCGCCCCTATATAATGGAAGGAGATAAAATACACTTCACCCCAATCCGTCCATGCGAGGTGCCTTTTATGAAAAACACAAAAAAACTCTTATCGTTTCTTCTCGTTTTGACCCTTTTTCTCACCCTCTTCTCCTGCGGTGCGGTCGGCAAAGAAACACCCGATGATCAAACCGATCGCCCGACCGACCAATCCCCTCTCCCCCCCGATGCCGATGAAGAGGATGGCGGTAAAAAGGATGAGGAAGACAAACCCGAACTGATTCCCCTTACCGTGAAAAACGAAACCGTTTCGGGACTCATCCCCGTGCGCAGCCGTTTTTATGACAACGCCGCCCTCTACACCCGTCTTTTGACACTGGAGGATATGTTACAAAATAAAAACGCAGACCCCGCCCTCATCACATCTTATCTCGGCAGTATTCTGCGGGAGAGCGAGGATGTCGGTCTGTATTATGATTACGCCCCCCTCCTCCCTTTAAAGGACGGCGAGGATACATACGGCAACCGTCTGTCGGCGGGCGTTTTGAAAAACAACGCGCCCAAACCCACCATGGTCGCCATGGATGAGGCCAATCTGCTGGCCGCGCTTGCGGTGGCGGTTCCGGGAGACGTCATCGTCATCCGCGATGAAATCGAGATCGACATGGCTGATCTTTACACGGCAGGCACGGTGCAAAACTATCTTGACAAGGATTCTCCCTCCCGTCTGCGTATCCCCGCAGGGGTTACACTGTCGGGCGAGCGGGGACAAAACGGAAAAACAGGCGGCGTTTTGAAAATCTCCTGCGACACCGACCTGTTTTTAATGCTGGCAGAGAACGCAAAACTTGACAGTCTGGTCATCCAAGGGCCGAGCGGTCAAAGCGGTATATCCTTCGGCATACTCCTCGCGGGCGACAACACTTCGATCAACAACTGCGAAATCGCAGGCTTTGCCGAGACCGCCGTCAAGGTCGCATCCGGCGGTGTCACAATCAAAAACAGCTTTTTTCATAACATCCAAGGCGAACCGGGTATTGCCATCGCCCTTTCCAACGGATCGCTGACGGTAGAAAACTGCCTCTTTTCCTCGGTGAATACCTGTGTATCGGTGGAAGGCGCAACCTCGTCTTTGATTTTCCGTGACAACCTCGATGCAGGCAACACCCAACTCCCCATTTTCATTGCCCAAGGCAGCGGATACGATGCCGATTACACCGCCCAAACGATTGCCGCCGAATCGATTGTGGTCGAAAACAACACATTTCTTTCTCCCGTCCCCCTCTTTTCCATCGGCGGTTTGCCCTCGGATGACTTTATTTGCAGATACAACCTCTTTGCCTATTCCCCCTATTTCCACAACAGCGGCGAATGTGATCTTGCAGGTGTGGACGATTCTATCTACGAAAAGCGTTACATCTGTCAAAACAACGTCTATAACCTAAAAAACCCTTACATCATGTATAAGCTTGCGGGAGAAACCAAAAACGGTGTTGCCACAGGCTCAAGACCCCTCGAACCCCTGATTCCCGCCGAAAACAAAGCGCCCGATTTGACCCTGTTTTCCTCCGCCCCCCTGCCGACAGCCGCCTTCTATCCGCTGGAAGCCTCCCCCTACGCCCCACTGGTATCGGCGCTTGGCAAAAAGGATACCGCGGGACTCAAAACCGCGCTCAATACCGCCTTGGAGCGCTTGACGGGACTTACCCGCAACCATCTGCACACCCTTTCGGCAGGCGGTCAAAGCACACAAAACAGATATACCCAAGGCGCCTATACCGTCAAAAACATCTATGATCTGCAATTTGCCCTCATCTCGGTGCAGGCGGGAGATGTCATCTTCATCCCCGGCGATGCAACCATTGATTTTTCCAATCCCGACGGCACCGTCACCACCCTCGTCATCCCCGAGGGCGTCACACTGGCAAGCGACCGTGGACGGGTGCGGGAAGACGGCTCGGTCTCGCGCGGCGCCATCCTCACCTCATCGGTCTTTACAAGCCAACCCCTTTTGGACATCACCCTTGACGACATCACACTGACGGGATTGTCCATCGTCGGTGTCGATCCCTACACCCATTACAGCCACTACAACCGCGCCTACGAAGGCGCCTTGGGAGGAAACAGCAAACGAACCTACTACAACCGCCTTCCCACCACCACCGCCATATCGGTCAGCGGCAACCGCTTTACCATGGAAAACTGCGAAGTGGCAGGCTTTTCCTACGGGGTTTCCTACGTTTGGAAAAACCCCGACAGCCCCCTCACCTCGCTGATCACCGATTGCTATTTCCACCACTTCCAGCGCAAGGAGCACGGTCTTGCCCTCACGGTAAAAAACACCAATCTGACCCTGAAAAACAACCTCTTCGCCAAATGCCAAAAGCCCTTTTCCAACCATGGCGATCAGGTCTGTACCATCACCGATGAAAACAATCTCGATCTTGGCGGACTGCCCCCTTGGAAATCCACCATCATCAATTTCGATGATGTAAGCAATCCATAAGTACACACAAAACAAACAACGGGAGGCTTTAGAGCCTCACTCTAAAGGACAGTTTTTTAGAATACGGCATATCTCGAAAGAGGTGTGCCGTGTTTTGCGTTTGTGTCCATAAATGCAGTGCTTCCTATGCCTTAATTAAAGACCATAACCAAATTTTAGTTTATTTGAAATCGAACGAGTTAGCACTAACCAAGGCTCCCTTGTGTAAAGGGAGCTGTCGCAAAGCGACTGAGGGATTGTCTTTGGCAAAATATCGGTGTCTTTAATTAAGTCAGTTCTTGTCAGGAAAATTGACAGTCCATAGATGAACATAAAAAGGCTCCCTTGTGTAAAGGGAGGCTTTTTGTTTGCTGCAAGTGCGCACTTACTCACCACCGGAGGCGGTGATACAATAAAAAAACAGCCGATACGGAAATAAAACCATATCGGCTATTTTACTGTCCTTTAGCTATGATTAAAAACTGTCCTTAAGAGTACGTCGCCTTGGCCTCCCGCTTTCTTTTTATCCATCCCCGTTCATTTGACAAATCGGCGCAATATTCTTTGTATAAACCGCGGCGGACGAAGCAAAATGATTTTCATGTATTTCCCTCCGAATCAAATTTATTTTGTTACCCAACGCAAAAAAACACCCCCGCCGATACAATAACGGCGGCTTCCAGAACCACAAGAATACAGGGTGGTAAAAAGAAGGCAAGCATAAGCCCCGCGCCAAAGGCACACACCGAAATACCCGCGCATTTTTGTCCCCCTCTCCACATAAAAAACACCCCACCTTTCCCTCTTTTTGTACGGATACTATTACTATATGCATCCACACGAAAGAAGCGACACAAAGGGGGGTGTAATTAACAATTTGTTCAAATTTACAAAAAATCGGTCAATCCAGCGCCTCGAGCAATTCCACGCGGGCGGCATCGATCACCTCGCCCGACCTCTCGTAATCATCAAAGCTTCTGCAACATTTTTCGATGATCTCTTCAGCCTTTGCTCTGTCCTTTTGGGACAGCTGATAAAGCAGCTCATAGTCGGCCGCGCCCGCGCGCTGCAAATGACCGCGCACCGAATACCAAGGTCTGCCGTCACCGCGGTAAATGACCGAAGCGTTTCCGGGAGGATAAAAATTTCTTCCCGTCGGAGTACAAAGATCTTCCGCACCGAGATCGTGGGCATGGTATCCCCAGTGCAAAAAGCCGGGGCAGTGGTACTTACAGCAAAGCCACATGGGCAGACGGGATGCCGTCAAGGGCAGATCCGCTATTCTGTTCATAGTCCCGCCCGCGGGAAAACCGCAGGTGTATATCCACATTTCTTCTCCCATGCTTTGCAGCTTTCGGAAGGTTTCCAAATGCTTTTCATACACCGCCTGCTTGACAACCCAAACATCCACCGCGCCCTCGATATCGGTGGTTTCGACGGGATCGTTGATGATAACACCCTTCATATTTTGGCGGCAAATACCCGAAAGCGCGCGATAGGACAGACTGTTTGCAAATTGCGGTTCGTCCACCAAGCACTGCATATAATGCTCTTCCCAACCGTTTTTCAAGACACATTCATAGGCTCTTTTAAAATAGATTTTCAGCTGTCTGAATCCCTCGACGGTGGTACACCCCACCTCTCTGTCCCAAAGCAAATACTGTTCGGGTTCATCCCATTTTTCAAACCGCGCAACGAATCCGCCGAGGACATACTTAAAGCCCATGCTCAAAGCCAAGTTTCCGATCAAAGCAGCCTTGGAAAAATCAAAATCCACCACCTTGCCGTCACCGTCCCGAACAGGCTCACCCGACGGGATCATCAAATAATCGTTTCGCATATCGAGCTGGTTTTTCAAATACTCTTTGAGGATATGAAGGTATTCGTCCCCGTACGCCTCCACGCCGTGCTGCTCGGCGAGGCGGTCAAAATAGATCCAATTGATCATGTGGAAGGCGGATTTTTCAAGCGGGGGCACCTGCGCATTGTAAACTTTCAGAGTCAAAGGAATCGTCAGATTCTCCCGACCGATCTGCAAAGATACACACCCCTCGTAAGCACCGGGAATGGCATCGATGGCAACATCCAGACGAATGTAAAACGCCCCTCTCCCCGCAGAGAGTTTATTGTCACAAAGCGGCTTTGTCACATCATACACCTCAAAAGGCGCTTTGCGGGTAACAAAATGCATGGCATCTTCATAGCGATCGGTGGTATAGGTCTTAGCCCCGCTGTTTCTGCCGACCCTCGCTTTGAGAAGCTGATACACCACCGCGGTGGATTCGGGCAGATCGGACGAAAAGGAAAAGGGCTCGTCCCCCGCAAGGTGTAGGTCGGTCAAAAGCTGAAAACAAACATCCGAGCCGCGCGCCACATGCAGTTTTATGGGCAAGTCACAGACATCGTCGGATATAACGGTATCGGGATACACCCAAGTATTTTCGGAAAACACACGGTATTTCATGGTTTTGTCCTCCTTGGTTTTATACGGATTCCTCCATGGGAATTTTACCCGAATAAAATGAATCTGTCAAGTGAAACGGATGTTGTAAAACGGCGTAATTAACAATTTGTTCATATATTTGCGAGTAAACTGTGATATAATGATGAGGTAAATTGGCATTATTATAAGGATGTAAAGATAAAATGCGATTTTTAACACCCGATGAACTCAAAAAGCTTACGCCGACGCAAGCCGAGATTTATACCAACCGCCTCCGCCGTTTTTTGATCCGACAGGTCAATATTTCGGGCGGACATTTGGCGTCCAATCTCGGTGTTGCCGAAATATCTGTGGCGTTGATGCGTGTCTTTTCTCCCCCGATCGACAAGATCGTCTATGACGTCGGGCACCAAAGTTATATACATAAGCTTTTAACGGGGCGCGGAGATCAATTCGCCACCCTCCGTTCCTATGGCGGCCTTTGCGGCTTTACCCGTCGGGAGGAAAGTCCCTTCGATCCCTTTGGCGCAGGCCATTCGGGAACCGCCATTTCTGCCGCGCTGGGTATTTTGCGGGGCGAGAAGCAAAGCGGAAAAGCAAATCTCGGCAAAACCATCGCCGTGGTGGGTGACGGTGCCATGACAGGGGGCATGATCTACGAAGCCCTCAACAATTTAAAGCCCACCGACAACATCATCATCGTTTTAAACGATAACGATATGGCCATTTCCAAAAACGTGGGTGCCATGTCGGGATATATGTCCAAAATGCGTTCCAGCGGCTTTTACTATCCCCTGAAGCGCAAGACCCGTTCTGCCCTCAATGCCATCCCCTTGGTCGGTCATGCCCTGACCGATGCCATCCAGCACACCAAGGTCAACATCAAAAAAATGGTCTATCCCACCGCGCTCGATCCTTTCGGCCTTTACTATCTCGGCCCTGCCGATGGAAACGATTTAAGGGTGGTGGAACGGCTTTTCAAAGAGGCGAGCGCTTGCGAGGGCCCCGTGTTTGTGCACCTGCGCACCCGCAAGGGCAAGGGATATTCTCCCGCCGAAAACGACCCCTCCCTCTATCACTCGGTTTCGTCAAGCGCCAAGACGAAAAAATCCACCCCCACCTTTTCCCACACCTTCGGCTCCACCCTCTGCGCCTTGGCAAGGCGGGAAAAGAATCTCTGCGCCGTCACCGCCGCCATGGCAGACGGTTGCGGACTCAATGAATTTTCAAAAACCTATAAAGACCGTTTTTATGATGTCGGCATCGCCGAGGAGCACGCCGCCACCTATGCCGCAGGACTTGCCGCGGGTGGCGCTCTGCCTGTCTATGCCGTCTATTCCACCTTTTTTCAGCGGTGTTACGATCAGGTTTTGCATGATGCGGCCCTCCAAAATCTCCCGCTTCTTTTAGGCATCGACCGCGCAGGCTTTTGCGATGGTGACGGTGCCACCCATCACGGGGTATTTGATGTCCCGCTCCTCTCTACCGTCCCGGGTTTGATTTTGGATGCCCCCGCAACCCTTTGCTCTTTATCCACCGTACTGAAAAAGGCGGTCAAAGAATTGAAAACCGATCCGCGTGTCCGCGCCGTCCGTTATCCCAAAGGCTGTGAAATGCCCCTGACGGCCGCCGCTTTCCCCGCGTATGCGCCTGCCGCGTTGTGGGGGGATGGGCATGCCGATCTTCTCATCGTGACCTACGGCAACCTTTGCGAAGAAGCCCTCAAGGCAGCCAAAGAGATCAAAGCGCTTGGCAAGCAGGTCGCTGTCCTGCTTTTAACCCGTCTCCACCCCCTCCCCGATCTGAAGAAAGTCCTCTCCCCCCTTTGCGGTGTTGACCGCATCTTTCTCTTGGAAGAGGGCATCCGCCGCGGCGGTGTGATGGAATCTCTCCTTGCAAACCGTACCGCCCTCGGTCTCCCCGAAGCCAAAACAAGCATTTTCGCCATCGATGATCGATTCGTCCCCCATGGTAGCCGCTCTGCCCTGCTCCGGCATGCGGGTCTGGATGCCAACACACTGGTCGAATCCTTTTTTGAAAACTGATATGCGGCTGGATATTCGTATCGCGGCAGATTTTCCCGACATCAGCCGAAGCCGCGCCGTCCGTCTCATTCAAGAGGGATGTATTCAAGTCAACGGGAAAACCGTCACCCGTCCCGCCGCCGCGGTGGAGGAGGGTGACAAAATAGCGCTTATCCCATCCCCTCTCACCCGATATGTTTCCCGCGGCGGGTTAAAGTTAGAGGAAGCCCTGCGCGTTTTCAACATCGACCCGACGGGCATGACGGTGCTCGACGTGGGGGCATCGACGGGAGGTTTTACCGACTGTCTTTTGCAGCACGGGGCCAAAAAAGTCATTGCGCTCGACGTGGGAAAAGACCAGCTTCACCCCACATTGCAAAACGATGGGCGTGTCGTCATGCTCGAGCAGACCGATCTGCGCGCCTTCGATCCGACACCCTATCTTCCCCTTTTTCTCATCACCATGGATGTCTCCTTTATCTCCCAGCGGCTTTTATATCCCGCCCTTGCGGCCATTTTATCGCAGGGTGGACATTTGATTTCTCTCATCAAGCCGCAATTTGAGATGACCTCCCGCAAGGATTTGGGAAAAGGCGGCATCGTCAAAGACGAAAAGAAAATTTTTTCTTGTATTGAAACGATCAAAGCCGCCGCCAAGGAAGCGGGACTTTGTATGCAAAACATCATCCCCTCCCCCATTACGGGCGGAGACGGTAACCGTGAATTTTTAGCCATTTTTCGGAGGGAATCATGAGCAACAAACGTGTGGCGCTCCTGCCAAACATGGAAAAAAACGACGCTTTGCAGATCTCACTCGACTTGATCGGCCGACTGAAAAAGCATGGCATCACTCCGCTTGTTTCAGCCGAGCTGTATCCAATGATCGACTGCAAGGAGGATGTTTTGCTCTTTGATAGCGAAAACCTTTCTGACATCTCGTTTTGTATCGTACCGGGAGGGGACGGCACCATTTTATCGGTAGCCGCCTTTGCCGCCCCCGCAGGCATTCCCATCCTCGGCATCTCACTCGGACGGGTGGGCTTTATGGCAGAACTGGAAAAGGATGAACTGGATTACGTCGATCGCTTTCTGTGTGAAGAAAATGCCATCATAGAAGAACGGAGCATGATCTCCTTTCAAACCGACGGCGGATTTTGCGCCACCGCGTTAAACGACATTTTCATCACCTCACAAAATCACACCATGCTGGATGCCGACGTTTCGGCCGACGGCGCCCTCATTCAGCATCTTCATGCCGACGGACTTTTGTTTTCCACCCCCACAGGCTCTACCGCCTACAATCTGGCGGCAGGCGGCGCCATCCTCGACCCCTCCCTGCGGGTCATCTCCTTTTTGCCCGTCTGTCCCCATACCCTTTCCCGTACGCCGCCGGTTGTTTTTTCCAACAACACCGTCATCACCCTAAGTCTTCTGACAGCCAGAAACGATTCGCTTGTCGTGCTGTCCGACGGTAAAACGGTCTGCACCCTCTCGCAAAACGAAGGGGTGACCATTACCGGCTCTCCCCTCACCACCCGCCTCATTCGCTTGAAAAACCAAAATGTCCACGATCTTCTTTCCCGCAAGCTGGCCGACAGCTACCGACGCTCGATCGTTCGCTTTTAGGGGGACAAGTTATGCTGAAAACGCTCCATCTTGAAAACTTTGCCCTATTCAAAAAGGCTGATTTTGAGCCAAAGGGACGGTTTTGCGCCATCACGGGTGAAACAGGCGCGGGTAAAACCCTTCTTTTGGAGGCCATCAAGCTTTTAGCGGGCGGCCGCACCGCGCCCCAATTTATCCGACACGGGGAGGATACCTGCCGACTCTCGGCTGTTTTTTCTCCCCTTTCAAAAAAACAAATCGATTCTTTAAAAGAACTTTCCCTGCTGGATGACGAGGAGGAAGAAGCCGAACTTTGGATCAACCGTACCATCACGGCCGACGGCAAAACCAAAATCCTCATCAACGGACGCCCCGCTACCCTGACCATTCTGCGTCAGGTCATGGCTGATCTTTTGGAAATCCAATCCCGCGGCGATACCGAATCGCTTTGCAAAGAAGAAAA
This sequence comes from Eubacteriales bacterium, assembly GCA_045536965.1. Taxonomy (GTDB): domain Bacteria; phylum Bacillota; class Clostridia; order Oscillospirales; family SIG627; genus UBA5448. The sequence goes on from JAZSON010000001.1 coordinate 28,923, forward strand.
TCACATTGAATACCTGACCCGCTTTGCCTCGGGCGAACAGGCATTGGAGGAATACAAGAGCGCCTACGCCGCCTACCGTTCTGCCTCGGCATCCTACAAAAGCTGTAAGGAAAACCTGCGCGAAGCCAAAGAAAAGCAAGAGCTTTTCAAAATGCAGCTTGACGATTTAAAATCGGCGCAACTGAAAGCAGGCGAGGAAGAAAAGCTGACCAAAAGACGGGATGTTTTAAAAAATGCCGCCAAGCTTTCCTCCACCCTCACGCGCGCCCTCCAAGCCTTCGGGTGCGGTGAAAAATCGGGAGCGGTCGATTTTGCATTTGAAGCCAAGGATGCGCTGGATACCCTGAGCGAGCTGATCCCCGATATTGCAAATGTCTCTGCCCGCGTGGGCGACATTGCGTATGAACTGGAATCTCTCCGCGACGATGTCAAAAAGCTTGCGGGGGATGTCGGTGAAAACGCCGAGGATGAGCTCAACCGCATCGAAGAACGGCTTTTTACCCTCCGTCAAATTGCCCGCCGCTACGGCGGTACGGTGGAAAGCGCCATGGAAAAGCAGGCGTATTTGGAAAAACAGCTTTCTTTGCTGGATGACGGCGAAGCGAGCGCCGAAACCTTAAAGCAGGTGCGTCTTGCCGCCTACAAGGAAGCGGTCAAAAAGGGCGAAATACTTTCAAGCATCCGAAAAGAGGGAGCGCGCAAGCTGACCGATGCCCTCCACGAAGAACTTGCCGCCCTCGATCTTGAAAACATGCGCTTTTCGGTTTCCATCACCCCTGCCGTGATCCTCTCTCCCGATAAAGACGGCACGGGGCAAAAAACACTTTTAAATCTAAAGCCCGACGGCATCGACAACGTCTCTTTCCGCATCATTGCCAACCGCGGCGAGAGTGAAAAATCCTTGGCGGAAACCGCCTCTGCAGGCGAAGCTGCCCGTCTGATGCTCGCCCTGCGTACCCTTTTGGCCTTATCCTTTGACCGCGATCTTTTGATCCTCGATGAAATCGACAGCGGCGTTTCGGGTAAGACTGCCAAAAAGATCGGCGAGACACTCAAAAAGCTTTCCGCCACCGTCTCGGTTCTTTCCATCACCCACTCGGCGCAGGTGGCATCCTCGGCCGACGATCACCAAACCGTCAAAAAAGACATTACCCCCGACGGCCGTACCGAAAGCCGCATCTGCCCCCTTGCGGGCGAAGAGCGCGTTTTGGAACTTGCCCGCATACTCGGCGGCATCACGGTCACGCAAGCCTCCCTTGACAATGCGCGCGCGTTGTTATACAATTAAATTGTTTTCTTTTAAGAAAGGAGAAAATGTATGTTAAAAGTAGGACTCGTCGGCTTTGGCGGCATCGCAAGAATACATAAACGCGCTTATGAAGCCATCATGCAGGAAAAGGATCCTAATGTAAAATTGGTATCCATCTTTGATATCAACGCCTCCCAATTCACCAAAAACATCAGCATCAACATCGCTTCCGATGGGGGCAACGATCTGTCTGCCTATCATCTGTACGACAATTTGGACGAGATGCTCGAAAAAGAACAGCTCGATTTTCTGGATGTCTGCGTTCCCACCTTCCTCCACTGCGAAACGGTCTGCAATCTTCTCTCCAAGGGCTACAACGTCTATTCCGAAAAGCCCATGGCCCTCTCCTTTGAAGAGGCCGACAGAATGATTGCGGCGAGAAACGCATCGGGCAAACACCTTCTCATCGGTCACCTCCTCCGTTTCACCGACATCAACCAATACGTCAAGAAAATGATCGACGATAAGACCTACGGCAAAGTGATCGATGCCGAATTCCACCGTCTGTCCCAACCCCCGCGCTGGAATCCTTGGCTTTTGAATGCCGATAAATCGGGTGGCTGTATCCTTGATATGCACATGCACGACATCGACCTTGCCCGCTTCTTCTTCGGCGATCCCAAAGCGGTTTCCACCCACTCGGTCAATGTTTTCACCCGCTTTGACACCAACCATACCACCCTCATTTACGATGGCTTCACCGCCCACGCCGTCGGCGACTGGGCCCTTTCGGACAACTTCCCATTCCAATCGGGATACCGCATCTCGCTGGAAAAAGCAACGATTATATTAGACGGCGACAATCTGACCGTCATCCCCTGCGAGGGAGAAAGCTTTACCCCCGAAACAAACAACAACGACGGTGTGCTCGGCGCCATCCGCTATTTTAGCGATATGCTGGAAAACGGAAAGAAAAACACCCTCAATTCCTCCCGTTCATCGGCGCAGACCATCTGGCTGGTCAGCCGCATGATCGAATCGGCAGAAAACGGAGGCAAACAGATCGACACCGCCGATATGCCGTATAAAAATTAAATCCATCCAAAAAGCAGATGTAGGTGCATCTGCTTTTTCTTTTCTACCATGTTACATGGTTTATATACCGTAGGGGCGATTCTCAAATCGCCCCTAGCATACCAAACCCTAAAAAAACCTTACGGGCGATTTATGCATCCTCACACTTTTCGCCGCGGGCAACGGCGGCGCCAAAAAAGACATTCGTGTCATACGTTTTTGGCATTTGCCTTCTACTCTCCTCTTCTCTATATGTATTATTATATAGATAGAAATTTTTCGGGTTCCCATTCGGGTTCCCACTCGGGTTCCCACTCGGCTTCCCATTCGGTATGCCGTAGGGAAAAGCGCTCGGCTGATCAAACAGACACATTTTGATGCTTGCAGTGTGGGTCGCCTCATGGATTTTAAACGCCACCAACCCCTGCGCACTTAAAATATTACGGGCGGTATAGTACTGCTTTTGTGTTAGGCCCGTTCCCGCTTTGATGGAAGCAACCGGCAAACAAAATTCTCTCTTTAACCCCACCGCGTTGCTTTCATGCAAAAGATAAAGATACAAAACTTTGGCATTGGCAGACAGCGCCAACCCGTTGGATACCCGCCAAAAACGATTGATCTCACTAATATAAGTCATTTCCATCCCCCCTTTTTTTTAACATCCTATCACCCAATGGCCGTGAAATATACTGACAAATTCACTCTTGAAATAAATATAAATGTATGGTATAATGAATTGGTATTGTGTACAATATATCGTGTCGAAAGGGATTATCATGGTTCAAAAAGGGAAAACAGCTTATTCCGATCAATCCATCAAATCTTTAAAAGGTGCAGACCGCGTCCGTAAAAGACCCGCCGTTATTTTCGGTTCGGACGGACTGGAGGGCTGCCAACATTCGGTATTTGAGATCATCTCCAACTCCATCGATGAATCCCGCGAGGGGTACGGTCGCGAGATCAACGTCACCTATTTTGCCGACCGCTCCATTCAGGTGGAGGACTTCGGGCGGGGCGTACCGCTCGATTGGAATGAAAAAGAAAAGCGCTTTAACTGGGAACTGGTCTTTTGCGAACTGTACGCCGGCGGTAAATACGACAACCAGGACGGCGGCGCTTATGAATTTTCACTGGGTCTGAACGGTCTCGGCGCCTGCTCCACCCAGTACAGCTCGGAATTTATGCACGTCACCTCCTACACCAACCATACCAAATACACCATTTCGTTTGCCAAGGGTGAACCCAAGGGCAAACTCAACAAAGAAGATTGGCCGAAAAAAAGAACGGGCACCGTCATCCATTGGAAGCCCGATCTTGAGGTCTTTACCGACATCGACATGCCCGCCTCCTACTTCATCTCGGTCTGCAAAAAGCAGGCAGTGGTCAACGCGGGACTTGTCATCAATCTCGCCCTTGAAAATCCCGACAAAACATGGGACAGACAGACATTTTGCTATGAAAACGGCATCCTCGACTATGTCCGCGAGCTGGCAGGACTAAACGAAAGTGTCGAGGAAACCGAAGAAGAAAATCTCCCCATGGAGGGGGAAGAACCCGTCGAAAAGGTTTCCCGCGTCCCCCTTTCGGCCCCCATGCTTTGGACTGCCGAAAGAACAGGCGCCGACCGCGCCGACATGAAGCCTTATAAGCTTCTTATAAACGCCGCCGTCTGCTTTACAAACTACGGACAGCGCATCGAATATTACCACAACTCAAGCTTTCTTGAGCATGGCGGCAGCCCCGACAAGGCCGCCCGCACCGCTTTTGTCAAGGCGCTTGACACCTACATGCGCAGCAACAATAAGTATGGCAAAACCGAGCAGAAGATCACATTCCCCGATGTTGAAGACTGTCTGATTCTGGTCACTTCTTCTTTCTCCAACCAAACGTCATACGCCAACCAGACCAAAAAAGCCATCACAAACACTTTCATTGCCGAAGCAATGACCGAGTTTTTCCTCCAACGTTTAGAGGTGTTTTTCGCCGAAAATCCCGCCATTGCCGACAAGATCGTCGCGCAGGTACTCATCAACAAGAGAAGCCGCGAGGATGCCGAATCGGCGCGTTTGAATCTGAAAAAGAAGCTCTCTGCCCCCATCGACGTGGCCAACAACGTGGAAAAATTCGTCGGCTGCCGCAGCAAAGACCCCGCGCTCCGCGAGCTTTACATCGTGGAGGGAGACTCGGCTCTGACCTCCTGTAAACTAGGTCGAAACGCCGATTTTCAGGCCATCATTCCCGTCCGCGGCAAAACCCTCAACTGCTTAAAAGCGGGATACGACCGTATCTTTAAAAGCGACATCATCGTCGATCTGTTAAAAGTCATCGGCTGCGGTGTGGAAATCAAAACCAAATCCAATAAGCTTTTGGCCGAATTTTCACTCGACCAACTCAAATGGAGCAAGATCATTCTTTGTACCGATGCCGATGAAGACGGCTTCCAGATCCGCGCCCTGCTTTTGACCCTCTTTTACCGCCTCCTTCCCACCCTCATCCGCGAAGGCAGGGTCTACATCGCCGAATCTCCCCTTTACGAGATCAACTGCGGCAAGGAAACAAAATTTGCCTACAACGAAGCCGAAAAAACCAAAATCCTCGAGAGCTTCGGCGACAAGAAGTACACCATCCAGCGCTCCAAGGGTTTGGGTGAAAACGAACCCGACATGATGTGGCTGACCACCATGAACCCCGAAACGAGACGTCTTTTGCGTATCATGCCCGAGGACGAGGACGAAACCTACCGCATGTTCCATGTTCTTTTAGGCAATGATACCGATGACATCGCCGCCCGTAAGCGCTTTATCAGCGAAAAAAGCCGGTTCTATTACAATCCGGCCGATCTTTGATCTATGGACGGATACAAAACGGTGTGCCGCAGAGCAACGGCCACCTTCACCGAAAAAAAGAGTATCTTCACAGGCTACATCGCCCCCATCGACACGGTGGACGAGGCGCAGGCCTTTATTAAAGAGATCTCATCCAAAAATGACACCGCTACCCACAACGTTTACGCCTACATTGACCGCGGCGGTTCTGCCGTGCGTTGCTCAGATGCGGGCGAACCGAAAGGAACAGCAGGTATGCCCGTTTTGGAAGTATTAAAGCGGGAAGAACTGTTTGGCGTTGTCTGTGTGGTTTCCCGTTGGTTTGGCGGCATTTTATTAGGAGCGGGCGGACTTGTCCGCGCCTACGCCCATTCTGCCAAGTTGGTGCTCGATGAAGCGGGAACCGAAATACTCTACCCTTGGAAAAAATTCGCCTTCACCCTCCCCTACGCCCTTTACGAAAAGGTGCTGTACGATCTGCCCCGCATGGGCTGCGAGATTGTGCATACCTCGTTTAGCGAACGTGTCTCCATGGCGGTCAGCATCCGCGAGGATCAGGCCCCCCGACTCGGTCGGTATTTGACCGAAATTTCGGCCGGAAGCATTACGGCAGAAGGATAAAAACATGATAAATCAACCCAACTCCAACAAAAAGATCATCAAAAATCTTCACATCACCTATTTGGTTTTAGCCACCATACTCGCGTCGGTCATTTTGGCTATCTACCGTATTTTGATTTTACCGTCGGCGGAAAATTTTAACATACAGTCTTTTTCCACCTCGAGCGGTTGCCGCGCTTTCAATATTGTGCTGGTTCTTTTGATCCTCATAATTTTCACCCTCCGTTTCGTTCTTCGTTTCCCGTCGGGTGAATCTTCGGGACGGCATTACCGCCGCGATCTGCCCGGCAAATCAAGCGATACGGTTCATATCCCGCTCCACGCGGTGCGCCCCCCTCTCCCAAAACCGTTTATGCCGAAAAGCATCCGCCTTTTCAATTTTCTTTTGGCCATCACCTCGAGCGTTTGCACCGTTGACGTGTTTGTGCAAGCCGCCCGCGCCACCAATGTTGTCTTTTTCTATTACCTCTTGGCCATCGGTTGCGCCTGCAACGCCGCCTACTTTTTTTACATCAGCCGCGTCAAACAAAAGTGTGTGCCGGGCATGCTCTATCTTGCGCTCATCCCCGTGATTTGGAATGCGCTTCGCTTGCTTGAAATCTTCATCCGCGTTTCAACCTACGCATCGGCAGGCTTCCATACCTCCAACCTGCTCTCCGCCTGCGCCATCACACTCTTCTTCTTATATGAAGCCAGAATGTATCTGCCCGAACGCCGTCAGTGGAAGCCCGAGCAACACTTTATCTTCGCCTGCATCTCCATCCTTGCCCTCGGCGCCGATCTCATCCCCCGCATCTATTCGGTTATTTTTCTTCACTACGCCGACCAGCAGTTATATTTTGCCCTCTACGATCTTGTGCTTCTCGCATCCATCGCCCAGCGGCTGATGGTTCCCATTACCCGACATAACCTCCCCCCCTCCGACAACCGATAAACATAAAAAACGACCGAAATTCGGTCGTTTTTTTCATTAGTCTTCGTATCCGTTGGGATTGTTTTTGGCCCACATCCAGGAATCTCGGCACATATCATCGAGATTTCTTTTCGCCTTCCAGCCCAAAATTTTTTCGGCCTTACTCGGGTCGGAATAAGAGGATGCCACATCCCCCGGACGACGGGGATCGATGACGTAGGGAATCTTGACACCGCTTTCCTTTTCAAAGGCACGCACCAGATCAAGAACCGAATAACCGCTACCCGTACCGAGGTTAAAGTCTTCGCAGCCCGTCATGCCCAAAGAATATTCCACAGCCGCCACATGTCCCTCGGCCAGATCGCAAACATGAATATAATCCCGCACACCCGTGCCATCGGGAGTATCGTAATCGTCACCAAAAACATGGAGACAATCCCGCTTGCCGACTGCCACCTGCAAAAGATAGGGCATCAGATTGTTGGGAATACCGCTCGGCGCTTCGCCGATTCTACCACTTTCATGGGCGCCGATGGGATTAAAATACCGAAGGAGCACCACCGAAAGGGATTTGTCGGCAGTGGCGGCATCACGGAAGATCAGCTCACCGAAATACTTAGTCCAACCGTAAGGATTGGTGCATCTTCCTACCTCGGCAACCTCCGAAACGGGCACAACATCGGGAACGCCGTACACGGTGGCAGAGGAAGAAAAGACCACGCTTTTTACCCCAAACTTTTCCATCACCTTTAAAAGATTGATGGTGCAACCAAGATTGTTCTGATAATATCTTATGGGGTCTCTGACCGATTCTCCGACCGCTTTCAAGCCCGCCAAATGAATGACGGCATCGATGGGCGAGTCGGCAAAAACAGCGGTAAGAGCCGCTTCATCGGCAACATCCACAGAAAACATCTTAACCTTTTTTCCGCCCAGCTCTTCGATGCGGGATACTACGGCAGGGGTACTGTTTAAAAAATTATCCGCAAGCACAACCTCATGCCCCGCTTTTAAGAGAGCAACGGCAATATGTGAGCCAAGGTATCCCGTACCGCCTGTAAGCAAAACTTTTGACATCTTAATCTCCTTTATTTACAACACTTCATATAGTCCGAGTTCTTTATATAAAGCAATGATTTTCTCTTTTTCCTCCCGATCCATACCCGATCGCGCTATCTCGTCCCGCAACCGCTTGGATTTGGAGGGTAAAAACGGATCAAAAAAACGAACCAACCAACAAAAGGGAAGCCAGAACGGTTGTTTTTTCAAAATGGGAAAACGGTATTGCAAAGAGGAACGTGGCGGAAAGGCGCGGCTGAATAAATAGCGTAAACGCCCTTTTTTTTGGTTGCCGAGGGCAAGACCGACGCGGGTCTTTTGTTGTCCGAAGGTGCCCGCATCCATGATAAAGTCGGTCAAGCTTTCGGTCAAAGGAATGTTTTTTTCCTCTCGCATCCAAACCTTTCCGAGCAAAACGACCGATTTTTCAAAAGAAACAAGGCCGATCTTTTCAAGGGATGCTTCCAATAAAGCTTCATCCATCCGCACATTTTTGCGGTATAACCAAATGTCCAAAATGGAGCGGACACCGCTGCCGCCAAGAATAAAATGCTTGGCAAGATGAAAGATCATGTAAACATAAAAATCCTCATCCGACTGCAAGCGTGTAAACCCCTCAAACGGCAACCCGCGTAAAAGAGCATCGTCGAAATAGACCTTTCCGTCTTTATACACTTCTTCCGCCAAGGCGCGGTGAAGCTCGATATGCACCTTGGGGGGATAGGAAAAGTGCAGATCCTTTTCTTCCTCGGAAAGAAAGGTAAAGCCGTTTTTCAAAAGAGCTTTCTTTGCGCTTTCTGTATCCTTTGGAGAAATGAGTACATCAAGATCGCAGGAGGTACGCATGGACGGAGCGGGATAAAACCTGCGCATTACATACCCCTTTAAGAACATGTGGGTAATCTTTTCGCCGCTTAAAACCTCGCTTAACTTTTCGGCAACGGCCGACTGCCCCGCCTCGATAAACACATCACGCATCAAACACTTTTGCAGTTTCTCTTTGAATGAGGGTAAAAGAGGTATGTCGGAGGAAAGCAAAAAGTCGGCAACCAATCCGCCCACGGCATGATACTCCGAAAGCGAGAAAAGCTTCTCTTTATCTATCTCCGCCTCCCATCCGTTTGGCATGGGACATCCATGCAAGCGATTGGCAAGGATGGAAAGAAGCCCATCGGTGTATTTACGTTTAGTCATCATATTCATCTTCATCATCGCTTCGATGCACCTCCCTGTTTCTCATCATCCGCTCCTCCTGCCCGAGTTTGAGGGCAAAAACGGCCAGACACATAGGTAACATCAAAACACTGGGAGCAATAAACTGAATGGTTTGGGTAAAGCCCAAAACAGCCAACAGGGGAACAAAATATACAAGCGGCGCAATTTTAGGTCGGTTGACAGAAATAAAAGCGGAAACCAACGGGAAAACAAACAAAATAAAGCCGATCAGACCGTATGACACAAAAATCTGCTGGGTACCGTTATGCAAGGCAGAACGAATCCCCGTAACACTTTCCACCGCCAAAGCACCCGTCCCAAAGAAAAAGCGACCGTCATTTTCCCACATAAATTCATTGTACAAGCGGATGATCTGCATACGTCCATCGTCAATGGTCACATTGGATTCTCCAAAACGATCGAAAAATCGCTGGGCAACAAAGGGATACCTTTCGAGCAAAGAAAAGCCCACAAAAGCCACCAGCGCCACACCGCACAAAACGAAAAAGCTTTTCCGATCAAAGCGCAAATGAATCAAAACATAGTAGGCCGCCACCACGGCAAATATCAAAACAAAGGCGCGGGAAATGGTCAAAAGACCGCAGAAGAAGCAAAAGAGTGTGGGAAGCGCCATAAAAATCTTATATATCCATTTCATGGAGCTGTGCAAAAGAGGGATATAACAAGCAACAGCCGTCAAACAAAAGTAGGCAACATTGTTTTGATTGTCTCGCATAATATCGCGATCGGCCGCATAGCCGGGCAAATCCCCGAATCGGGCGGTGGTACGAAAGAAATCAAGAATGGTATAACTTTTAAGCGAAAGAATCAAAATAATCGCCGCAAAAAACGCCGTACCGACAATATAGCCGCTCAAGGCTTTTTTATAATCGATGCCGCTTTGCCGATCAAACATAAAATAAGCAAAAAGCAGTATGGCGGCGCTGAAATAAACAAGATGATAATACTCCACCTTAGGATCGGTGTGAGAAAGGAGGTACTCATACGCGATAAAAACAAGAGGGAAAATGAACTGCAAAGGAGAAAAAGCATTTTTACGGCGAACCAATAAGATCATAACGGCCACCGGATAGATGGCGGCAGCCTTCAAGCCGTTGGTCATGGGAATGATCATGCAGAAAAATGCCACGGCGTTTTCGTAGCTTGAAAAAAACATGGCGCAAGCCAAAACACCTGTTAAGATCAGGAAGTGTACATTGGCATCCAGAATGTCACGGGCAACGATAAGCGCAAAAAAGAGAGCGCACCAAACCACGGATAAGAAATTCAAAAAATTCTTATTCCATGTGCGCCGTATCTTGTTTTCGGTGATCATTCTTTCCATACGTTTCCTTTTTGAGTCAGTTATTTTGCAAATAGAATGCAAAAAGCTTGTCGGCGGTTGTTTGGGTATCATATCCCGCTTTTTGCAATATATCGAAATTATCTCGCTTTTGTATGTTGCGTGAAAGCTCAAGGATTGCATCCACCCACGGTTTTACAGAAGATGTAAGGGGTATATGCAAAGCACTCGGTGTTAACAGAGACTGCGCGGTTACAGCCGTGGATACCAGACAGGGCAAACCGTTTGCCTGCGCCTCCACCAGCGTCAACGGAAAACCTTCGTAGATGGACGGGAAAACAAATATATCCATCGCTTGCAGCATTTCATGGGGACGGGTAGAGTTTCCCGTAAAGATAACACGATCAGTCAGTCCCAAAAGATCGGCTTTCTTCCGAATATCCGCCTCCAGCTCTCCCCCGCCCACAATCAAAAGACGGGCATCGGGAATACACTTTAACGTATCATGAAAAATATCCAGCAAAAAACTGTGGTTTTTCGCTTCGGTCAACCGACCGACGTGGCCGAGAACGAGAGCATCCTCCGCGATCCCCAATTCCAGACGCACCCTTGCACGGGCATCGCGATCGGGAGCGAATTTTTTAAGAGGAATCCCGTTTTTTATCAGTTCGACCGCGCCTTTTTGATTGGTGGATTTTGAAAACATCCAAGTTGCGGCAAGATCAGAGCAGGCAAAGAAACGGTGGGTATATCGATGGAGAAACAAACGGAAAAAGCGGTGAAGCAACCCATGCGCGGCAAAAGAATTGTGGCTGTGCACCGCAACGCATCTGCCCGCCGCGGCGGCAATTTTGGCATCGGTGATACACATGGCATGAGAATTATGGATATGCACCGTTTTCCATTCGGGATGGCAGGCAAAGAGAGCCTTTAATTCTTTGTTGTGCCGCCGAAAGGACTCATGACGGGCGCAAACCGAAAAAATACGCCCCCCCATCGAAAGAATCTCATCATCAAAATCGGTTTTTTCTTTTGTAAAATAGAGAAAATCAAACTGAATTTTCGTGCGGTCGGCCAAGCGGTAAAGATTCATCACAAAATTTTCAATTCCGCCCATCCGCATCGCTCCGACGACCTGCAACACGCGAATCGGTGCATCCATGTTTTTGTTCAACTCCGTCCGTTATTGGTAATATTGCATCAGTGTATTAAAATATACACGCTCATCGTTCCAAGCGGCCGCTTTTTCCAAAGCAATGAGAGATGCCCGTTTACGCAGAGCAGAATCCCGAATAAGCAGCGCGGCGCAATCGGCAAGTCCGTCGTCATCCTCGCGCAAAAATCCGTTTTCCCCTTCCTCTACCACAATGCAAAGTCCGTCGGTCGGGGTACTGACAATGGGTATTCCCAGCCCCATCGCCTCCAGCGCGCACATAGGAAGTCCCTCATAACGGGAGGTCATCAGCATAAGTTTCGCTCTTGCCAAAATGGGTTTTGGATTGCTTTGGAAGCCCAGCATTTTGACTTTATCGGCAAGAGAAAGCTCTGCGATGACACGTTTTACATCGTTTCGCATCTCACCGTCCCCCACGATACCCATGGTGGCATCAGGACATTTTTCTAAAATCTTTGCAAAAACACGAATAAGTCGCTCGGGATCTTTGGCGTAGCAGAGCCGCCCGAGATATAATACATCAAAGGACTCGGCGGACGCATCTGCCGCGGCACGAAGATCATCCAAACGGATGATATTGTAAAGAATACTGCTTTTTTCGGCCACCGCATTTGCAAACCGATAGTCTTTAAAAGAAGAATCGCTGACCCAAAAAATGTGGTGAAAACGGTGGGAAAAGAGACGAAAAAGGAGGGATTTGGGGGTAAACTTCCGCATATCTTCATGATTACAGTGTACATGGGAGATAATACGAACCCTTTTCCCCAACGCTTTTGCGGCAAGCACCGAAGCGGCCACATCGTGCGCATGCACCACGGTGGGCTGATAGGCGGCAAATGCCTTTTTAAGAGACTTTTCGGAAAAATCATCGAGCGGCAAAAACGGAACATTTTTTTCTTTCAGGGCATCGCGAATCTTCCCATCGGGAGAACAATACACCATATCAACGTCGGGACACCCCGCAAACATCGACATGATCTGACAGACCACATTTTCCGCGCCCGAAAAAATATTGGATTTTAACAGATGCAAAACACGGATTTTCATTCAGTTCTTCTCCATTTCACGATACAGTTCGGTCACCTCGGAAAGAACACATCGGACATCAAATTTTTTTATGCGTTCCCGATTGAAGGCGGCAATCTTTTCCCTGTCTTGTAAAGAGATTTGATCGATGGCTTTGGCAAATGCAGCGGGATCGTTGCAATCGGTCAAAATGCCACCCTTTCCGTCCACAATCAGATCACGGCAGCCGCGGATGGGAGAGGCAATCACAGGCAGTCCCACCGCCATGGCTTCCATAACCGCAAGGGGAAGCCCCTCCTGCAAGGAAGGGAACAACAAACAATCAGAAGCGGCAAGGAGCGCGGGAATATCCTTACGAAATCCCAAAAAGTCTACTCGCCCCGCAAGGGTTTCGTTTTTTAATGCAGTCAGTTTTTCCAAATTCGGGCCGGATCCCACCACAATATACCGCGCGGTTTGATCCTCGGCTTTTTCCAAAGCGCGCAGGGCGGCAATGTGATTTTTTCTGTCAAGCAGCTCGCCCACCGAAATAAACAGTTTAACATCCCGCGGAATTCCCAAAGAATCGCGCACCGCATCTCTGTTTGCCGCATCGGGGGCAAAGCGCGCGGTGTCCACACCGACACCCGGCACATAAACGACTTTTTTGGCTTTCAGTTTTTTCTTGGCTCTTTCAAAATCTTCCCCGTTGATGGTAATTAAAAGATCGCACCATCTTGCACAAAGCTTTTCGGCGGGATAAAAAAGAAGCCAATTTAATTTGGGCGCACCCTTGAAAAAATGAAATCCGTGGGCGGTGTAAATGACCTTGGTACCGAATTTCTTTCTGGCGCGTCTTGCGGCAAGGCGGGTCAAAATACTGCCGACAGGGGTGTGACAGTGAATGATGTCAAATTTTTCTTTCTCAATCAGTTTTTTGAGCATTCTGTACGCGCGGAAATTTTTCGGATGAAAAGGAAAGCGGACAAAGGGAATATCGATAAATTGATCACAGGAAGGAATGATACATTCCGATGGCTTATAATCGTCTTTGGCGGCCACAAAAGTCTGCCAACCGTTTTCGGAAAACCAATTAAGGTATGGCAAATGAAAAGCATTGATATGCGTTTTTACAACAGTTGCGGCAAAAAGCACCTTTTTCATAGACAAAAGACTCCCGTGTGTTTTTTTATTCCCATATGGAAAAAATAGCACTCTACTTATAAAACAAAATCTTATTCAAGAGCGGAAAAGCATCCGTGCAAAAACGGTTGCGTTTCTATTTGTAGCCTTCATACCATTCTCCTCAAAATAGAAAAATCGCATTTTACACTAAATATTATATATTATAATATCACAATCTATCAAAAATTGCAATAGCAAACAATCAGTTGAGAAATTGAATTTTATATAAAAAATATACGGGATATATGCAAAAATACTTCCATACCTGTTGACAAAACGGGAGAAAAGTCCTATTCTATAGCATATGTATGAATTATAGATGCAGGCTCCCCACACACCTTTTATCCACTCGGTCTCGATGTTCGGGTTGCATGCGTTCGGACGAAAAAAACTTGAGGTATAAAAATGTCAAGCGAGAAACATCCCACCCCTCCCATACTCCGAGAAGGCGACGGAAAAACAACCCGCACCGAATATACCGTACAAGCGGTAGCGGTCCCAAAAAGACCTCTGTTTCGTGTTTTCAAACGCCTCTTTGATATTTGTATTTCTTTGACCGGTCTGCTCATCCTCCTTGTGCCCATGTGCATCATCGCTCTTTGCGTGGTGATCGATTCGCGCGGCCCTGCCATTTATAAACAGGAAAGAACAGGCTATCGCGGAAAAACCTTCATGCTCTACAAATTCCGCTCCATGGTGAGTGACGCAGAAAAAAACGGCGCTGTTTGGGCAGCGCAAAACGACAGCCGCGTCACCCGTGTCGGCAAATTCCTGCGCGCCACCCGCTTGGATGAATTGCCCCAGCTTGTCAACATATTCATCGGGCAAATGTCCCTCATCGGTCCCCGCCCCGAACGTCCCGTTTTTTACGAGGAATTTGAAACGTATATCCACGGGTTTAAGAACCGTCTGGCCGTAAAGCCGGGTCTGACAGGTCTTGCGCAGGTCAACGGAGGATACGATCTGTTGCCCGAAGAAAAGATTGTCTATGACATGGAATACATCGAAAAATTCTCTTTTTCCATGGATGTTCACTGTTTTTTCAAGACCTTTTCGGTGGTATTCGGCCAAAAAGGTGCAAGATAATCAAAAAACCTCCCATCCGCTCGGATAATGAACACGGTTTTTATACATGACTATATAAGCATCGGCGCAAAGTAACAGCCGCCTGCAAAGCAGGTTTTCACCGCCGCCAGACCCCTAAGCTTCACCCGAAAAACAAACCGTTCTCCTTTATGCGCGAGCGATCTGCTCGCGCATTTTCATTGACATTTTGCCGCTAAAATACTATAATAATTAGAGTTTTGTCCCCCCCCACACCATCAAACGAAAGGAAGAATTTCACTTGAAACGCTGGTTAAAGTATATCCGTCCCTACTTAAAATACTTCATCCTCGGTCCCCTCTGCATGATCGTAGAGGTGCTGGGAGAAGTCTTTATGCCCAAGCTCCTTGCCTCCATCATCAACCAAGGAGTCGGCTCGTCCGAAAATGTCGGCAACGGCACCCTCTACATTCTTACCCTCTGTCTTTTGATGATTGTGACCGCCGCGCTCATGCTTCTCGGCGGTGTCGGCGGCGCCTATTTCGGTGCAAAGGCTTCGGTCAATTTCGGCGCAGACCTGCGAGCCGATCTCTATGACAAAGTCGGGAAATTCTCCTTTGCCAATGTTGACAAATTTTCCACCGGCTCTTTGGTAACCCGCCTGACCAACGATGTCACCCAAATCCAAAACTTCATCAACGCGCTTTTGCGTATTTGTCTGCGCGCGCCGGGTATGCTCATCGGCGGCGTCATTATGGCCATTGTCATCAATCCCAAGCTGGCCGTCATTCTGGCGGTTTCGGTGCCGCTTGTCATGCTGGTGCAAGCATTCATCATCCAAAAGGGATTCCACCGTTTTTCCACCATGCAAAAGAAAATCGACCGGCTTAACACCACCGTGCAGGAAAACGTCACCAACGTGCGCGTGGTCAAAAGCTTTGTCCGCGAAGACTTTGAAAGCGAAAAGTTCAGTTGTGCAAACAGTGAACTAAAAGCGGCAGGCCTTTCGGCCATGAACCTCATGATCCTCATGCAACCTCTCATGATGCTCATTATGAACGCCACCACGCTGGCCGTATTGTGGTTTGGCGGCAACCAAGTCATCGATTTTGTAAACGGCAATCTCGGTATGGAAATCGGCGACCTGACCGCCTTTTTAACCTATATCAACCAAATTCTTTTCTCCCTCATGATGGTCTCGTTTATCTTCATCATGTCCTCCCGCGCCATCGCCTCGGGCAAACGCATCATCGAGGTTTTGGATGAACCCCTTTCCCTCACCGACGAAAACGCCAAAAACAAGGATAAAACCGTCGAAAAGGGCGAAATCACCTTCCAAAACGTCTCTTTCCGTTATTATAAAAACAATACCGAAAAGGTACTGGATAACATCAATCTCCACATTCCCGCAGGCAGCACGGTGGGAATCATCGGTTCAACAGGCTGCGGAAAATCCTCCCTCATTTCCCTCATTCCCCGCTTATACGATGCGGATGAAGGGGCAGTGCTGGTAGACGGTGTGGATGTCCGCGACTATTCTCTGAAAAACCTGCGAGACGGCGTAGCAGTCGTTTTGCAAAAAAATGTCCTCTTTTCGGGCACCGTCGAGGATAACCTCCTTTGGGGTGATGCCGATGCAACCACCGAAGAAATCACCGAAGCCACCAAAGCTTCCCAAGCCGATTCCTTCCTTTCCGCCTTCCCCGATGGATATCAAACCAATTTAGAGCAGGGCGGCGTCAACCTTTCGGGCGGACAAAAACAGCGCCTTTGCATCGCCCGCGCGCTACTCAAAAAACCCAAAGTCCTCATTTTGGACGACTCCACCTCGGCGGTCGATACCGCCACCGAAAGCCATATACGCACAGCGCTGCGGGAAACACTTTCCCAAACCACCAAGATCATCATTGCCCAGCGTATTTTGTCGGTCATGGAAGCCGACATCATCGTGGTCATGGATGACGGCAAAATCACGGGTATCGGCAACCACGAGACCCTTCTTAGAGAAAACGAAACCTACAAAGAAATCTGCGAGTCCCAAATCGAAAAGAAGGAGGATGACCACTGATGGCGAGGAACCTCGAATCTCTGCAAAAGCAGTACAACCGACACCAAGCGCCGGGTAGTCGTCCCGTCGGTATGGGGCACGGCCCGCGCGGAAGAGGTATGCCGGGCGGAAAACCCAAAAACATTGTCCCCACCTTAAAACGTCTTTTTTCCTATGTTGCAAAATATAAGCTGCGTTATTTTTGGGTCATTCTCTGCATGATCTTCTCCACCGCCGCCACCCTGCTTTCTTCTTATATGCTCTCCCCCATCATCAACCGTGTCGCAGGCATCACACCGCCAAATCCCGACTTTGCCGACCGCGCACTGAATGCCGTCACCGACACCCTCTCCCCCCTCTTTTCTCCCCTCTTTACCACCCCATCCACCGCAAAAACCACCGCCTATCTTTTATGCGGCATTTTATCCCTCGCGTTGATTTATCTCATCAGCATTGCATCCACCTACATTCAAAGCAAGCTGATGCTCCATATTTCGCAAAACGCCATCCAAGCCATCCGCAACGATCTTTTTCAAAAGGTGCAATCCCTCCCCGTGAAATTCCATGACACCCACGCCACGGGGGATGTTATGAGCCGCTTCACCAACGACGTGGACAACATCGGCACCATGATGGATACCACGGTGGTCAGTCTTATTTCGGGCATTGTTACCCTCATCGGCACCCTCATTTTCATGATCTATACCAACCTGCTTTTAACCGCCATCACCCTTTTGTTTATCCCGCTCTACACCTTTGGCGGCGCCATCGTTGCCAAAAAAAGCCGCAAATGCGCCGTAGAACAGCAGGCCGCTCTCGGCGCGGTCAACGGATATATCGAAGAAACGGTCACAGGCCAAAAGGTGGTTAAGGTCTTTAACCATGAAGATGCTTGCAACGAAGAATTTGCCCTCTTAAATCAAGACCTGCGTAAAAAACAAATGGCCGCCCAATTCTGGGGCGGTATCATGGGACCGATTTTCGGCAACATCAGCCAGATCTCCTATGCGCTGACGGCGGGCATCGGCGGTGTTCTGTGTTATCTGACCCTCACGGGCAGCATTTCTGCGACAGGTATTCTCGCCCTCACCTTGGGCGGCTTGACCATCTTCGTCAACTATTCCCGCCAATTCTCCCGACCCATCAACGAGATTTCCATGCAGATGACCACCGTGTTTTCGGCACTTGCGGGCGCAGAACGTGTTTTCGCCGTCATGGATACCCCATCCGAACAAGCGGACGGCGAGAATGTACAAAAGGTGGATTCCATTCTGGGTCACGTTATTCTCGACAACGTCACCTTCGGTTATAACCCCGACCGCACCGTCTTAAAAAACATTTCCCTCTATGCAAAACCGGGTCAAAAGATTGCCTTCGTCGGTTCGACGGGTGCAGGTAAAACCACCATCACCAACCTTGTAAACCGCTTTTACGACATTCAAAGCGGCAGCATCACCATCGACGGGATCGACATCAAAGATCTCCCCCGCAAGCAACTTAGACAAAACATCGCCATGGTTTTGCAGGATACCCACCTCTTTACAGGCACCATCCGCGAAAACATCCGTTACGGCCGCCTCGATGCCACCGACGAAGAAGTCGAGCAGGCCGCCATCACCGCCTCGGCACACAGCTTTATTCTCCGTCTTGAAAACGGATACGATACCGTCATCGAGGGTGACGGCGCCAATCTTTCCCAAGGACAGCGCCAGCTTCTCAACATCGCCCGCGCCGCCATCTCCCGCGCTCCCATTCTCATTCTCGACGAAGCCACCTCGGCGGTCGATACCCGTACCGAGCGGCATATTGAAAAGGGCATGGATAAGCTCATGGAGGATCGAACCACATTCGTCATCGCCCACCGTCTCTCCACCGTCAGAAATGCCGATGCCATTATGGTGCTTGAAAACGGCGAGATCATCGAGCGGGGCAACCACGACGATCTGATTGCCCTCGGCGGCCGTTACCATCAGCTCTACCTCGGCTTAAAAGAACTGGATTGACAACCACTCCCCCTGAAAATCGACATAAAAAAGGAACAGATAGGGCTGTATCCTAAAGGACAGTTTTACTTGCCGATTAAAATCATGACTACCGGCCGTGCCGGTAGTATGCACTGCCCCCTTAGGGCATAAGACCGGCTGAGCCTATAGGCTCGTCGAAAGGTTTGCCAACCGCAACACTTTCACCGGCTGCCCCTAAAGGGGCTTTTTATTTGCCTTC
>JAZSON010000003.1:0-16783 GCA_045536965.1 Eubacteriales bacterium
AAATGTAAATAAAATAATAGTTTTATTGTCAAAAATGCAGGATTTGCAAGGCTTTCGGCGTAAAAAAAGACCCTGCAAGATTTCTCTTGCAAGGTCAATTTTTCTATTGTGGTTTTACAATCTGGGTTTGCCCCAAATCATGATTTAATTATTTCCCACTTTCGCGGATAGCAGCCTGAGCGGCGGCAAGACGGGCAATGGGCACACGGTAAGGCGAGCACGAGACGTAGTTCAGTCCCGCTTTATGACAAAATGCGATGCTGGAGGGATCACCGCCGTGTTCACCGCAAATACCCAGCTTAATGTCGGGGCGGGTCTGTTTACCCAGATCGGCAGCCATCTTCACCAATTTACCGACACCGTTTTGGTCCAAACGGGCAAACGGATCGCTGTCATAAATTTTCTTATCGTAGTATGCACCCAAGAATTTTCCGGCGTCGTCACGGGAGAAGCCGAAGGTCATCTGGGTTAAATCGTTGGTACCGAAGCTGAAGAATTCTGCTTCTTTGGCAATTTCATCGGCCACCAAAGCAGCGCGCGGAATCTCGATCATGGTACCAACCTTGTAGGTCAAAGAAACACCGGCATCGGCAATTTCTTTGTCAGCCGTGGCTACGACAACACCTTTAACATAGGCCAGCTCCTTCACTTCGCCAACCAAGGGAATCATGATTTCAGGCACAACATTCCAGTCGGGATGTCTATTTTGAACAGCAATGGCAGCGCGGATAACAGCGCTGGTCTGCATAGCGGCAATTTCAGGGTAGGTAACGGCCAAACGGCAACCGCGGTGTCCCATCATTGGGTTAAATTCATGGAGAGAATCAATGATCGCTTTGATTTCGGCAACTGTCTTTCCTTGGTTTTCGGCCAGTTGTGCAATATCCTTTTCATCAGTGGGAACAAACTCGTGAAGCGGGGGGTCTAAGAAACGAATGGTTACGGGATTGCCCTCCAATGCTTCATACAAAGCTTCAAAATCGCTCTGCTGCATGGGAAGAAGCTTCAAAAGAGCCGCTTCTCTCTGCTCGATGCTGTCCGAACAGATCATTTCTCGAATGGCGGGGATGCGGGCAGGATCAAAGAACATATGCTCAGTACGGCACAAACCGATACCTTCGGCACCAAACAGTCTTGCCTGTTTTGCATCGGCGGGGGTGTCGGCGTTGGTTCTGACCTTCAATGTGCGGTAGCTGTCAGCCCACTTCATAATTCTGTCAAATTCGCCCGAAATGGTAGCGGGAACGGTCGGGATGCCTTCACCGTAAATTTTACCGGTCGAGCCGTCGAGCGAGATCATATCGCCTTCGACGTATTTTCTGCCTGCCAACGTAAAGCACTTGTTTTCTTCATCCATTTTGATGTCGCCGCAACCCGATACACAGCAGGTGCCCATACCGCGGGCAACCACAGCCGCGTGGGAGGTCATACCGCCGCGAACGGTCAGGATACCTTGCGCATAGTGCATACCTTCAATATCTTCGGGAGAGGTTTCCAAACGAACCAAAACAACTTTTTCGCCTCTCTTGGCCCACTCGGTGGCATCTTCGGCGGTAAATACGATCTTACCGCAGGCAGCGCCGGGAGAAGCCGCCAAAGCAGTTGCAACAGGTTGCGCCGTTTTGAGTTTAGAGGGCTCAAACTGGGGATGAAGAAGTGCATCCAACTGCTTGGGATCGATCATACAAACAGCATCCTGCTCGCTGATCATGCCTTCATCCACCAAATCACAAGCAATCTTCAAAGCAGCAGCGGCAGTTCTCTTGCCGTTACGGGTCTGCAGCATAAACAGCTTGCCATCCTCGATGGTAAACTCCATATCCTGCATATCGCGGTAATGATTTTCCAATTTGCCGCAGATTTCCACAAACTGCTTATAAGCGCTCGGCATAACCTCTGCCAAGCGATCGATCTGTTGGGGAGTACGCACGCCGGCAACGACGTCTTCACCCTGTGCGTTCATCAAAAATTCGCCGTAAAGCTTCTTTTCGCCTGTCGCGGGATTACGTGTAAAGGCAACGCCGGTACCCGAAGTATCGCCTGTATTACCGAAAACCATCATTTGTACGTTGACAGCGGTACCCCATTCGGAGGGAATATCATTCATTCTGCGGTAATAAATGGCGCGGGGGTTATCCCAGGAACGGAAAACGGCGCGAACGGCACCCATCAACTGTTCAACGGGATCACTGGGGAAGTCGTCCCCGATAGCCTTTTTATATTCGGCCTTGAAACGGCAGGCAAGCTCCTTGAGGTCAGCTGCATCCAGTTCGGTGTCAAGCTTGACTCCCTTGGCTTCCTTCATTTCATCAATAAGTTTTTCAAAATATTTCTTGCCGACCTCCATAACCACGTCGGAATACATCTGAATAAAACGACGGTAGGAGTCGTAAGCGAAACGGGGATTTCCCGTCTTTTTTGCCATGGTTTCAACAACGGTATCGTTCATACCGAGGTTGAGAATGGTGTCCATCATACCCGGCATGGAAGCACGGGCACCCGAACGAACCGAAACAAGCAAGGGGTTGGTGGCATCACCAAACTTTTTACCTGTAATACCTTCTAATTTTGCAATGTTTTCCATGATCTCGGCGCGAATTTCTTCGTGGATGGTCTGCCCGTCTTCATAATAACGGGTACACGCCTCGGTTGTGATGGTAAAGCCTTGGGGAACGGGCATACCCAGTCCGGTCATCTCGGCCAGATTGGCGCCTTTGCCGCCCAAAAGCTCACGCATCTTTCCATTGCCTTCTGTGAATAAATAAACATACTTTTTCTTCATACTATGCATCCTCCGCACATAATCTAATTTCCTTTAGTCGCCATCATTATAACATAGTATCTTTACAAAAAAAAGCATTTTCCCGAAAAAAACAGCGCCCACAAGGCAAAATGCTCAATTTTTTTCTTCAATTGTTTGAAAAATCAACGAAAATAACATATTCAATCTTTCGTGACAATCGTTTTCATACATCCACCCCAGCAAAATCTCCAACGCAGTCGCCATGCGGTACTCGGAAAAGGTGGCACTTTTGGGAGCATGATCGCTTTTTAAATTGCGGCCTTTTCTGCAAATTTCAGCTTCTTCTTCGGTCAGGTCATCCAAAATTTCTTTTAAAACCCACGCCTGACAGCTGGCCGTTACATAGGATAAGGCGCGCTTATTGGCTTCCTTCGGATCGACCACCCCTATATCAATAAGATGTTTTCTGACCGCCAATTCATACACGGCATCCCCCAAATAAGCGAGCATTTTCAAATCTTGCATTGCATCCTCCCCTTTTGATTCAACATTTTTCGGCATTTTGGCAAAACTTCCGAAAAATTATGAAAAAAACTATTCCCAATCTGTACGGAATATATTATAATGGGTATAACTGCAAAGTGCAAGATTTTTTTGTGAGGTTTTGTTTATGAAGTTGATGTTGAAAAAAGTACGGCCCAATGCCGTTTTACCGCAATATATGTCGGATGCCGCTGCCGCTATGGATCTTTGCGCCTGTCTTGATGCCCCCGTGACCATCCAACCAGGACAACGCGCCCTCGTCCCCACAGGCATCGCAATTTCCCCCGAAAGCACAAATATCGTTTCTCTGCTTTGCGCCCGCAGCGGACTTGCCGCCAAGCACGGCATCACATTGGCAAACGCCGTCGGTGTCATCGACGCCGACTATCGCGGCGAAATCAAGGTCGCCCTTATCAATCTTTCAGATACACCCTTCACCATAGAAGACGGTATGCGCATCGCGCAACTGATGATTATGTCGGTCTGCCGCGCCGACCTTGTGGAAACCGATACACTCGATGAAACCGCTCGCGGCGCAGGCGGCTTCGGCTCGACGGGAATCAAGGTGTGACATGGAAAAATTGATTTTAGCCTCTGCTTCTCCCCGCCGTTCTCAACTGCTCCGTCAGGCAGGCATTCCCTTTGACTGCATTCCTGCCGATGTGTCCGAAGAGTGCGACCGCTCCCTCTCCCCCGATCTGGTGGTCAACACCCTATCCGGAAGAAAAGCGAAAACGGTGGCCGACCTTTACCCGAACAGAGTCGTTTTAGCCGCCGATACCGTAGTGGTTTTGAATGGGGAAATTCTCGAAAAACCGCACACAGCCGAAAATGCGCGTCGGATGCTCAACGCCCTTTCGGGAAGCACGCATGAGGTACTCACCTCTGTTTCCCTTGGCACTAACAACGACTTTTACACCGAATGCGTACGCACAAAAGTTATTTTCCGCCCCCTCACCCCTGATGAAATCGATGCCTATATTGCAACGGGCGAACCGCTCGACAAGGCAGGGGCGTACGGTGTGCAGGAAGGCGCCTGCATTTTTGTCCGAGCCATTGACGGAGATTACTACAATGTGGTTGGCCTTCCCATTTGCCGCGTCTACGAATTGCTTTCGGAGAAATACCCGCAAATTTTATCGCAGATCCATCCCGCAGGCAGCGTAAGCAGTGCCCACAGCGCGGTATAAGGCAAACAGACCTGCCCCATTATATTACCCCACACCCGCGAATAGTCCCATACTTTCCAATTAAAAAGAAGATTAACGGTACAGCCGACCAAAAATTCGGTACCCGTTATCATAAAACAACCCGCCAAACAATAATAAATGCTTCTTTTCCCTCGCATGCTTTTCCGCAGTCGGTAAAGTCCCGCAAGACAGGCGCCGCCCGTCAAGAGCATGCTCCAATGCGTAAATCCGCGCCAGACTATTTCAAGCGTTCCATATACGCCCGCCCCGATTAAAAACGCAACCGCGTACGGTTTTCCCTTCTGCATTGTCACGGAACATACATCCTTTCCCTCTGATTTTCTCCAAAACAAACCAACTTATACAAGGAGCCATCATGAAAAAAGTGCTCGTTTTTCTGCTTTTTCTTTGCGTATTAACAGGTTGTGAAGGCGGTGTATCGGCCGATTTCTCCCGCCCCACCGATGCAACCCCTCTCTCGCTGATGCTGGAATTGAACGACCGCACAATTCACAGCGAATTTTATTTGTATACCGATGTTGAAAACGGGCTTTATTCTGCCCCCGATGAAACCACTGCCGCCACTTTCTTCGGCGGCGGTGACCTCCCCCTCGACCTTTCTCTCATCGAAAACTACGCCATTCGTACCGCCTGCCACGAAAGCGACGAAATCATCATCATTTCCATCAAAGAAGAAAGCAGCGCGCAAGAAGTGAAAACTTGGATGGCAAACCGCATTGCCGCGCGAGTAAAAGCCTCTGACAAACCCGCAAGCAACCAAAACTCTCTCATCAATCAAAAAGGAAAGTTCCTCTACTCGGTTCTCTGTGAAAACGCTTCTTCCGTCGGCAGTCTGCTTCTTGAAAGCATCTCTGCCGCTTACAATGACTTATGATCGGTTTTTCCCGTTTCACAGCAGGCGCTTTACCCCTCATCACCGTAGATTCGTTTATGGCTTTGGGGTGTTTTGCCGCCTATACCACAAGACATGGAGGTATCAGCCTCCCACCTTATGATTCTTTAAACCTTGCTTTTTCCGAAACGCGTGGGGACACGCGGGAAAACGTGGAAAAAAATTGGCGCATTGTCACCCTTTCTCTCGGGTGCACCCCCGATCAACTCGTCCGTACCCGCCAGACCCATTCAAGCAATGTAGTCTATCTGGACCGTCCCATCGATTTTTCAACCGAAGCGTATAAAGACGGTGTTGACGGTGTCGTGACCGACCGCCCCGACCTTCTTCTGTCGGTAGTCACCGCCGATTGTCAGGGTGTTTTGCTTTTTGACCCCGTCCGTAAAATATATGCTGCTGTGCACAGCGGCTGGCGCGGCACCCTTGCCGACATCGCAGGGATTGCCGTTGAAAAAATGACCGCCCTCGGAAGCCGCCCCGAAAACATTCTCGCTTCAAGCGGCCCCTCCATTGCTCCCTGTTGCTTTGAAGTGGGCGAAGATGTCGTATCCTTGTTTGAACAAGCTTGGGGAACTGTTTCAAAAAGCTTTTTTGTTCCGACAGAAAAAAACGGAAAATATATGGGGGATATGCCCGCCTTCACGAAAATGTGTCTCATGAGGCGGGGCCTATTACCGCAAAACATACACCTGCTCTCTCTGTGCAGTTGTTGTGACCCCGCATTTTTCTCCCACCGCAGACAAAAAGGACAGCGCGGAACCATGGCCGCCTTGATCATCGGAAAGGAATGGAAAACAGAATGACAAATCCCATCGATTTTTGCATTCTACAACTCAGAATACACCGTTTTGCAGGTATTGGCGGTGTCAACCTTTCTTTTAAAGAAAATACCGTCAATATCGTATACGGAGAAAACCGCTCGGGAAAAACCAGTGTTTGTGAGTGTATTCGCTTTTTGCTCTACGGCCTGTCCTCTCCCGATAATATGCTCCCTTGGGAGGGAGAAGGGAAAATTTCGGCGGAAATGGAATTGCGTTGGGGTAACAGACATTGTCTCCTCTCCCGCTCCCATGACAACGGAAATGAATCTCTTTCCCTCATCGACATCGACACACGCGAAGAGATCCCCTTGACCACATCCCCGGGCGAGCTTTTTACGGGTTTGACCGACTGGATGTATATTCGCACCCTCTATTTTGCCCAAAAACAAACCGACAATATCCAAAAAAATCTCGACAGCGCCTCGCTGGATCGCTTGGCTGCCCCCTTATGCGGCGAAAAGGAGCTTTATTCTCGCCACGAACGCCTCGTCCAAAAAAGCAACCATCTCATGAACGGCGATAAAAGCGGCCGCATCGATATCCTGCTTGAACAAAAGCACGCCTATGAAATTCATCGTGATGCACGCCGTGCCGAACAAGCAGAAATAGATCAACTGCAAGAAAAAATCACAAAACTTTCCGCAGCCATCGAAGAACAAAATCCCAAGACCGTTCTTTTGAAGGCCAATATGAAGAACCTTTCGGACTCCATCAAAGGACTGGGGCAAACCGAGCAATTCGCCACCCTCCATTCCACCCTTTCAGCCGATGAACTGCGCTACCAACGTATGCTGTCCGCCGCTAAAATCAACGGCGTTTTCCCCGCCCGCGAAGAGATAGACGCCCTCAAAGAAGAATACCAAAATTATCATGCTGCAACCGAACAGCTTACAACCGAAAAAGACCGCCTTCTCAAAGTTAAAAACAACCTGGATATTCACAACGCACTGGTTGAAAGCAGTGAAGATGACATTGACCTGCTTTCCAAAAAATACAACCGCGCTTCTGCGCGTAGCCGTATTTGCATCTATTTTTCTTTGCTCTTTTTCATGTTGGCTTTTATCTGTACCCTTTTCTTGGATGATCTGTTTTTCCTTTGGTTTGACCGCGCTGACCGCTATTATCTCGGTTTTTGGCTCGGTGGATGCGCCCTGATCACAGGCTTCATTCTATTGACCCGCTTTTTTATGCGCCGTTCCGAAATGCACATATATTTGGAAGATGCGGGCGCCGATACAGCAGGCGACCTGAAAATCATGCGTGACCAAAAAGCCGCCCGCCGCCAATCCATCTTGCTTTATGCCGCCGAAGTCAACAAACAGGAAAGCGTGACACGCGCTGCGCAGAAAAAACAAAACGATACACTGCAGGCTCTGCGCACACGTTTGTCTTTTGCTTGCAACGAAACCGTCCCCGTGGACACCTTGTTATATACAGCGCGCACGGTGCTCGAAAGCGCCTCCCCCATTTTTGCGCTGGAAAAGAAGATTGCCGAAGAAAAAAGCCGCTACAACAGCATGATGGAAGGGAATGCGGGCAAAGACTTTTTATCCATGCAAAGCGAATATGCCCGCATGGAGGAAGAACTTGCCGCCGTTCATGCAAGCACCCAAAAGCTCATGGAGGAAAAAAATACCCTTTCGGCGCGTTTGGAAGAAAAATTACAAAATAACACCCCCGATGAAAACCTCATCCGCGATATGCAAACCAAAGAAAAAGAACTGTTTGATTTACTGGAGCTTTACCGCGCCGTGCAAATGGAGGCAGAAGCACAAAAGCAGAAGATCGAAAGTTTTGAAGAAGAATTCAAAATGCCGCTCTGCAGTTATATCAACAGTTTTTTGTCGTTTACCATGCGCAAAGACGAAAGTTTTCTGCTCGGAAAGAGCCTCGAACTTTTGTACAAACGCAGCTCCACTGTCAACCCCGTCTATACAGCGGGCGGCGGTCTTTCGGAGTTGGCCATAATCGCCCTGCGACTTGCCTATATCGAACAACTGCAGGGAAATTGCGCGCCCCTTTTGTTCGACGAAGCCTTCGCCTATGTCGACCGTCAATCCTTGAGCCATCTGTATGCGGCGCTGACGGGTGGCCGTCGTCGGCAAATCCTGTTTTTCAGCTCCTCCCAGCATGAAAAAAGCGCACTGCCCAAAAACGCCAACATCATTCGTCTTATGCGTGATCCATCATGAATACCGCCGTCACACTCGATAGCTCCGTCGCCTGCTTAAAAGGCGTTGGCCCGCAAAAACAGAGTCGTTTGTCGGCCATCGGCATCTACACACTGCGGGATCTTCTGTATCATTTTCCCCGCTCATACTGTGACCGTTCACAGATCACACCGCTTCTTTCCGCCCCCGATACCACCGCTACATTTTTGTTAACCGTGTTCACCAAACCCACCCTCGCCCGTATAGCGGGCGGGAAAACAATCGTCAGCTTCACGGCGGGGGATAACAGTGCGCGTGTGCGCGTTTACTTTTTCCATCAACCCTATTTACGCACAGCCTTCGAAGTGGGCGCAACCTATCGCATGAGCGGAAAACTCTCGCGCAAAAACGGGATTTTATCCCTTGCAAACCCTCAATTCGATCGTAAAAACAACCCTACGGACGACATACTTCCCACCTATCCTTTGACCGAAGGCATTAGCAGCCATGCTCTCTCCCTGTGGTGTCGTGAAGCCTTTTCTTTGCTCCCCCCCGACGCTTTTCCCGAATCACTTTCGCGTGAAATGATTGAACGCCATCATTTTCTCCCCCTCCGCGATGCACTCTATACCCTGCATTTTCCCACCTCGGGTGACAATCGTGATGAGGCTCTCCGACGCATGCGTTTTGAAACCCTCTTTCATTTTTCCAAAAAACTTCTTTCACTCCGCAAAAAAAAGGGCGGCGCAAAAAAACTGCCCTTTCAAAAAATCGATCTCGCTCCCTTTCTGTCCTCCCTGCCCTTTTCTTTGACAGGAGCGCAAAGCCGTGCCATTGAGGAAATTTGCCGTGATATGTATGCCGCGCCTCACGCCATGAACCGTCTGTTGCAGGGGGATGTCGGCAGCGGAAAAACCGTAGTGGCCGCCGCCGCCGTATATCACACCGTAAAAAACGGCTATGCCGCCGCTATGATGGCCCCCACCTCTCTTTTAGCCACCCAACACGCATCCACTTTGGATAAATTGCTTTCTCCCCACGGTATCCGTGTCGCGCTGTTAACAGGAAGCACCACCAAAGCGCAGCGGCGAATTTTAGAACAGAAAATCCAAAACAACGAGGTCGATCTGCTTATCGGTACCCACGCCCTCTTGGAAGACTGGGTACAAATTCCCCGCCTCGCTCTTGTCATTACCGACGAACAGCATCGTTTCGGCGTCAACCAACGCAAAACACTCGCCCTTAAAGCCGCCGAAAAAAACATTCTCGTTATGTCGGCAACCCCCATTCCCCGTACCCTCGCCATGTTTATGTATGCCGATCTAAGTATCTCCGTCTTGGACGAGCTCCCCCCGAATCGCAAACCCATCCAAACATTTTTGGTCACCGAATCCTACCGCGAGCGCATATACAAATTCATCCGCGGTCAAATCGCCGAGGGTCATCAGGTCTATATCGTCTGCCCCTTTGTCGAAAACGACGATGAAGATGACGAGGACAGAAAAGCGGTGGAAAACTATTTTGAAGTTTTGAAAAACGAAATATTCCCCGACCTGTCGGTCGGTTATCTCCACGGCAGACAAAAACCCGAAATCAAAGAACAAACCATGGCCGCCTTCGCATCGGGCGAAACCGCTCTGCTTTTGTCCACCACCGTCATCGAGGTGGGTGTCGATGTGCCCAATGCCACCCTTATGATCATCGAGAATGCGGAACGCTTCGGCCTCTCCCAGCTCCATCAGCTGCGCGGCCGTGTCGGTCGGGGTGATTCCACCTCCTATTGCGTTCTCTTCTCTTCGGTACATAACCAAAAAACCAAGGAACGTCTCTCCTTCTTTGCCTCGACAAACAACGGCTTCAAAATCGCCGAGCATGATCTTCTTCGCCGCGGTCCGGGTGACTTTTTCGGCTCCCGTCAATCGGGTGAATGGAATCTCCCCCTCGGAGACGGATTCGATCTCTCCCTTTTCACCCTTGCCCAAGAAGAAGCCCGCCTTGCCCTAGGCATACAATAAAGCGTTCCCACTCAAAACACCTCCCCTTGTAAAAAAATATAAAAAACGCTCTCGCTTTTTCCAAAAACACCTTGACAAACCGCTCTCGGTATGCTAAAATCTTTCGTGCTGTCGGTCGTGAACCTGCAGTTTGTGGAAATGCCTAAATGGCCCACTTCGGTTAGACTGTGCCGTGTAAAAATAACAGTCTGTATATGCGGGTATGGCGGAATTGGCAGACGCGTTAGATTCAGGTTCTAATGGTCGCAAGGCTGTGCAGGTTCAAGTCCTGTTACCCGCACCAAAGCATTCAAACCCGAACCTTTTACCGATTGGTGAAACGTTCGGGTTTGTTGTTTTCTTAAAAGATGTTAAATAACCTTTGTTTGTGGCAGTATATAGCCAGTCGCTCTGTACTGCCACTTCTTCGTTTTTAATGATTTTCGTGCATAATCAGAATTGTTTTCTTGATCATAGCTAAAGCGTTTTTAAACTATTAGCCTTTAGATAGTATTAGTTATACAATCAACGGATACACTAAAGTTTTAGCATAACGTATTTTCTATACTTCTGTTTTTTGTAATTTTCACATATTTTAAAATACAGGTATGATCTTTCAACAAAACTTTACATTTTAAAACAATTTATGCTGATTTGCTTTTAAAAACAAACCCAAAAGAAAGATTTTGCAACTTGTGGTTGCGCTCTTTTATAATTAAAGTTGGTAGATATATATATTTATATCTGTTAAAATTGATGTTGTTGATGAATGATATCAGTGAACACAGCATTAAAATATGAAAGGCGGTTTATATATGACTCTTGGAGAAAAAATAGTGAATCTCCGTATGAACATAGGTCTCTCTCAAGAAGAACTTGCGGAAAAAGTAAATGTTTCGCGTCAATCCGTTTCTAAATGGGAAATGAATCAGGCTTTACCTCAAATAGATAAGGTTTTAATACTTTGCGAATTGTTCAACGTTTCTACCGATGCGTTATTACTTGATAAAATCGAGGTTAAAGCACAAAGCAAATCGGAAAATAAGGGACTTAAATATTTTGGTACCGATGGTTTCAGAGGTGAGGCAAACCTTAACCTTACTTCTCTTCAGGCATACAAAGTTGGTAGATTTTTAGGCTGGTATTTCTCGTCACCTCTTTCTGGCTGCGACAAGCCTAACTATCGTCCGCGCATTGTTATAGGCAAAGACACCAGACGATCAAGCTATATGATTGAATATTCTATCGTGGCAGGTATCACTGCTTCAGGCGCAGATGCATATATGCTTCATGTAACTACAACACCCAGTGTTTCCTATGTTATCCGTCAAGATGAATTTGATTGCGGTATTATGATCACCGCTTCGCACAATCCTTTCTACGACAACGGAATTAAGGTGATCAACCGTTACGGCGAAAAGTTAGACGACGAAACAACCGCTTTGATAGAAGCTTATCTTGACTCTGATTTAAAATCGCTTGGAGTATCGGGCGACGATTTGCCCCTTGCTACCAGAAGTAAAATAGGCTGTATTGTAGACTATGTATCGGGAAGAAACAGATATTTGGGTTATCTTATCTCTCTTGCTTCTAACTCATACAAGAAGCTCAGAATTGGTCTTGATTGTGCTAACGGCGCATCCTGGATGATAGCTAAAAGCGTGTTTAGTGCAATCGGCGCACAGACCTATGTTATTGGTGCTGAGCCTGACGGTCTTAATGTAAATCAAAACTGCGGTTCAACACATATCGAAAATCTCTGCAATTTTGTGAAGGAAAAACATCTCGATATGGGCTTTGCGTTTGACGGTGATGCAGACAGATGTTTAGCGGTTGACGAAAAGGGCAACATAATAGACGGAGACACGATTATGTATATATTGGCAAAGCGCCTCAAAAACAGAGGTATGCTGAACGACAACACCGTTGTAGCAACCATTATGTCTAACAGCGGTTTTGTTGCTGCTCTCAAAGCAATAGGCATTAAATGCGTACAAACCACCGTTGGCGACCGCTTTGTTTATGAATGTATGCAGAAGAACGGTTATTCTTTAGGCGGCGAGCAGTCGGGCCATATTATTCTAAAAAAATATGCTACCACCGGTGATGGCATTTTAACAGCAATTATGTTGGCTGAAGAAGTTTGTGATTCCAAACTCACTCTCAGCCAGCTTGCAGAACCCGTTGTGCTCTATCCTCAAAAGACAAAAAACCTTCGCGTTAAGGATAAGACAGCTGTTCTAAATGACGCGGCTGTTTTAGCTTCTAAGGAAGAGGTCGAAAAGCTTATTGACGGCAAGGGCAGAGTATTGCTCCGTCAAAGCGGTACCGAGCCGGTAATTCGCATTATGGTTGAGGCAGAAAGTGAAGAACTGTGCGACAAATATATTAATATGGTTGCACAAGCCGTAATCGAAAGGGGCTATTTAAGTGAATAAACAGGTGAAAACCAAGGAGCTTTTTAACTGCACCACCGAATATCTTGCACCCCTTTTTAACTCCTGCGAATATCCGTGGGAAATGCTACCGAAAATCAAGGAATATATACTTTCTCTTATAGAAAAAGGTATAGCGGGGTATATAAAATATTCCGATAATGTGCTTATAGGCGAGAATGTTAAGATATATCCCACTGCTACTATTGAGGGACCGGCCATTATAGGATCAGGTTCAGAGGTTCGTCCGGGTGCATTTATCAGAGGCAGTGTTATCACAGGAGAAAACTGTGTTTTAGGAAATTCTTCAGAATTTAAAAACTGCATTTTACTGGAAAAGGTTCAGGCTCCCCACTATAACTATGTAGGCGACTCTGTAATGGGTAATTTTACCCACTTGGGAGCCGGCTCGATATGTTCTAATTTGAAGACCGACAAAAAGCCTGTTGTAATACACGGCGACAGGGATTACAACACAACGCTTCGCAAAGTCGGTGCAATTCTCGCTGACTATGCCGATGTAGGTTCAGGTTGTGTTTTAAATCCAGGTACTGTTATTGGTAGAAACTCATCTGTATATCCCATATGCTCTTTAAGAGGCGTGATCCCTGCCGGCTGTATAGTAAAATCTATGAATAACATTGTAGTTAGAATAGAGGACTAATTCTATAAATTCATCAATCAAAAATAAGGGAACGAGAAAACCGTTACTCTAAAAGAGGTAAACGGTTCGATTATAGAATGCTCCGGCGCACCAAAGCATTCAAACCCGAACCTTTTACCAATTGGTGAAACGTTCGGGTTTGTTGTTTTCTTAAAAGATGTTTAATAGCCTTTGTTTGTGGCAGTACAGAGTTAGTCGCTCTGTACTGCCACTTCTTCGTTTCAATCAATTTCGCACATAAAGGGGATTTTGAAATGAAGACTAAAAAAGCACCTAAGACTAACACAAGATCAAGAATCATTTTCTTTTCTATCGCGCTTATATACAATCTATTACTCGGCTTGTACCTGAAAGACTTTCTTGTGCTTTCATCTATACTGTTGACGTTCTATTTACTCTCGGCGTTGCCGACATTATTTTTCGTCCTGAAAATACGGTCAACACCTATGCGCACAATCGTGTTTGTTGTTTTGTTTTTCGTTGTGATAATGAGTATCTTCGGTTTCGCATATTGCAGTAGGCTTCTGTCGATTATGACTATGGTTACTACTATTGCTGAACTGATGTATCTGGGTATTGTGGATGACAGCTCCGGCAAGGACACTTTGCTGACGAAAATTTTTGTATTGGCAGTTTCGATATTTATTATTGCGACTCTTATCCTCTCATATAATTTCGTCTGCAAACCGGAATCCCCGTACCTTTTGAACGGCGGTGCAACGCTATGGGACACACAGACGGAAGAACTTGCCGACGAAATTTGTGCAGACAGTGATACCGATGCAGAAAAGGTGCAGGTAATCTATAACTGGATGATAGCGAACTTTGAATATGATTACAACTACAAAGTCCTACTCCAATACTTTGATGTTCGAAGAACATTGAGTACCCGAAAGGGTGTTTGCTATGATTTTGCAAATCTGTTTGCTGTGCTTTGCCGCAGTCAGAGTATTCCTTGCTATGTTGTAGACGTGACACCCTATGATCGCTCAACCGCCAGCCACACTTGGAACCGTGTTTACTATGACGGTTTCTGGTGGGATGTGGACGTAACAAATGACATTTCTTGTACTGCAAGTGGAAAAACACTTTACGGTTTTCGCAAACTGGACGATGCCTCTGCACCCGATAAGGACTATTTGATAACGAAAATATATTAATAACGAAAGAAATATTCAGATTGGATTCGCACCAAGATTGTTTTCTTGAAACATGAGTGCGATTACCATATTACTTATATAGTGGAACAGATGTCTACAATTCCATGCTAAAATATATACGGAGGTATACAACATGGAACGAAAAATCACAAGAGAACTATTGAAAGATTTTGAAAAAAATATGCTTGAGGACGAAAAGAGCAATGCAACGGTCGAAAAGTATTTGCGCGATCTACACTGCTTTGTTAATTTTGTAAACGACAGAGCAATTGACAAGGGGCTTGTTTTGGAATACAAAGCAGAGCTTGCTCATAACTATGCCCTTACAAGCGCAAATTCTATGCTTGCCGCACTGAATGCATTTTTGCACTTTGTTGGTTGGTTTGACTGCTGTGTAAAACAGTTCAAAATCCAGAAGAAGGCATTTTGCTCAGAGGAAAAGGAACTCAGTAAAGAGGAATACCTATCCCTTGTCAGAACAGCCGAAAACAAAAACAATGAACGTCTGTCATTACTGATTCAAACGATCTGCGGCACAGGCATTTGTGTCAGCGAAGTCGAGTACATTACGGTGGAAGCGGCATATAGGGGTGAGGCCATTGTTTCCTGCAAGGGCAAAACACGACGAGTTTTTATCGTATCCGCATTGCGTAAATAACTGTGTACGAAAATAGTAAAAAATGCAGTATTTTCGTCAATAAAATATTCGGGGTTCTCCTGACGAAAATAATTTTGTGTACGAAAATTTTTCTGCTCATTTGCAAATGAAAGTCATATATCATCTCAAACCGAGGAGCATCAAAAATTGCTTTTATAGATTGTGCTGACCCAAACTCAAAATGAAAGTACTCTCGAACGGATGGTCAGCACAATCCTTTTTTACGGGAAATGAAAGTGATTTCGAAATATTCTCTCGAAACTATAATCATAGAACATATCGAAACTATAATCATAGAACATATCGAAAAGTACATCATCAATCATACAAGAGCCATATACAAATTAAAGTCATTGTTAAATGCAATCTAATATTAATCTATAATTACCCTATATGGCTCTTAAAAGGAAAGTCCGCAGGGCATAATACACCCACTGTCAAAGGTCTCTGCAAACTTCCATTTCTTACTGATTCTTTATTGACGCGGGGTATTATGCCCTGCTCATCTCGGCTCTCCGACTGCGTCTCCGAGCCGTTTCTATCTGACTAAAGTCCAATAGAAACGGCTCGGCTCCCAAAAAGAGAGTCATAAATCATTTCTAAAGGACAATCATCTATCATCATAGAAATGATAGTCATAGCACCTGCTTCTTGAAGTTCTTCGTTACTTTCTTCGGCTTCCTGCAGCTTGTCATTCACTAAAGCGAATGACAACTTGCAGAGAGCCGAAAAGCTTTTATCTTGTCCAAGTTTTAATTAGACGCAGGTGCAACTTTCTCTCGAAAAGTAAATCATATACTCTCGAAGAGACGGTCATAAATCATATCGAAAAGAAAATTCTGTTTTGGTATTCTGCTGTAAAATAAGGTTAGTACTTGGCTTAATCTATTTCACTTCAACGCAAGATTAATAGATTTTCCGTGCGTGTTCTCTTGTAGTTCAAGAGTGTAAAAACAAAAGTATTATTTACTGACGCTACGCCGAGTGCAAGGCATTTCAGCCTGCCGAGACTAAACAACTCGTTCGGCGGGGATTTTCATTACCGATTAAACCCCGGAAACTTCGTGTGCAATTCCCATAAGGGCTGGAGAATTCCCTTAATGGACGGTAGCACCACCGCTTGAGCAGTTTTATTTACCGACTAAACTCTCAAACGTCGTGGATTCCATAAATTTTCGTCAATAACTCTGGCTGAATCCAAGCCGTCGTTACGCACTTATTTTCGTTAATAAACGCTGTAATAAGTGAAACAGGTTCGCAGTCGAACAATCCTCGTTTCGTAACGGCTCTGCTATCCGCACATTAGGTTTACGATACGCTCTCGCAAGCCTATTATTTACATTGCCTTTGTGAAGGGCTTTGTATATCACGACTTTTCCTATCCTTCGGACCACTGCGTGAAAGTGGGTTCTGATTTTTTGCGGAAACCATAAAACCGAGCAACGTGATAGTTTGGCTGTATCCACAACCCTATCTCTGCTTATATCACAATGCCCGTTGCCACAACCGTGA
>JAZSON010000026.1:0-53485 GCA_045536965.1 Eubacteriales bacterium
TCATTTGGTTTGTCTTCCTAAGACCGCTTGGCCTCCGACTTCTCGCAAACTCACCCGTCACGCTCCGCGTGCCTCGGGTTCTTTCTCTTGCTCTTGTCAAAACAAAAAACCACCCGCTTGGGTGGTTTTTGTTTTGGCAGGGGCAGAAGGACTTGAACCCTCGGCACGCGGTTTTGGAGACCGCTGCTCTACCAACTGAGCTATGCCCCTATCTTATTTCGTTTCCGTTTCTTCCCCTAAATGCTTGGTGGGCCTTCAGGGACTCGAACCCCGGACCAGCCGGTTATGAGCCGGCCGCTCTGACCAACTGAGCTAAAGGCCCTCGCTGACACCATGTAAGTATAACAAACCAAAATGTATTTGTCAAGAGCAAGATTGTAAAAAACATATTTTTTTGATTCTTTCTGTCCCCGCCCACTTGACGGCAAAAAAACATTATGCTATAATGTGAATAAATTTTGAAAAAACTGCAAATCTTGTTAACATTTGAGTATTTCCCCGTAAACCAAACCCAAAATACACGTCTTTTCTTACCGAAAGGAATATATTATGCAAAAAGCACTCATCATCAGTAATGACACCACCGTTTCGGATGCCATCCAAACCCATCTTGAAAACGAACAGTACGATGTAAAAATTGCAAACGATGGCGCCATCGGTATTGCGGCCTGCCGCATCTTTGAGCCCGATATTGTTTTGCTCGACATCGATCTGCCAAGCAAAGACGGGTTTCAAATCTGCCGCGAAATCCGCGAATGGTCAAATGTGCCGCTCATTTTTGTTTCTCCCAAAAATGATGTGTTCAATATTGTATTGGCACTTGAACTGGGCGCCGATGATTTCGTTGGCTCCCCCTTTGAGCCCAAAGAACTTTCGGCCCGCATCAAAGCCGTCATCCGTCGTTGTTTAAACCGCAACAATCAACTGGACAGCGATGTCATTCGATTTGAAAACATGGAGATCAGTCTCGCCCGTCACGAATTGCGTCTGCGTGGTAAACTCATCGACATTCCGCACAAAGAACTGGAACTTTTATATTTTTTGGCCGCCAATTACAACCATGTTTTCACCCGAGATCAACTGCTTGACAAAGTTTGGAGCTTTGACTACGCAGGTGACACACGCACTGTGGACGTACACATCAAACGTCTTCGTAAAAAACTGGAGGGTGTCAGCGCACATTGGTCGCTGAAAACCATTTGGGCTGTCGGTTACAAATTCGAAGTCACCGAATGACCCAAATTAAATTGATATGTTAAGGATGAAAATATGAAGATCATTGTATTCGGCGAGTGTATCTATACCCAAACGGCCAATGGCGTTGTTTGTCTCGGCAATCATATAGAGGTTGCTCTACATGCAGCCAAATTAGGTGCCGATGTTGCCTTCATCTCCGCCGTTGATACCTCCCCCCTCGCCGATCTGGCACTTGCTTATTTGAATGAAAACGGCATCGACACCACACATGTCGCCCGCCTTTCCACCCCACCCGAAGAAACAGACGTTGTATTCCTCCCTTTTGAATCCATCCCCCTACCGAAGCGTTTGCCCGATGCCGACCTTTGTTATTTTACTGCCCGTCCTTTACGCGGCCTCGTTTCGGAAAACACCTTGAAAACACTTCTTACACTGGGTGAATATCCCACTGTGGCCGCAGATTTCACGGCATATTCCGCGCCGCTGGATACCCTTTATAACGATGCGGTTTTGAGCCAAAGCACAATCCTGCGTTTTTCTTCCGACAATCCTGCTTATCTCAACCGCGGCATGGATGATTTTTCCGACTTCATGCGGGAAAAATTCCCCTCACTCCACTATTTTTACACCGAGCCCTCCCCCGATAAAA
This sequence comes from Eubacteriales bacterium, assembly GCA_045536965.1. Taxonomy (GTDB): domain Bacteria; phylum Bacillota; class Clostridia; order Oscillospirales; family SIG627; genus UBA5448. Next base: position 1,847 of record JAZSON010000026.1, read on the forward strand.
CCACCTTTTACGATGCTGAAACCTCTATAATCCACGACTGCGAACTCCCAAAAGGCCTCGCGTCGGAATTTTGGAACAACCGTTTCTTAACCACCCTTCTTTGCGCCGTCAGCGGCGGACATGAGCCAGAGGATGCCATTGAAAATGCAAAAAAACTCATGCGGCATATCTGCGAAAAAGGAGAATCTCTCCCCTATCCGAAATCGCTCTGTCATGATGTAATCCCCCCGTTATACACCACCCGCCCTAAAAAAACTCGCCCCTCTAAAGGGAACCTGCTTACCACGGTGTACGCCATTTTGATCTCTGTTGCATTCATCGTCTCCACCTCCTTCGCCGCATATTTTTTCATTGCATTGCAGTACCCCTATACCGACATGGAGCAATACGGCGAAACAGAAGAAGAACAGCAAGAAAACACCCACTCATTCCCGCCGCTTTCCGAACGTCCGCTTTACACGGGTGATGATATTACGGTCCCCGACATCGAACAGTCCCAAAGCACTCCCCTGCTGACATCCCAAGAAATCATTGAAATGACCAAGCCCTCGGTGGTATGTGTACTAAGCGATCTGGGCGAAGGTACAGGTTTTATCCTCACCGAAACAGGTTACATCGTCACCAATCATCACATTGTAGATCAAAGCACGCGTTTCACTGTCATTTTACACGATGATACCGTTTACGATGCCCATTTCGTCGGCAGCGATGAACTGACCGACATTGCGGTGTTAAAGATTGAACCCGGTGACACCCCTCTTCGTCCCATCCCCCTCGGAAACTCCGAAGCGATCCGCGAAGGCGATGCGGTCATAGCCATCGGCTCACCGGGCGGCTCCCAATTTGCGGGCACGGCGACGGGTGGCATGGTCTCGGCCGCCTATCGACGTCTGACCACCTCGGCTTTATCGGGAGACGGTTCCCGTACACTTTGGGTCATTCAAACCGACACCGCCGTCAATTTCGGCAGTTCGGGCGGCCCTCTTCTCAATATGCGCGGACAGATCATCGGCATCAATACCTTAAAATATGCCGAACTCTATTTTGAAGGTCTCGGATTCTCCCTTCCCATCAACGGCGTTATGGATATTGTCAACATCCTGATGAAAAACGGCGCAGTGACCGAGTATCCCCAAAATTGCTTTGCCAAATCAAACGTTTCTCTCGGTATCACAGTCACCCCTTTGACCAAAGCCCAACTGGAAGAAAACAACATTTCTTACGGTCTTCTCGTCGAATCGGTCGCCACAAACAGCAACGCCGCACTTGATGGCGTTTTAGCAGGCGATATCGTACTCGCCATCGACGGAAAAGAAGCCAACTCCTCCCTGCAACTTCGGAATATCGTATACGATCATTACGCAGGCGAAAAGTTGACGCTGCGCATCTGTCGAAACAAAAAAACACTTGATATCACCATCACCCTCCGCGACCAAACCAAAAACAAATAAACCACTAAACATTCCCGTTTCAAGCGGGAATGTTTTTTTGCCAAATAGCTGAATTTTCTGTGAATATCATTGATATCACACTGAGGTCATGATATAATGAAAATAACATTTCATGATCATAATTTATTTGCTTTATAAGCTCAATTTCGGGGGAATCCATGGGAATTAAAAAATACTTTTCCAAATATAAAAATCTTCGTCGCATTCTGTACTTACTTTTCATTTCGCTTTCTTTTTGTCTGACAGCAGGTGAAATCGGCATGCTGTCCACCCTTCCCTTTGCCGTTTTCATCCCCTTTGCCGCTACATTCTTTTATTATGAGCCCCTTTCCGCGGCAGCCATTGCCGCCCTTTCGGCCGCGGCCGTTTCCATTGCTTCGGGAAAACCGCTCACCTTTATTTTTCTCTATTTCTTCGCAGCCGCCGCATCCACACTCCTGCTTTCTTTTGTCGCCCGCTTTGTGATCACGGCTGTGAACATTCGTCGCATCGTGCGCGTTTCTTTGTCATCCCTCTTGCTTTTCTCACTATGCATCGCCTATTTTTTCACCTTTGGCAATCCCCTCTCGGCTCTGATTTCCAAAAATGATGCCCGCGACTACCTCGCCGACACCTATCCAAGTGTTTCTTTTTCCATCGAAAACACTTCTTTTAACACTTTAACACGGCGTTATGAACACACCGTTTCATTTTATTCCCTCGGTGAATCCCGCCGCGCCACTCTCTCGCTCGGAGACTTGACAAACGACGGTTATTTTCAGTACGTTACGGGACTTGACATCACCCGTTGCCGCACAAAACTTATGAAACTGTTACGCACCGTCACAAACGCCCCCTTAACCCCTTATAGTATTATATCTCCCACCGTATCGGCCGACAAAAGGCTGTCCCCCGACGGAAACAACACATTCTTGGACGATAAAATCTGCCATTACGTTGCCTTTGACTTCGAAACGCCTTCCGAAACCGATTTTAAGGAGGCATGCGAACCCTTGGTCAAAGCCATCCTTTCCTCTGATTTTCCCTTCACCACCATCACTTTTTACGGCGGTCTCGGCACCCGCACCAATACTTTTTTGTATGAATTGACCCTTACCCCGCAAAGCGATGTCGATGCTGCTTACAAAGATGTTAAGCCCTTCGACAAAAAATCCTACGAAGCACTACAAAAATCCTAACAAATTTCGCCATTGACTTGTCTTTTGTTTCGATTTGTGGTATAAATAAATTGAATATCGATGCGTATTATAAATTGATTATAAAAGGAGCCAAACATTATGAAACAAGCGGTTGTCTTTGGAGCCGGAAACATCGGACGAGGATTGGTAGGCAGAATATTTCACGAAGCAGGCTACCATGTATCCTTTGTTGATGTCAATCCGCTTTTGATTGAAGCCCTCAATAAAACCCACGCTTATCCCCTCTATGTAACCATGGGAGATCACTATGATAAAATGATGATCACCGATGTAGAAGTGGTAGACGGAAAAGATATGGAGGCCGTATGCAGCGCGGTCAACAATGCCGATATCGCCGCCACCGCCATCGGTGTCAACGTCCTGCCCATCATCGCTCGCACCATCGCCACCGTTATCCGCGACCGCAAAGCAAAAAATCTGGGCAAATTCAATTTTGTTCTGTGCGAAAATAAGATCGATGTCCATTTGACCATGCGCGGTTATTTGCGCGATCTGTTAGACGATGAGACATTTGCCTACGCCGAAGAAAACATCGGTTTTTGCCAATCCTCCATCGGCTGCATGGTCCCTGCGCCCCCAAAAGAACTGATCGCACAAGATCCTTTGATCATCTGTGTTGAAAACTACAATAAGATCTATACCGATGCAAGCGGTGCCATCGGCGCTCTTCCCGAAATCAACAACCTCATCGCATACGAGCCTTTCTCTTATTACATCAACCGCAAACTGTTCATGCACAACATGAGCCATTGCGTGACCGCCTATTTCGGCTATCAAAAGGGATATACCTATATTTGGGAAGCCATAGCCGACCCCGAAATCCGCAAACTGACCGCCACCGCCCTTGACGAAGTGGCCGAAGCCATGTCCCGCCATTATAAAACCGACAAAAAAGAGCTTCTCGAACATGGCGAGGATCTCATGAATCGGTATGCCAACAAGTTGCTCGGTGATACCGTCGCCCGTGTCGGCGGCGACCCCGTTCGCAAATTAAACAGAGCCGACCGTCTCGTCGGTGCCGCCCTCTTCTGTCTTGAAAACGGCGTTGAACCCACCGTTCTTCCCGCCGCCATCCGTCTCGGCTTCAATTTCTCCCCCGAAAACGATCCCTCTGCCGAGACCGTCCGTGCCTTCATGGCAGAACATACCCCCGAAGAAGCTCTTGAGCATTTTTGCGGCTTAACCTCCACCGATCCGCTCTTTGCTCGTGTATTAAAGGAGTTCCATGTCTGATTTCACTTTAATCAAAAAAGAAGGGAATGCGCGGCGCGGCCGATTCAAAACGGTACATGGCACCATCGAAACCCCCGTTTTTATGAACGTGGCAACCGCTGCAGCCATCCGCGGCGGCATTTCAGCCTTTGATCTTTCCAATCTTGATTGTCAGGTAATGCTGTGCAACACCTATCATCTCCACCTCCGCCTGGGCGAAGAAATCATCCGCGATCTCGGTGGATTGCAGGGATTTACGGGGTGGCAAGGTCCCACCTTGACCGATAGCGGCGGCTTTCAAGTATTTTCATTGGCAGGCTTGAGAAAAATCACCGAAGAAGGGGTCACCTTTCAAAGCCATATCGATGGAAAGCGCATTTTTATGGGTCCCGAGGAAAGCATGCAAATTCAATCCGCTCTCGGCTCCACCATCGCCATGGCTTTCGATGAGTGTCTTGCCAATCCCGCCACTTATGACAACACCAAAATCAGTGTTGCCCGCACCACCCGCTGGCTCGAGCGGTGCAAAATCGAGCACGACAAGTGCAACAACACGCCCGGCGCCGTCAACCCTCACCAACTTCTTTTCGGCATCAATCAGGGCAGTGTTTTCGAGGATATCCGTATAGAGCACATGAAAACCATCGCCGCGATGGATTTAGACGGTTATGCCATTGGCGGCCTCGCCGTTGGGGAAGCCACCGAAGATATGTACCGCATCATCGAAGCCGTTGAGCCCTATATGCCGACCGATAAGCCCCGTTATTTGATGGGTGTCGGCACCTGCTCCAATATTTTGGAAGCAGTGGCGCGCGGTGTGGACTTTTTTGACTGTGTCATGCCCAGTCGCAACGCGCGACATGGACATCTTTGCACTTGGGACGGCGTCATCAACTTAAACAATAAAAAATACGAGCGCGATCCCGCTCCCATCGACAGCCGTTGCGGTTGCCCTACCTGCCAAAATCATTCCCGCGCCTATTTGCGCCATCTGCTCAAAGCAGACGAAATGCTGTTCCACCGTTTGGCCGTACAACACAATCTGTATTTTTACAACCATCTCATGCAAGTAATTCGCGATGCGCTGGACGAAGGAACGTTTGCGTCTTTGCGCGCATCTCTCAGCCCCGTTTTATCCAAGCGTATCTAAAAGGAGGTTCACAACATGAAATATTCACTGCGCAATTTTCTGCTCGCTCTCATCGTCGGCCTCGTGCTGTTCGGAGCGATCGGCTTTGCCGTTTCAGACTATGCGCAAGATTTCATTGTAGATTTGTTCACCCCCAACATTTCGGAAGATGAGCCCGAAGAAGAGGATGACAACGATACCACAACCGACACCGACGCGAATACTCCCATTGCCGACAGTGGAGAATCCATGACCTTTTTGGTGGTCACCCTCTCGCAGCAGGATAAAATCGAATCGGCAGAAGTGGTAAAATTAAAAGAATCGGGGAATCATACAGTCATCATTTCCCTTCCCTCTAACATGATGATGTCCGATAAGAGCACCCTGCTCTTGTTGGAAGATATGTATACCACATTCGGCCTCTCTTACGTCCGCGGCATGGCCACTGCATATACAGGTCTCCCCATCGACGGAACCTTTGTGTGTTATAACGACAATATCGACGAGATCGTTTCCATCTGCGGAAAAATTTCGGTCAATCTTTCGGATAACATACCGGCAGACGGCAAAACCTTCCGGAAAGGTATAAACTCACTCAACGGAGAAAATACCCTATCCTTGCTCACCGCCGCAAAAAAAGCTTCGGTTGCCGTTTCCACCCGTGTCCGACGCGAAGTGCTTTTAGGCATCATGCATGCCATGCTTAAACAAGACAACACGGGAAGAATGTGCATCGATGCGCAATATCCCGAGCTTCTTTCCTATATCGATACCACCTTCCCCCTTTCGGAATTCACCAATCGTCAAAATTTTCTCACACAAAGTGTATCGTACAAGGTAAACAGCGCGATCCTGCCGGGCGAAGAGTCTCTTTATGAGTACACCCCTCTCCCCGATAAGCTCGACACTGTAGACCCCTTTGAAGGACAACCGGATCCGGATGCGGGGAATGGTACACTCGAAGATCCGTCAATCCCGTCAACCCCCTCCACCCCCGAAGTCAATATCGTTTCTGTCACCGTGTATCTTCCTAAAATCGAAGCGGCGTTGAACGCTTATAAATCCTACCGCTGAGGAAAAAATATATATGAAAGAATCGCACGAGCAAAAACACCTGTCGGATGCCGAGAAAAAAGCCGGGGAATCGGTTTTCTCCATCCAAAAAAGTGACATGGATGCCCCGGTGCGCAAAAAGAAAAAGGATCTTTTTTCCATATTGAGTATGACTTTGATCCTCCTTTGTTGTATCGGCGTGGCAGTTTCCGCTTTTTATTTAACCAAAACCATCTTCACCTACGTGGATGAAAAACAACTGTATGATGACCTTCGCGACCGTTTTTACGGGGATGCCGACGGAGAAGTCGCCCCCATGAGTCATTCGGACGAAAACGTTTATACACCCGATCTTTTGGCAGCGCAAAAGGGTGAAACCCCTACACTTCCCGGCGTTTCCGCAAGCGAAGCCGATGAATACGCCCTTCTTCGCAGCAAACTGGCTGCCTTGCAAGCCGAATACCCCGACATCAAAGGTTGGATTAAAATCAGCAACACCCTCATCGATTATCCCGTCTTGCAAACCAACAACAACTCGTTTTATATCAACCACGGATACAACGGCAAAAAGCTCTCTGCAGGCTCTATTTTCATGGATTTTCGTTCCAGCCCCGTCCCCGACGATAACTACAACACAGTAATCTACGGACACAATATAATCGACGGCACCATGTTCCGCACACTGCAATATTTCAATACCAATGAAAGTCTGTTCCGTGACGGCCGCATTGTTTATATCACCGCCGATGCCGTTTATATTTACGAGGCTTTTTCAGTCCATCAACCCCTCGATACCGACGACTATACACAAGTGCATTTTTACAATCAAGACCAATACGAAAGATGGCTTGAGGGTATCAAAAAAGAATCCGAATTTAAAAAAGACATCTCGGTCACCTCGGGTGATACAGTTCTCACCCTCTCCACCTGCACCAACTATTTGTACGATGAACACCGTTTTGCCGTTCATGCGGTTCTCACCCAAGTAATCCGATGAAAATTGCAACACTGTTGCAAAAAATATACCTCACGAAAGGAATTTCACCATGGAAAACAAGAAAATCAGGGTCGGCGTTATCGGCGTTGGCAACATTGCCGAAAACCACATTGCAGGTTACAAGTCCCATCCCAACGTAGAACTGTATGCTTTCTGCGACATCAACGAAAATCGCTTAAAAGCAAAGGGCGCTAAGCACGGCGTCACCCGCCTTTTCACAAACAAAGAAGATATGCTCGCCCTCCCCGAACTGGATGCCGTAAGCGTTTGCACCTGGAACTCGGAACACGCGCCTTGTACCATCGCCGCTTTGAATGCGGGCAAACATGTTTTGTGTGAAAAACCCATGGCAGTTTCCGCAGAACTTGCCGCGCAAATGAAAGAAGCTGCCGATAAAAACGGCAAGCTCCTGATGATCGGTTTTGTTCGCCGTTTCGGAAACGACGCGCTCGTTTTAAGAGATGTCATCGATCAAGATGTTTTGGGAGAAGTCTATTACGCCAAAGCCACCTATTTGCGCAGAAACGGCAATCCGGGCGGTTGGTTTGGCGAAAAGCAACGTTCGGGCGGCGGTCCTCTGATCGACTTGGGCGTTCATGTGCTCGATTTGGTTCGCTACATGGCGAACAATCCCAAACCCGTCTCAGTGTATGGCGCCACCTTCCATAAGCTTTCCAATCGTCCCAACATCAAAACGCCCGCAGGTTATTTAGCTTCGGATGTCTCGCCCCGAGGAAAATGCACCTGCGATGTCGAAGACCTCGCCTCCGCAATGGTTCGTTTTGACAATGGTTTGGTCGTATCCCTCGAAGCCAGCTTCTCTCTCAATATCAAAAATGATATCGGACAAGTGGAAATATTCGGCACAAAAGGCGGTGCCAGAGTCGACCCCGAATTGGAAATTTATAACACGCTCGGCGGTTATATGACCAATATGTCCTTTGCAGGATTTACGGGTTCCAAATTCGGCGCTATGTTTGAAAATGAAACCCACCACTTTGTCGACTGTATCGTCGACGGCATCCCCTGCAAATCTCCCGCGCAAGACGGTGTAGATATCATGCGCATTTTGGATGCCATTTACGAATCCGCTACCACAGGCCACGAAGTCATTTTATAAAATAGGAGTACATATCATGAAATTCGGCGTCAGTTCTTACAGCTTCTCCCAACTTATCAAAGCAGGCAAACTTACCCAAAAAGGTACCATTCTCGCCGCCAAAGAACTTGGTTTTGACGGCATTGAGTTCTCCTCCATCAAACCCACCCCCGAAGAAGGCTACAACGAAGTAGATTACGCCAAGGTTTTGGCAGAAGAAGCCGCCGCACAAGGCATGGAAGTCATCAACTTCTGCATTCCGGGCGACTGCGTCAACAATGATCCCGATAAAGAAATCGAACGCCTTAAAAGCTATGTTGACATTGCCGCTATTTTAGGCGCTCCGTGTATGCGCCATGATGTCATGCCCTCCTACGGCCGTTTTCGAACCTTCCCCGAGGCCCTGCCCACATTGGCACGCGTTTCCCGCGCTGTCACTGAATACGCGGCCGAAAAAGGTATTCGCACCACGGTCGAAAATCATGGCAGAGTATTCCAGGGCGGTGATCGTCTGGAAGCCTTGGTCGGTGCTGTCAATCATCCCAACTTCGGCGTTTTATTCGACATGGGCAACTTCCTTTGCGGCGATGAGGATCCCGTCATCGCTTGCGGCAAACTCGCCCACCTCTCATTCCATGTACACGCCAAAGATTTCATCTTCAAATCAGGCGCGCAAGCCAATCCGGGCGAAGGCTTTTTCCAAACCCGCTGCGGAAACTATCTGCGCGGTACCATCATTGGTCACGGCAACGTTGAAATCCCCCAATGCATCAAAATCTTAAAGGGTGCAGGTTACGATAAGTATCTTTCCATCGAATTTGAAGGCATCGAAGAAAACTTAAGCGCCCTGCGTATCGGTCTTGCCAACCTGAAAAACTACTGCAACGCATAAATCAAAATATGACTGTCGAATTTTCGACAGTCATATTTTTTATCTTTACGGCTCCAGTCTCAATTTCACCGTATGCATATATTCGGAAGGCGAACGATGCTCGTAGCTTTTAAATGTTTTGCTAAAATAATGAATGGAAGAAAAACCCACCTGCGCCGATAACTGCGTAAGATTCAAATTTCCTTCCCGCATCAGTTTTTTTGCCTTTTGGATGCGCAACTTATGGATAAAAGAAATAATGGTATCCCCATATTGCTGTTTGAAATTTTTGCAAACGGTCGTTTTGTTGGTTCCAAACAAAAAACAAAGATTATCCAGCGTAATCCTTTCGCTGTAATGGGCGCAGATATAATTGTATATTTCATCGATTTTGCTGTCGCTTGGTTTATCATCCGCCCCCTTATCACTCATCTCGGTGCTTCGTATCATTTCTATCAAAAGCATTTCCAATTTCAACTTTAACATTTGATCCGCGCCGAAAGGATATTGCTTTCTTTTTTTCATGTCTTTAACATTCGGCACATCATAAGGCGGTAGGAAAACAGCGCGCCCCTCTTTGATAATGTCGGTCAAAATTCTGATCTGCTCGGCGGTCAGCGTAACAGGGGTTTGACTGAACACATCCAATCTTTCGCAATCACATTCAAACCCGATGATAATAACATTGGGGGCATCTCCCGTACAGGAAAGCGAATGTTCTTCCGATCTTTTGTGAATAACTGTCTGTTTGGGATATAATGTACCCCGATACCCTTCCGACTCTACATCTATGCTCCCGCTGTCCACATAAACCAATTCCTTAAAAGGATGGCGGTCCTTGGCGGTAAAATATTTATTGGTGAATTCAAAATAATGCACATTGGCAATTCTGGTCACATGGATGTCAACATGAAAGCGTTTCAGCTTAAATTCATCATTTTTGGACATTTTCTCCCTCCTGTTCCTGCATCCTCTCCCATGATACCACCAAAGATTCGATTGTGTCAATATTAAAAAATTTTAATATTGTACAAAAAAATTTTAATATCTTTCAAATACGGACAGCATGGATTTTGCTATAATACAGACAGTAAATCAAAAGGAGGGCAAAATGGAAGGAAAATTGTTTTTATATCCCGAAATGTTCACACGGGATGAAAAAATCATTTACACCACCGATGCGCTTACTGTCACCGCTTTCAAGTACAGCACGGGTGTAGAAGCCATCACCATCCACAACGACAAAGGGTATGTCACCATGCTCCCGTTTATGGGTCAGATGATCTGGGACGCGGCATTTCTCGAGCACAATTTGGTCATGCGCTCCATCCATGAAGAACCGGAAAACTGTTTATACAGCTACGCCGAAAGCTACGGATGCTTTTTGATGCACTGCGGCTTAACTGCCATGGGCAATCCCCAAAGCGAGGATGACCATCCCCCCCACGGCGAACTTCCCATCGCCAAATATCAAGAGGCTTTTCTTCTTTTCGGTCATGATGAAAAGGGAGAATATGTTTCATTGAGTGGAAGCTTTTCGTACAAAAGAGCCTTTGAAGTACATTATAATTTCATGCCGGAATGCAGACTCTACGCCGACAGCGCCACCCTTGACATCACCGCCACCTTTACCAATCACAAGGATATTCCGTTAGAGTATTACTATCTGTGCCACATCAATTATCTCCCCGTCGACGGCTCCAAACTTTACTACACTGCAAAACACCAAAACATCACCGTCCACGAGGAAGTGCCCGCTCGCTATCCCGAGCCGCAAAAAAGCAACACGATTGCATATACCAAAAAGCTCAAAGAAAACCCCGCCATCATGGATACCATCGATTCGAAAACGCAGTCCTATGCGCCTGAAATCGTTTTCACCTGTATTTATGATGCCGATAAAAACGGCGAGGCGCACACCATGCAAGAAATGCCTGACGGCTTTGCTTGCTTTGTAACCCACCGTCCCGATGAACTTCCCTTCGGTATCCGCTGGATCGCCAGAACGGATGACGAGGATGCACTCGGTATGGTACTCCCCGCCACCGCGGAACACAAGGGCAGAAACTATTGCAGAGAAAAAGGTATGGACAAATATCTTTTGCAGGGAGAAAGTGTATCACTGCACATTCAAACAGGCATTTTAGATCCCGCGCAAACCGAAAAATTCAAAAATCATTTTTAATTATCAGGAGGAAAAGAAAATGGCAAACAGAATTTGTATCCCCGATTGCGAGTACAAGGAAAGAATCGCAAAAGCAGCAAAGCTCATTCGCGAAAAAGGACTCGATGTTATGGTCGTTTCCAGCACCGAATCCGACTATGCAAACGCCCGTTACTTCAGCGGCTTCTGGCCTCTGTTTGAAAGAGCAGGCGTAGCCATTTCGGCAAGCGGCGACGCCGCCCTTTTGGTCGGTCCCGAATCGGCAGTTTTTGCAAAAGACTTCGGTAAGATCGACAAAATTTTCGTGCTCAAAGAATTCAGAGAATCGGCTGACCCCGCCTACCCCGAAATCAAAGCCGACACCTTCAAAGATGTCTTCAAGAGCATCGGCGTCAGCGGCGAAAACATCAAGATCGGTCTCGGAAGCTACGTCGAATGCACGCTTCCCATCTTCGAAGGCCTGCGCGATAGTTTCCCCAAAGCTGAAATCACAAAATGCAACGATATCATGGTAGAACTCCGCAAAATCAAGAGTGTCAATGAACTCGCCTGCATCCAAGAAGGCTTCAGAATCATCGAACTGGCCACCGACGAAGTCATCAAGGCGCTCCGTCCGGGCGTTACCGAGCTTGAAATGGTCGGCGTTGCGCAAAAGGTGATCTACGAAAACGGCGCAGAATACGAGGGGCTCCCCATGTATGTATTCAGCGAAGCTTCCACCCGCCATGCCATCAGCCGTTCTTGTTACAGACAGATCCAAAAGGGTGACATCGTGCAGCTTAACCTTTCTGCCAAGATTGACGGCTACTCCCCCGCTATCGGTCTGCCTGTCATCATGGGCAAACTGGAAGGCGAAAGAAGAAAGATCGTTGATTTCTGCCATACGGCACACGATTGGACCACCGAAAGAATCAAAGCAGGCGTTCTTGCCAGTGACATCGCCAAAGACTTTTACAAGCTTTACGTTGAAAACGGCATGAAAGATAATTTTGTGTACGGCCCCTGCCACGGAACAGGTATGATCGAAGTGGAAGCCCCCTGGATGGAATCGACCAGCGATTATCTCTTGGAGGAAAACATGACCTTCCAAGTAGATACCTTCATTTCCGGCCCCACCTTCGGTTGCCGTTGGGAAAAAGGCATCGTTGTCACCAAAGACGGTTGTAAATCCATGACCGATTACCTAAAAAAAGGTATCATCGAACTTGATTTTTAAGAGGTGCGCTTATGTTACTTGACTTTTGTTTTCCGCGCGAAACCAAACATGCGCAAGAAGTCAGAACGCCCCTGGTCATCGTGGGCGGTACGGTAGAGTATCACGGTCCTCATTGCTCCTACGGTTGCGACACCCTCGTCGCTGAAGGTCTCGTGAAAAAGCTTGCCGAAAGAAAAGAGATCCTCATTGCCCCCACCATCAGTTACAGTCCTGCAAGCTATGCTGTCGGTGACGAGAAAAGCGGTACTGTTCATGTGGAAGAAAACGCATTTGAAGAATATGTTTACTATGTTTTCATGAGTCTCCTCAAAGCAGGCCACCGCAACATCTATGTCGTGATCCATCATCAGTTCGAGCAGGAGTCCCTGATGCCCATGACCCTCTCCTACATGAAGGCAGCCAAACGTGCCACCATGACTTATTTGGAGCAGACCAAAGGACAAGGCTGGTGGGGCAGCGAGAGCTATGCTAACTATTATGAAGAGCTCGAAGGGGATAACAATCCGTTTTCTTGGATCAAAGTCATCCCGACCATGTCCACCGAGGTACAAAACGCCACGGGATACGACCATGCAGGAAAATATGAATGCTCTATTTTGATGAGTCTTTATCCCGACGCCGTTAAGCTCGACAGAATAAACGACATCAAACATTGGTTCACCGAAAGCGCCCGCGAAGCAAACAAAGAGCTCGGTGACGAAATGGTTCGTTTGTCCCTTGCGTATCTGGAAAAAACCGTAAAATAAAGTAAAATCAAAGGGGAGGTCTAAAGATGCAAAACCAAAACGTTATCACCGTGGAAAACAATCAATTCCGTCTCATATTAAGCAAGGATTGCAAAGCGAAAAGCCTGATTTTCAAGCCCACGGGGGAAGAATGTCTTGACACAATTGCATCCCTCCCCTTCTTTTCGTTGACCGAAGAACGTGCCTTCAACAACGAAATCAAGCTTGCCCACCCCTTGAAAAAAATCACCTTAAACGCAAACAAAGTAAGACGCGAAGGCAACACCCTCATCGTCGGCTTTGAACTTGTCACCTTTGAAGCCATTGTGGAGATCGGCGAAAAAAGCGACTATATCACCTTCACCCTCAAAGACTTCATTCTTTACCCCAAAAGCTTCGGCAGACTTGCCATGACACCGCCTCCCGTATCGGAATTTCGTCTGATTCAGCTTCCCATCAAAGAAAGGGAAAACTTCGGCGAATGGCTGAACGTTGCCCACGGCGGCGGTATTTCGATCGGTGTCATCGCCACTTCCCCCACCGCAAGAATCAATGCCCACAAGGATCGTCTCAGTCGCATCATGACCGCCGATGCTCTCCGCGGCATCGAACTGAGAGGTTGCACGGCGGCGATGATCGTATCCAAAACCGAAGATTTCCTAAACTGTGTCGAACAAATTGAGATCGACTTCGACCTCCCCCGCGGTGTCCAAAGCAGAAAACAAGACTTCATGAGCGCTTCTGTGTATTTTCTGCCCGAGGTCTCCCTCAAAACCGTCGATAAGCATATCGCCCGCGCCAAAAAGGGCGGTTTTTCCATGATGCTGCTCACCCACCGCGCCATCTTTAAGGTGCTGCGCTCTTATCACCTTTGCGGCGACTATGATTTCAACGACGAATACCCCGGCGGTTTCGAGGACTTAAAAAAACTGCTTCAAAAGATCAAGGATGCGGGCATCACACCGGGATTCCACTTTTTGCATACCCATATCGGTATTCAAAGCCGCTACGTCACCCCCGTACTCGATCATCGTCTTAACCTCACCCGTCATTTCACCCTTGCAAAACCGCTCGGTGAAAAGGATGATATTGTTTATGTGGAGGAAAACCCCGTTGACTGCCCAATGCACAAGGATACAAGGGTCTTGAAATTCGATGGCGAAGCCATTTACTATGAAGAATTTTCCACCGAATACCCCTACTGCTTCAAGGGCTGTAAGCGCGGTCACTTTAACACAAATGTTACCCCGCACGCACTCGGCACCATCGGCGGCATTCTCGATATCTCCGAGTTTTCCGCCACAAGCATCTATTTGAATCAGAATTCCTCCCTGCAGGATGAGATTGCGGACAAGCTTGCCGCCATATACGATTGCGGCTTTGAATTCGTCTATTTTGACGGCTCCGAGGGTACCAACCCGCCCTTTGAATACCACGTTGCCAATGCCCAATACAGAGTCTATAAAAAGCTCGGCAAAAAGCCGCTGTTCTGCGAGGGTGCCGCGAAAAGTCATTTCAGCTGGCACATGCTCAGCGGCGGCAATGCCTTCGATGCCTTCCCCAATGATATATTCAAAGCCATGATTGCCGAGCATCCCTTAAAGGAAGCGCCCCGCATGGCAAACGATTTCACCCGCGTTGATTTCGGTTGGTGGAACTACTGGGCAGACACCCAACCCGATTTGTATGAATACGGAACGAGCAAGGCGGCAGCATGGGACTGTCCCATCACCTTCCGTGCCTACGGCGAGGAACAATTTAACAATCCGAGAAACGACGATGTCTTTGAAGTTCTCAGACGTTGGGAAGATGTCAGACGCAAAAAATGGCTCACCCCCGCAATGAAAGAAATGCTTAAAGACCCCGTCAAAGAATATACCCTCCTGATAAACGAGCAGGGTGAGTACGAGCTTTGTGAGTACACCGAAATCAAGCTCCCCGAAGCCCTTTCGGGCAACGTTGCGGCGTTTATTTTCGAAAGACAAAACAAAAACTATATCGTCTGCTGGCACAAAACGGGCGAAGGAAAATTGATTCTTCCGACAGAATTTTCCGATGCTGTATATGAAAAAGAGCTCGGCGGGAAAAAACTCTTCTTGCAAACCGAAAACAATACTACCGTTTTCGATCTTGCAGGATGCGCCTATTTCAGCACCGATGCATCTAAAAACACCCTGATCGAAGCCTTCCAAAAGGCAACCTTCGCATAAAAGTATCAAAAGCCGATCTTTCGATCGGCTTTTTGTCATTTATATTCCTGCCATGATATGCATGTTGCGCAAGCGACTGTCACGAACACTGTCAAGAACGGAATAGGCATGGGTCTCCAATTGGTTGCAATTTGCTTGGGTGATGCCCATTTCGCGAAATGCCGCAATCAAAAATGCAGAAATCTCCTCCATCTTTTGTATTTTATCGTCAGCATTTGCAGGCGTGTTATCGGTTTGCGTCATATCCGAAAGCCACTTTTCAAGAAACCCAAGCTTTTCCAAAGAACGCATCCCGCGATACGCCCATTTATAAAACGGCTCATATTTTTGGTTGATAAGGTAAACAAGAGAAATCACATGCTTTACAAATTCAAACAAAGCAAGCTGTGCTGCACCAAGTTCACCGCGGCGGATCAACCGTGGATAATTATACTGTCCCGCCTGCGCAGCAAATAGGGTATGTGCCGCTATTTTTTTACACAAAACATCCTGCGGATATCCTTGCAGGATGTTTTCTCTCACTGCGGAAAAAATCGCCAAATCGTCCCGCCACACTCCGCCGCTTGAAACGGTAAGAAGATTGTGGGAAGGAATACAAAGCCACCACGCGGGATCCTCGGGAACTTCGGCTGTACCGAGATGTTTTTCATAGAAATCCTCTATTACGAGCACACCATGACGATTTCCGCCAACGGGTGACATAGGTTGTCTTGTGAAACCCATGAATTCTTTGGGTAATTTTGCATAGGCGCGTTCAAGCTTAAAACCAAATTCCCGCTCGTCCTCCCGCGTGATAAAAAGACAAAATCCCGGCTCGAAATCATGATCTTGAGAAATCTCGTCATCAAACCCGAGACATTCCGATCCCTCCCCCACCAAGCCAACCGCAATACGTGCGGCAAATTCGGGAAACTGTTCATCGATCATCGACCTGCCGTATTCTTCATAATACCTTTTTGCAAGTTCAAGTCCCTTCACGGAATGCGCGCACCTGCCTTTCCAACTCTAATGAAAATTCTTCTTCCCCAATATCATAAAATGCGGGAGCGCATTTGGAAAGCACAAAATAATAATACCCATCCCGCATATTCTCCTCCGAAAGTAACAGTTCCTTTGCCCGTCGGTAGGCTTCCAAAATATCGTCTCCTGACTTATTTTCCATCGCGCCGAAAAGCTGCGCCATGTTGATATACGAAACAGCGGCATCGGGTTTTCCGTTTTGCGTCTTTTCCATAATGAAAATAGCACGGCGATAAGCTTCTTCCGCTTCGGCATAGCGTCCTACATCAAAAAGCGCCAATGCGAAGTTGTTCCAAAATCCGCCGAACTGCCTGTCATCCTCCGCAAGCTTCTCTTCATAGATCTCTTTTACCTTTTCAAACCAAGCAATCGATTCCTCGGCAAGGCCAAACGCCTTTAAGGTTGTGGCGGCGTTGAGCATGATGGTCGCACCCGACACTTGTTTACAAACACCAACCTTTTCAATGAGATAAAGCCCGCGTTCAACCGCTTCAAGCGCCTTTTCTCTTTCGTTTGTTTTTCGATAATATCCCATTTGTTCGCTTACCAAAGTAAGCGCGCCGCTCAAATCCCCAATTCTTTCGGCCTCTTTGCGCCAGGTATCCAACAACTTTCCCGCGCCAACCAGATCATTTGCATCAAAATAACCATCCAATTTAGAAAGAATCCGTCTGACGTCGATCTTCTCGTTTGATTCCTTATAGCCACACGAGGCACACCCGAAATTGAACAAAAGATCCTCGGTATTCATAAAACCATACCCTCCAAAAAAGAATCGCTGTACAGCCCCGTAAATGGGACTGTACAGCCAATCTCTATGTTCTTACGCTTTCCAAAGACCGTGCAGATTGCAATAAGCGTATACCGCTTCCACTTTGTCTCCCTCACAAAGAGCAAAGCATACCTCAGGAGCATCGCCGGGATGGAGAGGTTTGCGCTGATTGCCCTGCGCACTTTTCAAAGCAACCCATTCGATGTAGTGTTCATCCGTCATAGGATGCGTCACAGCACCAACGTTGACCTTCACCACATTGTTTTCAACGGTGTAAACAGGAACGTGCTTTTCAAGGGATGCATCCACCGTACCGGGTACGATTTCAGCCATTTTTTCGCCGCAGCAAATCACAGGAACCTTAGAATCCTTTACGATCGCTACAATCTTTTTGCAATGCTTGCATTCAAAAAATTTCATTTCCATAAATAAAACTCCTTTTCTTATTCAATAGGCTCGAAATCAATCGCGCCGTGTTTGCAAAGTGGACAAATAAAATCTTCAGGTAGATCTTCCGATTCGTGCACATATCCGCAGATACTGCATACCCACCCTTTTTTGCCTTTTGTTTGCGGCTTGGGCTTGACGTTGTTTTTGTAATAGGTGTAAGTCATGGTTTCACTGTCACTGATTACACGCGCTTCGCTTACACTGCAGATAAACATACCGTGGGTACCCACATCAATATACTGTTCTACCTTGAGGGACATAAACGAATTGATATATTTCGACAAAAAGACCAATCCGTTATCCGAGCGCAGGACAGACATATCTTTAAACTTATCAACATTTCTTCCGCTGACAAATCCAAAGGACTCAAACACAAAAAAAGGCGTTTCCACCGACAGACAGCAAACATTCATCTTGCCTGCATTTTTTATGACATGGTGGGAATAATTCTCTTTATTGATGGTTACTGCAATGCGGTTGGGGGAACTGGTCACTTGCGTCACCGTGTTGACGATCAGAGCATTGTCCTTGTTGCCGTCGTTTGAGGTCACGACATACAATCCGTAACCGATATTAAAGAGGGCATTCAAATCATTTTTATTGGCTTTATCGGCGCTTTGCGCGATGTAATCACGGCAAAGTTCACCCGCAAGCTCATTGAGTTGACCTCTGCTCGCCTCATCCAAAGCCGAACGAATGGTAACGGTCGGGGATACAAAATGAATATTCTTGCTTTTTTCAAACATTCCTTTGATCACCTTCGCCGCCTGAGGCGCCCAAGAACCATTCTCGATGATGGCAACCGTCCGATTTTGATAGGCTCTCTCGGTCAAATGATCAACAAAAGTTCTCATAAAGGGGAAAATATCGGCATTATAGGTGGTGGTCGCAAGTACAAGTTTAGAATATCTGAATGCATTTTCCACCGCCTTGGACATATCCTCCCGCGCAAGATCGGTGACGATCACCTGTGGACATCCCGATCTTTTCAACTGATCGGCAAGTTCTTCTACCGCTTTTTTGGTATTCCCATACACAGAGGTGTAGGCAATCACAACACCCTCATCCTCCGAGGAATATGACGACCAAGTTGAATATAACTGCAAATAATGCGAGAGATTTTCGGAAAGAACAGGGCCGTGCAACGGACAAATAACAGCAATATCAAGCTGCGCCGCTTTCTTCAAAAGCGTCTGCACCTGCACGCCATACTTGCCGACAATACCAAAATAATATCTTCTTGCCTCGTCATCCCAATCTTCATTTGCATCCAACGCACCGAATTTACCAAATCCGTCGGCCGAAAAGAGCACCTTATCGTGGCTGTCATAGGTTACCATGACCTCGGGCCAATGCACCATGGGCGCTGTCAAAAATGTCAGGGTATGCTGTCCGAGAGAAAGCGTATCTCCCTCTCCCACAACCAAACGGGAGTCGGCAAAATCCGAACCGAAAAACTGTCCCATCATCGTAAATGCTTTGGCGGTTGCCACTACACAAGCATCGGGGTAGGCTTTCTTAAAATTGGCAATGTTGGCAGAGTGATCAGGCTCCATATGGGACACAATCAAGTAGTCGGGACTGCGGCCGCAAAGCTCCTTTTGTAAACGGTCCAACCAATCGTGGAAAAAACGTGCATCCACGGTATCAAAGACGGCAATTTTCTCGTCCATGAGGACGTAGGAGTTATACGACATACCATTTGGTACAACGTATTGTCCCTCAAACAAATCCACCTGTCGATCGTTTACACCGATATAACAAATATCATTTGTAATCTTCATAAAGACACTGTTTCTCCTAATCAGTCTTCGTTTTTCTCAAACAACTCTTTGCCTACGCCGCAGAGAGGACATTCAAAACCCTCGGGCAGATCCTCAAATTTGGTACCCGCGGCGATGCCGTTTTCAGGATCACCGATGGCTTCATCGTATTCATAACCGCATGCAGCACAAATATATTTCATTCTTTTCTCTCCATTCATTCTGTTTTACTGTTCGGGCGATCGTTTTTGTATCATCCACCCTTTGATTTCATCATATCACATCCCCGCCACCACTGTCAATATTTATCAACTGCCCGACAAGATGTTTTTTGCAAAAAATCGCCTCAAATGGCCCTTATTTTATTCTTTTCAAAAACAAAATTTATATAGATGGTTGCAAGAATGTAACGTCTGTGGTACACTATTCAAAAAGCCCCATATACTATCATATCATTCAAAGGAGAATTTTATGAGAATATCCGAGAAAAAAGGATTTATCTGCGACATGGACGGTGTCATCTACCATGAAAACCAACTTCTCCGCGGTGTCAAGGAATTCGTGGAATGGCTATACCGCGAGGATAAAAAATTTCTTTTTTTGACCAACAGCTCCGAAAGATCCCCCAAAGAACTGCAAATGAAAATGCAGCGACTGGGTTTGGAAATCGATGAGTCGCATTTTTATACTTCCGCCCTCTCCACCGCCGCCTTTCTCGCCGCGCAAAAACCCGATTGCACCGCATATGTCATCGGAGAACCGGGTCTCCTCAACGCGCTGTACGAAGCGGGCATTTCCATGAACGATGTCAATCCCGATTATGTTGTGGTGGGCGAAACCAACAACTATAATTATTCCAACATCCGCAAAGCCGTAACCCTCGTCCAAAACGGTGCCCGCCTCATCGGTACCAATCCCGACCTGACAGGCCCCGGAAAAGATGGTATCATCGTCCCCGCCTGCCGCGCCTTGGTTGCCCCCATTGAGCTTGCAACAGGGAAACACGCCTACTACCCCGGCAAACCCAATCCACTCATGATGCGAAACGGTTTGAATCTTCTCGGCTGTAAAAGCGAAGATGTTGCCATCGTCGGCGACCGCATGGATACCGACATCGTAGCGGGTGTTGAATCCGAAATAGATACCGTTTTGGTGCTCACAGGTGTCACCTCCCGCGAGGATTTGGCTCAGTTCCCCTACCGCCCCAAATACGTTCTCAATGGCATTTATGAAGTTATGGACAATTAAACACGGAGGAAATCATGGAAAACATCGTCATTCGTCACCCTCGCGAGGGTGATGCCGACAGACTTGCAGAAATTGCAAAAAAACAGTGGGCCGGCATTTACAAATCCTACAAACAACTTATCGGCGAAGAACTGTATGATATATGGTTTCAAAACGCTCTGGAAGAAAAAGCCAAAGCGGTCATAAACCACGCCCTGGATGCTGACCATTTCATTGTCACCGAAATCAATGGATTTATTGTGGGCTTTGCCGCTTTTTTCATTCAAACCTCACCTTCGGGTGAAAAGGTCGGCATCTTAACAAACAATGCCGTTGATTCCGATTTCAGAGGCCGCGGCCTCGGCACAAAGCAGTACGAATACATTTTCGACATCATGCGAAAGGCGGGTTGTGTTTCAGTATCGGTCTCTACAGGTCTCGATGATGCCCATGCCCCCGCAAGAAAAGCCTATGCAAAAGCGGGCTTTGAAATGGGGATTCCTCAAATCAAATACTTCAAAAAACTGTAAAAGCTTTAAAGGAGCGCACCACCGCTCTCGAAACCACAAAAAGATCCTCGGAAAATTATTCCGAGGATCTTTTTACTGCAAAAGCGGAGTATCATGTTTTTCTCAACCTTTCTTATATCACTCCATGTACTTATAAAAATATCCACTTGTTGACATTCCAACAATTCCATGGTATATTATAAGAAGCTTGTTGATATTTCAACATCTCAATCCAAAATATATCTTTAGAAACACCACAAACATCACAAGGAGTTATCCATGAACAACGAACAGTTACATCCAAAAAAGCTTTAAAAGTATCCGTCACGTTGTGGAATATCCAAGAATACAACAACGCGACCGTTCCATACAAAATAATCGCCATCGTCAAAATCCACAAAGAAGACTTTCCCAAAAACACCCTGCGTAAAATCATGCGCTTCAAACCGGATATGACCATCGACTGACACTGCTTTTTCTCCCTAAAAACCAAAGTGTATCCTTGACAAAGACGGAAATTTGCGGTAAAATTCTGTTTCAGAAAGCAAAATCAACGGAGCTTATATATGAAAGAACGATTCGAGACTTTTACGGTTTTGATCAACCGTATCAGCCGCAATATACGCAAAATTAAAATTCGCGAAATGACGGAATACAACCTCAGAAGCGCCCATATTTCCTGTTTGTATTATATATACAAAGCCCAAAGCATCACCGCCACCGAACTGTGCGAAAGATGCGAAGAAGACAAAGCAACCATCTCCCGCGCACTCGATTACTTGGAAAAAAATCAATTTATCACCTATGACTCTCCCCACGCAAAACGATATAAATGCCCCCTCCATCTCACCGACAAAGGAACAGTAGTCGGAAAAAAGATCGCCGACAAGGTCGATGGTGTTTTGGATGAGATCGGCAAACTCTTGTCCGAACAGGAACGAGACGATTTTTATCATGCCCTCTCCACCATCAGCCGGCAATTAGAGTCGTTTTGTAAATCCGACGATTGACAAAACCTTCTCTCCACCCACAAAAAACATTCCCTTACGTTAAAAACGCACTGCTGAATTTCAGCAGTGCGTTTTTTATCTTCCCGTCGGCTTGACGTTAACGGCAGGCTTTATGGTACCGTCAATAGGACCATTTGCATCTTCATACGCCTTAATATTTTGCCTGATCAGAACAAGAACCTGACTGTTTACACTTCTACCCTCATAGTCAGCAATGTAGGCAATCTTATTTAACATTTCTTCTTCAATTCTGATAGAAATACTTTTAACAGCCATAAAATCACTCCAAAACAAATATATTGTATGTTTATTTTAGAATCGTTATGTGCTATAATGTTAGTGTTGGATATACCATATATCCACTTTATTTTAGGAGATGATCGCCACGATGACAGAAGCCACATTTCACAGTTGTTGTTTTTTAGGCCATAGAACTATAAACGAAACCGACAAACTGCGTACGAAAATAACCGAAGCCGTTGAAAAACTAATTGCTGACGAAAATGTTGATACCTTCCTATTTGGAAGCAAATCGGAGTTTGACCGCCTCTGCCGCGAGCTCGTGACCGAATTAAAAGAAAAATACCCACGCATAAAACGAATCTATGTGCGAGCAGAGTTTTCCGTCATCAACGAAAGCTATACAAACTATTTACTCAAATTCTACGATGACACCTATTACCCCGAAAAGCTTCTCAGAGCAGGCAGAGCCGCCTACGTCGAGCGTAATTACGAAATGATCGATCACAGTCAACACTGCATCGTCTATTATGACGAAGAATATGCCCCGACCAACCCCAAAAGCGGCACAAAAATTGCGCTTGAATATGCAATCAAGAAAAAGAAAAGTATCCTACTATTTTCAACATAAACAAAATGCAAAAACCGCAAGAGAATGGTTTTCTTGTATTCATTTTCAAAAACACAAATGATACTAGTAATCAACTGGTTGAAAAACAGCAAAAAACATGTTATAATAAACACACAGAATTATATGTGTTTTAATATATTCGTAATCAATGCGGCCAAAGAATTTTCGAAAATGTTGCTATCTTGAATTTATGGTAATTCATTTATCAAAACATTGAACTTACTCACCTCCCCCAAGAATGTTGGCCTTTTGGGGAAAGGATATTGTATTTTCGGATGGAATATGATAGAATAGAAATGCTGAAGATAGGAGGCTTTTTAATAATGAACAACAAGTTTTATATTTGTGAGCATTGCGGAAATTTGATTGGGATGATCCATGACGCAGGGGTTCCCATGATGTGCTGCGGGCAGAAAATGACCGGCCTGCAACCGGGTGTTATGGAAGCAAGTGAGGAGAAGCATATTCCCGTATTTGACGTGAATGGCAACACGGTCACGGTCAGCGTAGGTTCTGTTGAGCATCCTATGACTGAATCACACAGCATTCTGTGGGTATATCTCGAGACCAATAAGGGTGGTCAGCGCAAGAAACTTGAAGTTGGAAAATCCCCTGTGGTGACCTTTGCGCTTTCCGACGAGAAGCCCTTGGCTGTTTATGCCTACTGCAACCTTCACGGTCTTTGGATGGCAGAGGTTACCGAAACTCTCGTTTGTGATCTGAAGCCTTTGGATCCCAAGTCAAATGAGAATTACGTGGTTTGCAAGTGCAACAATGTAACATTTTTTGATATTTTGAATGAGATCCACAACCAGACAAATGCTACCGAACTTTTAGATATCTTTGAGAAAGTGAAAAACACCACCCACTGCTCTTCCGGATGCGGAGGCTGTTATGACAAGGTGATCGCGATCATTTCCGAGGCGATGTCTGGAATTTGATCGCTTCTCACAAAACGTATCTCTATATCCCCCGCACAAAAAAACATATTCCCACACACAAAAAAACCACGGTTTACACCGTGGTTTTTTCATACACTTTATTCTTATTTTGAAAGACTTTCCTGAATAGCAACAGCACAAGCAACTGTCATACCAACCATCGGGTTGTTACCGGCACCGATAAGACCCATCATTTCAACGTGAGCGGGAACCGAGGAAGAACCGGCAAACTGCGCGTCACCGTGCATTCTGCCCATCGAGTCGGTCAGACCGTAGGAAGCGGGGCCTGCCGCCATGTTGTCGGGATGGAGAGTACGGCCTGTACCGCCGCCCGAAGCGACCGAGAAGTACTTTTTGCCGTTCTCATAAGACCATTTCTTATAGGTACCTGCTACCAAGTGCTGGAAGCGGGTGGGGTTGGTGGAGTTACCGGTGATGGAAACGTCAACGTTTTCCTTCTTCATGATGGCAACGCCTTCAAGCACGTCATTGGCACCGTAGCAGCGAACCTTGGATTTGTCGCCGTCGGAATAAGCAACTTCGCGAACAACAGAAAGGCTGTCATTGTAGAAATCGTATTCGGTTTCAACATAGGTAAAGCCGTTAATACGGGAAATGATATAAGCAGCATCCTTGCCCAAACCGTTCAGAATAACACGGAGGGGCTCTTTGCGTACCTTGTTAGCGGTACGGGCAATACCGATAGCGCCCTCAGCAGCGGCAAAGGATTCGTGACCTGCCAGGAAGCAGAAGCATTTGGTATCTTCGCGGAGAAGCATGGCGGCAAGATTGCCGTGGCCGAGACCAACCTTACGGGTTTCGGCAACCGAACCGGGAATGCAGAATGCCTGCAAGCCGATACCGATGGCTTCAGCAGCATCCGCAGCGTTTTTCACGCCTTTTTTCAATGCGATAGCGCAACCGAGAGTGTATGCCCAAGAAGCATTTTCAAAAGCGATGGGCTGCACACCCTTGACGATGGCATCTACGTTGATACCTTTGGATTCACACAGAGCAGCGGCTTCCTCCAAAGAAGCAAATCCGTATTCTTTGAGAGTAACATTGATTTTATCAATTCTTCTCTCATATCCTTCAAATTTAACCATTTTCGTACTCCTTTCCCTTATTCCGCACGGGGATCAATATACTTGACAGCTTCATCGTAACGGCCGTAGGACTTAACGTTGGCATCAAAAGCCTCGCCTGCATCTTTGCCGTTGCGGATCATTTCAAGCATCTTACCGACGTGTACGAACTTATAACCGATAATTTCGCCGTTTGCATCCAAACCGAGAGAAAGGATATAACCTTCAGCCATTTCAAGGTAACGAACACCTTTTACTTTGGTACCGAAGATGGTACCAACCTGCGAACGTAGACCCTTACCCAAGTCCTCGAGAGAAGCGCCGATGGGCAAGCCACCTTCGGAGAAGGCGGTTTGGGTGCGTCCGTACACCAACTGTTTGAAGATCTCACGCATAGCCACGTTGATAGCGTCGCACACCAAGTCGGTGTTAAGGGCTTCCAAAATGGTTTTGCCTTGCAGAATTTCGCAAGCCATGGCGGCAGAGTGGGTCATACCCGAGCAACCAAGGGTTTCAACAAGGGCTTCTTCGATAATACCGTTTTTGACGTTCAAGGTCAGTTTGCAAGCACCCTGCTGGGGAGCGCACCAACCAATACCGTGGGACAGACCGGAAATGTCCTTAATTTCGTATGCCTTTACCCACTTACCCTCTTCGGGAATGGGAGCGGGACCGTGATGCGGACCCTTGGCAACGGTACACATTCTTTCAACTTCATGCGAGATTTGACTCATGACTTTAACTTCCTTTCGAATTATTTGACAATATTACCCATGCAGCCGGGCTGTGCGCAGGCAGCATTGGATTCGTCGGTATCAATATGCATGGCAAGGGCAAATTTTTCGCTGACACGAACAACCACATCACCGAAGATCAAACCACGTTCACTGTCGATGGCAACTTGAACGATCTGTTTGTCCTCGACACCGAATGCAGCGGCATCAGCGGGAGTCATGTGGATGTGGCGTTTTGCGGCAATGCAACCTTCTGCAATGGTTACTTCACCGGCAGGACCAACCAGCTTCAAACCGGGAGAACCGGCAATATCTCCCGACTCACGAACAGGAGCGGCAACACCCAAAGTACGGGCATCCGAAAGAGAAACCTCAACCTGTGTAGCAGGACGTACGGGACCCAAAATGCTGACACCTTTAATGGTGTTCTTCGGGCCAACCAGATCAACTCTCTCTTCGCAGGCAAACTGACCGGGTTGAGAAAGTGCTTTTTTGAAAGTCAGCGCGGCACCTTTGCCGAACAGGGTTTCCAAATCTTCCTGCGACACATGCACATGGCGCGCGGAAGTTTCTACCAAAATCTTGTTTTCCATGTTAATTCTCCTTCATTTTTTTATTCATAGCACATCTTCGCTCATTATACCGCAAATGTAGAAAAAAGTAAACACTTTTTGCAGAAAAAACCTTGCTTATTCAATACAAAGAGGGGTGAATTCCAAATAATCCGAGGAAACGAGGGTTTGTTTCAGCCGCCCGTCACCACGGGGAGCTCTTCCGGGGGTAATCCCGTGTAAATGTCCGTAGTAAATCCGCTGTACCCCAAACTCACAAAGGGTCTCAACAATGGGATGCTTTCGCCACGACTGCGAAATAAGCGGATAGTGGGAAAAGGCGATGATCTCGGGGCGGATACCATCCACTGCGTTCTTTTCGGCAAGCTCCCGCGCCGCTGTCAAGGACAGCACAAAACGCTGGTTTTCTCTTGCCAGAATCTTCTCATCCTCATCCGACATATTGCTCTCACAAATCCAACCGCGCGACCCACAAACAACTTTATTTTCAACAAGCATCGCTGTGTTTTGAAGAATGGACAAAGTAGAAAAGCCATGCTGTTGCAAAAAGACCTCCATCTTGTTCAGGGTTGTCCACCAATAATCGTGATTCCCTTTTATCAAGATCTTTTTACCTGCCAACTTATCAAGAAAAGCAAAATCGGTCACGGCTTCCTCCAAGGACATGGCCCAAGAAACATCACCGGGGATCACAACCGTATCCTCATCGGTCACCATATAATTCCAATATTCTTCCAATTTTTCATGATAGCGGTTCCATTTGCCGCCAAATACGTCCATCGGCTTGTCCTCACCGAGAGACAAATGCAAATCAGCAAGCGTAAAAATAGCCAAAAGGATACTCCTTCTCTGTATAAAATTCACCTATACGGTTCATACTCTTACCATCACAAATACACAGGTCGGTAATACACCGCCGATGCAAAGGAGAAAAAGATGGATTCACTGTCATTTGAACGCAAAGGCAACACCCCGCAACACATTTCAGGCATTAGCTGCAATGTAAAAAACTGCAAATACCACGACAGTCACAATTATTGTACGGCTGATAAGATCTCGGTTGGTCCGAGCTACGCCTCCAACTGTCAGGATACCATTTGCGCCACTTTCAAACAAAAATCGCTGTAAAAGGGAAAATGCGGGGTAAAAACCCCGCATTCTTTTTATCCTTGCAGGACGACCTTCTTCATCTCACTCTTATCCACAGCGCCCGTAAAACGGATAGGCAGGGAGGAAAGTGCCGCGATCGGCGCGGGAATCTCGGTATCGGAATAGGACGAGAGCATAGAAAGCGCCTTAAAATCATCCTCGGGGGTTTCTCCCGTCAAAGAAGCATACACCGCCACGGGGAACTTGTAGGGGCTGGCGGTGGAAAGCACCAACATGGGCGTATCCGTCGCTTTTTCAGCCGCCGCATACAATGCAACCGCCGTATGAGTATCGGCAAGATAATGATGGGTGTCAAAAATGTGACGGATGGTATTGCCGGTCTGTTCTTCATCGCACCAACCGCCAACGATCTGTTGATCCAGTACCGCCTTTTCATCGGCAGTCAAGGCGTATACACCTTTTTCCTGCAACTGTTTCATCCAAGTCGCGGTCTTTTCACTGCCAAAACGCAAATAAAGCAACCGTTCCAAATTGCTGGAAATCAAAATATCCATCGAAGGTGACATGGTCGCATAGAACTTGCGGTTGCGATCGTATATACCCGTCGCCAAGAAATCGGTCAGAATGTTATTTTTGTTGGAAGCGCAAATAAATTTTCGAATGGGAAGTCCCATTTCAGCCGCCAATATACCTGCAAAAATATTGCCGAAATTACCGGTCGGTACACATACATCGATTTTTTCGCCAAAAGCAATATTGCCCGCATTGACCATATCGCAGTAAGCCGAAATATAATAAACAATCTGCGGCGCAAGTCGTCCCCAGTTGATGGAGTTAGCGCTCGAAAGGAAACACCCCTTCTCTTTGAGCTGATCCACCGTATCGGCATCGGCAAAAATCTTTTTCAGCCCGCTTTGCGCATCGTCGAAATTGCCTTCGATCGCCTGCACGCGCAGATTTTCACCCTGTTGTGTAGCCATCTGCATCTTCTGCATCACACTGACACCCTGTTCGGGATAGAAAACCAAAAGCTTAGTTTGCGCTACATCGCGGTATCCCTCAAGAGCCGCTTTGCCGGTATCTCCCGAGGTCGCAACAAGAATGTAAGCAGTATCGGTTTCCCCACTCATTTCAAGCGCTTTTGTAAGCAAAAGCGGCATGATTTGGAGTGCCATATCTTTAAATGCAGAGGTCGGCCCGTGCCACAATTCAAGCACCGATGTGCCGCTCTCCCCGAGCGAAACCACGGGTGCGGGATCATCACCAAACTTCGTTTTGGCATAAGCACGGTTGCAGATTTCCAAAAGCGCCGCACTGTCGTAATCGGTTAAATACAAAGAAAGCACACGAAATGCCCTCTCGGCATATCCAACAGAAAGCAAAGATTTTAAAAATGCCCCGTCAATTTGAGGAATACTTTGCGGCATATACAACCCGCCGTCGGGAGCGATGCCCTTCAAAATGGCCTTGGATGCCGAAACGGCTTCATTATGACCGCGCGTACTTGAATACAACATATCAAAACTCCTAATGTTAAATATATATCCCGTTGACACAACCAAACGCATCTTCGGTATGGCGTACATCCCAATCAAGAGATTCGCCGCGATACACTTCCACCACATCAAAGCGGTAATCCGATCCGCCAAATTGTGGGTTTTGCTCCAAAAAAACTGCAGCGCTGCGGGAAATTTTTTCCTGTTTTTTTCGATCAACCGCTTGCGCGCCTCGTCCGAATTTCGCAGCCGATGCGGCAGTACGGGTCTTGACTTCTACAAATATAAGCAAGTTTCCGCGCGCCACAATCAGATCAATTTCACCAAACCGCGTGTAAAAATTCTGCGCAATTGTCTTATAGCCCTTTTTTTCAAGATACGCGGCGGCGCATCTTTCACCCTCAGTCCCAAAAAGTTTCTTGGACTGTCTCATCTATAACCTCACCGGTGATCTTCTTCATATAGCTTCGGCGATGCGCGGGACAAATACCGAATTCTTTGATAATATCACGGTGCTCCTTGGTGGGATACCCTTTGTTCTTTTTAAACTTATAGCGGGGATACAAATCATCCAGATCGCTCATGTGCCGATCCCTTGCAACCTTAGCAAGAATCGAAGCGGCGGCAATGCTCGGCACTTTCGCATCTCCCTTGACAACCGTTTTGGCGGGCATAGGCAGATTGCGCGCAATATTTCCATCCACCAGCAAATAATCAGGCTTGACACGAAGTCCCTCCACCGCACGGCGCATAGCAAGCATGGTGGCATTGATGATATTCATTTTATCGATTTCATAAATTTCAGCGTGGGCAATCGAATAATCCACCGCCACCCGACGAATCTCGTCAAATAACTTCTCCCGCATGGCGGCCGTTACCTTCTTCGAGTCGTTGAGTCCCGGGATCTCAATGTTTTTGGGCAAAATGACCGCTGCGGCAAAAACAGGGCCGGCCAAAGGTCCTCTCCCCGCTTCATCCAATCCGCAGACAAGCCCCTTTTCTTCCGACAATGTATTTTCCAAAAGCCAATCCATAAACATGCCCACTCCCTTCATTCGGGTTTTTCGAGTGTAATTCTTCCGATTTTTCCCGTTCGGTATGTATCCAGCAACATGGCGGCGCATCGGCGTTCATCCACTACGCCACCCGACATAACAAGCCCTTTTTTCTTTCCGATGTGTAAAAACAGATCATACGGTTCCATTTCCAAATCACTTTCCGTAAGACCGAATTTTGCCATCAAAGCTTGGGGTGCAACCTCGCATAAGCGGCTGCAAAGGATGCAGGCGATCTCCTCATTTTGCAACACG
The DNA here is from genome assembly GCA_045536965.1 of Eubacteriales bacterium. Classification (GTDB taxonomy): domain Bacteria; phylum Bacillota; class Clostridia; order Oscillospirales; family SIG627; genus UBA5448. Next base: position 32,043 of record JAZSON010000026.1, read on the forward strand.
GCATCCTTGATCGCACCCGTCAAAGCAAGATTCTCACCCACTGTGCGGACTTCAAATTTCGGCCACAATACACCGGGCATATCCAAAAGCTCGAGTCCGATGGAGGTTTTTACCCATTGTTTTCGCAAGGTAACACCGGGACGGTTTTCCACTTCGGCTTTTTTTTCGCCGCACAGTCGATTGATCAGTGAGGATTTTCCCACATTCGGAATCCCTACCACCATAGCGCGTAGGGGTTTGTATATTCCTTTTTGTTTATATCTCTCCAGTTTTTCGGCCAATATTGTGTCCACGGTAGGTTTGATTTTTTTCAGACCATTGGCACCGATACAATCGATGGCAAGCACATTTTTACCCTTACGGGCATAAAAAGAAAGCCAACGGTCGGTCAAATTCTGGTCAGCGAGTCCCGCTTTGTTGAGCAATGTCAAAACAGGCTTATCTCCCACCAGCCGATCGATTTCAGGATTTTTCGAACTTTCCGGAATTCTGGCATCCAAAAGTTCAAAGACAATGTCGACCTCGGATAAACATTCCCCGATCAATCGACGGGTCTTCGCCATATGTCCGGGAAACCATTGAATAATATCCGACGGCAACGTAATCACTCCTCAAAAGAATTTAAAACTCCCAATGGGAAACAATCGAACAAGCACTCTGCCAACAATATATTCCTCGCGCAGCATACCGACGCTGGCATAGCGGCTGTCGGTCGAATCGTTTCGGTTGTCACCCATCACAAAAACATACCCTTCAGGCACGGTCAAGGGATAATCGGAAGCCGAAAAAGCCGTTCCGACCCGCATTGACTCGCCTTCAATATATTGGATATAATCTTCCTCCAACACATGCTCGGTACCGTCCGCATCGATCACCGTGACCGTCCATGTGTCAAAATCAATATCGATCTTCTGCCCTCCCGTAGCAATCACACGCTTAATCAGTGGGGCTGTATCGGTACCATCTCTCTGGACGACCACGACATCACCCGTTTTGGGTGTATAAAATAGATTGGAAATAACCAATCGGTCGGCATTCTGAAGGGTTGGTTGCATGCTGCGGCCGTCCACCGTCACAATGCGGAAAAGAAAAGTGAAAATGATCACGACAGCTACCAAAGCAAAAACGAACGTCTCAACCCAATCAAAGAGTTCGCGCGTGATATTCTTATTATTAGAAACGTTTTTTTGCGCGGGGGTTTGATTCTCGTTCATAGTTTAACTCCATAAGCAAAAAGGGACTTGATTACCACAAGTCCCTTCTTGAACAACTTCATTCATTTTTGACCGACCCATGTGTCAACATTTACGAAGCACACAGAGCCGACCGTCGCCGGTAAAAGGACTTAGATGCGCTCCTTAACCTTGGCAGCTTTGCCAACACGGTCACGCAAGTAGTAGAGTTTGGCTCTACGCACTTTACCGCGTCTGACAACTTCTACACGGTCAACCTTGGGAGAATGCAACGGGAAAGTTTTTTCCACACCGACACCGAAAGTAACACGTCTTACAGTGAAGGTTTCGGAAATACCGCCGCTTCTCTTGGCAATAACGGTTCCTTCGTACATCTGAATACGTTCTCTGGTGCCTTCCGTGATCTTATTGTATACACGGACGACATCACCGACTTCAAACTCCGGAGGAGTTTGTTTGAGTTGCTCGCTTGTGAAAGCCTGAATTAAATCCATCACGGCTTCCTCCTTCCTTTAATTCGGGAAGCAAGAGATGTTCATGCCGAGTCGAACAGAGGACCATCCCTATCATCCAATTTATAACACACGGATTATACCACAACTTTTTTGCAAACGCAAGTGTTTTTTTTAACTTTTTTCATTTTTTACAAAAAATATGCCCCCGTGTTTGCCACGGGGGCACGAAATCAACTATTTACTCTTGTGCGCCGTTGTTGCGGGGTTTTTTAAGCATATTGATAAGAATATCAATATCTTCGTTGGTCATGTCGCCACCCTTTGAAGCAATCTCTTCTGCGGTTGCTTGCTCGGATTGCGCTTTGACTGCGGGAGCAGAAACCTTCTTGGCTTCTTCAGCGCAAGCAGCCTTGTTGCCGGCATCAAAACCGGTAGCAATCACAGTCACGCGCATTTCATCTTCCATCGATTCATCGATCGCAACACCCCAGATGATGTTGGCATCGGGATGAGCTTCGCTGGAAATCATATTGGAAGCGATATCCACTTCTTCCATACCGATATCGGCAGAAGCAGTGATGTTGATAATGATACCCTTCGCACCCGAAATAGAGGTTTCGAGCAACGGGCTGGAGATAGCAAGTTTTGCAGCCATTTCAGCCTTGTCCTTACCCTTGGCAAAACCGACACCCATGTGAGCAAGACCGGCATTGCTCATAACCGAGGTAACATCGGCAAAGTCGAGGTTGATGGTACCCTTAACGTTAATGAGTTCGGTGATGGACTGAACACCGTGCATCAACACTTCATCCGCCTTATCAAAGGCGTTGAGCATGGTAATGCGGGTTTCGGAAACCATTTTCAAACGCTCGTTGGGAATGACGATGAGAGCATCCACGTTTTGAGCGAGATTGACAATACCTTGTTCGGCCTGATCCATTCTGCGCTTTCCTTCGAAAGCAAACGGTTTGGTCACGATACCGACCGTCAGAATACCCAGATCACGGGCAACTTTTGCGATAACAGGGGAAGCACCCGTACCGGTACCGCCGCCCATACCTGCCGTGATAAACACCATATCGGTGCCACGGAGGGTAGAGGTGATTTCTTCAAGAGATTCTTCTGCCGCGCGTTTACCAACCTCGGGGTTGGCGCCTGCGCCGTGACCCTTGGTGATTTTGTCGCCGATGGCAACCTTGGAATCAGCGGACGAAGCAAGCAAAATTGGCTTATCCGTGTTTACTGCAACATATTCAACGCCGCCTACTCCCGCTTTCACCATGCGGTTCACTGTATTATTTCCGCCGCCACCGACACCAATAACTTTAATCTGGACGGCTCCTTCGCTGTAATCATACTCGATAGGCATAATATATTTCCTCCTGATTTATATTCTTCCTGCTTTATATTGTCCGTAAACACGGCACGGAACAAGATTTCAGAGTAAAATACGACTTATATTAGCATTTTACTTATATACTATAATATATTCTGTCAAAAAAAGCAAGGGGTTTTTTTATTTTTTTTGCAAAATCGGCCAAAATTATGCACCGGGATAGCTTTCGGTCAATTTCACCGCTGCTTCCTTTGTATCCTTCACCGAAATTCTGCCGCAATCGGTCTCTTTCAACTCCTCGATGACGCGCACAAAAAAGGTTGTCTTATAAGAAATATTTTCGGGAGCACCCAAATCGATCAAAAATCTTTTGTCATAAGAGACACTCAACGCCATTTTATCCGAAAGATCGATGTAGTCCACCTTCGCACCGATGTTTTCACCGGTCAACGCCGTATAGAATTCTCCTACCAGACCATCCGAAGCAGCATCCCGAAATTCCACCTTTTGTCCGCAAATGCATTTTTTCACTTTTGCACCGCGGATTTCTATAAGATCATCCGGTCGTTCGGTTGTTTTAGAGATGACCTCTCTGGTCGGACTGATCAAAAAATACTCATCTCCGAGCGAAAGATAAAAAATATCTTCTCCGTCCTTAAAACTGACGCGAATGCCCGACGGAAAATCTCGTTCCACCCGAAGATCCACAAGACCGGGGAAACGTTTTAAATACTCCATGCGAATACTTTCGGTATCCACAAAAAAGATGCTCTCCCCCGTTATATCGGGCGCCGCCGCCAAAAGCTCTGTTTGGCTGTATAGGTTCGAGGCGGAAAAGGAAAACGAATCGACGGAAAACACCTGAAAATAGAGGAACAATCCAACCAAAACCACAATGATAAAAACCAATGAAAAAAGGAAGAAAGCGCGCAGTTTTTTCTGCGCCTTGATACGAGCGCGAAACCGCGCCATTGCCTGTTCAACCATATATCCGCCCCCCCTTTTTTTGTTTTTCGTTTTTATTTTGATTTTTTTGCTTGCAACAATTCTTCCAACACCTGCATGATCTTGTCGTTTGCATCGGGTAACGCAAGGGATAACGCCGCTTTTTTCATTTCTGCAAGCCGCGAGGGCGATGAAAGAAGCGTGTGAACCGTGTTACGCAACACTTCACCGTTCATATCCTTTTCTTCCAGCAAAACGGCCGCGCCGGCATCGGCAAACACCTTCGCATTTTTATACTGATGATTGTTGGTCACATACGGAGAGGGTATCAAAATCGAAGGCTTACCCAATGCGGAAAGTTCCGCCAGCGTAATCGCTCCCGCGCGACATATCACCAAATCGGCCGCCGCCATTTGAGACGGCATATCAAAAATATACTCTCTTAAATCCAGACTCTTCTTTCCGTCCAGTTTTTCAACCTTCGCGCGCTCTTTAAAATCGCCCCATCCCGCTTTGCCAAAAGCGTGGAGATGACGATAACTTGCATCCTCACGATCCGCCTTCATCATATCAAAAACCGCTTCATTGATGGGTCTTGCCCCGAGCGAACCGCCGTATGAGAGAAGATACGGACCTTCAATACCGAGTTCTTTGCGTCGGGTCTTTTGATCCTTGGAAAGCATGTCGGGATGAATGGGATTTCCGGTCAGAACCGTCTCGCATCCAATCCCCTCGGTGTGCGTAAAACTGACCATAACACGATCTACTTTTTTGGAAAGCATCTTAGTGGTCACGCCGCAAACGGCATTTTGTTCGTGCACAGCCGTGGGAATACCCATGTCGGCCGCCGCCTTCAGGACAGGCCAACTGACATATCCGCCCGTGCCAATCACCAGATCAGGCCGAAACTCTCTCAAAATTTTCTTAGCCTGACAAGGACTGACAACTGCTTTGATGGCCGCATCTGCATTGCGAAATATATTTTTCAGGGTAAGTTTACGCATAAAACCGCGCACGGAAACGTGATAAATGGGAAATCCCTCTTTGATAACAAGGGTGTTTTCCATTCCTTTCGGCGTACCGACAAAGGCGATTTCGGCATCGGGATAGGATTTCTTGATTCGTTTTGCAATGGCAAGCGCAGGATTGATATGTCCCGCCGTTCCGCCGCCGCTTAACAATACTTTCATATCAGGCTTTCTCCATAAACGAGTATTTGGAAACGTTTAAAACAATCCCCATTTCAGCCATGATGATGGCAAGCGATGTGCCGCCGTAACTGAAAAACGGAAGCGACACACCCGTACTGGGCAATACATTTGTTACAACCGCAATGTTCAAAAACACCTGCACGGCGATCTGGGTAATAATACCGTACACAACCAACGAGCTGTATTTGGTGGGCGCATTTTTGGCAATGTGAAAACCACGCCAAATCAAAGCAATAAACAACCCGATCACAGCCACCGCGAAAACAAATCCCATCTCCTCGCAGAGAATCGCAAAAATGTAGTCATTCTGCGGCTCGGGCAAATACAAATATTTCTGTCTTGACTGACCGAGACCAACGCCCCAAAGACCGCCCGATCCGATCGCCATCAAGGACTGCAACGGCTGCCAGCCTGCGCCCAGCGGATCCGATTCGGGATTGAGCCACGCTTCAATACGTTTACTGCCGTGGGAAGTACCGAGGATAACGAATCCTGCGGCAAAAGCGGCACTGCCGACAAGCAAAAGGAGTTGTTTGATTCGCGCACCGCCCAAAAACATCAGAACGAAGGTCAGGATCAGAATGATGATAATCGCCGACAAGTGGGGTTCGAAATACAATGCCACACACACCGCGCCTGTGATGCATAACATGGGAAAAATGCCACGCTTAAACAAATGCATCTGATTCTGATAACGCACGGCATAATCTGAGAAAAACAAAATAATCGCCAATTTTACCAATTCGGAAGGCTGCATATTCACAGGTCCGACCACAATCCAACGGGTAGCGCCGTTTACGTTTTTACCCACAAATAAAACAAGGACCAAAAGAATCAAAGATACGATTGAATAGGGTAATGTCCATGCGCGCAGACGGCTGTAATCAATACAAGAAAACAGAAAAAGAGAACCGAGAGAAACGAATGCCCATTGAATCTGCTTGCGAGCAAAATAATAACTGTCTCCGTCAAACTCAGCCTTCGCATAAGCGTAGCTGGCGGAAAAAACCATGACGGTACCGATCATAAGAAGCAGGATCACGATAACGAGAAAAGGCATATCCACCCCTCGTTTTACGCGGATAAGAGTCTCCTGCCCACCAACCACACCGTCTTCGTTAACGACAGGGTTGTTCTGCGGACCCCATATTTTTTTTGCTTTATCAAGCTTTTTCATACAAACACCTTTTGATCAAAAACCGAAATACGACACAAAGCAAAGCGCGGTTGTCACGATCACCGCAACCGTCACAATTTTATTTTCTTTCCAACCACACATTTCAAAATGATGGTGAATGGGTGCCATTTTAAACACTCTTTTGTGGGTCATCTTATAACAAAGAACCTGAATCACCACCGAGAGTGCCTCAATAATGTACACCAATCCGCCCACTGCTATAATGAGGGGATTGCGAAGCCAAAAAGCGGCCGCAACCACCGCGCCGCCCAAGAAAAGCGAACCGGTATCTCCCATAAACACGCGTGCGGGATAGAGATTGTAGCACAAAAATCCAATCAACCCGCCGGCAATCGATGCATAAACCGCAACGATCGGCAAAGCAAACACGCCGTCCAAGCAGATTGCGCTCACAGCAAAGAAAGCACACACAACGAATGTCACACTGCCCGCCAAGCCATCGATACCGTCGGTAATATTGACGCTGTTGACCATAAACACAATAAAGAACAAAGCGAAAATATAATAAGCGATACCGAGATCCAAGCGCAAGGAGGTAAAGGGAATCAAAATCACCGTATCGGCAAAATCGGGACTGACGGTATGAAGCGCGAACAAAAATGCCGCGGCAACAGCAAACTGCAAAACCATCTTTTGCATCGCCGAAAGCCCTTTGTTTTGCTTTTTAACAAACTTTACATAGTCATCAATGAACCCGATGCCGCCGAACAAAAGCATCATTCCCAAGATCACAAGAATGGTCATGTTTCGCTTTTCAAAAGCAAACGGCAACCCAAAGACAAGGGAAGAAACCATTGCGGCCGCAATAAACATGATGCCGCCCATGGTCGGTGTTCCTTCTTTATTTTTGTGCCAACGCGGACCGATGTCGAGAATTTTCTGTCCCATTTTAATGCGACGGAGAATAGGAATCAAAAAATGTCCAACCGTCAGCGACAAAACACATGCAAGCAAAGCACTGCCGCCAAGAATCCACCACTCCAAAGTCATCATTCCTCTCCACCATCGTTTTGTCCGTGCACTGCTTCCAGCACCTTATCCAAATGCATTCCGTTGCTGGCCTTAAAAAGCACGGTGTCTTTTTGTCTTAAAGTATAGCGCAGCGCCTCCGCCAAGGTAATGCCGTTGCTGAAAGAGTACACCTCACGCGCCCCCTTCTCTTTGGCACCCATGGCAATATACCGCGCATTTTCTCCCAAAGTATACAAAACATCACCGCCGAGTTGAGCAAACATATTCCCCACTCTGCGATGCGCCGCCTCACTGAAACTGCCCAGTTCCAACATATCTCCAAGAACGGCAACCTTTCTGCCTCCCGAAGAATCGGTATTCTGGCAAAGAACCCTTAATGATGCCACCATAGATTCAGGTCCGGCATTGTAACAGTCGGCAATAAAACGGATACCGTTTTTTTCATAACTCTGTTGCCTCATGCCGATGGGTTGATAGGCGGTAAAACCGCTTTGGATGACATCATCCGAAAGATGAAACAGTTTTGCAAGAGTATATGCGTAAAGAGCATTGGCGGCATTATGCGCGCCGGTAATGGGCAGAGAAAAATCTCTTTCTTCGCCAAATACCGAAGCAATGCGGAAACTGCATTCATCTCCGTGCATGGCAAGTGCCGTTTGGCGCACGTCGCAATGTTCTCCTTTACCAACGTAAATCACACGTCGACCGCCGTAACACGCAAGAGCATCGCGATCACGCAAAAGCGGCTCGTCTCCGTCTACAATGATTACACCGTCGGGCGCCATGTGCAAACACAATTCAAGCTTGGCATCCCGAATGGCCTCGCGCGAACCCAAACGGCCAATATGCGCCGTTCCGATATTGGTTACGATAGCATATTGCGGACGAAGCAGGGAGGCAAGATAATCGATCTCCCCCTTGGCATTCATCCCCATTTCGCAAACCATAGCCTCATCGTCATCCCCAACCGATAACATGGTCAAGGGCAAACCGAGGTGATTATTTTTGTTACCCACTGTTCGATGCGTGGGCATAGCGGCATGCAACACATGACCGCACAATTCTTTCGTAGTGGTTTTCCCCACACTGCCTGTAATCGCAATCCGCTTAATGGGATTGGTGCGCGCATCCATACTAAATTTAGCCAAATACCCCAAAGCCCGCGCGGTGTCCTCCACAACGATTTGAGGAATGTCCGCTTGTGCTTTTCTTTGGCAGATCACACCGCCGGCACGTCCGACCAGCGAGGGGATAAAATCGTGCCCATCGTTCCTTTCGCCGACAAGGGCGACGAACAAACCGTTTTTAGGCAGTGAACGGCTGTCGATACCCACCGCATCCACCACACGATCTTCGCCATACAAAGTACCCTGCAACTGAAACGCAATGCTGCGAAGAGATAATGGTGTCATGCTTTTCCTCCCTCAGAAAGATACTGTTTTACAATAGCGCGCTCGGAATAAGGATGTTTTCCGTTTTGATCGATCTCATATTCTTCGTGTCCCTTGCCGGCGAGCAGAATAACATCCCCCTCTTTGGCAAAGTCCAAAGCAAAACAAATGGCTTCGGTGCGATCATAAATCACCGAATAGGGTGTTTTGGTATCCGCCAAACCTACCAAAATATCTCGGATAATATCTTCTTTTTTCTCGCTGCGGCAGTTGTCGCTGGTTACAATCACATAATCAGCCAATTCTGCGGCAATAGCCGCCATTTTGGGGCGTTTTCCTTTGTCTCGATCGCCACCGCAACCAAACAAAACAATCAAGCGTTTTTCAGTGAATCCCCGCAATGTTTTCAGTACATTTTCAAGAGCATCGGGAGTATGGGCAAAATCGATAAATACGGCATACGGCGCTTTCACATCCACACGATCCACACGACCCTTGACAGGCTCCATCTCCGCCAAAGCTCTTAAAACCAAAGACGGCTTTATCCCGCAAAGCAATGCGGCAGAAGCGGCCGCAAGCGAATTATATACAGAAAAAGATCCGGGTATTGGAAGTGTAATATCATTGGTTTGTCCCTGATATACCAAACGATAACTGACCCCGTCGGCCGAAGTATCGCAAACATCTTGCGCAAAAAACTCCGCTTGGCCTTTAACACCGTACATATATTTTTCACAAGATGCCCCCGCCATCATCGCTTGGCAGGAGGGATCGTCCCCGTTAAACACACCCATCCTACACATAGAAAACAACTTTGCTTTTTCGGCACGGTACGCCTCCATGGTATGATGAAAGTCCAAATGGTCTTGGGTCAAATTGGTGAAAACACCCACATCAAAAGGCACGATCACCTTGCGAAGGTAAAGTGCATGGGAGGAAACCTCCATAATCAGAACTTTTACGCCCTCATCTCGCATCCGCGCAAACATGCGGTATAGAAGTTCCGAATCGGGTGTTGTCAATAAAGAATCGGCAGGACTGAGCGGGATGGGTTCATCGTCGATCAAATACTGCATAGTGCCGATCAAACCGACCTTATAACCCGCCTCGCGGAAAATCTTGCGGAGCATATAAGAGGTGGATGTTTTTCCGTTTGTTCCGGTAATACCAATGGCAACATCAAACGATTCTTCGGGATGACCGTAAAATGCAGCCAGCAAACGCGTATTGGCTTCACGGGTATCGGATACCAAAATATAAGGGATCGGCGCAAGAGGTTTTTCTTCCACAACCACCGCAACGGCACCCTTTTGTATCATTTCATCGACTACAGTATGGGCGTCAAAACGTTCTCCGCGAATGGCAACGAATAAATTACCGCTTGCAATTTTTCGACTGTCGCTGCAAACACCGGTCACTTCCACAGAAGTCAAACCGTGCTGTTCCAACACCGAAAGTCCGCTTAAAAGTCCCGATAACTCCATACTGCCTCCCCGTTAATCGCCGACACCGTCGTTGTGTCGGATCTCTACAGAAATAATCGTACCCTTCTTCACCTCGGTACCCGCTTCAATGCTTTGAGAAATAACCACCGTTGACACAGTAGTGTTCCCGCCCTGCAGCACATCCACGGTCGAGTTGGCAAGGTTGATATTCAATCCGCTGTTGATAAGCGCCTTATTCGCGGCACTTGCAGACTTCCCGATCAATTTAGGCACCTTCACGGTATCCTTTTCGGGATTCTCCTCGGTATATAAAACCACGACACCACCCTTGAGGAGGTTACTGCCGTTGGCAGGTACCTGCGAAACCACCTTGGTGCCATTGCCGACCACCTGATAGGTAAAGCCGTCGTTGACGATGGCCGTCTTGGCGGAAGCAAGTTCCATGTCCAGATAATTGTCGACTTTTTTGCCCATGGTTTCCAATTCTTTTTGATTATATACAGGCTCAATACCGAGATACGGCATCACTTCGCCCAGCACATTCGCCACAATCGGCGCGGCCACAGAACCGCCGTAATACTCACCGACAGGCTCATCCACAAGAACAATAATAGCAATTTTAGGGTCGTCTGCGGGCGCAAATGCCACGCAAGATGCAACATATTTGGTGATACCCGTTTCGGTTCGAATATCGGTTTTGACCGAAGTACCCGTTTTTGCACCCACACGATAACCGGGCACATAAGCATTTCGACCCGAACCGCCGTTGGTAACGCCGTTTTCCAAATATTCAAGAAGTGTGTTCGAAGTTTCCTCCGAGATTACCTGTCTGACCACGTTGGTGTCGGTCGATTCCACCACACTGCCATCTTCGTCCAAAACAGCCTTGAGGATGTGGGGTGTCACCAGATAGCCGCCGTTTGCAATGGTTGCGCAGGCCGTCAAGTGGCTCAATGCCGTTACCTTAAAGGTCTGACCAAAGGATGCAACCGCCAATTCGACCGCTCTCCAGTTGGTTTTCAAATCAAAAAAGTAGTTTCCCGCTTCACCGGGCATATCCACACCGGTGCGCTCGGTATAGCCAAACGCCTTGTAATATTCATAAAAAGTATCGTTGCCGATACGTTTGCCAACCGTAACAAAAACAGGGTTGCAGGAATGCCAAATGGATTCCTCAAAGGTTTGAGAACCGTGACCACTCGTTTTGTGACACTTGATCGGTTTCCCGTATCCCTTCACCGTGATCTTGCCGTCACACTCAAACTTTTCATTTTCCTTGACCAATTTTTCTTCGATGGCCATGGCGGCGGTAATCATCTTAAAGGTAGAGCCGGGCTCATATATTTCGGTAATCAGCTTGTTTTTCCAAAGCGAATACAAAAGATTGGTCTTGTACTCTTGTTTCTTTTCTTCGGTGCCGACAAATTGATCCAATTTCAGTTGGGAGGCATCATCCAAAACAAACGGATTGTTCAAATCAAAATCCTGCTTGGTGGCCATGCCCAAAATCTCACCGTTGTTGACGTCCATAATAATGCCGCAAACACGGTCTTCCGCCCGCGTTTCCACCAAAGCCTGTTCCAAATGCTTTTCCAGAATACTCTGCACCGTATAATCAATGGTCAACATCAAGCTGGAACCGTCTTTGGCATCTATGTATTTTTCGTAGGCAAAAGACATATCGCCGCTGTTTGCATTGGTCGCCGTCACAATGGATCCGTTGGTACCACAAAGCAACTCGTTGTAATAGGCTTCCACACCGGTAATACCCTGATGATCGCTACCGACAAAACCAATCACATGACAAGCCAAGTTAGAATAAGGATAATAACGCTTGGTATCATCTACAAAATGAACAAAATCCACATATCCCTTGTTCAGGACAGCCTCTCTGACCTTGGCCGTCAATTCAAGCTCGGCCTCCCGCATAATGGTTTCATCCTTACGGTTGGTCTTTGCCGTCTTATCAAGAACCATTTGATAGTCAACGCCGAGAATCTCGGAGAGCATCATGGCCACATCCTGCGCAACCGTCAAATCGAGATTGGAGAAAAAGGCCTGACGGCGAACCCGCTCCGCATTTCTCTTTTCCTCATCACTGATTTTAGATACTTTTTCCTCGATAAATTCCCGCACAGACATTTTGGGAATGGTGTTGGGAGAAATAAAAACACGCTCGGCATTGATGGAAATAGCCAACACCTTACTGTCGGATGAATAGACAGTGCCGCGTTTGGCGGTGATCACCGTTTCCTGTGTATACTGCGAAATGGTCAAAGACTGATAATGCTCGTAATTGATCAACTGAATATTAGCAAGGGCAATCACAAGAACCAAGGCCACACAAACAAAACCGATAAACACAACAATACTCCGCCGGTAAATATACTGGCGGCCTGTACGGTAAATGTTACTCGGTTCTTTTTCTTTTTGATGTACGCGATTGGAAGATATTTCTTGCATGGCATTTCCCTCTTTTGGGACAATTTTTTCCACAGATGACAAAAACAAAAAAGGTCATTCGGCGAAAAAGAGTAAAGAGCATTCTGTCATTCTCTTTACCCTTTTGTGCGTATCCTATCTTATGAAAGCGACGGCGGCTTTATTCCTATTGTCCGAATATGGACGAAACAGCCGACCACCAAGACGAAGAATCACTTTCCTCATCACCCATGATCTGAATACTGTCGGAGCTTGCAAGGGTGACATATTTTTTCGGCAAGCTGTCAGCGCTGACCATCCCGTATTCTTCCACAGCAAGCTGCGAAATCAAAGGAAGGTTATATTTTGCATCGAATTTCACCTGCAAAAGTGTTCTTTCATCCCGCAAAGAAACAATCTCGCTTTGAAGAGATGAAATGCTTTCTTTGTACTCATCCGCTTGAATGTTGAGATAAAACAAATAGAAAAGCGAAGTGGCGATCAAAAGACAAACCAAAACTAAGGTGAAAAACGGGAATGTGCGCTTTTGTTCGATAGCGCGCGTGACAACATACCGTTTGGTCATACTGCGAACAGCCGCGGGCTTACTCTTTACAGCATCCGCAGAAACCGCTTCGGCTTGCACACGCTCCTTGTGTTTGTAAAAACTCATGTCCGTCGGCGGTGCAGCGGCAATGGTTGCCGTGCGTGCGCGGGCAGGAGATGCCACATAATGCCGATTCAAAGTTTCTCGATTGGCAGTGGTACGTCCGGGGACATCCACAGCAGCACCGGCATTCACCGAACGGGGCTTCACCTTGGGTGAAAATCCCTGTTCATTCATCAATTTTTCTTGCGGTTTTTCTTTTTTGGTACGAGAGTTGGACGTGACCATAATGTCGCCATCGGTCCCGTCTAAACGAGTACGTTCGTCATACGAGCGTTCCATTCTTTTCGCCTCTCTTTCAACTTCTTATGCTTTACAACTTCTGCGCGACACGCAACTTGGCACTACGCGCACGGTTATTCAACTTCAATTCTTCCTGCCCCGACACAATGGGCTTGCGGCTCAAAAGCTTCACACGGGGCTTAAATCCGCAAACACACACAGGGAAATCCCGCGGACAGGTGCACCCCTCGATCTCAGCAGAGAAGGTTTCCTTAACCGCCCGATCCTCCAAAGAATGAAAAGAGATCACCGCCAAAATACCACTTTGTCTGAGCGCCCCAATCAACGTACGCAAAGTAGGGGGAATAATGGCCAGCTCGTTGTTAACCTCCATGCGAATGGCTTGGAAGGTTCTGCGCGCAGGATGCTTATCCTCATAATGACCACCGGGAATCGCACTTTTTACCGCATCGGCAAGCTGACCGGTGGTGGTAAACGGGGTGCTTTCCCGTCGTCTTACAATCTCACGGGCAATACGGTCAGCAAACCGCTCTTCTCCGTAAGCCGTTATAATACGTTTCAATTCCGCTTGTGAATATGTATTCACAATGTCGGCAGCACTTCTGCCCTCGCCCGACATCCGCATATCCAGCGGCGCATCGGAAACATGATAGGAAAATCCTCTCTCGGGAGTGTCAAGCTGATGAGAGGAAACCCCCAAATCGATCACAGCTCCATCGATTCCATCAGGGGCATATGTATCTAAAATAGAAGCAATATTGGAAAAATTGTCATGCACATAGGTAACGCGATCTCCAAACGGCGAAAGACGCTCCTTGGCCGCGGCAATGGCCTCGTGATCGCAATCAATTGCGATCAAGCGCCCCGCCTCTCCCATACGGGAAGCAATCAGCGAAGAATGTCCGCCTCCGCCCAATGTGCAGTCAACGTAAACACCGCCGGGACGAACATCAAGTGCATCCACCGTTTCGTGGAGCAAAACGGTCATGTGGGAAAATTCCATAATCAGAACCCGTACTGTTTCAATGTTTCAAGCATCGCCTTGCGGTCAAGATTGCTCATATAAGCTTCATACGCCGAAGCCGACCAAATCTCTGCGCGATCACGCACACCGATGATTACAGCCTCATTTTCAAGGGCGGCATATTGCCGCAACGACTGCGGAATGACCACTCGCCCGTGAGTGTCGCAGGTGCACCATTGTGCAGTAGAAAACAAATAACGCAAAATTTCGCCGCCGGACATTTCCGGCAACGCTTTCAACCGATCACAAAACGCCTCCCAATCGGAAGCGGAATAAACACTCAAACAAGTGTCAAACGATTTGGCAAGCACAATGGTCTCTCCCAACTCGTCTCTTAAAGGGGCGGGAATAAACAGACGTCCTTTTGCGTCAACGCCATAGCGATACTCACCCAAAAGCACGACCTATTCCCCCTCTCACAAAGCTAAACTGTCCACCAATCGATCGTCATCGTTTTGGCTTCTTCGTTTTGCGGTTCCTCAGGCCGAAACAGTGGTCATTTTCATCCAATTAACACCACTTCGCGCCCATCGTAGTCCAAAATTAACCATTTTGAACCACTTTGAACCACCGCAACATCATTATAACGAAGATTTTAGCAAATTGCAAGAGGGTTTGTCGAATTTTTTTGAATTTTTTATGGTTTTTTTTACAAATTTTACAACAAATTCAGATACTCTGCCGATTCAGGGGGCAAATAGGGAGCGATGGGTCTGTGATAGAGAATCATATCACGCACAAAAGTGGAAGAAATGTGGGCATACTCAGGTTTGGCAGGCAAAAAAATCGTCTCGCAATCTTCCAAAGTGCGATTGATGGCATACAGTTGAGATTCATATTCAAAATCAGTCGGACCGCGCACCCCTTTCACGATGGCGCTTACACCATGCTCTTTGGCATATTCCGCCAACAGTCCGTCGTAGAGGTCCACGCGAATGTTTGGAAATTTCTCAAAACATTTATCAGCAAAAGCAACCCTTTGCGCGGGAGAAAGAAACCCTTGCTTCACCGTGTTTTTCATAACAAGCACGACCACCTCGTCAAACATGGCGGCGGCCCTGAGAATAATATCGTAATGCCCTAAGGTCAACGGATCAAAACTACCGGGACAAAGCGCTGTTTTTTTCATCATCCAAGCCTCCTTACGTTCGGTGCTATACACCCTTTCGTTTCACAACGTGCATAAAAGTTTTACCGTATTTATATCGCTTGACAAGCTCAGCTTCGGTCACCGAATCCATCGAGATTTCCGCCGTATCCGATTCACAAAAGATAAGCGTATTCTCTCCGACACATCCGCTTTTAAAGAGTCGGCGCAAGGCATCCTCTATCAGATGGAGTCCATAAGGCGGATCTACAAAAATATAATCAAAAGGCACATCCGAAAAACCTTTTAAATAGGCAGCGTAATCGGTATGTAAAACGCGGCACCGATCAAAAAGACCTGTTTTTCTCGCATTGGACTTCACAAGCTCCACCGAAGCCGTCGCATTATCCACAAAAACCGCCAGTGAGGCGCCGCGGCTGATCGCTTCCAAACCAAGTTGTCCGCTACCGGCAAACAGATCCAGCACCCTTCTCCCCTCCATTTCAAACTGAATGGACGAAAACAAGCCTTCCTTGGCCATTTCGGTGGTGGGACGAACAGCATCATCCTTAGGCGACTCCAAACGTACGCCTCTTGCCTGCCCTGTAATAATACGCATCATACTCATTACTCCTTCTACCGAAAAAACAATGCTTTTGTCGGCGGTAAATCACGGCAATTTATGCCAAAAGCACTGTATATTGTATAAAAATAGCAATATAACATTATAAACTATACCACATATCTCCCCATGCAAGATACAAACCCGCCCATTGTTCACAGAAAGTTTACAAATAAAAAACACACCGCCGCAACCAAACGCTAAAATCTAACACGGCAGACCGCGTATGCTACTACCGTTCGCGCAATCGCATGGCTTTTTTCCAAAGCGAGCATTCACCATTTTACCCAACTTCCTTGACGAAATTTGTATTTTTCAGCCCCGTGCACCAACGCTACACCCCGTTTTTTATTATTTTTCGGTACAAAAGGCAATTTTTTTCGACATTTTTAACGGAATTTCATAACTTCACTTTACAAACTCGACAAAATCTGTTATAATCAGACAAAAGGTCAGCAGGGAAAGAACCTTCAAACCCAATATATGAAAGGAAAAACTATGAGCTTCAACAAAAAATTATTACAACTTTTGGCAGACCAAAAAGTCACCAAAGCGGAACTTGCCAAGGCAGTAAATATACCCTACACCACGCTCGACAGCATGCTCAAGCGGGACACCGATACCCATCGTTTGGATTGTATCTTTAAAATTGCCCGCTACCTCGGCGTCACCGTCGAGTGGCTTGTATTGGATGAAGACCCCGCTTTTCCTCCCGAAGCACTTGCTTTATGGCAATCCTACGAAAACTTGGATGCTCGCGGTAAGCAAGCCATAAAACTGCTTTTGTCTCACGAAGCGGCTTTCTCGGACAAAGAACCTGCCCAACCCGCCTCTCGGCCGAGTTTAAAGCCGTGTGTAAAAATCCCCGTCTACACCTCCCCCGCCGCCGCGGGTGAAGCGCTTCCCATCTTGTCCGACGATTATACTCTGGTCGATGCCTACGATCTCCCCCCGCGCGTTGCTTTTGGCATCCGCATCAGCGGTGACAGTATGGAACCCGAAATTCAAGACGGTTCCATCGTTTGGGTGCGCAACCAAGACACCCTTTACCACGATGACATCGGCATTTTCACTTTAAACGGTGAAAGTCTTTGCAAACAGTTATACTTAAAAGACGGCAAATGCCGACTTGTCTCCATCAATCCGCGGTACGCCCCCATCGAGATTGGCGATGATGACGATTTGCGCGTTGTCGGAAAAGTCATCCGTTAAACCACAGGAAGGAACACCATGAAAAACAAACGCATACGAAAATATATCATCACAGGCGTCTTTGCCCTGATTCTGGTTGCCGCATTTCTTATCTATCTTTTCACAAACGACTCCCTTCTCTATATTTCATCCATCAGCATAGATGATCAAAGAGGCAACATCATCACACTGACCGAAAGCGAAGATGTTGATTTTTATATCGATATCACGAAAGACGCCAACGCTTTCTCCAAATTACCGCTCGAGGAAAGTGCCTACCGCATCGTAAAAGTCACCTATACAAAGCTGTCAGATCTGGTATATACCTATTATTTGACCTCCAATCCCCGCAACTGCTTTTTTAAAACGCCCGACGGCGACCTGTTCAACCTCCCCCTTGCGGTCGGTGAAAAGCTTTTATCCCGCAAAGAGATGTTCGTTGCCTATCAAACCGCTTACCCCTCCCTTCCCACCGTCAAAGTCGGAGACAAAAGCTATACCCCCTCAGTTACGGCTGTAACCTGGAAATATAAAACTGCAGACGGTACCTTCGCGACCAGCCCCGCCGTCACACCGACAAAAGCCGCGACCTACAATCTCACCTTCCCCGATCAACTGGATGTTGTCTTCCCGATCACCCCCGATCATGTAGAAGCCCGCGTTTACAAAACAAACAGCAGCGGAACCGAAATCGAGGTTACCGGCAAAGAAGACTTCACCTCCGATGCCCTTTTCCGCTATGTATATACCGCCTCTTGGTACGAAGTCCCCGATTGCGCTTCTTACGGTCAAGTGGAATACACCTTTTATATCCAATACACCACCATCGTTTCGGCCGCTCTTACCCCTTCTTCAGAAGACGATCCCCATATCGCCGAGGTTTCTCCGGGGGGGACGGTTTTTGTCCGTCTTTTCAATGCAGCCGATAAAAAAATCACCGTCTCGGCCGATGGCATTGCGGAAAATCCAAGCTTTTTCGGAAACGATACCACCCGTTACCTCCTCCTCCCCATCAAAGCAACCACTGCAGAAGGAAGCTATCCTCTCGCAATCCAAATCGGTGATTTTTGCATCGACATGACCATCAATGTTGCAAAACGCTCCTACCCCACCGACGGCCAATTGGATCCCTCCCGTTTGGATTTGACCCCCGATGCTTACCACACGCTGTTCCGTTCCTTTTTAGACTCCCTCCCCGCATTGTCGGGTGAAACCGCCGCTACACCGCTTTGGTCGGGCAACGGTTTTATAAATCCGCTGGGAAAAGATGCAAAATATTCTGTCAGCACCCGTTTCCACGAAAAAATCACCCTCAAAGGAAGCAACATTTCATACTACCACGAAGCAGTTGATATGACATCTTCCGTTGCCGACCCTTCGATTTTCGCTTCATCCGACGGCAGGGTCGTCTTTGCGGGTGAAACCGAGTATGGCGGAAACACCGTCATCATCGATCACGGTTTGGGACTTCGCACCATCTACTGCCATCTCAGCCAAATCAATGTTTTGGAGGGCGATGGTGTCGCGGCAGGCGATATTTTAGGAAAAATGGGAAAAACAGGCTTCGTCACGGGACGCCACCTGCACTTTGCCGCCATGGTCGGCAACACCTTTATCGATCCTCTCCTTCTGTTTGAAACCGATGGAAACGGACGTCCGCTGTATTTAGGATATTTTTTAGGTTTGGAATAAAAATCGAAAAAGCTGTGTAGTAAATTTCTACACAGCTTTTATTTTTAATCGTTTGTTACGCTTTTGTCTGTTCTCCAATTAGCGTTTTGAGTTCGTTTAAGAAGGTATCAATGTCCTTGAATTGACGGTAAACCGATGCAAAGCGAACATAAGCCACCTCATCAGCCTTCCGCAAGGTATCCATTACCAATTCACCGATATAGGACGAACTGACCTCAGACTGCATGCAGTTGTTAAGGGTCGCTTCAATCTCACCGACCATGCTTTCCATCTGTTCAAAAGAAACGGGACGCTTTTCGCAAGCGCGCATAATGCCGTTGAGAATTTTGTTTCGATCATACGTCTGGCGCGATTTATCCCGCTTTACCACCACCAGCGGAATGGTTTCAATCCGTTCATAGGTTGTAAAACGCTTTTGACACTCCAAGCATTCTCTTCTTCTGCGAATGGCAGTTCCTTCTTCGGTGGAACGGGAGTCAAGTACTTTACTTTCGGTATATCCGCAAGCAGGACATTTCATATAGGATCCTCCTTTATTTTCAGGACATCATTTTTCTACAGTATACACAACAAGCATCATTATGTCAACAACAAATGTTGATTTTTTTGGAAAAAACTCCGATTTTACACTATTTTGACATATATTACATCCCCGTGTTCATATTTGAAACATACATTTTCTTTCGTTTGTTCACATCTATCCCCTATACTGTTTGCGGAGGGATACATATGAAAAACTACCGCAAGTTATTCCGCGTGACCCCGCGTCACAAACTGCAAAACGCACCCTTTTTGTTCATGATCGTTTCTATGACCTGCATTTTCTCGGCCGCGCTCACCCTACTGCAAACAGCCGTTGATCCAACGCTGTACGAAACCGATCCATACCGCCTATGCTTACTGATTGCCTCGCAAAAATCCACACTTTCGGCGCTATGGCTCTGTTTATGTGAAGCCATCGGCGGCGGACTCTTGCTTGATTACGCCAGAAAATGCGAAAATCCTTTACTGGACTGATGAAAAAAGGATGAGTGCAAACTCATCCTTTTCTTTATAAAATATGAAAAATCAATACAAATAACCCAGTCTGTACAAAAGCTCTGCCGAAAGAACCGCACCGCCTGCAGCACCGCGCAAGGTGTTGTGAGACAAACCGACAAACTTGTAATCAAAGAGGTTGTCCTCGCGCAAGCGACCTGCACTGATGGCCATACCGCCCTCCAAGTCGCGTTCAACACCGGTCTGGGGTCTGTTATCCTCTTCGAAATAATGGATAAACTGCTTCGGTGCAGAGGGAAGCTGTAATTCCTGCGCCTTGCCGCTGTAATTTTTCCAAGCATCGAGGATCTGTTCGCGGGTAGGTTTGCGATCAAACGAAATAAACACGGTTGCCAAATGACCGTCGGTCACGGGGACGCGGATACACTGGGCCGAAATCATGGGAGAGGTTGCGGCAACAATCTCACCGTTTTCTACCTTACCCCAAACTTTCAAGGGCTCTTTTTCGCTCTTTTCTTCTTCGCCGCCAATATAAGGAATGACGTTATCCTGCATTTCGGGCCAATCACGGAAGGTCTTACCTGCGCCCGAAATTGCCTGATAGGTCGAAACCGCAATACGGTTAGGACCAAAAGCCATCAAAGGATGGATCAGAGGAACATAGCTTTGAATCGAACAGTTGGGCTTTACGGCAACAAAACCTTTCTTTGTGCCGAGACGCTTTTTCTGTGCCTCAATGACCGCTGCATGGCTATCATTGATTTCGGGAATAATCATCGGAACGTCATTGGTCCAGCGGTGAGCAGAATTGTTGGACACAACGGGAATCTCTGCCTTGGCATACGCTTCTTCCAAGGCGCGGATCTCTTCTTTTTTCATATCGACCGCACAGAACACAAAGTCCACCAAAGGACGGATCGACTGAATATCCTCTGCATTCATCACCGTCATATCGGCAACTTCCGCGGGAATTTCAACTGCCATCTTCCATCTGGAACCAACTGCTTCACGATAAAGTTTTCCGGCAGAATTCTTGCTGGCAGCAAGAGCGGCAATTTGGAAATAAGGGTGGTTGTTTAAAAGGGTAATGAATCTCTGTCCGACCATACCGGTCGCGCCGACGATACCTACACGCAATTTTGCCATAATCGTTTCCTTTCAGGTGTAAAAAATATCACATTATATTATATAATGAAATAAAGCTTTTGGCACACAAAGCGCCCCAAATGCTCTACAAGACGACAGAATACCGAAACCGCCGGGTCTGCGTACGCAGGACCGGCGGATTCAATCCCCGCATAATGCGCCCTCGCAACTCATGACAAGTTCAATATTTGGACTTGCGTTTTTT
>JAZSON010000015.1:0-34451 GCA_045536965.1 Eubacteriales bacterium
CAAGTTTCATACTTGATTCCTCCTTCGTCTTTTCGTTGTGGTTGGCAAACCCACTTCTATTTTAGACGAAGGAGGATTCTTTTTCTACTCATAGCTAAAGCTTTTTGGCACCACCAGCACTGCTGGTGGTTGATTACACAACCCGAGCGACGGGGACCGGCGTGGGCGACATCCGAGAAGCGCTGCCGGTGGCAGAAGTAGCGAGCGGATGGGGGCGCGAAGCACCTTCGAATGTTTTTTCTATTCGGCTTTGATTTCATCCAAAAACACTTCTCTGCCCCCTTCATCACGAGAGCGCAGTCCGCCAATGACAAGCTTCATCAGTTCGACCGATTCTTCAAAGGGGAACGGTTCTTTTCCGGTGCGCAACCAATGGACAAACAGATCAAGCTGCTTTTTAAACATGTAATAGGAATCGGTGGCCTGCAACAGAATGGAACCGTGTTCTCCCACCACCATAATGGGTGCAGCGGCCATCCCGATGCCTTGGATGATGTTTACATTGCAGCCGCTTTGATGTTTGATATGTACGACGGTGCGTTCAAAGGTTCCCGTGTTGCGAACCGAGGTGAACCCACGTCCCAGTAAGGGATAGATCGCTTCTAATGCGTGGATGCCGTAGTTTTCGAATTTTTTAGGCATGGGAGAGCAGATATAAAAAAGTTTGCCAAGTTCATGATGACTTGCATAATAAGGTTCGTACTCTTTGGCATACCGCATACAGGAGGAGGTGATAAACGCCGCGCCCGCTTTTCGCCATTTTACAAATGTATGAAGATCCTCTTCGGTATTGACCAATGGCTTATCTATAAACATGGGGATTTTTGCTTCAATAAACGGGCGACACCGTTCCACATGCTCATTGCCGTCATCGGTTGCGACGATCACCGCGTCTACCTTTCCGATCATTTCGGTGGGATCATCCAATACTTCGGGGATATATGCGGCGCGCGCGATATGCTCCGCTCGCTTTCTTTGGGCATACCCTGTGCAACAGATGCAGGTGATTTTTGCATTGGGAATGCCAATGGTTTCGGGGGGCTGTTTTGCCAGATAAACGGGAATCACGGGAAATCCGCATTCTTCCATTTCTATTGGGTTATATCCGTTGAACATGGCGCTCCAGGAATAAGGGTGCCCGTTTCCTTCGGTCATGCCGAGAATGCCAATGCGCAATGGTTTTTCTCCAAATGGAATTTTCATAACTGTTTCTCCTTGATTTATCGGTTAATTTTGCGGTTTTGGTCTGGATAAGACCTTCATGATTTCGGGAATGTTTACCTCTTTGAATTCGTTTTGAAGTTGTGCCAACATTTTTTTTGAAAGTTCGGGGGTCTCAAAATAAGAAATATTTTCCCGTACTTGCTCGGCGGTGTCTGCGCCGAGAACCAAACTGGTAACCCCTGCCGTGTCACGGATAAAGGCGATGGCCAGTTCAGCAATGGTCATCCCTGCGGATTTTGCAATCTCGCCCAAACGGTATAGATTGGGCACAGCATGCTTGGCAAGGATGGGATCTTCTATTTTATCGGGATTGAGAAAAAACAACCCTTGCAAAAAAACACTGCGCACAAAAACGGTGTAACCCCGTTCTTTGAGTTTTTCGGTTGCTCCCGAGGCGATCAAACGTTGATCAAATATACTCATTGGAAGCTGGGTGACGGTATATTGCGGGTATTTGAGCATTTCTTCCAAATCCGTCTGTGTGTATATCGAAACACCAATCTGATCGGTATAGCCTCTTTGGATGAGTTTTTCGGTGATTTTTGCGATTTTATTGCCGTATTCAAACATGTCTCCCACGTTATGGAGCAATATCGCATCCACCTTTGGAACGCCGAGGCGTTCCAACGACTCTTCCACCGAATGAATAACATGCTTTTCAAGTCCCTTTTCGTCGTTTTCGTGGCGAAGGAATTTTGTTGTGATATAGGGGAGCGCACCTGTATGGTTTTTGAGAAAACGACCGATTACCTCTTCGGCCGTACCGTAGCCGCGGGCGGTGTCGAGAGAGGTGATTCCGTTTTTAAAAGCGGTGCGCAACATGGCAAAACTTTGTTCATCACTCAGTTTCCCCTCGGTGTTGGCAATACCGTAGTTCATGCCAAATTGCACCGTGCCGACGGTCATAGCCGAAAGCTTTTTGTTTCCTGTGCCAGTATATTTCATCATAAACCTCTTATGTATTATCCGTTCTTTTTGTGGGAGGTCAAATAAGACCGTTGGCTCTGTATTCGTCACCAAATGGTCCAACCGCCATCCATCACGATGGTAGCGCCCGTGATATAATTGGCGGCATCGGACGCTAAAAAGCAAACAGGACCCTTGATGTCGTCTTCATTGGCCCAGCATCCGAGCGGACAGTTGCGAACGTAGGTATCAAAAAACTCTTTTCGATTCTCATCGTTTTCTATACCGGGCGCATAGCCGCCCGGAGCGATGCTGTTAACGCGGATGCCGTCTTTTCCATACCGACCTGCCAAAAAACGGGTCATACCCTCCATAGCCCATTTTTCGGTGGTGTAATTGATCGGTTGATCGCCGTAGCTTTCGGGATAGAACGGGAAATGCGGACAGTCCAAACCGCGCATCGAACTGATATTGATGATACTGCCCTTCTTTTGTTTGAGCATTTCTGCTACCACAGCCTGTGTCAGCAGGATTTGTCCGTTTAAGTTGGTGTTCATTGAACTCTGCAGCTTTTCGCGGGTTGCATCCGAAAAAGAGGTGAGATTGCTGCGGTCGACTGCATTATTGACCAAAATGTCAATCCGACCGAATTGTTTTATGACAGCGCAAACCAAATTTTGAATGGATTCATCGCTGTTCAGATCAATGCTCATACCGACTGCGTGATAGCCGTTTTCTCGCAGTTCTTCGGCATATTTTTCGCATTTTTCTTGGTTGCGGGATGCAATGACCACGGTAGCACCCATTTCGCAAAGTCCCAAAGAAATGCTGCTGCCGTAAAGTCCTCTTCCGCCGGTAACAATGGCCGTCTTGCCATCGAGTCGAAACAACTCGGTTGCTTTCATTCAAACCACCTCGAATATGATCGTATTTTTGATTTGATTATACAAAAAAGACCTTGATATGTATATATAGAATAAAGACACAAAAATCGGGGAGTGGCGTAATATTTAATAAATTTATTGACAAACAGAGGGCGGCTTGGTTACAATAAATGAAAAGGGAGGGATGGATATGCAAGCATCGTCGGGTGCAAGCGAATATCGTGTTTGTTTGGAAAATATTTCGTTTCAGCTTTTGATTACGGGGTTGCAAAATGTTCAAAATCCGAAAAGACGACCGACCTCCTCTCTGCATAATCATATTAGCACCGAGCTTTTTTTCTGTGCTGAGGGCGAGATTGTTTTGCATACTGCCGATCGGGAAATCTGTTTGCAAACGGGGGATATTGCATTGATTCCGCCGGGGATTGCACATGAAAACTGCGGAATCAAAGAGCCGTCTCGCGGAATTGTTTTGAGTTTTTTGTGTGAAAAAATTAAAAATGAGCATTGCACAGACCTTTATAAAATGCTCTCTCCGCTCATCACCGAACAAAATATTTTGATCTATCGAAACCAACTGCCGCTTGTGAATAAAACCATCGATTCCTTGGCGGAATGTTGCCAAAATCCCCCGCTCTTTACCGCCGCGCTTGCTTTGCGGCAGATCCTTTGTTTGCTTTCGCTGAAGAGTGAAGCGGTATTGGCAGATCGCGCCGAATCGCAGAAATCTCCTTTGCATCGGGATATTCATTTTATGATGAAGCTCGACCACTTGATTTTCAGCGGTTACAACCAAAAGATCGATATTCGAAAAGCGGCCCAAACTCTTTATATCAGCCCGCGGCAACTTGATCGCATCGTTAAAAAGCGTTACGGAAAGACTTTTCACGCGATGTGTATGGAACAGCGCATTCACTCGGCTGAACAGCATCTTTTGTCTACTGCGATGTCGGTGGATCAAATTGCCATTGCCGTCGGCTTTAATTCCTCGGTCGGGCTTTATCGGGAATTTGAGAAAAAACACCGAATGACCCCTACCCAATTTCGAAAACAGTATAAATAATGCCATTGTCCAAGGGCATTTTGTCACTTTTTAAGCAAAAAAAGACACCCAAGGGAGACACTTCGTAAGGAAGTTGTCTCCCTTTTTTCTATTGGATAAAAAAATGACACTTTCAGTTTTGAAAGTGTCATAGTGGGTTACATACTTTGAGAAAGGTAAATACTTACCGAAAAAAGAAACTTATTATTTCGGCAGGTAAAATGATATATCTCT
The DNA here is from genome assembly GCA_045536965.1 of Eubacteriales bacterium. GTDB lineage: Bacteria > Bacillota > Clostridia > Oscillospirales > SIG627 > UBA5448. Next base: position 4,291 of record JAZSON010000015.1, read on the forward strand.
TACGAGATATGATATACGGCAAAAGCCGTATGATATATTTCCACTTCGTGAAAATATGATATAATATCCGTTCCCTAATATGCCGCAGGCATATATCATCGCTCGCAGAGCGATATCATATCGAAGATATATCACCCGTTCGTGCCGAGAACGGATATCATTGGGGCACCTTCCTTACGGAGGGTGCCCCAATCGGGTGCCTTTTCGTTTGTTGTTATCTTTTAAACCTTCAAATTCGGGGTAGAAATGCGGGAGAATTGGTTGAATCCGCTTGTGCCTCGCGGCAAACGCACTTCTTCCAGCGCGTAAATGACGGGAATTTCTCCGCTTAAATATTTTCTTATCAGCTCTTGTGCCGTATCGCAACGGGCGGCAACACCTGCATAACGGTAATCCATATTACACCAACCCACATCCTTTAAGGTTTTCATCCACAATGCTTTGTGGGCGGTATGTACTGTGGCAACCTCTTTTTTCAATTGGGGCAAAAGAACCTCTGCGATTTGGGCAAGTATCTCCTTGTCGCCCTCTTTGTAGGCGGGGGCGATCTTTTCGGCAATCAGACTCTTGATGGAAAGATATGAAAATACTTTGGCGGCAAAATCGTAAAGATCGCTGAAACGGTCGGGTGCAAACTGCTGCATGATTTTAGAATAAGCGGCATAATGGCCTGCCATGGGCTTTTTGTAAAGATTGGCGTCATAAAGACCTTCCAAAATATCCTGCCAGAACAACGGTTTTCCGAAAAAGCGATCGTGGAAATTCGCGTAAGTAACATCCCCGTCGAAATTGTTGTGATAAGAACTCATGGCAAGGAAAGCATCGTAATTACCGCCCGTAACCGCTTCAAAGCGTGCGCGTAGCTTTTCGTCGGTAACATCCTTGTCGTAGCAAAGCTCGGCAAAGAAGGAAAGTCCGAAAAGGTTAGCGAAAAGATCGCATTCGGCATTGTCGTTGAGCCAAAGGGTCATCATGGCTTCGCGTACATCATTGTTGCGGCAGGCATTTAACGAGAAAACGGAAGTTTCCATGACATAGTGGTTTTCGGGGAAGTGACCGATCCAACTCCAAAGACCGCCTGCAAAAATGGTCTTTCGTCCCAAATCCTTGTGCTTTTTCAACATATAATCGTCGCAACGATTCTTTTCGCCGTAATGCCAGAAGACAAGCTCCACCTGTGGCGGAATCTTGGCGGCAACCTCGGGGAGAATTTCGGTTTCTTCCAAGCAATAGCTCCGATGATCGGCGGCGCATGTGCGGAAATACATATCACTCCACATCATGGGAATAAGGCCGTATTTATCGGTGATTTTCACAAGCTTTTCCATGTATTCGGCGAAGATCTCAAAGGTGGGGACATAACCGTGCTTATCAAAAAAGGCGCCGCGTCCCATATCCCATGCCTCGTCCATACCGATATGGATGCGTTTGGAACGGAAGCAGGAAGAAACTTGGCCAATTAAGGCATCCAGAAATACGAAAGTCTTTTCTTCTCTGGCCAATAAAACATTGGCGGTGTCTTTGATGGGGGAAGCTTCGGGCCACATTAAATATTTTTCCATGTGTCCGTAGCATTCCAGACAGGGGATCATTTCCATGCCGTATTCAAAGGCGTAGTCGTCCATGGCGCGGAGTTCTTCGGGAGAGTAGCGGCCGCGCATATAACCGAGATGATCGTAACCCTTGACGGTGACGGTGTCTTCGGTGTAGAGCATGGCCATGCTGTAACCCATCAAGGCCATATAATCGATCATTTTGTTGACACCGTCCACCGTAGGCACTGCGCAACGGGAGGTGTCGATCATGATGGAAAGCTCTTCAAAAAACGTATCTTCCGAAATATCAAAGGCGTTTTTGGTTTGGGCGTGTTCTGTCAAAAGACCGAGCGCACGGAAGAAATAGTGGTTTTTATGGTAATAAATCGTGGCTTTGCCGTCTTTTAAGGATACCCCTGCGCGGTCGCCTTTGATGGCGGTGACGGCGATCCCGTCTCCCTGTTCAAAGGGGAGTATGTTTTGCAAACGCTCGATGCCTTTTGTAAAGAATGGATCCACTTGGAAATTCAATTTGATCTTATCCATGGTAATCTCCTATGCTTTTATTTTGTGCGGCATGGAAAAATAAAAAAAGACGAAAACGCTTTTTATACAGAGTCAGTGGGTATCAAACTCAAACAGTTCGTCCATAAAGATGGGTTCGAATCCGTTTTTGACACACCAAGCAGCCGAAGCATCCAACTTTTCATAATAGTCGGTCATGTGGCTGGGATATTCGGGATAGAAATACTGCTCGTGCAAACAAAAATCCCTGAAAGCATAGCAGGGGAATTCTTGCGCCAGCCGATCGCTGTTTGCGGCAATATCAGCGGGATTGGCTCTTTGAATACCGCCGTTGTAGCGGAATAAATATACATCCAGCTCTTTATCGTAATAATAGCCGTATTTTTTCAAAAGCGCGCATTGTTCACCGTCGCAGTACATACGGATGTCGGTTGCCCCGTCGGTATTTTGGTCGTACACGCAAACAAACGCCTTAACACCAAGGTCTCTGAATGCTTTGACAGCTTCCACCGTGCAATCTCCCCAATGGACGGTGGTGACGGTTTTGGCAAAGACTTCCTCGCCTGCAAAACGCAGAATTTCTTTGTGCACCCGCTCCATTTCAAAATAAGCCTGCTCGTAGGTGGCGCAAATGTAGGGTCTGTCGGGTTTGTCGGCGTTTGCGTGGAAGGAAAGACGAAGCCAATCGGAATTTGCTTTCCATTCGGCTTTGTATTTATCGGTCATTTGTGTCAAATTGAAGCCGCCGTGGCGGGGAGTTTCGTAATAGATATTGATGTGAAACTTGGAACTATATTTATCATGGATCGATTTAAGAAGAGAAAGGTAAGGGTCTTCAAACATCGACGTATAGACATCCTTGTTTTCGGTGAGGTTTTGCAGAAACCAAATGTTATCGTCGAGCGAAAATCTGTATTTTTTATAACCTTTCTTCAAGAAGAAAACGTCAATTTCCCATTTTTCCGCAGACTGGGTATCGACGACCGTGAGATGGTTTTTGTAGTTTTCGAGGGTGACGGAAGCTTTGTAAAGACCGTTGTTGTAATTCTCCATGGGGATGCCGTTGATTTCAAGCTTTTTCCCGTTTGCGGTAATGAATATGGCGGTGATTTTAAGAGTGTCGCCGATTCTTTGGCCGGCGGCCTCGGTCAACATGACACCATCTTTTGGGAAATGGAATTCTCCGCTGTTTGCATGTCTTAACATGAAATCCCTCCTCGCAATGTGTTCTTTTCATTATCATAACATTGGAGAATATGGAAATCAAGATATTTTTCGTCAAAAACATGTAGCTTTTTGTGTTTTCATGCCAAAAGCAAGAGGGGCGCATCAAAACGGTTGCAAAGAAAAGGTGTGTGTGCTACAATAAAAATAAATATAAAACGTGTTGAAAAGAGTGATTTTGGATGGGTATATATACATCGGTTTCTGTTTTGGTAGGGAAAACACCCGTGGTAAATTTGTCCCGCTATACCAAGACCAACCGTTTGGAAGCAAAGATTATCGCAAAACTTGAATTTTTTAATCCCGGCGGAAGCATCAAGGATCGCGTGGCAAAAGCTATGTTGGACGATGCCGAGGCGGCGGGAAAATTAAAGGCGGGCGCCACCGTCATCGAGCCCACCAGCGGTAATACGGGCATCGGCCTTGCCTGTGCCGCCATTCCGCGTGGGTATCGGTTGATTTTGACCATGCCCGACACCATGTCGGTGGAACGGAGAAAACTCCTTGCGGCATACGGCGCGGAACTTGTTTTGACCGACGGGAAACGCGGGATGAACGGTGCGATCGAAAAGGCAAAGGAACTTGCCGCTTCCATCGAAGGCAGTTTTATTCCGGGACAGTTTGAAAACCCTTCCAATCCCGCCGCACATTACCAAATGACAGGCCCCGAGATCTGGGAAGATACCGAGGGCAAAGTGGATATTTTGGTGGCGGGTGTCGGTACGGGTGGCACCATCAGCGGCGTGGGAAAGTTCTTAAAAGAAAAGAATCCCGCCGTGCGGGTGGTTGCGGTTGAGCCTTTTGCCTCTCCCGTTTTATCGGGCGGAAAAGCCGCGCCGCACGGATTGCAGGGCATCGGAGCGGGATTTATCCCCAAAACGACCGATGTAACTGTGCTGGATGAGATTATTTGTGTCAAAGAAGAGGATGCCTATCATACCTGCCGCCGTCTTTCTGCCGACGAGGGCCTTTTGGTGGGCATTTCTTCGGGGGCGGCTCTTTGGGCGGCTACTGAACTTGCAAAACGCGTTGAAAACAAAGAAAAAAACATCGTTGTTATCTGTCCCGATGGGGGAGAACGCTATCTTTCCCTCGGCCTGTTCGACCAATAAATGCACCATTTTTCCCCTCTGTCATATAGTGGTGATGAGAGGTGTGGGAAATGGCAATCAAAATTTATATTGATCAAGGACATAATCCGAGTTTCTCCAATTATGCGGGTGCTGTGGGAAACGGACTGTTTGAATCGGAAATCAATTACATCGTCGGTATCTATTTGCGGGATCTTTTGGTGTATGCGGGGGGATTTGAGGTCATGGTCTCCCGCGAGACCCCCTTTTCCTTGGTGGGAAACGATCCCGTTTCCAGTCAAAAACTGCGTGTAGAGATGGCCAATACATGGCAGGCCGATTATTTTATCAGCATTCATTGTAATTCCAATCTAAACCCCCGTATCAACGGCAGCGAGGTGTATATCTACCGTTTCGGCGGTCAGGCGGAAGATTTGGGTCGGGCTGTGTTGGAAAGCATCGTTTCCCTTGTGGGTACAAAGGATAACGGGGTGAGAAGCTATCCCACGTTGTATGTCTTGCGCAAAACGACCATGCCCGCCATTTTGGTGGAAATGGGGTATTTGACCAACCTGCGCGATGCCGAAAAGCTTTACCGCAATACCTTTGAATTTGCCTATGCCATGTATCTTGGCATACTCGACTACTTGGGAATGTAAAAAAAGACCGAACATGAACTTGAAAATAGCGTGATTACCCAAGAAGAATACAACGCAAAACGCGCTGAAATCATCAAAAAGCTGTAACCTCAAAGTAAAGCCTACGACATAACCAAAAAGGCAGAAACGTCTCATTCGTTTCTGCCTTTTGCCATCATATCTGTTTTTATGCGTTTTCCTTGGGAACCTGACGGATGGAAAGACCCACTCTCTTTTTGGCGGCGTCTGCCTCCAAAACGAGCACCTTGACAATATCACCCACCTTGAGTGCCTCGGAGGGATGGCGGATAAAGCGGTTGCAGATCTGCGAGATATGCACCAAGCCGTCCTGATGGACGCCGATGTCAACAAACGCGCCGAAATCGGTGATGTTACGCACCGTGCCGTCCAGCACCATGCCGGGCGCAAGATCTTTGATCTCCATGGCGGCGGTACGCAAAAGCGGCGGGGGCAATTCATCGCGGGGGTCACGCCCCGGCTTTGTCAATTCCTGCACAAGATCGTGGAGGGTGGGAAGACCGACACCGCAGGCATCGGCGGCTTTTTCTTCGCCGTATGCCTTGACCTTTTCAAACAGGTCGGTCAGTGCGCCGTTTTTAATGTCCTTGAGGGTATAGCCGCAAAGACCAATGAGCGTTTCGGCGGCATCGTAGCTTTCGGGGTGAACGGCGGTGTTGTCAAGGGGATTTTTGCTTTCCGCCACGCGGATAAACCCGGCACACTGCTCGAATGCCTTTTGTCCCAATTTCGATACCTTCAAAAGTTGCTTGCGGGAGGTGAACATACCGTTTTCATCGCGGTAGGCAACGATGTTTTTGGCGGTGGTCTGATTGAGACCCGCCACGCGGGCCAGCAGGGAGGGGGATGCGGTGTTGAGGTCGACACCTACACGGTTTACACAATCCTCCACCACGCCGTCAAGGGTTTCGGCAAGGCGGTTTTGGGGCACGTCGTGCTGATACTGACCGACACCGATGGATTTCGGATCGATTTTTACAAGCTCTGCCATCGGGTCTTGCAATCTTCTTGCAATCGAAACGGCAGAACGGAGAGAAACGTCAAATGTCGGAAATTCCGCCGCACCCAGCTCAGAGGCCGAGTAAACCGACGCGCCCGCCTCGTTGACTACCATGTAGGAAACCTTTTCGGTCAACTCGGGCAAAAGGGAAGCCACAAACGATTCGGATTCACGGGAAGCCGTTCCGTTACCGATGGCGATATGCGAGATGCCGTGCTTGGAAATAAGACGTTTTAAGGTTGCTTTGGATTCCTCGGTCTTGTTGTGGGGCGGGGTGGGGTAAATAACGGCGGTGTCGAGCACCTTGCCCGTGCCGTCCACCACAGCGAGCTTGCATCCCGTGCGGTATGCGGGGTCGTAACCGAGGGTGATTTTGCCCTTGACGGGGGGCTGCATCAAGAGGGGCTTTAGGTTGATGGCAAAATTGCGGATGGCGCTTTCACCTGCAATGTCGGTGAAATGACTGCGGATCTCTCGTTCCATTGAGGGGAAAATGAGGCGTTCGTAGGCATCTTCGCCTGCGGCAATAACGAAATCGGTGGAAGGAGAGCCCTCCTTGACGGTATCACTTTGGATAATACGCAGACCGTCGCTTACGGAATAGATCAAAGAAACCTTCAAAAATTCTTCCTTTTCCCCGCGGTTGATGGCAAGCACCTGATAGCCCTGCAGTTTGGAGGCGGGCTGGGAAAAATCGTAATACAGGCGATAGACCGAATCCTCTTCCTTGGCGGCCTTGGATTCAATGACGGCGTTTTTAAGCATGTCCTCCCGCAGCGCTTTGCGGATCTCGGCAGAATCGGAGATCATTTCGGCGATGATATCCGATGCGCCCGCAAGAGCGTCCTCCACCGATTCAACACCCTTTTCCGCATCAATATAAGAAACGGCCATTTCTTCGGGGGTGGGGGCATCTTTTGCTTGGGCAAACAAGGCGACAGCCAAAGGTTCAAGTCCTTTTTCACGGGCAATGGTGGCGCGGGTACGCCGTTTTTGTTTGTACGGACGGTACAAATCCTCAACCTCGGCCAGTGTAACTGCCGCATCGATGGCTTGTGCGAGTTCCTCGGTCAATTTTCCCTGTCCTTCGATGGAAGATTTCACTTCGTCGCGGCGCGCTTGCAGATTGCGCAAATAATGCAGGCGGTCTGCCAAGGTGCGCAACGTGGTGTCGTCCATCGTACCGTGCAGCTCCTTGCGGTAACGGGCGATAAAGGGAATGGTGTTTCCCTCGTCAATCAGTTGGATGACATTTTCAATGTGTTTGGGTTGTTTTCCCAGTTCTCGGGTCAAAATCTGAAGAATGGTTTCCATTAAGTTCTCCTTGAAAAATAATATCGGTTTTTGGGAAACTGTGCAACGTGGATAATTATACCATATTTTTGCGATTTTTGCAAGGGATGAATTTGTGGTTGACATTTGTAAATACAGAGGATAGAATAAAAACAGAATGGTTTGTTTGTATCGCTTTCGCGGGCAAAACCAATCGAAAGAAAGGAGAAACATATGAAGTACTACATTATGACCGACATTGAGGGAACCAGCGGTGTTCTCGATTCGCAGAACTGGATTTATTCTACAAGTATGTATAAAGAGAAGGGCAAAGAACTTTTAACCCGTGAGCTGATGGCGGTTATTGCAGGTCTTCGCCGCGCCGATGCCGACGCCGATATCACGGTGGTCGATGGACACGGTTCTGGCGCCATCAATTTTGAAATGCTGGACGAAGAGGTCAAATATATCGGTATGCGCGGACTTCCCTATCCTTTCGGATTGACAAAAGATTTTGATGCCGCCCTTTGGGTGGGTCAGCATGCCAAATCGGGCACGGTTGGCTCTCATCTTGCGCACACAGGCGGTTTTTCTATTTTGTATACCAAAATCAACGATACCGTTTGCAGTGAGTATATCGATGTGGCGCTCTGTGCCAATGAACTGGGTGTCCCCGTTATTTTCGGCGGCGGCGAAGCGGCGTTTATAGATGAATTGCACGATTTCTCTCCCAACGCCGTCGGCGTTGCGGGTAAGCGTGGACTCAGACAGGACAGCGGCGACCATCTGCCGGAAGAAACCTACGAGACCTATAACTGGGCGGCAGAGCATATCCATCCTGTCAAAGTAAGAAAAATGCTGGAAGAGGGTGCCTACCAAGCCGCAACCCTTCTTTTGACAAAAGGAAAATCCTATTTCCCCTATACCAATATCCCCACCGCTCCTTATATCCGCACCGTGAAGACACGCAGCGGCATCAAAATGGTTTCGGATAAAGAGTATTCGACCGTCATTGACGTGTTGAACGGAAAAAAGAAAAAGGTTGAAGAATAAACCAAAAGATATAATGATACGTGAAGAAAGGGAATACAAAATGAGTAAAAGCAGATATATCGGTGACTATCCCGTAATCGGTATTCGTCCCACCATTGACGGCCGCCGCGGCCCCTTAAAGGTGCGCGAGGGCTTGGAAGAGCAGACCATGAACATGGCCAAAGCGGTCTCCGAACTTTTTTCTAAAAACCTTTATTACAGCAACGGTGAACCCGTTAAGGTTGTGATTGCCGATACCACCATCGGCCGCGTGGCGGAGGCTGCGGCCTGCGCGGCGAAATTTAAGCGCGAAGGGGTTGACATCACCCTGACCGTCACCCCCTGCTGGTGTTACGGCTCCGAAACCATGGATATGGATCCCTTGACCATCAAAGGCGTGTGGGGCTTTAACGGTACCGAGCGTCCGGGCGCTGTGTATTTGGCCGCCGTGTTGGCAGGTCATGCCCAAAAGGGTCTGCCCGCATTCGGTATATACGGCCATGATGTACAGGATGCTTCCAACACCGAAATTCCTGCCGACGTGCGCGAAAAACTCCTGCGTTTCGGCAGAGCGGCGGTTGCCGTTGCCACCATGCGCGGCAAATCCTATTTGCAGGTCGGTTCGATCTGTATGGGCATTGCAGGCTCTATCATCAGCCCCGAATTTTTCGAAGAATATCTCGGTATGCGTGTCGAATCGGTGGACGAGGTGGAGGTCATTCGCCGCATGACCCTGAATATTTACGATGAGGAAGAATATCAAAAGGCGCTTGCATGGACGAAGAAATATTGCAAAGAGGGTCACGATAAAAATCCCGCTTCGGTAGGGAAGACCCGCGAGGAAAAAGATCAGGATTGGGAATTTGTTGTCAAACTCATGTGCATTTTGAAGGATCTGTACAGAGGCAATTCCAATCTTCCCGAAGGCCGCGAGGAAGAAGCGGTGGGACACAATGCCATTGCAGGCGGCTTTCAGGGCCAACGCCAATGGACAGACTTCTACCCCAACTGCGATTTCCCCGAAGCATTGATGAATTCCTCCTTTGACTGGGAGGGTGCGCGCGAACCTTTTGTACTTGCCACCGAAAACGATGCGCTCAACGGTGTTTGCATGCTGTTTGGTAAATTGCTTACCAATACCGCCCAAATCTTTGCCGATGTCCGTACCTATTGGAGCCCCGAGGCGGTCAAACGCGTAACGGGATATGATTTGGAGGGCAAAGCCAAAGAATCGCAGGGATTTCTGCATTTGATCAACTCGGGCGCGGCGGCTCTCGACGGCTCGGGCGAAATGACCAATGCGGACGGAAACCATCTGATCAAGCCCTTCTGGCAAGTGCAAGAAAAAGATATGAAAGCTTGCTTGGATGCCACCGAGTGGTGTCCTGCCGATGGCGGTTATTTCCGCGGCGGCGGTTTTTCCTCCCGTTTCTTGACCAAATATGAAATGCCTGTCACTATGATGCGGCTAAACCTTGTCAAAGGTCTCGGTCCCGTGATGCAGCTTGCCGAAGGTTATACCGTGAATCTGCCTCATGAGGTATCCGATGCTTTGTGGAAACGTACCGACTATACTTGGCCCTGCACTTGGTTTGCACCCCGCTTGACGGGAAAAGGTGCTTTTGCCTCGGCTTACGATGTTATGAATAACTGGGGCGCCAACCATGGCGCGCTTTGCTACGGCCATATCGGTGCCGATTTGATCACCTTGTGTTCTATGTTGCGTATCCCCGTGTGCATGCACAATGTTCCCGAGGAAAAGATTTTCCGCCCTGCCTGCTGGAATGCATTTGGTATGGATGCCGAGGGTCAGGACTATCGCGCCTGCGCCGCTTACGGTCCCCTTTACCGCTAAACCGCGCAATCTTTGACGTATACCTCCGCTTTGCAGTATACTAAACAGAGCGGAGGTGTTTTTTTCGTTGTATTACACCCTTGGGAGGATTTGGTATGTTGACATTGCTTGCCAAATACTTTATTTCCGATTATCGCGCCACGCATTTGCCCGAGGTGCGGGGGGCTTATGGTATTTTGTGCAGTATCACGGGCATTGTTTTGAATGTTTTTCTTTTTGTTTTTAAAATGATTGCGGGCATTTTGAGTGGATCTGTTGCCATTGTGGCCGATGCGGTCAACAATCTTTCGGATGCAGGCTCATCCCTCATTTTGCTTATCGGGTTTCGTCTTTCCCGTGCCAAGCCCGATCCCGATCACCCCTTCGGACATGGGCGCATTGAATACGTTTCGGGCTTTATCGTGTCCCTGCTCATTATGCTGATGGGCTTTGAGCTGATGAAATCCTCGGCGGAAAAGATCTTCGGAGAAAGCGAGCCCATCGTCAGCAGCATCGTCGTCATTATCATTTTGGCGGTGTCGGTTTTGGTGAAGATATACATGGCATTTTATAATTTCGCCATCAGCAAAAAGATCGATTCGGCCGCTATGCGTGCCACCGCGACCGACAGTTTGGGAGATTCCATCGCCACCTCGGTGGTACTTGCCGCCACCCTGATCGCGCACTTTACAGGCTGGAATATAGACGGCTACTGCGGTGTATTGGTTTCGCTCTTTATCTTGGCGGCCGGCTATTCGGCTTCGAAAAACACCCTCGGCCCCTTGGTTGGACAACCCCCTCGGCCCGAATTGGTTGAGCAGATCAAAGAAATCGTTATGGCGCCCCCCGAAATCCTCGGGATCCATGATTTGATTGTCCATGATTATGGTCCGGGACGCCTGATGATCACGGTGCATGCCGAAGTGGCTCACGATTCGGATATGTTTGCCATTCACGATGTGATCGATGATTTGGAAATCACCCTGCAAAAGAAACTGGGTTGTGAGGCGGTCATTCATATGGACCCCATCGAAACCGACGACGAGGCGACCGATCAAGCGAAAAAAATGGTGATCGATGCCGTTTATGCTTTTGATCCGATATTGAGCATTCATGATTTTCGCGTCGTGGTGGGACAAACCCATACCAATCTGATTTTCGATCTGGTGGTTCCCTATGATTATAAATACAGTGAGTCGCAGGTCAAAAAGCTGATCGCCGAAAAGATTCGGGATGCGGGCGGGGATATTGAGTACCGCGCCGTCATGCACATCGACCGCAGCTTTATGGGATAAAAAAACGGTTGCAGCGCTTGGCTACAACCGTTTTGCATTTTATTCGATCGGTTCGATCAGACCGTATTCATTCTTCTTGCGGCGGTACACCACGCAGATCTTGTCGTCCTCTTCGTTTTTGAAAATGTAGAATTGGTGACCGAGGAGGTTCATCTGCAAAATCGCTTCTTCGACGCTTTCGGGCTTGTAGAGGAAGCGTTTTGTTTTGGTGATCTTGAAGTCGGATTCGTCTTCATCCTCCTGCTCATCGACATATCCTGTAAAGGCACCCGCGCGCAACCGTTTTTCCAGTTTGGTCTTATATTTGCGCATTTGTCCGTCGATGACTTCAACGGCGAGGTCAACCGACGTTAAAATATCGGGAGAGGTTTGCTCGGCGCGGTAGAACGTGCCGCGGTCGTAGATGGTCAACTCGACCGATTCGCTTGTACCTTCCTTGAACAGCGAAATGACCACATCGGTATCATCGGAGAAAAATCGGTCGAATTTTGAGAGCTTCTTTTCAATCTTCTCTTTGATATCATCGGTCAGGGTGAACTTACGCAATACGAATTCCGCTTTCATTACACTTTCAACTCCTCATTTTAAATTGGTTATTTTGCGACGGTTATATGAAACCTCCTTCCCTCTTTTGTGATAACAGTATACCACAAAAAAATCGGTTTGCCAATAGTTTTCAGTAAAAATTCATCATAAAATGAAAAAAAGTGTGAATTTTATCATTGTCGACAAAAAAGGAAACAAAAATGTTTACAAGAGGATGCGGGGTGTGATATAATAAATTTATAGTTTTAGTCGAAAGGTGTGTATGAAATGTATTCGTTTCCTATCGGTGTTATGGTAGAATCTTTCCGCCTGCCTTTAAAAGATGCCATTAAAAAGGCATCAGAACTCGGTGCCGCGGGTCTGCAGATGCACGCGACAGGGGGAGATACCGCCCCTGATGTTTGTGTGGGTGCAAAAAGAAAAGAGCTTCTTGACTTTGTTAAGTCCAACGGTCTTGTTTTTTCTGCTCTGTGCGGTGATTTCGGTAAAGGTTTTTCGCATCCCGAGTTGAATCCCGAGTTAATCGAAAAATCCAAACGCGTCATGGATATGGCGCTGGAGCTGGAGACCAATGTGGTTACCACCCATATCGGCGTTGTGCCCTCTGACCCGAAGCATGACCGCTATAAGATCATGCAGGAGGCATGCTTTGCGCTCGCGTCCTATGCCGACAGCGTCGGCGCTCGTTTTGCGGTGGAAACAGGCCCCGAAACCTCCCTTGTTTTGAAGAATTTTTTGGATTCGCTTGGTTCCAGCGGTGTTTCGGTTAACCTTGACCCCGCCAATCTCGTGATGGTAACGGGAGACGATCCCGTGCAGGCGGTACACAATCTCAAAAAATACATTGTCCATACCCATGCCAAGGACGGTGTAAAGCTTGCAGACGGCAACCCCGAGTATATTTACCACGCTGTCCATCCCGTTCCCGAAGAAATCAAGGGCGTTCGTTATTTTGAGGAAGTCCCCTTGGGTACGGGCGGCGTCGATTTCCCCGCTTATTTGCGTGCTTTAGAGGAGATCGGTTACCGCGGCTTTTTGACCATCGAGCGCGAAGTCGGCGCAAATCCCGCCGCCGATATCAAGACCGCCGTCGATTTTTTGCAAGATACCATGCGTGCATAAGTATCCAAGGTATCCATAGTATCAAGCGCGCAAAAGGATATGCGCTCGGCGGATCAAGCGAAAATCAATGCGATCGATGAAAAATGCCCCTCGATGAAAAGCCCGCCTCTATGATCATCGTCCGCGCCGATTACCGCAAAGCGGTCGAAAACGATGCGGCGGGAAAGGGGGGGCGGTCGGTAAGATCTATAGGGTGGATGGCATTGCATGATCTGATCCGCGGCGCTGACGATGCCACGCTCGGCGTGTATGAGCCGACGGGTAAATTGCCCGTTTCGGTTCCCGGAAGCTACGGCTTCGGATATTCGGTTTGATTTTGATTTTTTTGAAAACGGTCGCACGTGTGCGACTGTTTTGTATATAATATACAAAGCATATTGTGCACTGTTACAAAATTATGTAAATGCACTTGGAAGGATATGTAAAGCGTTGTATAATGGTGTCGGATGACTTTGAAATTTCACCTGTCAGGATGCAATAAAGATAACACGTTGGATGAAGGAGGTAACAAAATGATCATTTGTCCCGAATGCAAAAAAGAGCTTTCAGACGGTATGACGGCTTGCGATGCCTGTGGTGCTAAGCTTACGGACACACCGCAAACATCCTCTGCGCCGCAGTTTACCTATATCAAGCTTTCCAAAAAAGCCATCAATATCATTGGTGTTTTGGTTGCTGTTCTTTTGGTGGCTGTCTTTATACTGCCCAAGCTTTTCGGTGGGGCAGAGGGTGGATCCTTGTTTATCAAGGATAACAAGCTGTATCTGGTCGATCCCCAAAGCGGTGCAACCACCGTGATCAACGACAGTGTTGTCGACCGGGAAGAGGAGGTTACCAACAAAACGTTTTATTCCGGCGATGTCGGTGAGCTTCTCGGTGCCTGTCTTTCGCCCGACGGGGAAGCACTGTTTTATTTGGCGGATTTTGTAGAAGCCGACGGTTGCGGGTATAACGGCACGCTTTATATGCGCTCAATGAAAAACCCCGACAAAGATTCTGTCAAGATCGATTCCGAGGTTCGCGGCTTCAGTCTCGGCTCGGATGGCAAGCTTCTTACGTATTCCAAGGGAGACCACCACGAAACGACTCTTTGGAGGTATGATTTTGAGGACAAAGAGATGGTTGTCCCTGCTAACCGTTATAAGATCTCAAAGGATAAAAGAATCGTCTTTTACACCTCGGGCGGCTCTCTTTACGTAGATCAATACGGCAAGGGTAAACAGGAGATCGACCAAGGAGCAAGCATTTATTACGGCAGTTACGGTGACGACGCCGTCGTCTATCAAAAGGACGGTAACGTGTATAAATATACCGTCGGCGGCAAAGTGGAAAAGCTTGCCGAGGACGTTGAAACGCTTCTTCGGGTTTACGATGACGGTAAGCTCTACTACACAAGAAAAAGTGATGAGAGTAACACCGTAAAGGGCATTGAGTTCTTAAAAGACGATTTGAGGGAAGAGGATGCCTCTCTTGTTCAACCGATTGCACCCGTCGAGCCGAGCCGCGCCGATTATGAATCGGACGAAGAGTATCAGATTGCGTACAATCTCTATGAGCAAAAGCATGCAAAATATAAAATAGCACTTAAGGAATACAGAAAAAAAGAGTTGCGCGACCAAGCACGCGAGGAGGTTGCCGCGCTGACGCTCTCGCTTGAACGTGAGGTATATGCTCTCTATTATTACGATGGCAAAACCGAGACCAAGCTCACCGATCATTGCACAAGCGGTCAATACGTTGACGGCTCATACGAGTATCCCTGTATCTTTTTCAAGGTCAATGCTGTGGATGCGGTTTCCAAAACCAAGGTCACCATATCGAATGTGCAAAACCTTTCGCAGCTTTCCTATACCGTTGAAAAACTGATGCAGAACCATATCGCTGTATTGGATGGAAATAACACGGGAACAGAATATGCAGCAGTTGGTGCAAGCATGTACGAATTGGGCGATTGCAACGTGAGTGATTACGTTGTTACCGAGGACGGAAAGAACGTTTATTTCCTTGCAGCCAAAGCCGGGTCAAGTGTGGGAACCTTATATACCATGTCTTTGACCGGAGATGCAAAGGCGCAGCCCTCTGTTTACGAGACCTTTGTATATTCGGAAATTGCAGCATGCGGCAACGATTGCGTTTATATGAAGGACGTTTCGAATGACGTGGGTACCCTTTACGTCGGGGAAAAAGAGATTGAAAAAGGGGTATATAAAAGGAATTTGCGAACCACCGAGGACGGTGCTTTCCTATATGCCGCTGATTTCAGGTTCAGTAAAGAGGAGCGCGGCTATACCCTGAAAAAGTATCAAGACGGTAAAGCAACGAAAATTGCCGAAGACGTTTTTGGCTTCAGTATTTCGAATGACGGCAGCATTCTCCTTCTTGCCGATTTTGATCAGGAGGATTTCGCGGGGGATTTATATATCTGTTCCGACGGCAAGAAAGAAAAAATCGCAGAGGATGTTTGCACTTTTGTTCCCGTTTTGCAGGGGTGAAGCGTATAATCAACGCTTTTCGTCGATGCGAAAAGGCGCACGTCTGATTTGAGAAAAGAGAAAAGAGAAGTTTTGAGAGCACAAAAATCCGAGAACCTTGTTCTCGGATTTTTGTGTTTGGCAACCGAAACAGATGACATGTAAATCAAAAGGGATTTTAAGGTCTGGAAAAGCTTTTGAAAATTATTTGTTAGCATTTTGCTTTGCGGTTTGAATAGACCGAACAAGCAAAAATCTTATTGTGGAACAAGTTTTATCAAGTGCTTTGTGTCTTGCTTCATCAATGTAATCGCTTTTCCAAAGCATTACAAGCCACTTGCTTGTTTCATTTGTTTCTTTTAATGCAATCTCAAGCTTTGCAATAAAATCAGCGCGGCTATGAGCGTATTTGCTTTCGGCAATATTGGCACAAATGCTCGTTGCGCTTCTGCCGATTTGGGTGGAAATTACGTTTTCATGTCTTGTGCGTAATTCCTTTGATAATTGTAAAATCTCAACCGATCATTCCATTGAAAGATCGCCAAGCTTATCTTCTCTCGCAGCATCACCGCCTTTCGTAAATATTATATCACATTTTCGGTTAAGAATCAACTGTCTTTCAGCGCACAAACTAACGGTTTGATTCCGTTTGCGCGGAGCGCAACTTCATTGATGCGAAGCATCACTTCATTTGCCGAAGGCAACATCATTTACGCCAACGGCGTAACCTCGTTCATTTGTGCCGCGTGGGGCGGCAATGATGTTCTCGCTTTGCTCGAAATGATGTTGCGTGTGCCACGCAAATGATGTTGTGCCAAAGGCACAAATGAAAAAATCCGAGGACCTTGTTCTCGGATTTTTTGGCTGCGGAATAGGGATTCGAACCCCAACAAACAGAGTCAGAGTCTGTCGTGCTGCCGTTACACAATTCCGCAATATATACATTTTCTTCTTGCCCGAGTATTATAGCAGAGTTTTTTTCAAAATGCAAGAGTTTTTTCAGAAAATATTGCACTTTTTTAGAAAAATAAAATTACGTGCCTATCTTTTGATAAGATTGTGCCCCTGCTCTTGCCAATTTATAAATAATATGATATTATGGATAAAACTGTGAGTAAAATCATTATAAAGCGAGGATATAGTATGAAAGTCGCAGACCAAGCAAAGATCAATCAAATTTATGATAATATGTCGTTGGATGAAAAAATAGCATCCATGATCGTTGTCCGTGCCTGCTACCGCGAAGCGGTGGATACCGATATGGTACAAAAGTTTTTTGAATCGGGCAAAGGTGTTTCTCTCGGTAAAGTCTTTTTGGCGGGCTGTACCAAAAAGCTGGAGGAAGTGGTAGCCAAGCTTAACCGCCTGCGCACAGGCTCGCATTTCGATCCCTTTTTCTTTATCGACGGCGAGCAGGGTCTTGTGCAGATGTTCCCGTTTGCCACCGCGTTCCCCTGCCAGATGGCTCTGGGTGCCACCTTTGATGAAGAAGCCGTTTACGCATCCTCGGTTGCCATTGCCAAGGAATGCCGTGCACTCGGTTTCTCTATCCTTTCGCAACCTGTTTTAGATATCAATACCAATCCCGATAACCCCATCATCAACACCCGTGCATTCGGTGACGACCCCGATTTTGTCATTCGCATGAGCCGTGCCGCCATGCGTGGCTTTGAAGACGGCGGTGTGGTTGCCACCTGTAAGCACTATCCCGGTCACGGTGACACGGCGGTCGATTCCCATATGGCGATGCCCCGCGTCGATAAGGATAAAGATACCCTG
Source organism: Eubacteriales bacterium (assembly GCA_045536965.1). Classification (GTDB taxonomy): domain Bacteria; phylum Bacillota; class Clostridia; order Oscillospirales; family SIG627; genus UBA5448. The sequence continues at coordinate 21,673 of JAZSON010000015.1, forward strand.
ATGGAAATGGAGCTGAAGCCCTACAAGGAGCTTGGTCCCGAAATGACGGGTATCATGACTGCTCACATTCTGTATCCCGCTCTGCTCGGCGAGGGAGAAGAGCCCTGCCCCGCCACCCTGTCCCGCGCCATTATTTACGATCTGGCGCGCAAGGAATTCGGTTTTAAGGGTCTTATGATCTCCGACTCTCTGACCATGAAGGGTATCAAGGATGCCTACGGCATCGAAAAAGCCGCCATCGGCTCCATCCTTGCGGGACACGATATGATCCTGCAGGACTACAACTCGGATCCCGACATCACCTTCGACTGTGTCAAAGCCGCTGTGGAAGACGGCACCATCCCGATGGAATGGGTGGAGGAATCGGTCAAACGTATTATTTCGTTCAGACTTCGCTTCGGTGGCTACGGCAACCAAAAACCGCTCGATGCAAGCGAAGTGGCTAAAGTCATCCACTGCGACGAGCACGTCAAGCTTGCCAAGGACATCGCCTACAAGGCCATCACCCGTGTGGCAAAATCCGCCATGCCCCTCCAAAAGAGCGGCAAGACTCTGGTTATCGCCACCGTTTCGGAAAAAGACGGCAAATACATCGAGGACTTTGGTCTTTCGGATGCTTCGGGTCAAGGCATTTTCTATAACGCCGTTAAGGAATACGCCGATGCCGATTTTGTAACCATGCCCGAAATGCCGGGTCCGGCCGACGTCGATGCGCTCTGCGCCAAAGCAAAGGGATACGACCGTGTGGTTCTCGGCTCGTTTATGACCGTCCGTGCATACGGCGGTAAATCCAGCGGACGTCTAACGGATGAGCAGATCGAGGCGGTTGCCCGTCTGCAAAAAGCCGCAGGTCAGTTTATCCTGCTTGTCTTCGGCAGTCCTTACATTTTGTCCTCTCTCGATGCTGTGGACGACTGCTTGGTTGCTTACGGCACCTCGTCTGATCTGATTCACGGCGCTGTCGATGCTTTGTTTGGTGTATATGAACCGAGCGGCAAACTTCCTGTTTCGGTTCCCGGAAGATACAATTTCGGACATTCTGTTTAATAAAGCGCGTGGGGTGATTTTATGAATAATTTTGAGATTCGCGATCCTTCCCTTTGGGAAAGCGGTAAACAAAAAATCGAGTGGGTCAAGGCGCACATGGATGTCTTGCGCACTTTGGAAGAAGAATTCAAAAAGGATAAGCCCTTCGCGGGTTATCGCATCGCGCTTTCCATCCATTTGGAAGCCAAGACCGCTTATTTGTGTAAGGTGTTGGCATCGGGTGGCGCCGACATGTATGTTACAGGCTCTAATCCTTTGTCCACGCAGGACGATGTGGCGGCAGCGCTCGTACATGACGGTTTAAAGGTGTTTGCTTGGTATGATGCAACCCCCGAGGAATATCACCGTCATATCAGCCGTGTTATTGAGGCCGAGCCGCATTTGATCATTGACGATGGCGGCGATTTGGTCAACTTGATCCACAATGAATATCCCCATCTTTTGAAAAATGTGATCGGCGGTTGCGAAGAAACCACCACGGGTATCATTCGCTTGATGGCGATGGACAAGGCGGGAGAACTCAAATTCCCCATGATGATGGTCAACAATGCGCAATGCAAATATCTCTTCGATAACCGTTACGGAACAGGTCAATCGGTTTGGGACGGCATCAACCGTACCACCAACCTGATCGTGGCAGGAAAAACAGTGGTTGTTGCGGGTTATGGTTGGTGCGGCAAAGGCGTTGCCATGCGCGCCAAAGGTCTCGGCGCCAAGGTTATCGTGACCGAGATTGATCCCATCAAAGCCATCGAAGCGGTTATGGATGGATTTTCGGTTATGCCTATGGAAGAAGCAGCGGCGCTGGGCGATTTCTTCGTAACGGTAACGGGATGTTCTTCGGTTATCGATCACCGCGCTTTTGCCAACATGAAAGATGGCGCCCTTTTGGCCAACGCAGGTCACTTCAACGTTGAGGTCGATGTTGCGTATCTGGAAGAAAACGCCGTTGAAATCTTTACCGCGCGCCGCAACATTCGCGGTTACCGTATGCCAAGCGGCAAAACTTTCTATGTGATTGCCGAAGGCAGACTTGTCAATCTTGCCGCGGGCGATGGACATCCGGCTGAAATTATGGATATGTCCTTCTCCATTCAGGCATGCGCTGCGCGCTACTTGGTGCAAAATCAAGGGAAAACGCAGGATAAGCTGATTCCGTTGCCGCAAGAAGTTGACCGTGAGGTCGCTATGATGAAATTGAAATTCCTTGGTTGCAAGATAGATACCTTGACCGAGGAACAGGAAAAATATCTTTCTTCTTGGCAACTTTGAAACGCATCATGGGGTGCAAATAAGGAGCAATCATGTTAGCAAAAATCAAGGCGTTTGTGATGCGTTGGTCCGATTGGATCGCAGTAGGCGCACTTTTTGTCATTTTGCTTTCCAAACATTGGATGCTGATGTCATATCTGTATTCGCCCAACGGCTATACCTTCCATTTCCTCGCATATCTTGGGCAGTCAAAAGCAATCTATTTGATTTCTTCTTTGGCGGTCATCGTGATGATGGTATCCATAGTGCTTTTGTTCAAGGGCTGGAAACGTTGGATAGCCGCGCTTTCCATTGACATTTTTTTCACTGTTTGCGTAGCGGTTGACTTTGTGTATGCCCGCGCTTTTTACAGCTTGCCTTCGTTTGTTTTGGTGTATTTATACGCCGAAAACGAAAGCACGGTGGTGGGCGGATCGATCACCAGTCTGCTTTGGTGGACCGACCTTCTTTTTATCGTGGATTTTTTGGCATTGATCCCTGTTTGCATTCTTTCCGTCATCAAACGAAAAAAGAACACCGAGCCCGCTCCCAAATCCAAAAAGCGTTTTATACCCTTTCTTGCCGCGTTTTTATCCTGTGCTTTTATACTCGGCGTTTTCCAAGGACATGATTTGTTTGCGGAGGATGAAGACGATTTTGTATCGGCAGACGATCTGATGGGACAAGCGGTTGCCTATACTTCCGCCGGCTTTCATCTTAAGGATTTGGTTTCGGTCACATTCGGATTGAATGAGATGGATGGTTTAAACCGCAAACAACTTTCTCAGCTGCAAGGGTATAACAGTTGGAAAAATGCCGATACGGGAGCCGAGACCGCTCCCTTTGGGCAATTTGCCGGGAAGAATGTTCTTTTCTTGCAGGTGGAATCTCTGGAGGATTTTGTCATCGGCGCCGACATCGGCGGACAGGAGATCACCCCCAACTTTAACCGCTTGCTTTCCCATTCCTACCGTTTTACCAATTTGTACGAGCAGGTTAAAGGCGGCAATTCCTCTGACTGCGACCTAATGCTCATGACCTCCCTCTTGCCGATTGAAAACGGGCCCACGTTTGCATTGTACGGCGATGCGACCTTTAATTCTTTGCCTGATATTTTGCGAAAATACGGGGGATACGTTTCCGGATATTACAACGGCGAAAAAAATTCCATGTGGAATTACGAGCAGGTCATGTCCAAAACCATTCCCTTCGACGATTTTTGCATGGATTACGAGCAGGACGTCGTGTATAATTACTATGTCTCAGACGAAAGTATGCTGACCCAAACGTTACCCCACCTTGTTTCCTTGGAGGCCAAGGCGGGAGAGAACCCGTATTATGCCCATATCGTTTTATGCTCTACCCATATGCCTTTTTTTCTTCCCGAAGAGGAATGGCGGCTTGATTTGCCGGAGAATATGCAGGACAATTATATGGGCGGATATTTGCAATGTATGGCATATACCGATTATGCTATCGGCAAATTTTTAGAGCAGGCAAAAGAAGCGGGGCTTTTGGAGGATACCGTCGTCGTTATTACGGGAGACCATGGCGGTGTGCACAAGTATTATCCGCAATGGGCAGACGGGTACAGTGAAGAATACACTTGGATGGGAAGCAGCGAAGATTACAAAATACCCCTTCTGATCTATTCACCCGATATAACGGGAAAGAGTATTGACCTTTATTGCGGACACGTCGATGTGATGCCATCGCTTCTACATCTTTTGGGTGTTGATCCCGCCGTCTATCAGGATACTGCCATGGGAAGAAATCTCTTTTCTACTGCGCGTAATTTTGTGGTCCAACCAAACGGGAGGATTCGCGGTGAATATTCCGAAGAGGATAAAACCCATATCGAAAAGATGTATGTATATTCCGATTGGCTGATCCGAGGCGTCTATGCGATGGGAGAAAGCAAACCGAGGAGGACAAGCAATGAAAAATGATTTTCTTGCCCGTGGACAGGCACATTTGCTTTACGGGTATGACGAATTGAATATGACCGAACAGGCAAACTTCAAGGAAAGTGTTGAGAAAATCGATTGGAGCTTGCTTGAACGAATTTCCTCACCGACTTCTTCGTCGGATGATAAGAAAAATATTGAACCCATGGATTGCTTGACACTGGAGCAAATCAAAAAAGGTGAAGCCGCCTATTTAAAGGCAGGACTTGATCTTTTAAGAAAAGGCGAGGTAGGAGCCCTGATGCTCGCGGGAGGGGCAGGCACTCGTCTGCATGCCAACCAACCCAAAGGTATGTTCAACATCGGCTTAACCCGAGAAATCAGTATTTTTTCGCTTCACATGAAGCATCTTCGTGAAGTGTCCGAGCGTGTGGGACGCCCCATCCCTCTTTTTGTTATGACCAGCGAATCCAACCACAAAACCATCACCGACTACTTTGAAAAAGAAGACTGGTTCGGTTATCCCCGAACCGAAATATTCTTTTTCATGCAGGAGACCAATCCGTGCATCTCGTTTGACGGAAAAGTGCTTTTGGAGGACAAAGGGAAAATTGCCGTCTCGCCCAACGGAAACGGCGGTTGGTTTGGCTCCATGCTGCGCGTCGGCTTGGATGAGGTTCTTTCCCAAAAGGGCATTCGTTGGCTGAATGTGTTTGCCGTTGACAATGTACTGCAAAAAATTGCCGACCCGCTCTTTGTTGGCGCCACTGCCGTCACGGGATGTGAAGTCGGCGGCAAGGTGGTCAAAAAAGCATATCCGACCGAAAAAGCAGGCCTTGTCTGTAAGATGAACGGGAAACCGGGCATCATTGAATATTACGAATTGGATGAACATTTGGCCAATCTTCGCAATGATCGGGGCGAATTGGTATACCGATTCGGTGTCATTCTCAACTATCTCTTTTCGGTGGATATGCTCAAACGATCGGATATTTCTTCTTTGCCTTTGCATGTGGTCAAAAAGGCGGTGCCTTATTTGAACGAAAAGGGCGAAAAGATTTCTCCGAAAGAGCCCAATGCTTACAAATTTGAAACGCTTGCGCTGGATTTAATTTCTCTTTCCGATTCATTTTTACCCTTTGAGGTCGAACGGAGCAAAGAGTTTGCGCCCATTAAAAACGAAAGCGGTGTCGATTCTCCCGAAAGTGCCCGCGCCCTATTGATCGAAAATGGATTTGAATTATAAAGTATAGAAAAGGCGACGCAGTCATCTCGACTGTGTCGCCTTTTTGGTGGTGAGCAATTCCGACACCGTTACAAAAGTATATCCTTCTTCCAGCATAGCAGGAATCAGTTGGCGCAACACCTCGGGTGTGGGACTGTTTGAGCGGTTAAAATCGTGAAACAGAATGATGTCGCCTGCCTGTAAATGCCCCTCCAGCCCTTTCAAAACACTCTGTACGGACGGCACTTGCCAATCGCGGGTATCACGATTCCATAACACGCATAGATTTCCCGTGCTTTCAATGATCGATAGGGTGTGATCGTTGTATCCGCCGCCCGGTGGGCGCATGAGCGTCGGTGTAACACCGCAGGCATTTTTGATGGCTTCATTCGTTTTATAAATATCATCAAGCAGCGCATCGTCGCTCATACGGTTGATATATTTGTGCGAATAGGTGTGTCCGCCGATCTCGTGTCCCTCCCGTGCGGTGCGTTTGAGAATATCCGGGTATTCCTTTGCATTTTGTCCTACCACAAAAAAGGTGGCTTTTTGTCCGTACTCCTTCAGGATATCCAAAATTTCTTCGGTATAGGTGGGATGCGGACCGTCGTCAAAGGTTAGCGCAATCAGCTTTTCGTCGCAGTCAATATGCTTGATGGCATGGTCGGTGCTCGCCTTGACCGAGAGGGGCAGGGAAGTGAAGAAAGTAAAGGTTAAAATCCATACAAAAAGACGTTTCATGCGACCTTTAATTCCTCGATGTTACCAAAACGGTATCCGTCGGCTTTGAGGGATTTTATAAAATCCTCCAGTATTTCGGCGTTGGTTTTGGAGGTAGGGTGGAGCAAAATGACTGCGCCGTTGTGGATGCGGCCATTCAGCTTTGCCAAAGCAACCTTTGGATCTGGCTGATGGCTGTTATCCCAATCGGCATAGGCAACACTCCAAAACATCGTCGTATAGCCGCCGTTTTTAGCAAATTCCAAATTTTCTTTTGTGAATTGTCCCGCGGGCGGACGGTAAAATTTGGCGAGTGTCATTCCCGTGGATTCGGTGTAGGCCTTTTCCAGCTTTGCAAGTTCTTCCAAAAATTCGCTTTCATCGGTAAACTCTGCCATGTTTTTGTGAGAATAGGTGTGATTGCAGATGATATGGCCGTCGTTGACCAATTCCTTTAAAAGTGCGGATTCTGTTTTGGCAACGTGACCGAGAATGAAGAATGCGGCGGGCACGTTTTCATTTTTTAAAATATCCTTGATTTGCAAAACGTTTTCATTGACATACCCCATATCAAAGGTAAGATACACCACTTTTTCATCAGGTCCAAGATAACAGCCGCCAAGGGATTTGAGGGTGTTGTCGTCCATCGCGCCCGAGGGCCTTTTTTTATCGGATGTCGGTGCAAAGAACCAATTTTCGCTTTTTGCCTCGGCCAAAACGGGGCAAATGAAAGCAAAAATCAGCAAAAACAGTAAAATAAATCTAAATTGTTTCATAGTTTTTCTCCTTAAAAAGGACGATTGTCCGTCTTTAGTATGGTACGAAAAAAATGAAAAAACCGTGGCACTTATTTACTTTTAAAGTAAAATGTGGTATACTGCCGACAGAAAATGAATAATTGAAACGAGGCGAAGTGTCATGACACACAGCGAAATGGAACAAAGAATTTTGCGTTGCGCGGAGGATGTTTTTGCGGATTGCCAAAAAATCGCCGCCGATTTGATGAAGATACCCGAAGCCGGTTTTTTTGAAGAAAAAACCGGTGCTTATGTTCGTAAAGTGATGGAGAGTGAAGGACTGTCTGTGAAAAAAGTGGCGCACAGCGGTTTGCAGGCGACCATGGGCAGCGGCAAGTATCACGTTTGTATCATGGGCGAATTGGATGCCATTTTGAATTTTGACCACCCCGATGCCGATCCCGTAACAGGGATGTCGCACGCCTGCGGTCACAACGGACAGATGACCATTATGCTGGGTGTTTTAAAAACGCTTGCCCGCGCGGGTATTTTGGATGCGCTTGACGGCCGTATTTCCTTCATCGGTGTCCCCGCCGAAGAATGTATCCAGACCGAGCGTCGCAAGCAACTGATCCAAGAAGGCAAAATCAAATATATGTCGGGCAAACAGCAGCTTGTGTACGAGGGTGTCATGGAGGATATCGATTGCTGTATGATGACCCATGCTCTGGGAAATACCCTTGAGCCCGTTTGCGATGTCGGTGGAAGCTGTATGGGCTTTTTCACCACACAGATCACTTTTCTGGGTCGTGCTTCCCACGCGGGCGCCGCTCCTTTTGATGGTATCAACGCTTTGGATACGGCGGTTCTGGCCATGATGAATATACATGCCAACCGCTCCACCTTCCGCGATGAAGACCGTGTTCGCATCCATCCCATCATCACCAAAGGGGGAGATGTGGTGAATGTGGTTCCCGCCGAGGTGCAGATGGAATCGCAGGTGAGAGCCATGACGGTAGATGCTATGAACAATGCGCTTGAAGTGGTTTTGCGTTCTGTGCATGGAGCTTGCATGGCAACAGGTGCAAGCGCTAAGGTTGAGATCATTCCGGGATACCTGCCCATGAAGCAGGATAAAAACCTTTCCTCTCTCTTTATGGATTGTGCCGTTGAAAGCGGTATGCAGCGCGAAAACCTTCGCACCGATCGCGATATGCTCGGTTCGACCGATTTTGGGGATCTGACCCAGCTTCTTCCCACCATTCAACCCCTCATCGGCGGCGTCAGCGGCAATTTGCACAGCAAGGAATTTTGTCTTTCGGATGAAAAAACCTCCCTCTTGACGCCCATCAAGATTTTTTCATTGATGATAGCCCGTCTTTTGCGGGATGGCGGTAAAGGCATGGAAGCGGTCAAAAAAGCCTATAAGCCCTCATTTACCCGCGAAGAATACCTTGCGTTTTTGGACGATACCGCGGGAATTCGGAACTTTTAGGGAGTTTTTTCCCCTTTTTCCATACATTTTAGGGTTACTTTTTGCTCGTTTGTGAATATAATTGAATTACGAATGAGAAAAGGAGTGCCGCTGTATGGAGATTGAACGGCTCGGTCGCGATGAAATGAAGGTTGTGCTGACCGAGGACGACCTTTGTCAAATGCAACTGACCTACGATAGCTTTGACTACGAAAATCCCGTGGCCAAACGCGCCATTCGGGACATTTTAAACCGCGCTCATGACGAGATCGGCTTTGTGTCGTCGGGCGGTCGGCTCACCCTCGCGCTTTATCCGAAACTGGGGGGCGGCTGTGAACTCTATGCCACCCGACTTTCTACCGTTGAATATTTTTGTATCTTTTTTTCTTTGGATACATTTCTATCTGCCAAAGAAGCCTTTGCAAAAAAAGAACTCGATGTGACGTGGTATACCGATGGTGAAAAATATTACGGAGGCGTATTTACTCGCTCTGCTCTGTTATTTGCCGCGGAATTCGGCGGCAAAGAAATACGTCTTACCGACGGCTTCTTGCGGGAACACACCAGAAAAATTACATAAAAACGGTTAAGATTATGGACAAAAAAGAAAAAATGAAATTTCTTTACCAAAGCTGCATCACCTGTCAAAAGTGCGCTTTGGGAAAAACGCGCAAAAACCTTGTCTTTGGGCGGGGCAACCCCGAAGCGCATCTTATGTTCATCGGGGAAGCGCCGGGAGAGCAGGAAGATATACAAGGTCTACCCTTTGTCGGTGCGGCGGGTAAACTGCTCGGTCACTATTTGACCTATGTTGGCATTGAAGAAGAGGACTATTATATCGCCAATATTTTAAAATGCCGTCCGCCCCAAAACCGCGACCCCAAACCCGAAGAGGAGGATGCCTGCATCGGTCATTTGCGAGCCCAAACGGCCATTATCCGTCCGCGTCTCATTGTTTGCCTTGGGCGAATTGCCGCGCAAAAAATTATCAAACCCGATTTTCGTATCACCAAGGAGCACGGTGTTTGGTTTGAAAAGGCAGGCGTTTCCATCTGTGCCGTTTACCATCCTGCCGCTCTTTTGCGCGATACGGAAAAGAAAGAAGATATGCTAACGGATATGCTTGCCGTGGCGAAAAAACTGTCTGAAGTAAAATAAAAGGGGAGAGTATGATGCATATACCGACGAAACCGACTACCGCTTTTACAAACATTGCATTCGACACGGCGCTGTGCGATGCTATGCAAAAGCAGCCGACGTATGATGTCAGTCGTTGGTTGTATGTTCCCCCCGTTTATACAGACTATCGTTACATATTGGGAACAAGGGGAGAAAATCCCTTGATTTGCATTGGCATCAATCCCTCAACCGCTGCGCCCGATGCACTGGATAATACCCTCAAATCGGTCGAGCGCATCGCATTGCATAACGGGTATGACAGTTTTATAATGCTCAATGTGTACGCCCAGCGTGCTACCGATCCAAACGATATGGAGCGCGATCGCAATGCGGCGATGCACAAAGAAAATCTTACCGCCTTTGCCTACGCCCTTTCCCTGTCAAAAACACCGTCTGTGTGGGCGGCTTGGGGTACCATTGTAGAAAAAAGACCCTATCTCATCGATTGTATGCGCGATTTTTATATAGTATCGCAAGAAAAAAATGTTCGCTGGCTTTCGGCGGGTGCTCTTTCCAAAAAAGGACATCCTCATCACCCGCTATATTTAAAAAGCGACACACTGCTGGATGTATTCGACATGGCGGGGTATTGCAAGTTGTTTTCTTAAAATTATGCGGGTATCAAAAAGATACCCGCTGTTTTTCTGTCACCGTCTTCCCAAGGTAATACACGCTATCGCGTGATGGAGAACGCGGGAGGATATTATCCTCCCTCACGGTTGCAATTCATGTAACCTTGTAGGGACAGGTGTCCCGACTGTCCGCAAACCATACCAAACCATTCAGGCAAAATGAAACCCCAACCGATACACCCGCTCATTTTTTTCATTTCCTCTTGACGAAATGAACCGCTCGGCGCATAATAAAAGGAGAAAACACAGAATCTCTTAAAAACAAGGACGGAAAACGATGCTGAAAAGATTTTTAAGTTATTATAAACCCCACAAAAAATTATTGATACTCGACTTACTTGCCTCTCTTCTCATTTCGGTCATCGGCATGGTCTATCCCATCGTCACCAACAATATGCTCAACGAATATATCCCGAATAAAATGTATAAAACCATCGTTGTTGCAGGCATCATCGTTCTTGGTATGTATCTTCTCCGCATGCTGCTCCGCTATTTTGTACAGTATTACGGTCACGTCATCGGTGTGCGGATGCAATCGCAGATGAGAAAGGATCTGTTCAATCATTTGCAAAAGCTTCCCTTTCGTTTTTATGACAACAGCGAAACAGGTAAGATCATGACGCGCATGACAAGCGATCTTTTTGAGGTTTGCGAGCTTGCCCACCACGGTCCCGAAAATCTTCTGATTAGCTCGGTGATGATCATTTTGTCCTTTGGTTACCTCATCACCATCGACGTTTTTCTCACCCTCATCATTTTCACCTGTGTGCCCATTCTGATCGTCGTGACCATGCACTACCGAAAGGCGATGAAGAGGGCGTTTGACGATAGAAGGAAGAGCAACGCCATCATCAATGCGGCGGTGGAAAGCAGTATCACGGGCATCCGTGTCACCAAGGCTTACACCAATGCAAAGCGAGAGATGGAAAAATTTTCAATCGGTGACGATGCCTTTGTGGATTCGTCGGGCGAAGCGTACAGCGCCATGGCGAAATTCCATGCCTCCACCTCGTTTATCACCGATATATTCAATGTTTTCATCTTGATCGCGGGCGGTATGTTCCTTTATGCGGGCAGGATATCGTTCGGGGATTATTCCACCTTTATCGTTTCGGTCAATCTTTTTATCGGCCCCGTAAACACCTTGATCGGTTTTATGGAACAATTTCAAAACGGTGTCAGCGGCTTCAAAAGATTCGTGGAAATCATGGAAGAAGAACCCGAAACCGATGCAGAGAATGCGAAAGAAATTGAAAACGTCGAGGGTGTCGTTGAATTTCAAAATGTTTCTTATGCATATGACACTACCAAAGAGGTTCTTCATAACATCGACTTGAAACTTGAAAAAGGCAGAAAACTCGCCTTGGTCGGTCCTTCGGGCGGCGGAAAGACCACCCTTTGCCATCTGTTACCCCGCTTTTATGAATTGGAGGATGGCTGCGGTTCGATTTTGATCGACGGACAGGATATAAAAGATCTTACATTGGATTCGGTTCGCCGTCATATCGGCATCGTCCAGCAGGATGTATTCTTGTTCGTCGGCACGATCAAAGAAAATATTTTGTACGGTCGCCCCGATGCCACCGACGAAGAGGTGTATGAAGCGGCGCGCAGAGCCAATATCCACGATTATATTATGACCCTTGAAAAAGGATACGACAGCGAGATCGGCGAACGCGGTGTCAAGCTTTCGGGCGGACAGAAGCAGCGGCTCAGCATCGCCAGAGTATTTCTCAAAGACCCCGCCATCCTCATTCTTGACGAGGCGACGAGTGCGCTTGACAATACCACCGAGGTGCTTATCCAAAAATCGCTTGACGAGCTTTGCATGGGCAGAACCACCCTCGTGGTCGCCCATCGGCTTTCCACCATCCGAAATGCCGATGAGATCGCGGTGGTCATCGACGGCGGCATCACCGAACGCGGCACCCACGAAGAACTCATGCAAAAAGACGGTACCTATAAAAAACTCTATTCCCTCCAATTCAGGGAAACCGATATTTTTGAATAATCACGAAAACATGCGGGTATCCGAAAAGGATACCCGCATGTTTTTATATCATTGCCGCGGAATTCGTAGGGGAGGGTTTTCTGTCCCGTATTTTGCCTCTTGACAGATTTATGCATAAGTGATAAAATAAATTTGTAAAACAAACTCTTCATAAGTTTTTTGCACAAAGAGTGAAAAGGCGCATGGGGATATAAAGAAAGAGAAGTGAATATTCGGTTTTTTTGCGACGTTTTTTTGATTCGTTTGAAACCACATGACGTGTTCGGCTTGCCGACGAAAGGAGAAGTGCCATGTTTTTACAAAAGAAATCATTACGCATCACGACCGCGATTTTGTTGATCGTCGCGCTGGTCGTTGCGCTGACGCTTTGTCTATTGAATTTGTATTCCCCCTTTCATTACAGAAGACCGGAATCTATTAAGAGCTGGATCAAAGAGGAGCTTCCGGTCGGCACAGATAAGGAAACGGTGCGCGCTTGGCTTGCCGAATATCCCGAATTGGATGTTGAGGAAAGAGATGGCGGCTACGATTCTTATTACGACTATACGCTGACAAAAGAGGAGCGGGATGCAGGCACGATAGTAGGCGTAACGCGT
>JAZSON010000016.1:0-12571 GCA_045536965.1 Eubacteriales bacterium
GCCAGAGTTTCCTGTAAGAGCATCGTTTTGAAAAACAACACCTTCCTTTGCGGCGGCGATCTTTTCGAGGCCAAGGGTATTCCGCTGAGCGCCGTGGTTGAAAACAACCTTTTCGCTTACGGCGAGAATATGTATCTTGACCGCTTGGATGAAGTCAATTCGGTGGACAGCGCTGTTTATGATAGTGAACGTGTCAGCATCAAATCAAACGTATATAACATTCTTGCGCCCAAGGTGATGAGCAAATCCTCCAAGGGTCTTTCGGATGACGGCGTTTCGCTCACCGCATACACCCCCGTGGTCAAAGAGGCGGTGAAGGTGAATGTCACTCCCGTGAAAATGACGGTTGTTTCGGCCAGCTATTATCCGACCGAAACCGATGCGCCTTACTTTACCCTCAAGGATATGACCACATACAGCGATAACCTTTTAAAAAGCTTTGCCAAAGAGTCCATCAACACTATTTTGAAGGGCATTGGCGGCTATACCAACTATTTGACCTATCTGGATCAAGAGAACATCATTTCTCAGGTTGTAGACGGCCAGACCTACGGCGCGACTGCCGATGAAAGAGGTCAGGTCGGCGGCGGTGTCGGCTATCATCAGATCTTCACCGAAAAGGATGCCACTGTGGTGGTCAGAACCAAAGGTGAATTGGTTTCGGCGGTGAAAAGCGCCAAAGACGGTGACATCATTTATGTCCATGAGGATGCCCGCATCGACCTTTCGGATGCGCAGGAAAATAAGATGACCGTTCTTCTGATCAACAAGAAGATCACCCTTTGCTCCAACCGCGGCTATGTCCGCGAGGATGGAAGCGTATCGACGGGCGGCGTATTGATGTCTACTGCGCTGACCTCGTCGGGTATGATCGCTCTGACGGCAGAGGGCGCGAGATTGACGGGCTTGACCATCTACGGTCCCGACCCCGCAACCCACGTTTCCCACCACCGCCACGCCTTCTCGCAAGGCAACTTCCCGCCCTGCGATCACCATGCAGAAGGCGACCTTGACCACGCTTATTACTACAACCTGCAGCCTACCTACGGTGTTTCGGTTACTGCCGACAACGTAGAGATTGATAACTGTGAGGTTTCGGGTTTCTCGGGTTCTGCCATTGGTCTGAATGCGCACGACGGTGTTGAAAGCCGCGGCATTCAGATTCACCACAACTATATTCACCACAACCAGTTAAACGGCTTGGGTTACGGTGTGGCTCACTCTATGGCATACAGTGTCGTTTCCCATAACCTCTTTAACTACAACCGCCACTCCATCGCCGGTACGGGCGCTGCCAACAGCGGTTATATTGCCCATAACAACATTGAAATGGGTGACTCCCTTTCTACCTACTTTGATATGCACGGCGGTAAAGACCGCGGCGACGGTACCGATACGGCGGGTGAATATTGCTACATTTTCAACAACACCTATCTCGGTACCCATGATCCTTATAACCTCCGCGGACGCGCTACCAAGGACAGACTCTTTAACTACAACGTGGTTTATCAGTCTCGCGCTTCTTACGGCACCAAGCTTACGCATAACCACTACGGCGCGGATGAACTTTTGGATAACGTAAAGATCGGCTCGAATATCTGGGGCATCGATAACGGTAAAGGCAAGGTTGAAAACTGGTAAAAATTTATACACAAAAGACAGTGTGAAATTCACACTGTCTTTTTGTGTAAATGAAAAGGCGCAACCAGTCCGGATTGGTTGCGCCTTTTTTGCGGGATTATTTCAAGTAATAGCTGTAGAAATAATAATCAAAGTAGGGGGCGAGGTATCTTTCGCGCAGACCGAAATCGCGGCGGAACACATCCGAAACTTCGTTTGCCTCGTTTAATTTTCCAACCGATTGGAGGGCGCGCATTTTGGCATAATAGCTGCAAAGATCGGCGTGGTCGGAAAGGAGCTGCCATGCAACGCTTTGCACGCGGTATTTTTGCACGCGGCTTGCTTGGATGGTGGGGCGGTAATCGGTAAGCACTTTTTCAATTTTTTCAAGATCTGCGGTGACATCGGGATTGAAGTAGCGGTGAATGTTTTTATCTTTGGAGTCATTGCCCGACATATATTCAAAGTGGCAGAGGGCTGAAAGGGTGTCAAGATATGCCACAACCTCTTTCCAATTCTCACCGTAGGCATGGGAGAAATAGTCCTCGGTCAACCCTTCAAAGGTAACGGAGGAATCAAACAAAGTTTCACCGTAAACATAGAAGGCAAAGCCGTTGGGGAAGAAGCTTCTTTGTGAACCGTCCTGAATCATGCCGTGAATACCGCATTTTTTTAGGGCTTTTACGTCATCGAATATAAGTTTGCCAAGGTAACGGTGGCCGAAATCATACACCTGATGTCTCCAAAAATGATATTCATAGGCACAGCAGTCGCCGCTGTAAATCTTTTTCCATTCCTCCAGGTAGGCAAGACAAGCCGACATGGATTCGGGGTTTGTAAGCTTGTTGCGGATATAGGGAGTAAGCTTGGAGGGATCGGGCTTTTCGCCGTAGGTTTCGGAATAGGAACGGAAAATGGGGGCAAAGAGCATGGAATAGCGGGAGGAGTTGTTGATCTTTTCCATGATGGGGGGCCAGAAGGTATCAACATAGACGATAAAGACCAACTGATTGCTCAGGTTGCGGCGGGTCATTTCATCGTCGATTTCGTTGAGAAGAATGACATACCAGTCGGAAGCGGTTTTCTTTTGACATTCCTTGCATTCGCAATGGTTATTCCAGCCGTCGGCAAGCCAGATGTGGAGAAAATCAACATGGCTGTTGATGGCGGCATAGTCGGCGATATGGTTTACAATGCGGCGTCTTGCCTCGGGGTTGGACATGCAGGCGTTGGTGTTGAGAACACATTGGTAAAGGCCGCGCTCACCGCCAACTTCGGCAAGAAACGATCTTTGTTCCTCGGTAACAGGGGGCGGATTTGTTCTGTCCCAACCCGATGTGGTATCGATGTCAAAGGCCGATGCCATCCAGCCGTGTCCCATATCGTGATACTGCAGTCCGCGTTTTTTGATTTCACATTCGCACTGCCGTTTCCATTGCAAAACCGTGTCGGTTGTGATGGGTTCGGGGGGAATGACGGGATTTTCCTTGTGGTTATAGAAGTTAATATAGTAATAGTAGGGGATGTCAAATTCCTGCATAAAGATGTTTAAGCCGATCTTGGGGGTAAAGTCGATGGCATCGATCATGCTGCTTTGATATTCTCCGCCCTCGTTGCATTGGCCGCGGTAACGATGGTCGGCCATTTTGCGGTACTTAATGGGTACGATATCTTTTATGGGGATGAATTCGCCGTCAACACCCGGGAAAAGCCAACGGCAGCCGTTTTCTCTCAAATATCGGTAAACGGCAAGAAGCACCGAGCGGTGGTTGGAGCCTGCAATGATACCGCCCTTTTCATCGGTGTCGATATATACGACATCGTCGAGGTTTTTGTCCGCCGCTTCGTCGCAGGGGATGGAGAAATCGTCCATCAGACCAAGACGGAAGCCGTCTTTGGCATTGGGCGCATAGGAAATGGTGATCTCACCGACCCGCGGCATCATCATGCGCAGATATTTTTTGAGTTCTTCGGCGGCAAAATCAATGGTGGGATGTGAGGTGATTTTGTAAATGGCGTACATATCACTTCCTCCGTTTGTTTATTTGAGCGGGGTAGGCTTGTTTTTACGGATGTAAATGACCGTGGAAACAAAGGCAAGCGAAAGGGCGATGATGAAATAGACCCAAACGGTGTAATGGGTATCCTCGGCGGGAATGATCACGATTTCTTTTTCGCCGCAGATTTTGCAGGTGTATCTAATACCGCCTTCTACGCCCGGCCCCGCTTCCCGCAGGATTTCTCCTTCGTCGCGATCGTGGTTGACACAGATGACTTCGATGTTTGCCACGTCGGTGAGAATTTCACTGCTTTTGCCGCTGCTTTTCATGTGGGAGGTGACGGAGCAAAAGGCTGTGTGTTTGCCGCCGTTTTCGTAGGAAAGGGAGGAGGGAAGATAGAAAACGCGCCCCGTTGCCCCCTCAACTTCTTTGCCGTCGAGATACCAGCGGTAGGTGTAAGCGCAGCCTGAATTTTGGAGCACTTCGACCTCTAATTTGCCGTAGATGCGGCCGAGGGTGAGAGAAATGTTGCCGGGTTGACGGGAAAGGACGGGCGGCGCCGCTTGGATATATACGAGGATGGGTAAATGACCGTCATCCGACCAAGGGGCGAAATCTTCATGGGAATCGATCGGAAGATTGAGCGCCGAAACGAGAGCATCGCCGTAAATAAGGGTGGTGTCGTCGGTAGGCTTGAGGGAGAGGTCGGCATCAAATTTACCGATGGACTGGGCGTTTTTACCGATGGATTCATCGACACCGCGGACGGTTTTCTTTTCAATGTTGTTGATCTTGATTTCTTTTTCGGCATCCCAGTAGCAACCGTTGACGGTGCTTTGGTTGAAAACACGGCCGATACAGGCGGCGGTGAAAATTTCGGCAACGTTTGGCGCTGCCGCCGAAAGAGAGGCGGAGGAAAAGCCGTTGATCAGTTCGCCGTCATCCAAGAGGGCGACCATGCCGCCGCAATAAATTCGACCCGTGCAGGCGGCGGCGAGAGAACCGACGGTGTAAACGTTCAACAGGCGGCTGTTTTGTGTCATGCCGCAGAGCAGACCGAGGAAAAGCTCATCGTCGGACGCCAGTGTGGCGTGAATATTGCCCGAGAAAGAGACGTTTAAGAGGATGGATTGTTCCGAGATGCCGCAGATGCCGCCGACGTAGAGGGGGGAAGTAGCCGAGGAACGCCAAACGAATTGGCTGGCGGATACCTTGGTGTGGGAGATGGTGGCGCCGTCGATTCGACCGAACAGTCCCGCGGGGGCAGATAAACCGTCGTCTGTGTAAACACGGAGTCCTTGGATAGAAAAGCCTGCGCCGTTGAAGATGCCGCGGAAAGGATGGGTTTGGTTTCCGATGGGGGTCCAATAATAAGCGCTGACATCGATGTCGTTTTCAAGGGTAACGGTTTTGCCCGCGAAATTGTCGGGGGTACATCCGTTGAGCCCGCCTACCTCGGAGGCAAGCCAGGCAAGCGCTTCGGCGGTGGAAATGGTGACGTTGCCGCTGCTGTCCTCGGTGTATCCTGCGGGATATTTGGTAACAGCCTCGCTCCAGTATGTCGGGGACGTTTCCTCGGCGTGGACACCGAGAGGGAGTAAAAACAGCAGTGCGAGAAGCACGCCGAGAGTTGATTTTAACAGTTTCATATATACCTCCGCAATTTTGCAGATATTGTCATTTTATAGTTATAATCATTATATCATATATATGTGCCGCTGTCAATTCGTTTGACTCTTTACATACGGTGTGGGTTGTGTTAAAATGCAAGGGAAAGGTGGAGTAGCGATGAAACCGATGGATCTGTGGGTATCCTCCCGCGCGAAAGATGGCGGTATTTACCGTGTCAGGTACGACAAGGATGGGATCACACCCGTCTTTTTTACCCCTGCGCCCTATCCTTCTTATTTTGTGCGCGAGGGACAAAAGCTGTTTTTATTATGCAATGTTGCCATGGGAGGGGCAGAGTCGGATATTTTGACCTCCTTTGATTTGGAGGACGGGGATATTCTCGGCACGCGCGGTCGGGATTTTCAGACAAAAGGCATCTCCTCCTGCCATCTGTGCGCATGGAAGGGAGAAATTTACGTTACCAGCTATGTCAGCGGCAATTTGTTTAAGACGCCCGACTGCTATCTCTATCATACGGGGAGCGGTCCCCATCCCAACCAAGCATCTCCCCATCCCCATTGCGTTTGTCCCAAGCCTGATGGAAAATATCTGCTTGTTGCCGATTTGGGGACCGATCGCATCACCCTTTACACACCGGATCTGCGGGAGGTGTCTTTTGCTTCGGTGCCGTCGGGACACGGCGCGCGACACCTGACCTTTATGGGGGAAAATACCCTCTTTTGTGTCAATGAGCTTGCTTCGACCGTGACGGTGTTTTTCTATGAAAACGGAAAACTTGCGCCCGTGCAGACGGTGTCCACCCTTCCAAAGGGGTATAGCGGTGAAAGCTATGCGGGGGCAATCCGCGCATCGGAGGGGAAAATTTACGTTTCCAACCGCGGTCACAATTCGGTGGCACAGCTTGTCTTTTCGGGAGGAAAGCTTTCCCTTTCCGCTCTTTGTTCCTGTGGGGGAGATTTTCCGCGGGATATTTATGTTTGCGGTGAGAATATCTTTTGCGCCAATCAAAACAGCGACAATCTGACCCTTTTGAAGGTAAAAGGCGAAAATCTTTCTTTGACCGATGCTTCCTTGGCTCTTCGTTGTCCGATGTGCATATTGTCGCTATAAACTTTTTGTGAAATGTGACAAAAGCGATCGGGTTTATTTTGCAGAGTGATATTTTTTTCTGTACAATATGCAAAAAACAGCACTTCGGTTTTGTTTTAAATATACATTTATATTGACTTTTTGCGGTTGTTTTGCTATACTTCTCAGTGGTTTGTTTTTATGTTTTGAACTAAAAACAGCGGGGGGAGGGTAAAAGATGAAATCGAGTTATAAAGCGGTTTTGGCAAGCAAAATCAAAGAATCCTTCTTTTCAGTTTTGCCTGTTACCGTTTTGGTTCTCATTCTTTCCCTGACCTTCGTTCCTCTCCCGAACAATATATTTATTTCTTTCCTGTTCGGCGCTTTTTTGATGGTGGTCGGCATCGGATTTTTTAGCATCGGTGCAGATAAATCCATGACCCCCATCGGTGAATACGTCGGCACCGAAATGACCCGCTCTCGAAAGATTTGGCTGATTTGTCTGCTTTCGTTTTTGGTGGGTGTTCTCATCACCGTTTCCGAACCCGATCTGCAGGTGCTTGCTGCCTATGTGCCTGCCATCGATACTACCGTTTTTATTCTTTCCGTGGCGGTCGGTGTGGGTGTTTTTCTTGTGCTTGCCTTTGTGCGTATCGTCTTCAATATCAAAGTCCGATACATTCTTTTGGCTTCCTATGCCTTTGTATTTATTCTCGCCGCTTTTGTCAGTCCCGATTTTTGGTCGGTTGCCTTTGATGCGGGCGGTGTAACGACAGGCCCCATTTCGGTTCCCTTTATCATTGCTCTCGGTGTCGGTGTTTCAGCGGTTTCTTCGGATAAAGAGGATGGTGATAACGGGTTTGGTCTGGCGGCTCTTTGCTCGGTCGGTCCCGTAGTTGCCATTTTGGTGCTCGGTTGTGTGTACGAGGTGGACGGCGTGTCCGAAATGTCTAAGCCCAATCTTGATTTTGTCGATTCGGTGGGATTTGGCGGCAGTCTGTTCGATGCTTTTGCTGTCCGTTTTGTAGAGGTTGCCGAGGGACTTTTGCCCGTCGTGATCTTTTTCTTTGTTTACCAGCTTCTCGTCAATCGTCTTTCGGGTGAAAATCTTTTAAAGATCACCGTCGGCGTTGTTTTTACCTATATCGGCATCGCTCTGTTTTTGACGGGTGTTAATATCGGTTATCTCCCCGTAGGTTCGTTTTTCGGTGCTACCCTCGGTTCCTCGGATCGCGCTTGGCTTCTTGTGCCGCTCGGCTGTTTGCTCGGCTATTTTATCG
This sequence comes from Eubacteriales bacterium, assembly GCA_045536965.1. GTDB lineage: Bacteria > Bacillota > Clostridia > Oscillospirales > SIG627 > UBA5448. The sequence continues at coordinate 7,601 of JAZSON010000016.1, forward strand.
TGGCGGCAGAGCCTGCCGTGCAGATTTTGCAAAAGCAGGTTGAGGAAGTGACCGACGGCGCCATCCCGAAAAAGATGCTTTCCACCGCTCTTTCGGTGGGGGTCTCTCTTGCGGTTGGACTGGCAATGCTTCGCGTGATTACGGGTATTTCCATCTTTTGGTTTGTCGGTATCGGCTACGGACTCTGTCTGACACTCTCTTTTATCGTTCCCGAGATCTTTACCTCCATCGCCTTTGACTCGGGCGGTGTTGCCTCGGGCTCTATGGCATCTGCCTTTTTGATGCCCCTTGCGGTCGGTGCCACCACAGCGCTCGGCGGCAGTATGATGACCGATGCCTTTGGTGTCATTGCTCTGGTTGCTCTTTTGCCGACCCTGACCATGCAGCTTCTCGGCTTGGTCTACACCGTCAAATCCAAGGCCAAGATGGTCAATGTGGCCGAGGAAGAGACCGATTCTACCGTGATCGAGTTTGCCTCTCCCGTTGAAATGGTTGTACAACCTGCAAAAGCAGCCGAAAACGAATCGGTTGATGCAAATATCACTGTGGATAATAAATATCCCGATATCATTGAGTTTGATCTGCAAGGCAGGTGGTAAATATGCAAAATATGTATTGGCTGATTACCATTGTCCGCCGTGACGATGAAGAAGAATTGAACCGGCTTTTCCAAAAAGTCGGGGTGGTGCGCCTTTATAACTCCATGGCGTGGGGAACGGCGCGATCGCAGATTTTGGATATGCTCGGACTTGAAAAATCCGAAAAGATCGTGGCGCACAGTGTTGTCGATCATAATAAGCTGCAGGATGTGATCGCATCGCTTGAACAGGAATTTAAGATCGATCTGCCCGACCGCGGCATCGCGGTGGCAGTACCTCTTGCCAGTGTGGCGACCCGCAAGACACTCGATTTTTATGCGGCGGGACATGCTGAAGACGAAATGAATGAGACTCGACCGAAGGAGGGAGAAAAGATGGAGCTGATCGTAGCCATTTGCAACAAAGGTCATACCGAAGATGTGATGGAGGCTGCCCGTAAGGTAGGCGGAGGCGGCGGTACCATCATTCACGCCAAGGGAACTGCCAGCGAATACGCCGAGCAGTTTTTCGGCATCTCGCTTATGCACGATAAAGAGATCATTTACATGGTCTGTAAAAAAGAAAAGCGCAGTGAGATTATGCAGATCGTTTCGGACGAAGCGGGTATCGGCACCAAGGCGCACACCTTGCTCTTTTCTCTCCCCGTAACCGACACGGCGGGTTTCAGATGGTATGTAGAATAAACACGCGCGGGTATCCGAAAAGGATGCCCGCATGTTTTTATATCATTGCCGCGTGCGCCTCCGCATTCCCTATTGACAATTTTGTGAAATTGTGGTAAAATTATGATGCGAAGCAAAAGAACCATGCGTGTTTTGCATAAAAATGTAAAACGAACGGTGAATACAAAGAAAGAGAGGTGAATATTCGGTTTTTTTGCGACATTTTTTTGATTCGTTTGAAACCATTTGACGTGTTCGGCTTGCCGAAGAAAGGAGAATACCATGAAAAAATTTTTCGCCTTCCACCGACAAACCCAAAAGCAATCACGCCGTAAACATTTTATCAAAAAACAAGCTTTACTCTCGCTTATTTTGATCTGCGCCTTTCTTTTCGGTGCCTTACCGCCTGTTTCATTGGTTGGTTCGGCAGTTTCGTTGCAACCCTCTCAAAACCGCGCAACCGAAGCGCAGGCAAGGGTTGCCGCGGGATTTGCAGATCCGCGAGAGCTGCATGATGAAAACGCTCTTGTAGTCGAGGAGGTCACCTCACTGCGAGATGCTTATTCCAAGCAATACCGCCTTTCAAACGGCGAGGTTGCCGTTTATACCTACAGCGACCCGCTTCATTTTGAGAAAAACGGTGCTTGGGTAGATCTGGATCATACGCTGACGGCACAAAGTGGACGTTTTGTCAATACAAGTGCACCGATCCAAGTATCGTTTGCACAAAGCACAGCAGATGATTCCCTGTTCTCCTTTGCATACCAAAATCATTCTGTGGATTTCTCGCTTATGGGCGTGAAACAATCAAGCACCTCCCAAACCGTTCTGTCACTTTCCGCAAACGCGACGGCACAGCTCGTGTCGGCTTCATCGGCAGAGGACGGTGTGATCGTCTCACCGCAAGGTGCAAATCTCGTGGGCAAGACCGCCGCCGAAGCATCGTCTCTCCGGCCGGGCTATACCACGTCTTCGATTGCCTACCAAGCCGTTTCTCCCGGAATGGATCTTACCTACACACTTTCGGGTCTTTCTGCCCGTAAAGAGATCACCCTGACCTCCGCTTCGGCATGGAAGGAGCCGGTATTCTCAATGAATACGACCTTGACCCCCGCCCTGTCCGCAGACGGCTCGATCGCCCTGTCGGATACAAGCGGAAAAGAAATTCTCACCCTGCCCGCTCCGTATATGTATGATGCCGCAGGTGAAATCTCAACCGACGTGCACTATACGTTGGTCAGCGTAAAGGATTTCTGGCTGTTATCCGTAACGTTAGACGAAGAATGGCTCAACGCCGAGGAAAGAGTGTTCCCGGTCGTGGTTGACCCCACCGTCGAGGTCACCGGCACCTCCAATGTGACCGACACCATGATCCGCGAGGGTTCTCCCACCAATACGTATAATTCCATGAAATATGCCGTTGTCGGTTATTCCACCACCTCGTCGAGCAAACGGAATTGGGGACTGTATAAAATGAAGACCATGCCCTCCATTCCGTCCACAGCGATTTTAACCTCCGCTACCTTAAAGGTCCGTCAGCTTACATCGGCAAACGGAAATTACAGTTGGAGCAACAGTGCAGTCGAGTCCATGCAGATCAGCGCCAAGATGGTTTTGGGTAGCTGGGCAGCGGCTGCGACCTGGAATGCCCGCCCGGCAGTCGATGAGGCCTTCCCGCTTGACACCAAAACCCTGTCGGCATCCACCGCGGGACAGGATTTCACCTTTGATATTTTCGATGCATATAATGCATGGCATAGCGGTTGGTATCAGTTTGATACCGCCGTGGATAACTGGGGCATCCAGTTCTCCCGCCACACCGATACCGGCAGCTCTCCCAACTGCTACACCTCGTTTTATACCTCCGAGCACGGTACAGCCGCCAATAAGCCGGTGTTCGCCGTTTATTACAATACGGCAAGCGCCACCTTGTCTGATGATATTTATTTGTTCAACAACAGATACACCGGCAATTTTTTAAGATACAATAATTCCGCCTTATCCATGCAAAGCGGCACCATGGCAAACCTCGGAAGTTCGGTCGCTTGGGACGTGCAATACGTGGGTTCCTATTACGTCATCGAATCCACCGCAGCGCCGGGTACGTTTTTAGCCGCATCGGCGACCTCGGGTAGCGCAGCCGTTGAAACGGTCAGCGCGACCGCGACCACCGTTCCCACCCGCGCCCAATGGACGATCACCAACGCTGCGGGCGGCGGCTGCTTGGTGAAAAATGCCGGAAACAACCGCTATCTGACCGTGTCGGGCAGCTCTGTCCAAACGACCGCCACCTTGGGAAGTGCAGGTACCGAGCAGTATTGGCGCAACACCTGGCGCGTCCCTGCTGTGGACGTCTATGTTGAGCTTGGTGCGTTTTCTATCGACAATCAAACGTTGTATCTTCCTGAAACGGACAACATAACTATTAACCAAACGCCAATCAATGCGAGTTGGACCGGAACGAACGACTTTGAATTACAGTGGAATAATAACCATGCGCAAATCGATGAAACCACTTGGGAAATCACGCCGGTTTCACTCGGTACAACAACCTTTACCGTTGAGCACAAGCCGACAGGAAGAACAAGTACGTTTACGGTAACGGTGACGAAAATAGAGATTTATGTCGGAATGCATCATGTTGCCGTTGGTCAGAATCATACGTGTGTCATTGTTTATGCATATCCGGGCAGCGCCTATTGGGATCATGCGCATTTTAGCCCTACAATCACTGGAAAATCCGTTACCGACGATGGTTCGCGTTATGCGACTTTTGGTGCGGGAAACCCCGATGATGAACATTTAATCAGTGAAAACAATCGTGAGAAGGATATAGATTTGGAAATTAAACTCGCTCAGTTCCCTTTGGGAACAGTAACGCCGGATGTAGTTGATACGTTATATGAGTTGGATGCAAACTACGGAGATGATTTGAAATACACTGTTGCACCTTTGTTATTCCCCGGATACAACTCAAATTCTTATACCAGCGGATTATTGGAAGCCGCAGGTTTTTCGGTAGAAAATATTGATGTGGAGGATGTTCCGGGCTGGAGCACGCCCGTGCCGGAAACCGAATTTCAATCCGAATCTCAATAAAATGCGAAAAAAGGAGAAACACCATGGTTTTACAAAAGAAGTCATTGCGCATCACGACCGCGATTTTGTTGGTTGTTGCACTTTTGCTTTGTGCGTGGATCGTGTATTGGCGGGTGTTCAGCCCTGCGGCACAGGTTCGAAGGGATCTTTTGAAGGCGGCGCCGTTTGGCTCGGAGCGGAGTAATATATACGCACTAGACAGTAAATGGCGACGCGTGTACGGCTGGAAATACGACGACTTTACGTTAGACGGTGAATGGTTTGTTCTCACGGGGGCCGTGACCGATCTTTCTCAAGAGGAAGAGGATAAAAATGGGCTTTCAAACACCTACCGCGTCTATTGGCGGTACCGATGGAACAAATTGTACGATGTTGAGGTGGAAGAAATTGACCCCGGCTCGATCAACCCCTTTCACAGAAGCGACACATATATTAAGAGCTGGATCAAAAGAGAGCTTCCGGTCGGCACCGATAAGGAAACGGTGCGCGCTTGGCTTGCCGAATATCCCGAATTGGATGTTGAGGAAAGAGATGGCGGCTACGATTCTTATTACGACTATACGCTGACAAAAGAGGAGCGGGATGCAGGCACGATAGTAGGCGTAACGCGT
>JAZSON010000022.1:0-2308 GCA_045536965.1 Eubacteriales bacterium
GTTCGGTAACATGACCACCGTCTTTAGCAGCTCTGCAGCCTCCGGCACCAACATGTTTGCATCCGATTACGATGCACTCAGATCTTCTGCCGAAAGCGCCATTGAAGAATACGTCGAATCTTGGTCGAAGTTCCTTTCCAATACTTAATCATTGCTTTTTTGACCGCAGTGTTTTCACTGCGGTCTTTTTTTGCACTTGTATCTGAAGTCCCTCTGTGGTATAATGAAAATAAGCAAAGCATAAGTTTTAGTGTTTGGGAGGTCAAAATGAAAATCACCAAATTGCTTGCCCTGTTTTTGGCTGTCTGCATGCTCTTCTCGTTGGTATCCTGTGGCGATGCGGCAGAAAGCCAAGACAATTTTGACACGGTGGATAGGGAGGAGGATCCTTCCAAGGAGGATTATACGGCTCAACCCGGTCACACCATGTCGGGTCTTTACGGATATAACCTCATGCCTGTTGAAGGGGTCGATTTTCATGGAGAAGCATTCAACGTGCTGGTTCCAAAAAGCACCGATTGGGTAGTATCCCGCGACTTTGCCTCGGAATATTCCGAAAAGGGAAAAGATGTTATCCAAGATGCCGCTTACGAGCGTGTTTTAGCGGTCAATAGACTGTATAACACCGATATTCGCGCCATCACCACCAAAACCTCGGTGGCATTGGAAGCGCAAAATGATATGGAAGGTCAGCTTGGTACATTCGATTTGATTCTCTGCGATGTGACCGATGTCGGTTCTTTGTCCATTCAGCATCTTCTTTGTGATTTAACCGAGTTTGACGGCGAAGAAATCCAACTGGATGCTCCTTGGTATAATCAAAACTTTGTTAAAAATATGTCCATCGGCGGCCGTTTGTTCTATGTGATCGGCGACTTTTCCATCATTGATAATGAAGGCATCACCGCTATCCAGTTCAACGTGGACCTTTTTGATGAATACGATCTTGACAACCCCTATACCATGGTTTATGACGGCACTTGGACGGTTGACGCCATGCATGCCCTTTGTAAGGGGCGGGTCAACGACTATGACGGCTCGGGTTCTATCGACCAATACGATGAATTCGGTTTGATTTCCAGTTATAACAATATTATTTTCTATATGACGGGCGGCGCTTGCTTTGTCGCGCAAAAGGATGCCGATGACATTCCTTATCTGACCTTGCAGTCCTCCCGTACCGTTTCCATGCTGGATAAGATGCTGGATATGTTCTACGATGCCACCGCTTCTGCGAATTTTGATACCTTCCGTCTGGATGCCGCCGTTCCGGGTACATACGAGTATTCGGATAAGGTCTTTATGGAAAACCGCTGTCTGATGCGTCAGGTTGCCATGTTCCGCGTCACGCTGACCCGTACCATGGAATCCGATTTCGGTTTTTTGCCCATGCCCAAATACGATCAGGCGCAGGAAGAATATTATCACATGTATTCCTCGGCCTCTCCCGCGGTCGCCATTCCTTCCTACATGAAGCCCGGCAGAACCGTTTCCGCTGCCGCCGCCGTGATGGAAGCTTTGTCCTACTACGGCAGAACCATTCTTCTTTATCAGTACTACGATGTGGTTATGAAGGGGAGAATCGCCCGCGATCAGGACTCCCGCGCCATGCTCGATATCATCTTTGATGCTTCCTATTTTGACATCGGCGCCTGCAACAACTTCGGAAATCTCCTTTCGGTTTTCCGTTCCTCTGCCAGTGGTGGGACGAATATGTTTGCATCCGATTACGATGCGCTTAAATCTGCGGCCGAAAGTGACATTGAAGAGTATGTGGATGCCTGGGCAAAATTCTTTTTAAAGGCTTGATTTTAACTTGATTTTGTCGGTTGTTGTGCAGAATATATAAAGCGAAAGGTCATAAATTGTCAATTTGTAAAAAAATATCTTTCTACTTGCATTTTTTAGTTTCTTGTGATATACTGCTATTGGTAATGAGAAGTGGAAGCTTTTAAAATCGCGGATTGTTCTTCTAAGCTTTCGCATCTAAGATAATTTAGGAGGAAAAGTATGAAAATCACCAAATTGCTTGCCCTGCTTTTGGCTGTCTGCATGCTCTTCTCGCTGATGCCCTTGATGGTTTCCTGCGGCGATGACGAGGGAGATGGAAACGGCGACAAAGACGACGGCAAGAACGAAGGACCGGTTTCGCCTGACGTTTACGGCGACATTCCCGGACACACCATGTCGGGTCTTTACGGTTATGAGCTTAAACCCGTAAGCGGCATCGACTACAAGGGAGAAGCATTCAACGTGCTGGTTCCCCAAAGTGCAGGTTGGGTTGTTTCCCGTGACTTTGCCTCGGAAT
>JAZSON010000031.1:0-62946 GCA_045536965.1 Eubacteriales bacterium
GTTCGGTAACATGACCACCGTCTTTAGCAGCTCTGCAGCCTCCGGCACCAACATGTTTGCATCCGATTACGATGCACTCAGATCTTCTGCCGAAAGCGCCATTGAAGAATACGTCGAATCTTGGTCGAAGTTCCTTTCCAACACCTAATAAATCAGGTATAAGCGGTGTGCTTCGGCACACCGCTTTTTTCTTTTTTTGCAGTTTTTTTCGAATAAATTCACGAAATACCTTGCTTTTTTTTGTGAAGTTGTGGTAAAATGAATAAAACTTTGCGTTTTTTAAAATGATGATACGGAACGGTGAAAATAGCATGGCCAGTGAATCCATTCAGCGCATCAAAGATGCAGAAATTTCTGCCGTCGAAAAGAAAGAAGATGCCGCCGCCAAGTCTGCTGAAATTGTTGCAGAAGCACAGCGTTTGGCGGAAAAAGAGTATCAACAAGGTCTGATCGACGCGGCTGAAAAGAAAGAAAAAATGTTTGCCGATGCCCAAGCCAAGAGAGCCGAGGCCGCGCAAAAAAATCAAGAAGAAATGCAAGCGGCGTTGACCGATCTGAAAGTGCGCGCTGCTGTTTCCATGCCGGAGGCCGCCAAAGCGGTCATGGAAGCACTTTTATCGTAAGGAGTTTCTATGTCGATCACAAAAATGAAGCGGGTGGAGCTCGTTTGCCTTGCCGAGGATGCGCGTAAACTCGCCGATGAGCTTGTGTGGCTGTCGTCGGTTGAGGTTTCCGATCCCGTGGGCGAAGCGCTGCCTGCCTTTACCGAAAAGCTTTTTTCTCCTGTCGATATGCAGGATGAGATGCTTGGCTGGGAAGAAAAGATTGCAAAATATGAAAAGGCGCTTTCAATCATTGCGCCCTATCGAACAGGCAACGCCTTGACCAATGTGGCGCAGTTTGATCGCGATTCCTTTACAGCCCTTGCCGATTCGATGGAAAACACCGATAAAACGGTCCAAAAGATTTTGGAAGCCGATGCTCTGCGCGTTTCTCACAACGAGGAGATGCTCCGCATCCAATCTGAAATTGCCGCCGTGTCCCCTTGGCTTTCCTCGGATGTTTCGCTTGCCGAAAAGGGAACGAGTCAAACCAAGATTGTTTATTTCACCATTCCTTTGGTGATGGAAAAGCAATGTGCGTGGGACGATGGGGAGGACGATCTGTGGCAGGTGGAGGTCATATCGCGGGATAAAAGCTTTGCGTATTGTCTTGCCATCGTGCATTTGTCGGCTCTGTCTGATTTCCGCGCAAGATTTTCTACCCGCGCTTTCCATGAAATTGAGATTGCGGGGGATGATCTTCCCCAAAACATTTTCTTAAATTGCCAGTCCCGACTGGAGATTTTGAAAAAAGGTCTTATGGTCAATGAAGAGCATATCCGCAATTTGGCCGAGGTGGGAAAATCCATTGAAGCCATGGCAGACCAGCTTGGCGCTGAGATTGAAAAAGCGGCGCTGGTGGGTCGAATGCTTGCGGGTGACAATGTTCGCGTTGTAACGGGATGGATTCCCGAAAAAGAGACCGAGCGGTTTGAAAATGCCTTGGCGGGATACACCGTGGCCTATGATTTGCGGGATCCCGAAGAAGGAGAAGACGTACCGATCCTTTTGAAAAACAACCCCGTTGTGGCGCCTTTTGAGAGTGTTGTGGGCTTGTATTCCTACCCCTCCTATAAAGGCATCGATCCCACTTTTATCATGTCCATCTTCTATTTTATCATATTCGGTATGATGCTTGCGGATTTTGGATACGGACTTTTATTAACGGTGGGTTGCTTTGGATTCATCAAGTGGAAAAAGCCCAAAGCGGGTACCCGAAAAATGATGTCGATGTTTGGCATCTGCGGTATTTCCACCATGGTCTTCGGCGCTCTTTTCGGTTCCTATTTCGGCGATCTTTTATCAGCCATCAACGTATCTTTCCTCGGCGGTGAATCCTTCAGCCTTGCGATTTTGGTGGATCCTGTCGCCGATCCGATGAAGTTTTTGGTCATCGCCCTTGCGGTCGGCGCGCTTCACATGCTTACCGCCATCGGCGTAAAGGGATATATGCTGATTCGTGACGGACGTTGGTTTGACGCCGTTTGCGATGTCGGAAGTTGGGAGATCTTCTTTATCGGACTGGGACTGACCATGCTGACCGATTTTTCTTGGGCCAAATATGTCTTTTTCACGGGACTTGCCATGCTGATTTTAACGCAGGGCAGAGCCAAAAAGAATATCATCGCAAAACTGTTCTTCGGCGTTGCCTCGCTGTATGATCTGATTTCGTGGGGTTCGGATTTGATGTCCTATTCACGAATCCTTGCGCTCGGTCTTGCGGGCGGCGTTGTTTCCAGCGTTATCAACCTCATGGCCACCATGATGGGGCCGAGTGTTGTCGGCTTTATCTTCCTTATCATCGTGCTTGCCGCGGGTCACGGATTGAATATCGCGATGAATATTCTCGGTTCATTCGTCCACACGGCGCGTTTGCAGTATATTGAGTTCTTTGGCAAATTTTACGAGGACGGAGGCAGAGTTTTCGAACCTGCGACCCTCCATCCCAAGTACACCTACATTCAAAATCGTTAAATATTTTTTCTGAAAGGAAAATGCATTATGAAATTTATGGAATTCTTGCTTGAAATCTTCTCCGGCACAAACATCGCAATCCTCGGCGCAGCCATCGCTACCATCGTGACCGGTTCTGCTTCGGCAAAAGGCGTTTACATGGTTGGTGAAGCCGCCACGGGTGTCATCATCGAGGACCCCAACAAATTCGGTAAAACCCTTATTCTCCAAGCGCTTCCCGCAACCCAGGGCATTTACGGTTTGATCACCACCTTCTTGATCATCGTTAAACTCGGTATCTTGGAAGGCAACGTTGCCGATCTTTCCATCGGCCAAGGTATCTACCTCTTTGCCGCCGCTATGCCTATCACCTTTGTTGGTTACTGCTCGGCTATCAAGCAGGCAAAGGTTGCTTGCGCAGGCTTGAACATCGTTTCCAAGCGTCCCGATCACTTTATCAAGGGCGTTTTGTTCTCGGCTATGGTTGAAACCTATGCTGTTTTCGCCGTGCTGATCTCCCTCATGCTCGTTTTATTCTTCCAGGCATAATCGAAGTATGAAGAATTTAGAAAAAATCACAGATAAAATCATGTACGATGCTCTGCTCGTCTGCCAAAAGATGTTTGATGATGCCGAGAAAACGGCTAGCGACATCAAGGCGGAGGGAGAGGCGCGTCTGGCGTCCCAAACGCAGGAAATTTTCGCGGATGCCGAAGCAAGGATTGCGGCTGACGATGCCCGCCATGCAGGGGGGCTGTCCCTTTTGCGCCGCAATGCGATCTTGGCCGAAAAAACTGCCGCCATTGACGAGGTCTTTTCTCGTGCGGCTAAAAATCTTTCGAGCGAATATCCCGTTGAATATAAAAATTCGATGATCAAGCTCTTTTCTTCGGCGATCAGCAAAAAGAACGGAGAGGTCTGTTTTTCCTCGCGGGATGAGTCGATCGCAGACGAACTGTTTGTGTCCTTTACCAAACTGTTTTCCGAAAATGCGGGCGGTTTTACCCTGACAAGGGGGAAAAACCTTCCCATTTGCGGCGGTTTTATTTTGAAATACGGTGATGTAACGGTGGATTGCTCCACCGAAGCGCGTGTTGCCGAAATCCGTCAATCGATGGAACGCAAGGTCGCCGATATCCTGTTCGGGGGAAATGCCAATGGCTAAAAAATTAGTAGCGGATACAGAGTTTCTCTATGCCTCGGGGCGTTTGCATGCCATCGAAGCCAAAGAGGATTCCAAGGTCTTGGCGAAAATGCTGACGGCCGCAACGGCTGATGAAGCAGAAAAATTGTTTTTGATGTCCTCAGCGTTTGAAGTGGATTCGGTCGAGGCGTGTGAAGAGGCTGTTTTCGCCATTGTGGACGAGGTGACCCCTGTCAGTCAGGTGGTTGATGTATTTCGTTTGCAATACGACTGCCAGAACATCAAAATGGCAATCAAAGCCCAAATCCGTGGTATGGATGGCAGTTACTTCACCATCGGTACGTTGCCTGTCGAAACAGTGCTTGAAGCGGTAAAAACGCGTGATTTTTCTGCCTTTTTGCCGGAGATGGCCAAAAATGCTGCCGAGGCGATGGATATCTTTGCCGCGTCCAACGATCCGCAAATGATCGATTTTCTGCTGGACAAGGCGTGTCTTGCCGATATGCTGACTTTGGCTTTCGATTCGGGTTGTCCTTTCTTGATGGATTGGGTACAGTGGAAGATCGATTCTGCCAACCTTGCCGCCATTTTGCGCGGTAAAAAAATCGGTAAATCCGCTGACTTTTTTGCGCAGGTGTTGGCCGATGGCGGAAAGCTTTCAACGACAAAGCTTCTCGATGCCTTTTTGGATGGAGATGACGATTCCCGTCAGGCAGTGATGCAATCTTCTGTTTACCGCGATCGGATCGATATTACTTCGCCCAATTTGTGTGAAAAGAGTTTCCTTTCTTACCGCGAGCAGATGATTGAAGATGCTTTGCGTGTAACATACGGCCCGCAGGTTGTCGTGGGTTATCTGGTCAATAAAATGGAAATCCTCCGCAAAGCGCGGATGATTCTTTCCCTCAAGCGGCGCGGTATGTCGCAAGAGGAAATTCAAAATCTAATTTCGTAGGTAGGAGGGTAACATGGAAGACAATAATCGCTACCCCGTTGCCGTGATCGGTGATTTCGACAGCGTGATTCCCTTCGCAACCATCGGATTCGATGTTTTTTATGAAAATCAGCCCCATCCTGCCGGTGTATTGCTGAAAAAGCTTGTCCGCGAGGGGAGATATGCCATCATTTTTTTGGTGGAACCCCTTTATGTAGCCCTCACCGAACTAATTCAATCGTTTGGTGATCTGACACTGCCTGCCATCATTGTATTGCCCTCGGTCGATTCCGCGGGGGATGTTGGTGTGCAGCAGATTAAAAAATCCGTTGAGCGCGCCGTCGGCGCCGATATACTGTTTAAGGAGTAAATCGTATGAATGAGCAAGTAATCGGACGTATTGTCAAAGTTTCCGGACCTTTGGTGGTTGCCGAAGGCATGCGCATGGCCAATATGTTTGACGTCGTGCGTGTCGGTAACGGCAATTTGATCGGTGAAATTATTGAAATGCGCGGAGATCGCGCATCTATTCAGGTCTACGAGGAGACGGCCGGTATCGGCCCCGGTGACCGTGTTGTTTCGACGGGAGCACCCCTTTCTGTCGAGCTTGGCCCCGGTATGATCTCCAATATTTACGATGGTATTCAAAGACCGCTCGAAATTATTTTCCGGAAAGTCGGCCCCAACCTGCCCAAGGGCGTGGATGAGCCTGCTTTGGATCGTGCGAAAAAATGGGATTTTGTTCCCGTTATGAAAAAAGGCGACCGCGTCACCGCAGGTGACATCATCGGTACGGTGCAGGAATACGAGATCGTTTCCCACCGCATCATGGTACCCTACGGCATCAGCGGTGTCATTTCGGATATTTTGCCCGGCCGGTATACGGTAGTGGAGAAAATTGCCGTCATCACCGATGATGATGGAAATGATCATGAAATCACCATGATGCAAAAGTGGCCTGTCAGAAAATCTCGTCCCTATGCCGAGAAAATGTCCCCGGAGATCCCTCTCATTACGGGACAGCGTATCATCGACTCTTTGTTCCCCCTTGCAAAAGGCGGTACCGCTTGTGTTCCCGGACCTTTCGGCAGCGGTAAGACGGTTGTACAACATCAGCTTGCCAAGTGGTCGGACGTGGACATCGTGGTCTACATCGGTTGCGGCGAGCGCGGTAACGAGATGACCGACGTTTTAAGAGAATTTCCCGAACTTGTCGATCCCCATACCGGTCATTCGCTCATGAAGCGTACCGTTTTGATCGCCAACACTTCGGATATGCCTGTTGCTGCCCGTGAAGCTTCGGTTTATACGGGTATCACCATTGCCGAGTATTTCAGAGATATGGGTTATTCCGTGGCGGTTATCGCCGATTCGACCTCCCGTTGGGCTGAAGCTTTGCGTGAAATGTCGGGTCGTTTGGAAGAAATGCCCGGCGAAGAAGGCTATCCCGCCTATTTGACTTCCCGTCTTGCCCAATTTTACGAGCGCGCGGGTATTGTCAAATGTCTCGGTTCTGACGGCCGTGTCGGTACACTTTCCGCCATCGGCGCTGTTTCTCCTCCCGGCGGTGACCTTTCCGAGCCTGTTTCGCAGGCAACCTTGCGTATTGTTAAGGTTTTCTGGGGCTTGGATGCTTCTTTAGCGTACAGACGTCACTTCCCCGCCATCCACTGGCTCAATTCTTATTCTCTTTATAAGGATGCCTTGGCGGATTGGTTGGTTTCCAACGTGGATCCTGCCTTTAACAGCCGCACCGCCGAAACCATGCGGATTTTGCAGGCTGAAAGTGAATTGGACGAAATCGTTAAGTTGGTCGGTATGGATGCCCTTTCGGGTTCTGACCGCCTGACCATGGAGGTTGCCCGTTCCATTCGTGAGGACTTTATCCAGCAGGATGCTTTCTCGCTTGAAGATTCCTATACAAGCATGAAAAAGCAAACGGGTCTTTTGCATTTGATTTTGCATTACTATGAAAAAGCAGGTGCGGCTTTGGAAGCAGGCGCCGATATGGATGATATTACCTCTCTGCCGTTTATGGAAGAGATCGGTCGTGCCAAGATGATTCCCGAGGATGATTTTGAAGCGGCCGCAAGCAAGATTCTCTCTCATATTGACGCACAGTTGCAGGAAGCCGTAGAAAAAGCGAAAGGGGAGCTGTAAGATGTTGCAAAAGGAATACAGAACCATACAAGAAGTTGCAGGCCCTTTGATGCTTGTTCGTGATGTCGAAAACGTAAAATTCGATGAACTCGGTGAGATCCACCTGCCAAGCGGCGAAATCCGCCGTTGTAAGGTCTTGGAGGTCAACGGTACCAATGCGCTTGTCCAGCTTTATGAAGCATCTGCAGGCTTAAACCTCGAAAACAGTACCGTCCGTTTTACGGGTCACGGTGTTGAACTGGCTGTTTCGGAGGATATGCTCGGCCGTGTTTTCTCGGGTATGGGCAATCCCATCGACGGCGGCCCCAGAATTTTGGCCGACAAGCATGTCGATATCAACGGTACTCCTATCAATCCTGCCGCCCGTAACTATCCTTCTGAATTTATTCAGACGGGTGTTTCTGCCATTGACGGACTCAATACCCTTGTCCGCGGTCAAAAATTGCCTATTTTCTCGGCATCGGGTTTGCCCCACGCAAAGCTTGCCGCCCAAATTGCAAGACAAGCGGCGGTGCGTAACAGCGATACAAAATTTGCCGTTGTTTTTGCCGCTATCGGTATCACCTACGAAGAATCGGACTACTTCATTTCCGACTTTAAGAAGACGGGCGCGATTGACAGAACGGTTATGTTTATCAACTTGGCTTCCGACCCCGCCATTGAACGTATTTCCACCCCGCGTATGGCCCTTTCGGCTGCCGAATATCTTGCATTTGAAAAAGATATGCACGTTCTTGTCATCATGACCGATATCACCAACTACGCGGAAGCCCTGCGTGAAGTTTCTGCTGCCCGTAAAGAAGTGCCCGGTCGCCGCGGTTATCCCGGTTATCTTTATACCGACCTTGCCACTATGTATGAACGAGCCGGCAGAAAGCTCGGTCAAGAAGGCAGTATCACCATGATCCCCATTTTGACCATGCCCGAAGATGATAAGACCCATCCGATTCCTGACTTGACGGGATATATCACCGAGGGTCAGATCATTTTGTCCCGTGAACTTTATCGCAAGGGTTATTTGCCTCCCATCGATGTCTTGCCCTCGCTGTCCCGTTTGAAGGATAAGGGTATCGGCGCAGGTAAGACCCGCGAAGACCATGCCAACACTATGAACCAGCTCTTTGCCTGCTATGCAAGAGGTAAAGAAGCCAAGGAATTGATGGTGGTTTTGGGTGAAGCGGCTTTGACACCGACCGATCGGCTTTACGCGCAGTTTGCCGACACATTTGAAAAGCGATACATTCATCAGGGGTTTGAAGAAAACCGCACCATCGAAGAAACACTCGAACTCGGTTGGGAGCTTTTGCGTATTTTCCCACGCTCCGAGCTCAAGCGTATCAAACCCGCATTGCTCGATAAGTATTACGATCCCGCCGAATAAGTCGGGCTGTTTATCAAGGAGGCATATTCGTGCAACAGACGAAGGTCAATCCTACACGGATGGAGCTTACAAAACTCAAAAAGAGACTCCAGACAGCAAGACGCGGCCATAAACTCTTGAAGGATAAACGCGATGAACTGATGAAAAGGTTCATGGATGTCGTCAAGGAGAACATGGAATTGCGCCTGCGTGTCGAAGAAAAGATCCGCTCGCTCCACAGCAGCTTTTATTTAGCGGCCGCATCGACTTCGCCCCACATTTTGGCGGAATCTCTCCTCTGCTCTAAAGCAAAGGCATCGGTTGAAGTAGGGAGCCGCAACGTCATGTCGGTCAACGTTCCCACCTTTGATTTGACGGTGAGCGAATCGGATCCGAGCGATATTTATACCTACGGCTTTACCTTTACCGATGCGCGTATGGACGATGCGCTTGGCAATCTTTCGGCCATTTTGCCCGAGCTTATCAAGCTTGCGCAGGTTGAAAAGACGGCGCAGATGCTTGCCGCCGAAATCGAAAGAACTCGTCGGCGTGTCAATGCGCTTGAGTATATCATGATTCCGGGATACGTGGATAATATCAAGTATATTACCATGAAGCTGGACGAAAATGAGCGTGGTAACATTACCCGTCTTATGAAGGTCAAGGACATGATGATCGCAAAGCAGTATCAGGAAGCCGAAAGTTTGAAAGAAGCAAAGACGTATAAAGCAAATTAAATTTAGAAAACCTCCGATTGGGGCACCCTCCGTAAGGAAGGTGCCCCAATGATATCCGTTCTCGGCACGAACGGGTGATATATCTTCGATATGATATCGCTCTGAGAGCGATGATATATGCCTACGGCATATTAGTGAACGGATATTATATCATATTTTCACGAAGTGGAAATATATCATACGGCTTTTGCCGTATATCATATCTCGTCAGAGATATATCATTTTACCTGCCGAAATAATACATTCCTTTTTGGGTAGGTATTTACCCTTCTCAAAGTATGTAACCAACTATGACACTTTCAAAACTGAAAGTGTCATTTTTTTATCCAATAGAAAAAAGGGAGACAACTTCCTTACGAAGTGTCTCCCTTGGCGGAGTTTTTTTGTGTGCTTTTTGTGTAGGGCGTGACATCCACGACCCGCTGCGAGGTTTTGTCATTTGCACATAAAAAACTGCGGTAGAATTTCTACCGCAGTTTTTTGTGAAATGCTTAGTTTTCTTCGGGAGCGTAGAGGGCAACGAGTCTTTCGAGGTGTGCTCTTTGGGCTTTTGCATTCTCTGCAGCTTCGTCGAAGAGTTTTTCTGCGCGTTCAGGGAAGGAACGGGTCAAGGAAGAATATCTGGCTTCGCCGAGGATGAATTCCTTGTAGTCGGTGGTAGCGGGTTTGCTGTCGATGGTCAAGGGGTTCTTGCCTTCGGCTTTGAGGGCGGGATTGAAGCGGAACATATTCCAGTAACCGCAATCCACAGCCTTCTTCATTTCGTTCTGGCAGTTGACCATGCCACCCTTGATGGAGTGCATTTCGCAGGGAGCATAACCGATGATCAACGAAGGACCGGGATATGCTTCTGCTTCCTGAATGGCTTTGAGGGTCTGGTTCTGATCAGCACCCATGGCAACCTGCGCTACATAAACGTAACCGTAGGACATGGCGATCTCTGCAAGAGATTTCTTGGAGATGGCTTTACCTGCAGCGGCAAACTGAGCGACCTGACCGATCTGGGAGGCTTTGGAAGCCTGACCGCCGGTGTTGGAGTAAACTTCGGTATCGAAGACGAATACGTTGACATCCATGCCGGAAGCAAGAACGTGATCCAAACCGCCGAAACCGATATCGTATGCCCAGCCGTCACCACCGAAGATCCAGACGGATTTCTTGGAGAGGTATTCTTTGCTTGCGTAGATGCTGCCGCAGTTTTCGCATTTGTCGGCAACCTTTTCAAGCTCTGCAACGAGGGCCTCGGTGGCTTTACCGTTGGTAGCGCCATCATCGACCGTGTCAAGGTAGGCCTTGGCGGCGGCTTTAAGCTCCTCGGATGCTTTTTCTGCTTCAACGATGAGTTTAACCTTTTCGATCAAAGCATCGCGGAGAGCTTTTTGACCGAGAAGCATACCCAAACCGTGTTCAGCATTGTCTTCAAAGAGGGAGTTTGCCCAAGCGGGACCATGACCATCTTTGTTGACGGTGTAGGGAGAGGTAGCAGCAGGACCGCCCCAGATAGAGGAACAACCGGTTGCGTTGGAGATGTACATTCTGTCGCCGAAGAGCTGGGTGATCAGACGAGCATAAGAGGTCTCAGCACAGCCTGCGCAGGAACCGGAGAACTCAAGCAAGGGTTTCTTGTACTGGCTGGAGATGAGGGTGGTCTTTTCGGTGATCTCTTCTTTTTCGGAGACATTGGCAACACAGTAGTCAAAGACTTCCTGTTGATCAAGCTGGGATTCTCTGGGAACCATGGTCAAGGAGTTGGTCGGGCAGACGCCGATACAAACACCGCAACCCATACAGTCGGCAGGAGAAACAGCCAGCGTGTATTTGTAGGAGGTTTTTACAACGGGCTTGGGAGCGAGCTTGGTTTGCGCGGGAGCGGCGGCTTCTTCTTCGGCCGAGAGGGCGAAGGGACGAATGGTCGCGTGGGGGCAAACGAAAGCACACTTGTTACATTTTGCGCAGGATTCGGCGTTCCATTCGGGGATCATGACGGCAACACCGCGTTTTTCATAAGCGGCAGCGCCCTGCTCGAAGGTACCGTCGGCATAGTCAACGAAAGCGGAAACGGGGAGAGAATCGCCGTTCATCAGAGCGACGGGTTTCATCACGGTTTCAACCATTTTGACCAGCTTTTCGGGGCCCTGTTCGGAAGCGGCGGCAGCGCTGTCAACAGCGTTTGCCCAGTCGGCGGGAACGTCGATGGCGGTGAAGGCGGTAACACCTGCGTCGATGGCCTTATGGTTCATGTCGACGATGTCCTGACCCTTCTTGGCGTAGGACTTGGTGGCGGCTTTCTTCATGTAGTCAACGGCTTCCTCGATGGGCATGACGTTGGAAAGAGCAAAGAAAGCGGCTTGGAGAATGGTGTTGGTACGTTTGCCCATACCGATCTTGGCGGCCAAGTCAATGGCGTTAACGGTGTAGAGGCGAACGTTGTTGGCTGCGATGTAACGTTTTGCTTCAGCGGGAAGCTGGGCAGCCAGTTCTTCGGGAGACCACTGGCAGTTGATTAAATAGACACCGCCGGGTTTGACGTCGTTGACCATCTTGTAGCCCTTGGTAACGTAAGAGGGGTTGTGGCAGGCAACAAAGTCGGCCTTGTTGACGTAGTAGGGCGATTTGATGGGGTTGTCACCGAAACGCAAGTGGGAAACGGTGATACCGCCGGTCTTCTTAGAGTCATACTGGAAGTATGCCTGAACGTATTTATCGGTGTGGTCGCCGATGATCTTGATGGAGTTTTTGTTGGCACCGACAATACCGTCACCACCGAGACCCCAGAACTTGCACTCGATGGTGCCTGCTGCTGCGGTGTTCGGGGAAGCCTTTTCTTTGAGAGAAAGGTAGGTAACGTCGTCGTTGATACCCAAGGTGAATTTGCGCTTGGGTTCATCTTTTGCAAGCTCTTCGTAAACAGCGATGACAGAAGAGGGAGGGGTATCTTTAGAGCCGAGACCATATCTGCCGCCGATAACGGGAAGCTGTCTGCCTGCTTCGGCAAGAGCGGTAACAACATCGAGATAGAGGGGTTCGCCGAGAGCACCGGGTTCTTTGGTGCGGTCGAGAACAGCCAGCTTTTTACAGGTGGCGGGGATGGCTTCGAGAAGTCTTTCTGCTGAGAAGGGACGGTACAAACGAACCTTGATAAGACCGACTTTCTCACCTTTGGCGCACAAGTAATCGATAACTTCTTCGGCTACGTCACAGATGGAGCCCATGGCGATGATGACACGGTCGGCATCGGGAGCGCCGTAGTAGTTGAAGGGTTTGTAATTGGTGCCGAGTTTGGCGTTGACCTTGTTCATGTAGTCTTCTACGATGGCGGGAACGGCATCATAGAATTTGTTGCAGGCCTCTCTGTGCTGGAAGAAGATGTCGCCGTTTTCATGCGAGCCGCGCATGACGGGACGCTCGGGGTTGAGAGCGCGTTTGCGGAATTCATCCACAGCCTTCATGTTGGTCATGGATTTGAGGTCTTCGTAGTCCCAAACTTCGATCTTTTGGATTTCGTGGGAGGTACGGAAGCCATCGAAGAAGTTGATGAAAGGAACGCGGCTTTCGATGGCGGCGAGGTGCGCGACGGCGGCCAAGTCCATAACTTCCTGTGTGTTGGTTTCGGCAAGCATTGCAAAACCGGTCTGACGGCAAGCGTAGACGTCGGAATGGTCACCGAAAATGTTGAGCGCGTGGGATGCGACGGTTCTGGCCGATACGTGGAACACGCAGGGGAGAGGCTCGCCGGCGATTTTATACATGTTGGGGATCATCAGAAGAAGACCCTGAGATGCAGTGTAGGTGGTGGTCATTGCACCGGCTGCCAAGGAACCGTGAACGGTACCTGCAGCGCCTGCTTCGGACTGCATCTCGGATACCTTAACGGTGGTTCCGAAAATGTTTTTGCGACCCTGTGCTGCCCATTGGTCAACATAGTCTGCCATCGGGCTGGAAGGGGTGATGGGGTAGATACCGGCAACTTCGGTGAAAGCGTACGATACGTGCGCCGCGGCGTTGTTGCCGTCCATGGTGAGTTTTTGTCTTGCCATGATTGTAAATCCTCCTTTTTATTTTTCAGTATAAGATACATTTAGACCAACTGACATCATAACATATTAAAGTGAAATTGTAAAGACTTTTCACAATTTTATTGTCGTATTTTCAAATTTTCCCGGCGAAAATTGCATGGCATACTCTGTCATGGTTGCTTTGTTGTAAAATGCGCTCACAAAAAGGGAGGTTGAGAATATGATTACATTACATTGCGACCGACAAACTTTGCATCGTCTGGACGAAGAAAAAATCGTAGCGGGCGGTTTTGGGTTTGTGCGGTTTTGTTACACCTGTGACGAAAGCTGGGAGGGATATTCGGTTTCGGCCCAGTTTCACCGATTGGGGGATGATTCGGCCTATCACGTTGCATCCATCCAGCCAAACCGTTCCTATGCCGTACCCCACGAGGTGCTGATTGAAGGCGGTGTATTCACCGTTTGTCTGTTTGGTGTGAAAGGGTCTTCGTCACGCGCAACTTCCAATGTTGTTACGATTGCGGTGTGCGAGGACGGGCTTTTGGATCACACCCTGCCAACCCCGACGCCCGACATTTTCAATCAGTATGTGCAGGCGGTTCTATCGGTGGGTGAAAACGCGGCGCAGGCGGCCGCGGCGGCGCAAAGAGCCAGCGAAAACGCCAAAGAAAGCGAGGCATATATACGCTCTGTTTTGGTCGAGGAAGAATTTGCCGCGCAGGTCGCCGATTGGAATGCATCCTTTGCCACCGATGTAAAAAATGCAAAAGCGGCGCTCGAAAAGGAAAAAAATGCGGCAGTTTCACTTCTGCGCGGGGTGGGTGAGCAGTGTCTCGAAACGGTTTCGGATGTCCATGAAAACGCTCTTTTGTCTTATGAAAAGATGCACACCGATGCCATGCGCGACTATCAAAACCAAGCCAAATCCAAGCAAAGCGCACTGCAAGCAAATTTTGCCCATTTGGTGATTGCGGGCAGCGAGGCAAAGCAGTTTGATCAGCGTCTTTCCCGTTTGGAAGAAAAAAACATTTCTCTTCCCATGACTTTCCATGTCATAGAGGGGGGATATAATGATCTTCCCGATCCGCTCGAATGGTTTTTGGCCCATCCTTTGGGGGGCGGCCGATATACGCAGGTTGGGTATTCCGAGCCGATTTTTGCCATGTCCTCCGAATCGACATGGACCTGCTACACGGTGTCCTACACCTATGCTGAGATCGATATGGACAACGTCGATGAATCGGCGGCATGGACCGAAGTGAATTTTACCAAAAAAAGTGATCTTCCCAAGGCCAGTACATCCTACGGCACCATGATCGATCAGCATAATTTTATCGAGATATATCCTGCCACCGAAAACATCATCAAGCAGGGCACCCACGCTTTTCAGCCCATTGTGCCCAAACACCTCGGATATGGTGTTGGCTGCCACTCGATCGCGCGGCTCTCTTCGATGCCAAATGCCGCAAGTAAATATCTCGATTGGGTGGTTCTTTATACGGGGCAAACCGATGAAAAATATACCGCCGATACCCTGTATACCTGCAAAAACGACGGGGGCTACAAATGGGTGGAATATACCCCTGCGCCCATCGGGGATATTGAAGCGGCTCTCGATTCCATTATTGCCATCCAAAACAGCTTTTTGGGGGGTGAGTCGGTATGAGCATAGCCGATAAATTGCAAACGATCGCCGCAAATGAACAGAGGGTGTTTGACGCCGGGAAAAAGGCTGAATATGATGCGTTTTGGGACAGTTTTCAACAAAATGGCGATAGAAAAAATTATCAATATGCGTTTTGCGGGAGCGGTTGGGTAACAAAAACATTGAAGCCGAAGCACGTTTGCACACCGACAAGCGCGGTAAATATGTTCTTTCTTTGCGGATACCAAAGTGGAGAGGGGATGATAGATTTCAGAGAGATTGCCGATAAATTTGATTTTAGCAAAGTGACCAATGCCACACAAATGTTTTACAGCGCAGGCATTGATTATATCACCGCAGATTTTTCAAGCGCAACGTCTTTGAGTGGTACCTTTGATTGTGGTTATATTTCACGCACTACAACCATCACCTTGAAAGTAACACCTGTTACTACAAGTTTTAATAATACGTTTTATTATGCAAGTGCTTTGCGAAATCTCACATTTACAGATGATAGTGAGATTGCCTGCAGTGGGTTAAATTTAAAGGATTCTCCGAATTTGACCCGAGAAAGCATCATTTCGGTAATAAATGCCCTTTCCGACAATACAACCGACTTGACAGTGACGCTCTCGCAAACAGCGGTCAACAAGGCTTTCACAGCAGAAGAGTGGGTATCCCTTACGGCAACCAAGCCAAACTGGAACATCCAGTTGCTTTAAGAGGGGGAGCGGATGAGAGAGTTTTATATCAATTTGATCTGTACCGTGGTCGGTATGGTATTCTCTTTTATTTTTTCTTATCTTGCTTTTCGACAAAGGGAAAGAAGCGAAAACAGGGCCGAGGGAAAACGGGACGGGGTGCTTATATCCGATGTCGGATATATTAAAGCGGGTGTGGACGATTTGAAAAAAGATAACCGAGAGACCCATCGCAAGCTGGATGATCATAATGCCCGCATCACCCGCTGTGAGGAATCCATTAAGCAGGCACACAAGCGAATCGACGAGATGGGGCATGGAGAAAACGGAGGAGTAAACAGATGAAAGAATCGCTTTATCGCGCAATGCGTACATTTTTGCAAACCGCCTTTGGTTATATCGCTACCAATTTGGCGCTCTATCTTACCGAGTCGGGGGGGATGCAAGACACATCGGCTCTGCGCACGGGTCTGGTTGGTCTTTGCGTATCGGCGCTGGCTTCGGGTCTTGCGGCTGTGATGAACCGAGAGAAAAGAAATCATGGCGAAGATGACGATGGCATCGAGGAGGATGAAAAATGAAGATCATGCTGGATGCGGGACATTACGGAAAATACAACCGTTCGCCCTGCGACAAAAAATATTACGAATCCGAGCGGATGTGGCTTCTTCATAAGATGCTGGGGGATGCGCTTTTAAAAAGAGGGCATACCGTGGGATATACCCGCAAGGAGCAAAAAAAGGATTTGGAGGTATATCAGCGGGGAAAAAAAGCCAAGGGATACGACTTGTTTTTATCCTGCCATTCCAATGCCGTCGGCGGCGGGCAGATGGATAAAAGCGTTGATTATCCAAAGGTTTACCGCTCGGTTTGCTCTGATTCCGATTCTGTTTTGCTTGCGCAAAAGTTGTCGGATGCGGTCGCTTTGACTATGGGATGCGAGGATGGCGGAAAAAGCGGTACGAAAAAGGGGAGCGACGGCAAGGATTATTTGGGCGTATTGCGCGGGGCGGCGGCAGTTGGCTGCAAATATGCCTATCTTGTCGAGCATTCCTTTCACACCCATCCCGCCGCGACCGCCTTTTTGCTGTCGGATGAAAATATTTGCCGTCTTGCTATAGCCGAGGCCGAGGTGATTGACCAATTTTTCCGGACCAAGCCGAAGGTATATTTTGCCATTCCGACGGGATATACGGGACATTCCATTTCAGCGGCGCTTAAACGCATCGGCGAAAACAATTCCCTTTCATATCGCAAAAAGATCGGAAAATTAAATGGCATTGAGGGGGTAGGAACTGCCAAAGGCAATACCTTGATGCTCAAACTCCTGATGGCGGGAAAGCTTGTTAAGGAGGACAAATAAAACTTGACAGAGGGGCAACTCTTTGATATACTAAACCCAGTAAGCGTAAGGGAGATGTATGTATGAAGATCAAAGAGGGTTTTTTGCTCCGCTCGGTTGCCGGCAATGAAGTGGTGATCCCGACGGGTAAAGCCGCTGTCGAGTTTCATGGAATGATGCAGTTGAACGGTGTGGCCTCTTTTTTGTGGAAGAAGCTCCAGACACCCACCGATCGCGACACTTTGGTTTTCGACCTTCTTGCCGAATATGAGGTGGAGAAGGAACGCGCCGAAGCCGATGTCGATGCCTTTCTTGCGCAGTTGAGAGAGAAAAAGTTTTTGGAAGAATGAAACAAATTACCTACGAGCATCTTGTTCCCCTGATGCAGGAAATGTTTGATGCGGGCAAGGATGTGGAATTTGTTCCCTGCGGCAATTCCATGCGCCCTTTGTTTCAATCGGGAAAAAGCCGCGTGGTTTTGCAAAAGCCGCGTTTTCCCTTGAAAAAATACGACATTCCATTCTACCGCCGTCCCGATGGGCAGTATGTCTTGCATCGTGTGATTGCAGTGAAGGAGAATGGATATATGTGCTGTGGAGACGGGCAGATCACCAAGGAGTTTCCCGTTTTGGAGGATTGGGTGATTGCCACCGTCAAAGGGTATTACACCAAGCGGGGAAAGTTTTTGTCGGTGGACGGATGGCGTCATCGGATATATGCGTTTTTTCGTGTCTTGTCGCGGCCTGTACGCGCTTTGCCGAAAAGAATCAAAAGGATGTTTGTTTAGAGAAAAGTCAGCTATGTTGGGTAGCTGACTTTTTTTGACAATATGTTTTTCTTGACTTGACGGCGGTTGATATGATATAATCGGTTGAATGTATATAATAACACTACGGATGCTTGAATAAAAATGGAAAGGGGGCGTGGCGTATGTCTAAAAAAGCAGTGTTTTTCGTGCGGTTGGTTGCTGTCATTTTGTCTTTACTGATGATTCTTTCTACCATTCTTGCCGCATGTGGAAGTAACGTCTTTGCGCTCGATCTTGCCCATCCTTTCCAATTTGTCGATGATGCCACCCGATACGATACCCCCGACAGCCTTTGGACAGGGGAGGGGATTTTGCCGCTTGACGAAGAACCCACCATCCGCGTTGGTCTTTTGTATAAGTATTCTTCGGTCAATACACTTGCCTTTTCTCAAACCATTTCGGCAACAAAGGGTCTTTCCTTTTTCACCGAGATCGACGGCGTTCGCTGTCCCTTGGGCATTGCGCCATCATCGGCCTCCATCGTCCGCAATAAACCCGCAAAGAAGGATTCATCGGGAAACTATGTTTCCTCTACTTCGCCCACCTTTTTGCCCTACACTCTTTTGACCGAGCGCAGTTTTTCGCCCTATGTCATCGAGCGGGCGGTGCGGGATATTTCGGATGCCCTCGGAGGTCAGACGGATGTCTATCCCGTGGCGATGGATCATGCGCTTTTTATCGGTGTCGGTCAGTATGCATCGGCGGCGGATGCCGAGGCGGCGCTGAAAAATTTGCAGGAACTTACCCCCTTTACCTATGAGGTATTTGCGGGAGACGATTCGACGGTCGCGGCGCTTGCCGACGGACATGTGGTTGCCAAGGCGGTGACCGATCAGAATAAAATGATGGTGTATCCCATCCAGCCCGATTATTCCAATGTTCAGATTTATTATACCTCGGTGCTTCTCGGTAACAGTTATCCCGGTATTTTTGAATATTCTGCCACCAAGGACGGCATTGCTCTGACCAACGTGGTGGATTTTGAAGAGTATATCAAATGTGTCGTTCCCTCCGAGGTGTATAATACTTGGCCCAAGGAGTGCTTGAAGGGCTTTTCCATTGCGGTGCGCTCGTATGCGCTGGATAAGACCCGTTCCACCAACCATAAGTCGGGTGGTTTTCATATTTGTCCCACCGCCCACTGTCAGGTGTACAAGGGTCGAAAGAATGCCACCCCCGAGACCGATCAGGCGGTGGAGGAGACGCGTGGCATGGTGCTTGCTTATGAAGATGAGTTGATTGCCGCCTACTATTCCTCGGCGCACGGTGGTGTGAGCGAATCGGCCGCCAATACATGGGGATCCGATCCGAAAAAATATCCTTATCTTTCCCCCGTCTATATGCCGCAGGAGCGGTATGCCGAGGTGGGCGGTCTGACTTGGTATTATGAACTTTCCACTTCTCAGTTGTCCTCGCGCCTGCTTGACAGCTCTAAGGTAACGGGAACTCTTGGCAACAAAAGCATCACCAAGGTCGAGGTGCTTTCCTATACCGACAGCGGATATGTTTACAAGGTGAAGCTGACCAATTCGGCGGGCAAGAGCTATACCTATACCGAAACGAGTACCATCAAGAGTATATTTGACGTAAAAAGTGCCAATTTTAAATTGGCGCATCCGACCAACTTGAAGATGCCAAACGGCGATCGGATTTGGTCGGTCAACGGAAAGCTTTACATTGCTTATCTCAACGTCAACAGTATTTATATGCTTAAACCTGTTGCCGATGGGGATTTATCTCAAAACCAACTGGCAAACTGTAAGGTGGATACTTCTACCTACGGTATTTTCGGCCAAGGGTACGGGCACGGTGTGGGTCTGAGTCAATATTGCTGCCGCGATTTGGCAAATCTCGGTTGGCACTATCAAGAGATCGCCCTCTTTTTCTTCCCCGGTTCCCGAATTGCCGCGGTGGAGGATTTTATCCAATGAAGAAGATCAATCTACTCTTTACGCTTTTCCTTTGTTTTTCGGTTGTTTCCTGCTCGTTAACCTCGGGAAACGGAACCGATTATCCATCGGAAAATGAATTGCCCCCGCTTTTGCAAAATGGGGGGGATGCGGGAGATGGCAGCGCCCAGACCGAACTTGAGGAATCCTTTCCCGGTCTTGACTCGCTCCAAACCTACCGTTTTGACGGCAAGCCTTTCGTTGTGGCTGTTTATGAGGGATGTGAATTTTTCCCCAAAGGCGGTACCGATGCTTATTCACTTGCTCTCTCGCAGCGAAATCAGGCGGTACAAAACAAAACGGGTGTTGTGCTGACCGAATATCCCAATTTGACGGCCGCTTCTTTTTATACCGACCTGCGCGCCGCTTATCAGGGGGGAACCCTTCAGTGTGATGCGATTGTGATGCCTGTGCGTGTCATGTCTTTGTTTGCTGTCAACGGTCTTTTGCAAAACATCTATTCGGTACCCTTTCTCGATATGAATGCAACCTACACCCACGCCGATGAAATGACCGCTTTCACGGTGGGTACAAAGGGATTCGGTTATTTCTCGGATGCTTTTGAAAACACCCCGTTTTTGCGGTGTTTGTTTGTCAATGAGCGCGGAGTTTTGGATGTTGACGCTTTATATGAATCGGCGCTTGCGGGGGATTTTGATTATGATACCTTTTTGACGGCGGCCAAAGAATCGAGTTTGAAAAACGGCTTGATTTACGATGGCGACCGCGAGGGGTTGGTGGTGGATCTCTTTTGCGCGACGGGTCAGAATATGATCGATTATACCCCGCCGAAGACGCCGACCATGGTGGAGCTTTCCGAAAAGCTTACAGCATTTTCTTCCCGTTTTCAGCTTCTTTGTGACGAGGTTAATATTAAATTTTGTGATGACGATGAAAAGGCAAGTGATGTATTTGCCGCGGGCGATGCCGCTTTTTGCATCGGCACCCTTGAGGATGTAAAAACACTTTCTGCCTCCCGTGTTTCTTGGGGTATCCTGCCGATGCCCAATGAAGAGGGGGGAGAAAGATACTATTCCCGCATGAGCGATGATCGGGTTTGTTTTGCCGTGATGAAGTCGGCGGATCTTTCCTATACGGGCAAGATTATAAACACCGTTGCGGCGGCATCCTCTAAACTGAAAACGGCGCGATTGACTTCCTTTGTGTACGATTATCTCCCGTCCCAGACGGCGGCAAATCTCTTTTCTGTCTTGCAGACGTCGGTTTATTCGGACCTCGGCATTGACTACGGCGGTATTTATGCTGTTCTTTCGGCCGCTTCCCGTGAAGTCCTTGTCAATTTCACGGTGCATGGCATGGAATACGAATGGCTTTATAAAAATGCAAAAAAATCCTTTGAGCGGTTTTTGAAGGATTATACTTTTTACGATTGATTTTAAAAAAACAATGAGCAGTATCACCTTTTTGGGTGGTACTGCTTTTATTTTTCCCTTTGTGTCATTCCTTGTCAGTCGCCTTTGCGATTATAATCTCGAAGGCAAGGGAAAAGCCGGCTTTCCTTGTAAATATAAGGGAGGGATTGTATGGTTGTGAGTCTTCTGGTCTTATCGGGAGGCGGTTTGATTTTAGCGTCTTATTTATGTTACCGATTTTTTTCGTGTCTGAATAAGAAAAAAGATAAACCGCCTTCTTCTTTTATGCCGCGCGGTGTCGATGATACCGAGGGCGGCTTTTGGGAGATCATCCGTTACCGTTAGAAAGGAACAGTATGAAAAAAGACCATCTTACCATTTGCCGAGACGATTGGCAGTTACTTGAAGAGGGGCGCGCCTATAAAACACAGATCGGGCTTTACGATCTTGTCAGAAAAAACGAACGGTTTTACCGCGGCGATCAGTGGCACGGGGTGAAATCGGGTGGATTGCCGACCCCTGTTTTCAACATCTTCAAGCGTGTTATCGGCTATTTTATTTCAACTTTGATGTCACAAAAAATCACCCTTCGCTATACCGCCGAAAGCTGTGATTTGATCCACACAGGCAAGGAACGGATCAGAATTGACGAGGGGTGTCGTCTTCTTTCGAGTTATCTCAATTACCGCATGGAGCGGGATAATATCGAAAAGCTGATCGGAGACGGACTTTTGGACGCGGCGCTGACGGGCAACTGCTACGCCTATGTTTACTGGGACAGTGACAAGATTGCGCCCAAGGGATTCCGCGGCGATTTTGCCACCACTTTGATTGATGCCGTCAACGTCTTTTTCGGAGACGTCAACACCACCGACATCGAATCACAGCCCTACATTCTCATCACGGGACGCGAATTGGTCGATAAGCTCATCAAAGAGGCAAAAGCAAACGGATGCGCGGATGCTGAAAAACACATCATCCCCGACAGCGATACCGAGGGGCAGGCGGGGGATTTCGGCGCCATTGAAATTCCCGGCACAAAATGCTCGTCGCTGATTAAACTTTGGAAAGAAAACGGGTCGGTGCATTATCAAAAAACCACCCGCGGCTGCATCGTTACCCCGCCGACCAACACGGGACTTTTGCGCTATCCCATTGCCTCCATGTCATGGGACAGTGTGAAAAACTCGTGCCACGGTGAGGCGGTCGCCACGGGGCTGATTGAAAATCAGCTTTATATCAACAAGGCTTTTGCCATGGTGATGAAGCACATGCTGGATGTATCTTTCTCCAAAGTGGTGTATAACGATACCATCATCGATGAGTGGACCAACGCTGTCGGCGAAGCCATTGCGGTACACGGGGATGTGGTGGGCGCGGTGGAAAAGATCGAGCCCGGCAGTCTGCAATCGGGGTATCTGGAGCTCATTAACATGACCATGGCCACCACCAAGGAGTTGATGGGGGCCACCGATGCCGCGCTGGGTAACGTTGCGCCTAACAACACATCGGCCATCATTGCCCTCCAAAACGCCTCCAGTTTACCTCTTGATAATCAAAAACGGTCGCTTTACCGCTTTTTATCCGATCTCGGTATGATTTGGATGGACTTTTTGTTCCACTATTACGGAGACGGCCGCATTTTGTTTTTCAAGGAACGCGACGGCAGTATGACGGGATATACCTTTGAGGGAGCGGCGCTTTCGGACATTGCTTTCTCTTGTTATGCGGAAGCGGGGCCCTCCAGCTATTGGAGCGATATTGCATCGGTCAATACCCTCGATTCTCTGTTAAAGGGCGGTTATATCACCTTAAAGCAGTATCTTGAACGTATCCCCGATGGGTATATACCCGACAAAGAAAAATTACTGGAAGAAATTTCTTCCGGAGAAACGGAAGCAAAGGTATGAAAGAAAAAGAAAAGAAATCGCAGCAGGAAGAAACCATAAACGACAAGCTCGAAGAAGCTTTGCCGCAGGAGGAGGGGGCAGAGGAGAGGGCGGAGGAGCCGACCGTGATAGAAGAGGTGGACGAAAAGGACGATTATCAAAAAGAAATCGTTAAATTCCGCCGACTTTTCGGTGAGATCAGCCCCGACAGTATTCCCGATGCGGTATGGGATCAGGTCAGAGAGGGACAATCTCTGTGCGCTTCGTTTGCGCTGTATATCTATGAACAAGCGGCCGAAATGGCGCGGGTGAGGGAGATCAACGATAAAAACGATAAAAGCGCCCCGAAAAAGATCACCACGGGCGGCGGCGAGGAATATTTTTCCCCCGAGGCCGTTCGCGCCATGGACGGCAAGACCGTCAGAAAACAGTATGAAAAAATTATGCGTTCCATGGAACATTGGAACTGAAGAAAGGGAGAAATCTTATGGCTATCAGCAATTTTATTTCCACCGTTTGGAGCGAAACGCTTTATCAGGAGCTTTCCAAAAGTTATGTCGGTGTTAAGCTCTGCAACCGCGCCTTTGAAGGGGAGATCAAGGGTGAGGGAGACCGCGTACACATTTGCGGTGTCGGCCCCGTAACCGTTTTTGATTACAACAAAAACAGCGATATGCCCGCCGCAGAGGCGTTGACCGACACATTACGTACTTTGATCATCGATCAATCCAAGGGCTTTAACTTTTGCATTGACGATGTGGATCTTGCCCAAAGCAAGAAATCCCTCATGCAGGCGGCTATGAGAGAAGCATCCAATGCCCTTGCCGATGTCGCAGATGCCTATATTTATTCTTTGACCGATGAAAACGTATCCACCATCGTCAATGCCGCCGTGACCTCGGCCAATATCATCAGCACGCTGGCAGAAGCCCGCACAAAGCTGCTTGAAAACAATGTCAAGAATGCGGCTCGCATTTCTTTGGAGGTGCCGCCCTGCATCGAGCAGAAGCTCGTGCTTGCAAAGGTGCTTCGCTCCACCGACAACGCGCAGGAGCTTGGCCGCGGCTACATCGGTTCTCTTCTCGGCTTTGATGTATATGTGACCAATAATATCACCGCCGATGCATCGGGCAATTATCGTTGTCTTGCCAGAACCGACCGCGCCATCGCCTTTGCCGAACAGATCAACTCGGTCAAGGCGTATGAACCCGAACTGCGTCACGGCGATGCTGTCAAGGGTCTGCACCTTTACGGCGCCAAGATCGTTTACCCGAAGGAAATGGTCTACTTAAACCTCAAGCCCGCCGTAGAAACCAATATTTAAACCGATGCTTCGGGGCGGCACTGCCGCCCCGAAAGGAGGATATAGTATGTATAATTTTTATTTTCATTCCACGCCCGGTAAGCGTTTGATTGATGCCGATACAGGCCGCGCGGTGGGTATTTTTGATCAAGAGGGTTATTTGGCGGCCGATGAGATTGCCAAAGCATGCGCCGCTCCCCTCATCACCCGCATCCAAAATGCATATCCTGTTTATTATCCCGTTCATATCACCGTTTGGGACGGTAATGCCGAACCGATTGTCAACGCCGATGTTGTGATCGGCGAGCAAACGTATAAAACCGATGGGGATGGCTGTGTGTCATGTAAGCTTGCGGCGGGTGCGTATGCCGTGGAGATTTGCGCGGATGGATACGAGGATCAAAACGATGTGATCACGGTGGAAAATACCCGCATCCATCTCACCGTCGGCCTTTCAAAGGCAAGGGGGTAAACCATGACGGGGCAAGACGTATTTGATCTATCCATGGCGATCTTGCAGGAGAATCATTCCGATGGCGAGTATAACGCTTCGACCTATACCGCTTCTGCGCCCCTTTTGATCAATCTGCTGATCGGTATGCTTCATGAGGCCGACCAAAAGATTTGCGGCAAAAAGGATGTTTTTGATGAGGGACGGATTCCGTCTTTAAATCATCTTTCCGATCCCATTCTGCTGCATGAATCGCTTTCTCGCGTTTCTCTGCCGCTTGGACTGGCCTCCTTGTTTATCTGCGGCGACCAGCCCGCTCTTTCTTCCCTTTTGTGGCAACGCTTTTTGGCCGAAAAAACGGCGGCTGTCGAGCGTTACCGCCGTGCGAAAAAAGGGGGGACACGGGATGTGTATTTTTCATAAAGGGGTGATTTTTTGCAGGAAAAACAGTTTTCTTTGACCTTATTCAAATTTTTGGGTTTGAATGAAAACGGCGACAACACCGTCGATTTTCAGACGGGTGAAAGTCCTCGGATGGAAAACTTCGAGATCACCGATGGATATAAATTAAAAAAGCGAGACGGGTACAGAGTGTTCTGTACCCTTCCCGGTCGCGTGCGGGCATTATGGCAAGGAAATCTTTTGGGTAAGCATTTCTTTTTGGCGGTTGCGGGTCGGGGTGTATATAAAGTGACCGAAGAAAAATATATTCAAGTCGGTGAGGTATCGGACGAGTCGGATGTAACCTTTGTTTCGTTTGGCGGAAATCTCTATCTGGGGGACGGAAGCTCTTGGCAGCGCTTTTCCCCCGGCGTATCAAGGTTTTTCACCCCCGCTTATTACCGCCCGACCCTCACGGTGGCCACCCCGCCGAGTGGAGGCGGAACCTTTTTGGAGAGCATGAACCTATTGACGGGGATGTGCGCACAGCGGTTTTCGCCCGACGGAAAGTCGGTGGATTTTCATTTAGCAAACAGCGGGATCGAATCGCTGGATTTTATCCGCATAGACGGAGAGGATATTGCGCTTGAAAGTTATCGTGTGGATCTCGCGCGCGGGGTGGTGAGTTTTTATAACCCACCCGCCGAGGGATCGGATAATCTTTACATCGCCTATACCGTTTCGCGGGAGGAGGATGACAATGTAAATGGCTGTCCTTATGCCGTTACCTTTGGGGGAGACAATGATTCGCGTCTTTTCTTTTGGGGCAACAAGGCGCATCCCGATCATCTTTGGTGGTCAGGTATTCCCGCCGAGGGAGAGGGGCTGTATGTACCTGCCGATTGCTATAACCGCATCGGAAACGGCCAGCCCATCACCACCCTCACACGCCATTATGATCGGTTGCTGATTTTCACGCCATACGCTTCTTATTATCTGTATGCCGAGCAAAAGTATGATCCCGTCGGCAATCTTTACACCGCTTTTCCCGTTTTTACCCTATCGGTCAAACGTGGCAATTTCCACCGCGGCGTCGGTATTTTGATGGACAATCACCCCCTCTCGGTCGATGCTGCGGGGTTTTACCGTTGGGTGTCAACCTACCAGAGAGACGAAAGAAATGCCCAGCATTTTTCGTCGCGTGTACAAAACACGCTTGGCTTATCCGATACGGCAAGCGGGTTGTATTTTGACCGTGATTCAAAAGGTGAGCTTTGGTGCGTGCTGGAGGATAAGGTGCTGATATATCACTACCGACTGGATGTGTTTTATCTCTACCGCGGTTTTGTGCCGACTACTCTTTTGGAAGCCGATGGGCAGTTATGGTTTGGAAATGCCCGCGGTGAGGTGTGTCGGTTTGGTGACTGTCCAAACGATGACGGCAGAGCGATTGAGGCGATTTGGGAATCGGCTTATCTGCATTTTGGCTATCCCGCCAAGAAAAAACACATTGATTCGTTTGATCTTCTCCTTCGTACCGATACCTTTACCGAGGCAGATCTGACTTGGTTGAGCGACAGCCGTGAAGAGGGAGGACTTCCCATTCGTTTAGACGGCGCAACCTTTGATTTTGCCTATATCGATTTTTCGGCCCTTTGTCTGGATACAAATGTAAATACCCTCAGGTTTTCCCGCCGTATCGGCGCAAAGCGTGTAAACGTATTTAAATTCCGTCTTTCAAACAATTCGCCGCAGAGCAGATTGGAACCCGTGTCTATTCTGATCAACGGCACATTACTTTGCAAATGAGGTGCAAGATGGCAGATTTTACAAAACTTGATCAATCTCTGCGGTATGTTTCGGCCCTGCCCGATCGGCCATCCCTTGCAGAGGGATATACGGCCGAGGCGGTCAAAGAGGTGTTTGACCGTGCCGCCGAGGAAATAAAAACCTATATAAACGATGTGCTGATTCGTGAGCTTACCTCCTTTGTACCGGGGGATTCCTGCAGTGAAAAGCTTGGCTCCCGTCCCGTGACGGGGGTGGAGGGGAACACGGTTTATCAGCAGATCAGTCACATCGCCGAGATGATTCGGGATATTACCCTCGCATCCATTCCCGATAATTCTATCACGGCAGAAAAATTAGAGCCGCTGTTGCGCGCCCGTATCGAGACCCTCTCTTTGGGTGATACCGTTTATAAGACGGCGGGTACATACACCTTTACCGTCCCGAGAAGCGGTATTTATCGCATCATTCTCTGCGGTGGCGGTGCGGCGGGTTCTTTGTATTCGCATGATCAATCCAAGGTCAATTCGACCCATTACGGCTTTGGTGGTGCATCGGGCGCATACGGTGAGTTTACCATGAGCCTCGAGGAGGGGGAGGAAATTCCCGTCGAAGTGGGCGCGGGAGGACAACTGAAAACGCCCTGTATATTGGGGCAGATGTTTGACGGCTCGGACATTGATTTTTCCGAGCAGCCCGGTAAAGCCTCGACTTTTGGCTTGCTCAGAGCCGAAGGGGGATGCGGGTATTCTGTTTTGCGGGAGGAAGCTACTGCCAAGGGCGGCGGTATGACACTGTATAAAAACGGAAAAGCCCAACCGGGAAGCGGTTATTCCCACGATGGACTTGAGAGCTTTATCGGAAACGGTGCAAGGCGTGTTCTCGGGGATGGTCTTGCGGATTGTGTGTATGAGGCAGGTATCGGCGGTGGCGGATGCGGTTATGTTTACAGCGATGATGTTTTAAATGTTGCGGGCATGCCGCAGGAAGAACGAATGTATTATTTGAATAAGAACGGTACTGCGGGCGGTGACGGCATTGTCATTGTGCGGTACATGCAAACGGCACAGTAAAGGGGGAAGGGTATGGCAAGCAGTATTGAAAAACTCAAAAAAGAACTGACTAAAGCAAACGATGCTTTGTATGCTCGGTATGAAGCTTTGATACAAAATGCAAAAGCACAGCAGAACGATGCTCTGGCGACTGTGGATGAAAACTACAAAAAGCAGGAAAGAGCGGCCGCGGCGCAGGCGGCAACCGCCCGAGCAAATGCGCGGCGCGCCTTTGCCGAGCAGGGACTGAGGGATTCGGGGGAAGAAGCGCAAAACAGTGCCCTGCACACCATCGGATTACAAAACGCTCTGTCGGATATCGGGGAAAATCGCGAAAGCGCCCTTCGAGACATTAACACCAAAACCAACGATACCATTGCAAAACTGGAGGCCGAGCGCGAAAAAGAATACAATGAAAATGCCATGAAGATCGCAGAGCTGAGTGCTGTGACAAAGGCGGCATCTTCGGGTGGGTCGAGCAAAGAGGAAGAAGAAAACACCTCGAGTGAGGAAGATAATACCCAGACAAACAACCACGTTTATCAGCCACTTCAGGGTGTTTTTAAATACATTCCCGCGGCCCAGCGGTATTACGTTCCGAAGGCTTCGAATGTAAAAGCCGAGGATATGATTTCTCCCACCACCACCCCCTCCACGTTTATCAATAAAGTGGTGGATCAATACACAACCAGCGGGTGGGAGGGTAAAAGAACAGATACGGCCAAGGTTACCTCTGCCATCAGATCGTTTTTGCAGAATGATAACATTGACCGTTCCTATCGCGCCGAGGTGAAAATACTTGCCATGGCGCTGGGATATATTTAATGAGAGGCAAACAGATGCAAAACAGCCTCCTTATATTGTCCGTCAAAGAGGCATGACAAGGCTTTGGTTGCATCGTGACCGAGATGGATCCACAGAACCAAAAGTCCGATGATGGATAAAAAGAGAAAGAGTCCGATCATAGCAAGGTAAGCGCGGGCATAGTGGACTCTGTTTTGACGGCGTGTCAATCCGCCCGCAAAGAGTGCGGCGATGAGAAGTCCGATGATGGGGATGGAAAATAAAAGCAGGGTATAAAACCATCCCCATGTCGAGATGACGGCCGATTTTTGGTTTGATTTTTTTTGCAAAGCGGGGGGGAGAGGCGCAAGAAATGCAGGCTCGATGCAGGGATTTTCTGAAGCTTCGCTTTGTATTATTTCCCCTTTATCCCCATTATGCAGAGCCGCAAAGGCCGACACCACCGGATCGCTCGATTCGATTACGATGTTGGTTTCGGCGTTGTCGTTTGACGAAAAATTTTCCTGACCTGTTTTTTCATTGTCCATTTTTTATTCCTCCGTGTTATTGTAATTCACAGATTCAGTATAACGGTTATTTTTGCGAATTACGGCGTATCCTGTAATTTCCAAGGCAGCGGTTAAAAAAATCGTTCCCGTAAACTTGACACAGATGCGGCTGTTGTGATAGAATGTGACATGGATTATAAGAAAAATGGGGAAAGGGGAAATATCGGCATGAAAAGAATCGGCGCATTGCTGCTTTGTATATTATTTGTGTTTCTCTCTGTTTCCCTGCCCACCCTTGCCCTTGAAACGGATGGTACCCTCTCGGCGGGCAACCTGACCCCAAAGCCCGGAGATACTTTTTCCATTGCCCTCAATCTTTCGGGCAATACTTCTTTAAATGCATTTCGTTTGTTTGTCGACTTCGACCCGTCGGTTCTCACCTTTTCCGATGTGGCGGACGGCGTTTTGGTCGAGGGAATCGAGAGTGTGACACTTTCGGGCGGAAACGGTCAAAATGCAAGGGTTGCGCTCATCTGGAATGATGCTGAAGCCTTTGTGGGAGACGGTCTTTTGTGCCGCATCTCTTTTGTCCTTTCGTCCGAAGTTTTACCCGGCAGCCAAACGGTTGTGACCGTTTCGGGGGATACCGAAGAGGGTTGGTGCTTAAACGGCGATTTGGAGCCTTATGCGTTTTCGCCTGCAACTGTAAATATTCTGGCCGCCTATCCTTGCGACATTACCTTTGATGAAAACGGCGTTACCACCGACATTGCGATCGGCTCAAATGTTTCGGATGTAGTTTCTGAAATGGAAAGCGGCGGTTACAGCGATGTGTCTGTCTTAAATTGCGAGGGACAAGAAAAATCTTGGAATGACCCCATTGCCACCGGAGATCAAATTACCGTCGGTTCTCATGTATTTTATGTTTCGGTTCTCGGCGATTTAAACGGTGATGGTGGTCAGTCTGTTACCGACTATATTATTATGCGCAGTGAGATTTTATCCTCCGATGTGTTGAGCGGTGTCTATTTAACCGCCGCCGACTTAAATGCGGATGGCAGTATTTCCGTTACCGATTATGTCATATTGCGGGCAATTTTGCTTGCCCAATGAGGAAGGAAGCGTTTATGAGCAAAACCTATATTCCTGCGGGGTATTCATCTCGTTTGACCATGTATCAGACCCAGACCGCCATCGGCACATTAAAGCGCATTTTTGAGGATAAGCTTTCGGCCGCCTTGAATTTGAAGCGTGTGTCCGCCCCTCTGTTCGTTGATAACGGAAGCGGTTTAAACGATGATTTGAACGGTGTCGAACGTGCGGTTTCCTTTGACATCAAGGAAGACGGTGAATATGCCTCGGTTGTCCATTCCCTTGCAAAATGGAAGAGAACCGCCCTCGCGCGCTATGGTTTTTCGGTCGGTGAGGGATTATACACCGATATGAATGCTATTCGCCGTGATGAAGAAATGGACAATTTGCATTCCATCTACGTGGACCAGTGGGATTGGGAGCGGGTGATGTCCGAAGATCAGCGGAATATGGCGTATTTGAAGGATACCGTCAATGCCATCGTTGCGGCCATTTGTGATACCGAGGATGAAATCATTGCCGCTTATCCGACCTTGACAAAAAAACTTTCCCGTGATGTATTCTTTATCACTTCTCAAGAGCTTGAGGATCTTTACCCCGACTTGACACCGAAGGAGCGGGAAATCCGCATTGTGAAAGAGAAGAAGACCGTCTTTTTGATGCAGATCGGCGGTAAATTAAAAAGCGGCATCCGTCATGATGGCCGCGCGCCCGATTACGACGATTGGTCTTTAAACGGCGACATTCTCTTTTATGATGCTCTTCTCGATACCGCCCTTGAAATTTCTTCGATGGGTATTCGTGTTTCGCCGCAGGTGTTGGATGCACAGCTTTCCCTTGCAGGCTGCAATGATCGCAGAAATCTTCCGTTTCATGCCGATCTTCTTGCAGGGAAACTTCCCTTTACCATCGGCGGTGGCATCGGACAATCTCGTCTTTGCATGCTTTTACTTGAAAAAGCGCATGTGGGTGAGGTGCAGGTTTCACACTGGGATGCAAAAACCCGCGCTGCTTGTCAAGCGGGCGGCGTAGTTTTGTTGTAATG
Source organism: Eubacteriales bacterium (assembly GCA_045536965.1). Classification (GTDB taxonomy): domain Bacteria; phylum Bacillota; class Clostridia; order Oscillospirales; family SIG627; genus UBA5448. Next base: position 31,018 of record JAZSON010000031.1, read on the forward strand.
AATGCCGCTTTATCTTCCATCACCACCTGCTTTTTCACCGGACACAGAGAACTTCCGACTTTTCTTTTGCCACTCAAGAAAAAACTCAATCAAACCGTTTTGCGTTTGTATCAAGAGGGGATTCGTACCTTTGTTTGCGGCGGTGCGTTGGGCTTTGATACTTTGGCTGCCGAAACGGTTTTGAAATTGAAAAAGGAGTATCTTGATGCGCGGCTTTGTCTGATGTTGCCCTGTCGTGAGCAAACCAAGGGTTGGAGCGATGCCAATATAAAGCGTTATCGGGATATATTGGATGCGGCCGATGCGGTCGAGTGGGTCAGCGAGGTATATACCCGAGGTTGTATGCACAAGCGCAATCGCGCCATGGCCGATATTTCTTCGGTTTGTGTGGCATATTTAAAAAAAGAGAGCGGCGGTACGGCTTATACCGTTGCTTATGCCGAAAATAAAGGACTTAAAATCATTCATTTAGCATAAAAAAATCGCGGTACGTCTGTACCGCGATTTTGTTTTTTGTTTATTTATTCAGTAAGCTGAATTTTCCGATGATGGGAAGTTCTTTGGCTTTGCCGTTTACCACGTTGATAATGCCGAGAACGATGTAGGCGAGAATGAGCAGGGCGGGAAGTGCGATGATGACAGAAAGAATGGTATAAGGCACATCGGAGGTGATGCGCGACATGGTGATACCGAAAGCACTTTCGCTTTCAATGAAAATGAGATCCAAGAACCATTGGAGAATGGTATAGGCCAAATAGTAGACGGAAGAGAATACCGAGAGGGCGAATGCTTGGTGCATGTGATAGCGTGCGTACTTGGAGTTTCTCGCCATCAAGAAGGGGAGCGCGATGCAGGGACCGATATAGGCAAGGATTGCCATGACCTTGTTTTTTGCGGCATCCTGCGGGTCATACTGCGCGGTGGTGTCGGGGGTGTTCATCAGCTTTGCAAATGCCGATTGGGACGAGGCGGCGCTATTGGGTGCGGTCTGAACGGTTGCACCGCAACCGGGGCAAAATTTAGCGCCTTCTTGAAGTTGGTTTCCGCATTTTGGACAAAAAATCATATTTACCTCCTATAAGTTAAAACAGCTTAGCTGTATTTTGACATCAATCTAAATGAATTTTCAAGGCGTGGAGTAGATCTTCAAGATCATTTACACCGAAATATTTAAGCAGGGGATCGTAAATCAGAAACAGGAAAAGGGCGAGAAAACCCAGAAGGATTATACCGATAAGCACCCAAACAAGCAAAGCGGCCGCGAGGTTTTTGATGTTTTTGTTTTGGGCGGCAAAGAAAACGATGATGGCGGCAATCCAGCCGACAACGGGGAGGGCAAAGAGAAACAAAAGGAGAAAATACATACCGATCGATACGGTTTTTTCTTGTCGATTCTCGGGTTTGTCGAGCTTTTCATCGTAAAGGGTTTGCTCGGAAAAAACCTCGGAAAAATTTGTGTAGTTTAAATTGCTTTTTTCGTCATGGGATGGCGGGGTGTGTATCAGACGGTACTCGGTCGCGATTTCATTTTTTTGTTCTTCTGCGGCGGGAAGCGCTTCTATTTTATTGCCGCAGGCGGTGCAATAAATGGCGCGGTCGGATAAAGGGCTGTTACAAACATTGCAAATTCTTGACATTGGTTGCTCCTTACGATTATGAAATATCCTACATATCGTTTTGCGCGTTTATATTATAAACCAAATTTGTCGGATTGTCAATCATTTTGTTTTATTCGGTTGGCAGAATGGTGTTGATATCGAAGGGAGTTTCCTGATAAACAAAATAATTGAGCCAGTTGGAAAAGAGCAGGTGGGCATGTCCGCGCCAAGTATTGATGGGCCGCTTTTTCGGGTCATCGTCGGGATAATAGTGATAGGGGACTTCTATGGGAAGATTTTTTGCAACATCGCGCTCATATTCAAGGGCGAGTGTGTTGTAATCGTATTCAATGTGTCCTGTAATAAAGAAGCTGCGGTGACTTTTGGATGCAACAAGAAGAACGCCTGCTTCGGGGGATGTGGCCAAGATTTCGAGCTTATCGCATTTTTGAATATCGCTTGCTCTGACCTCCGAATGGCGGGAATGGGGGGCGGGAAAAATTTCGCTGAAACCGCGAACAAGGGGATGGGCGGGATTGTCGACGGTATGAAAAAATACGCCGAACATCTTTTTATCCAGCGGATATTTGGGGATATTATATTTGTGGTAAAGGGCGGCTTGGGCTCCCCAGCAGATGTAGAGGGTGCTTTGTACATTGTTTCTTGCCCAATCCATGATCATGCAAAGTTCGGGCCAATAGTCAACATCTTCAAAGGGGAGATTTTCCACGGGAGCGCCCGTGACGATCAAACCGTCAAACTTCTCATTTTTAACCGCTTCAAAATCGCGGTAAAATGCATTAAGGTGATCGGACGAAGTGTTTTTGGAAACATGGGTGGCCGTTTGCAGGAGGGTGATCTCAAGCTGTAAAGGCGTGTTGGAAAGAAGTCGGAGAAGCTGTGTTTCGGTGACGATTTTTGTGGGCATCAAATTCAAGATTGCGATGCGCAGGGGGCGTATATCCTGTTTTTCGGCGCGGATCTTGTTCATGATAAAGATATTTTCGTTTTCAAGAATCTCGCGCGCAGGCAGTTGGTTGGGAATACAAATAGGCATAACGGATACCTCTCATTTTCTGACAATGAAGAAATATTTGTCGCAAAAGCTTTCGGTCTCTTTGTTTAAAGGTTCTTTGTCCAGCGAGGAATAGACCTGAATTTCCGAAAAACCTGCTTCTTTTAAGAGTTTTTGTATGGTGGAGAGGGGGAAATAGCGTTGACGCTGTTGTTCGAAAGAACGGCTGTACCGCCCCGAACCAAGAGGGGTTTCAACGAAAACATGGAGATAGAAATCGCAATATTTTGTACGGGCGTTATAGTTGTTTTCCCAGGTGATGAAAACGCCGTTTTCTTCTAAAACGAATGTGTTGTCTTTATATACATCTTTGTAGCGGTGGTGCGAATTGACATCAAAGACGAAATATCCTCCGTCGTTGAGGGCAGTATATACCCGCGCAAAGGTATCTTTCAAAGCGGTGGGATCGGGGAGGTAATTGAGGCAATCGTATGCGGAAAAAACAAGGTCAACAGGAGAATACAGTTTCAAGTTTCGCATGTCCTGCTGAATGAAAAAGGGTTGAAATTCAAGGTTTTGCGCCTTGTGTGATGCAATGGCGAGCATATCGAGCGAGTTGTCGATGGCATAAGTACGATGACCGCAGGAGGCCATTTTGATGGCAAGCTCTCCCGTACCGCAGCCCAAATCACAAACGGCGCTTTCGTCGTTCTTTAAAAGGGAGAGAAGCAGGGCAAGGTAGGCATCGTAATCGGCATCTGCGTTTAACCGATCGTAACAAACGGCAAGGGCGGAATAAGGATTCATGCTTTGTTCTCCTCCTCGCTTAAACGATCGAGCGCCAAGCTATAACCGTCCGACCCGTAGCGCAGGGCGCGGCTGACGCGGCTGACGGTTGCGGAAGAAAGACCGCTTTTTTGGCAGATTTCGTTATAGTTTACATTGTCTTTTAACAGCCGTGCGGCGTATAAACGGCGGGACATGCCTTTAAATTCCGAGATGGTACAAATGTCTTCAAAAAAGTTGTAACATTCTTCCTCGGTTTTGAGCGACAGAATGGCTTTGACCAATATGTCGGTATGTTCATCTTTGATTTTTGGGTTCATATATAAACCTCCCTTGACTGTTTCAAGACAAAATTACTCGAATATATATATTATATACGATTCTCTGCAAGATTGCAAGTATTAAAATGATAAAAAGCCCCTCGGCGGTGTAAAGCGCCGAGGGGTATCTGTGTTAGGAATGGAATAAAATCTTTAAGAGTGTGTCGCTTGTCATGCCGCGTATATAGGCATGTATATCCGAATCTGCCAGCATGGTTAAAATGGCATCCCGAGAAAACGGGAGGGAAACAAAACGGGCAGAAAATTCTTCGATGGGAAGGATGGAAAAGAAATCGCCGCTGATCGATAGGGTGGAAATGATACCTGCCTGCACATCAAGACCGATTTGGATATAACCGTACTCTCCATAGGCTTCCTTTTGGAGAGAAAAGGTTTGCTTTTTGCCGAAATTGAAATCAAAGCTGTTGTGGGTTAAAAAGTGCTCCGACTGCAAAACCTTGTCTTTGGGGATTTCCTTTTCTTCTGCATGGAGTGATTGCAGAAAATTCCGTTTGAGAAATGCTTTGAATTCTTGGGTGGTCATTTTGTTTTCAGTGGGTAAAAGGGTGTTTAAATTGACAACGCGGGTGCGAACGGACTGTATGGCTTTGGATTTGAGCTTTAAAGGGGAGGGTGTCAAAACCTTTGAAAGAATCGAAAGATCGCTATCAAATAAGAGGGTACCGTGATGCAGGATGCGATCTTGGGTGGTGCGTTGGGCGGTTCCTGAAAATTTTGATCCGCAGGCTATAAGATCGTTGCGGCCTGATAGGGTGGCATGAATACCGAGAAGGGCTAGCGCGTGCACGATGGGTTTGGAAAAATAAGCGAAATTCAAGGTGTTTTCTTTGCTTCGTTTTGTAATGAAGGTGTAGTTGATGTTGCCAAGATCGTGATAAACGGCGCCGCCGCCGCTTGCGCGGCGGGCGACGACGATATCATGTGCATTGGTGTACTCCAGATCCACTTCCGCATAGACGTTTTGGTTTCTGCCGATGACAACAACAGGATCGTTTTGCCAAAGCATGCAGACATCTTCTTTGGTTTCCAAAAGAAGATAGTCTTCCAGCGCGAGATTAAAATACGGATTGTGGGTGTCGGGAGCATAAAAAATCATAGATTAGATTCCTTTTTTCGCACGAGCAATCTTTTCAAGATTGGTGAAGTTGGCGGTGGCCACATGGCCTGCGAGGGGAAGGATCTTCTCGTGAATGGCGTCGATGATCCATTCGGGTTGCGGGAAGAAGTTCTTTTCAAGCTCGAAGGCAGGGGTGATCCAGTTGCGGGAACCAACAACCACGGGAGGTCCATCGAGGTAATCGAAGCACATTTCGGTGATGTTGGAAGCGATGTCGCGCATAATGGAGTTGCGTTCGCAAGCGTCGCCGACGATGATGATGCGGCCTGTCTTCTTGACCGATTCGATGACCTTTTCATAGTTGAAGGGGACGAGAGAACGGGCATCGATGACTTCTGCGGAGAGATTGTATTTTTCCTGCAAGGTCTTTGCGGCTTCCATGGCTCTGTACAAAACAGCGCCGATGGTCAGGATGGTTACATCCGATCCGACACGCTTAACATCGGGCTCGCCGAAGGGCAATTCGTAGGACTCTACGGGAACGCCACCCTCGTGGAACTGTTCGCCGATGTCGTAAATGCGTTGAGATTCAAAGAAGATGACGGGGTCGGTGCCATTGAGAGCGGCGGCCATCAGACCCTTGGCATCGTAAGGTGTTGCGGGGAATACAACCTTCAGACCGGGAATGTGTGCGGTCAGGGCTGTCCAATCCTGCGAGTGCTGTGCACCGTATTTCGAACCGACGGAAACACGGACGACAACGGGCATCTTGAGGATGCCTGCCGACATGGATTGCCATTTGGAGAGCTGGTTGAAGATTTCGTCGCCTGCGCAACCGATAAAGTCGGCGTACATCAGTTCAACGATGGCGCGACCGCCTGCCATGGCGTAACCGACGGCAGAACCGACGATGGCGGCTTCGGAAATGGGCGAGTTGAAGAAGCGGTGATAGGGGATGGCTTCGGTCAGACCGCGGTAAACGGCGAATGCGCCGCCCCAGTCACGGTTGTCTTCGCCGTAAGCGACGAGGGTGGGATCTTCATAGAATTTGTCATAAATGGCTTCGAAGATACCATCGCGCAAACCGAATACTTTGGTCTTAGAAACGGGTTTTCCGTTTTCATCGGTGGCGGTACGAACCTTGACGGCGAGGGATTTGACACGGGAGTTTTCAGCCTTGGGAAGAAGCACATCGGGCTCGCGGTCTTCCATCTTGGGCATCGATTGGTTAGAGAACATGAGATCGGCGATGGCGTTGGGCTGTGCGTTGAGATCCATTCTGGGAGAAACGGTGTCGTCGATGGCAAGGCGGAGAATCTTGGTCATTCTTTCAATGATACCTTCGCGGATGGCATCAAGATCTTCCTTGGTTGCAAGACCGCCGGCAATCAAGCGAAGACCGAAAGCGGCAATGGGATCTTCCAGTTTCCAAGCGTCGATTTCCTCTTGGGTACGGTAGGTGGAGGAGTCGGAGGGAGAGTGACCCGAAATACGGTAGGTCATGACATCGAGAAGCGCGGGACCTTCACCCTTGAGAAGCTGGGCTTTCTTGCGTTTGTATGCATCGGCAACAGCCAAAGGATTGTAGCCGTCGACACGTTCTGCCAGCATTTGGTTGCCGGTAACACCTGCGCCGATGCGGGCAGGGAATTCGTAACCCATGGTTTCACCGTAGGTCTGGCCGCCCATGCCGTAGAAGTTGTTGAATACGTTGAACATGATGGGCAGACCGCCGCCGAGATCGCTGTCCCAAAGCTTTTTGATCTGATCCATGGTGGACATACAGAGAGCTTCCCAGACAGGGCCGCGACCCATGGAACCGTCGCCGATGTTGGCAACAACGATACCGGGTTTGCGGTTGGAACGCTTGTAGAGGGCTGCACCGGTTGCGATGGTGGCACTGCCGCCGACGATGGCGTTGTTCGGGAAAATACCGAAAGGAATGAAGAAGGCGTGCATCGAACCGCCGAGACCACGGTTGAAGCCGGTGGTACGGGCAAAGATTTCAGCCAAAGCGCCGTAAAGCAAGAAGTCGATAGCAAGGTCTTTGACATCGCCCTTGTTTTGTTCTTTGCCTTCGACGACATTCAAAATCGAACCGTCGAGGAAGTTCTTCATAATGTCGTAAAGTTCTTCTTTGGGAAGCTTTTCGATGGCCGACAGACCTTTGGCGAGGATTTCGCCGTGGCTGCGGTGGGAACCGAAAATAAAGTCGTTGGTATCAAGGTGGAAGGCTTCACCGACGGCGGAAGCTTCCTGACCGAGAGAAAGGTGGGCAGGACCGGGGTTGTTGTATTCAACGCCGTTGTATGTCGATTTGGTTTTGATTTCATTGAGGAGGTTTTCGAACTCGTGAATGACGGTCATGTCGCGGAAGACATTGATGAGCTGTTCTTTGGTGTAAAGCTTCTTTTCTTCCTCGATGGAGAGGTTGTACTGATGAACGGGAATATCATCAAAGTGAATAAAGCCGGGTTTTCTGACTTGTTTCGGGTCGATGAATTGACTCTTAGGCATGAAAATTCCTTCTTTCTTTAAATTTATATAAAAAGTGAGACCTTTTGCTGACGATTACATAAACATCATTTCGCGGAGAACCTCAGACACCGAGGGGTGGGGGAAGACAATCTTTTGCAGATCGTTTACACGCATTTCGCGACCGATCATCATGGCGGCGCCGAAGATGATTTCGGAAGCGTAGGTACCGATCATGTGAACACCGACGAGCACGTTTTTCTTGCGATCGACAAGGATCTTCATGATGCCGTTGCCGCCTTCGTTTTCGGCGATGTAACGTCCCGAAAGACGAAGCGGAGCTGTTTTAATATCGACATCCAGACCTTTTTCCTTGGCGCTTTCCTCGGTTTCGCCGCAGGAAGCCACTTCGGGGTTGGTGTAGATGACGGCGGGAATGGCGGCGTAATCCACTCTGTCGGTCTTGCCGAGCATATTGTTGACAGCCACTTCACCTTCGCGGTAAGCGGTGTGAGCCAGCATGGATTTGCCGTTTACATCGCCCGCGGCATAGACGTCGGGAATGTTGGTGCGCATATATTCGTCGGTGACGATTGCGCCTCTCTCAACATTGACGCCGATGGATTCAAGACCGATGCCTGCGGTACGGGCACGGCGACCGATGGAAACGAGGGCGTAATCGGCTTTGACAACGTCGGCCTTGCCGTCCTTTTCATAGGAAACACCGCCGTCACGAATGGAGGTGACTTTGGCGCCGAGCAGGAAGCGAACACCGCGTTTTTCGTAGTCCTTGCGGAGCATTTCGGAAAGCTGTCTGTCGGTGGGGCCTGCAATGTGGTCAAGCATTTCAATAACCGTCACTTCGGTGCCGATGCTGTTGAAATAGCTGGCCATTTCAAGACCGATGACACCGCCGCCCACGATAACGAGCTTTTCGGGCTTTTCGGTGAGAGCGAGGATTTCGCGGTTGGTCAGAGCAAAGCCCTTTTCAAGCGATTCCTTCAAACCGTCGATGGGGGGGAGTGCGGGGCTTGAACCGGTGCAGATCAAAAGCTTGGCGGCAGTGAAGGTTTCATCGCCCGCTTTGACCGCAAAACCTTCGGCGCTCTTGCCGGTGATGACGGCCGAACCGTTCACAACCGTAACCTTTGCGCCCTTCATTTTGGCGGTTACGCCCGAAACAAGGGTCTTAACGACCTTGTCTTTTCTTTTTACGACTGCGCCGTGGTCAATGGCGGCATTGGGAAGCGAGACGCCGTAATCGGCGCAATGCTTGGAATAATCATAGATTTTTGCGGAATAAAGCAGTGTTTTTGTGGGGATACAACCCTCGTTTAAGCAAACGCCGCCGAGCGAACGTTCTTCAATCAAGAGGGTTTTCAGGCCTGCGTGGGAGGCGCGTTCTGCGGCGTTATAGCCGGCAGGGCCGCCACCGAGTACGATCAGATCAAACATCGTTTTTCTCCTTTCTTATTTCAAGAGCAGAGCGCGGAAGTTTTCCAAGTTAAAGCAAAGGGCTTTCAAGAACTTGGCGGCGGGAGCACCGTCGAGCGCGCGGTGATCAAAGGTGAGCGAGAGACCCATGGCGGGATAGGAAACATCCTTGCCGTTTTCTTCGCGGATGCGGCGGACGATGGTGTTAACACCGAGGATGGCGGTTTGGGGAGGATTGATGACGGGGGTGAAACTTTCAACACCGAGAGAACCGAGGTTGGTCACGGTGAAGGTGCCGCCCTTGAGCATATCGGGAGAAATGGTACCCTTCTGGGCTTCGGTGATGAGAACCTTGGCGTTCTTGGAAAGCTCGTTGAGGGTGTAGGTCTCGGCGGAGAAGAGGGTGGGAACCAAAAGACCGCGATCGGTATCGACGGCAATGCCGAGATTGACATGCTTGAAGTAGCGCATGAATTTGTTGTCAATGTAGTGAGCGTTGATTTCCTTAAACTGGGTAAGAGTGCGGGCGGCCGCGTAGAGGATCATATCGTTGAGGGTGATGTTGGCAAGACCCATCTTTTCGCCGTTTGCCTTGATTTCTGCGCGCAAATCCTGAATCTGGGTGGCATCGAAGGAAGCATTGAGGGTAAGCTGTGCCATCTCGGAAAGGGAAGCGTGCATCGATTTGGCGATGACTTTGCGGATGTTGGGCAGAGGCTCGTCGACATAGTCCTCATCGCTTGCGGCAGGAGCGGCTTTGGCTTCTGCGGCGGAGGGAGCGGTCAAGCCGAGATCCAGTACGTTTTGTACATCTCTTTCGATGATTCTTCCGTCGGGACCCGTGGGGGTTGCGGCGGCAAGAGAGGCGCCGGTCTTTTCAGCCAGTGCGCGAGCGCGGGGGGATGCTTTGTCGGAAGAAATACCCGTAGCGGCTGCGGGGGCGGCAGCAACGGGAGCGGCGGCTGCGGGAGCGGCGGCTGCGGCAGGGGCAGCGGCTTCTTTGGTTTCTTCGACTTTTTCAGCCGATGCTGTGAGGAAAGCGGAAACGTCTTCACCGGGATTGCCGATGACGCAGACGTTTTCAAGACAGGGGACGTCTTCGCCTTCTTCGCAAATGATCTTCAAGAGGGTGCCTTCAATGGCGGCGACTTCATCAAAGGAAGATTTGTCGGTCTCATAAGAGAACAAGATATCGCCGATTTTTACGCTGTCGCCTTCTTTTTTGGCCCAGCTTGTGATGACGCAGCTTTCTACGCTTTGTCCCTGACGGGGCATGATGATGGGTGTTGCCATGGTTTACCTCCAAATTATATATAAATATTTATTCTGCAATGTGTATTTTAACTTTTTTCTGTTCTGCTTCGCGGGTGAAATCCTCGGGAAGCGGCGCATCAAGCACTAAATCGTGCACTTGATCGAGGGAACAGAAGGTGTAGGGCAGAGAGCGGTCAAGTTTGTTGATATCGGCAAGAATGATGACCGATCTTGCTTTGGATACCACAAGACGCTTGAGCTCGCACTCACCGTAGTTACCGCAGGTGAAACCGTCCTTGAGTGAAAAACCCGAGGGGGTCAGAATGGCCAGATCGATGTTGATCTCGTTGATATACGAGATGGCGGGCAGACCCGATACCGAAAGACTTTCGGGATGGAGAAGACCGCCGACCAGATAGACCATGCTTTTGCGGTGATCCATAAGAGAAAGGGCAACCGAAGGACTGGTGGTTGTGATGTTATGACGCTCATCGGGTAAGAAAGAAGCCAGCTCCAGCGCGGTTGTACCCGAGTCGATAAAGACCGAACGGCCTGCCTCGATTATGCCGGCGGCGAATTTGGCAATTCTGCGTTTGGAGCGAATGTTTTGGGAAGCTCGATGGGAAAAAGGAGCTTCAAAGGAAGTGGTGATGTATTTCATGCTGCGCGCACCCGAGCGCACCTTGATGACCTCGCCGATCGATTCAAAATAATCAATGTCGCGGCGAATGGTCATGCCTGAAACATCGGGAAAAAGAACTTCAAGCTCGCTGTAAGTGGTGAAGGGCTTGGAATGCAGATGGGTTCTGAGGATCTCTCGCCTTTTCTGGTACATTATCTTTCTCCTTTGTTTTGGATTTACATGGAAATGTTACAAATTAACACTCTATTGTAAATTGTAACATAAAACAAATCGGGTGTCAAGGATAAAATGAGGGAAAAAATCCAAATAAACAATGCAGGAAATGTATATTTTTTATAAAATTAGGTGAAACTAAAGACAACTTATCACAGAAAGAGAGGTAACACCATGGCAAATCTGACAAGCAAAGAACTCGGTGCCATCAGTGACGCGCTGCAATCCGAAAAAATGCTCGTTTGCAAATTCCGCGCTTATGCCGAAAATACAGGGGATGTAGAGCTGAAAACCAAATACGAGCAGATGGCGGCAAAGCACAGCGAGCATTACGACAAGCTCTACGGTATGTTATCTTAATAAGGAGGGAATTGAATGAGTATGCAACCGAATTTTGGTGAACGTGAAATGGCGACCGATCTTTTGCACAGCCAAAAAGCCATCACGGGCGATTACAACACCAGCGCCAATGAGAGCGCAGGATGCGAAGTAAAGAATCTGTTTTTGAGTATTCTCACAGAAGAACATTCCATGCAACACGATATGTTCACTTGTATGCAAAAGCGTGGTTGGTATCCAACCGAAGCGGCGCCTATGCAAAAGATCAACGAAGCCAAGGCGCAATTTTCCTCCAAATAAAAATGTACGCACAAGAGGCATTTCTTGTGCGTACATATAGATGTTATCAGCAGGAGACGATTTGACCCTGTTTGTCGCAGGAATCAACTTCACAAAGGGTGAGGTGGATGGCTTCGCGGCTGGTTTCGGGGGGAAGCTTTGTGGGTTTAACGCCGGCCGAAACGCAATCGAGATAATATTTGAATTCGTTGTAATAGGCGTTTTTGTTGCCGTAGGAGGAAAGATCGGGTTCAACACCGTTTCCGTCGGCGGTATAAACGGTCAATTTGCCGTTTTCATAAGCGATGGTGGCTCTTTCGAGATTGACGCGGAAGCCGTAACCGAAGGGATAGCCGATGTAGGCGGTATCGTCCAGCGCGGTGATGACCTTGTTGTCTTCGTAAATGTAGTTGGTGTTAACAATGTTGTAGGTCTTGCCATCGTCGGGGAGAAGACCGAGATAGGTTTCGGTGGGATTGGTTTTGCCGAGGGAAGAAACAGCCTTCGGTGTGCCGAAGATCCAGTTGATAGCTTCTACATCGTGAACGTGCTGATCGAAGATGGCGCCGCCGCCGCACTCGCGCTTGAGAATCCAGTTGTTCCAAGAGGGATTGGCAACGTGATCCTGCCAGCCGCCTCTCCAGAAATAACCGCCGAGGACATCGCCGTAGGTTTTGTCTTTGACGCAATCATTCAAGAATGCGTATTCACGCCAGAAGTGGAGACAGTGACCGATCATGAGGTTTTTGCCGGCTTTGTTGGCGGCATCGATCATGCGGGTGCAATCCTCAACCGAGGTGGACATGGGTTTTTCGCAGAAGCAGTGAATACCGTGGTTCAATACTTCGATGGCGGCATCGGCATGAAGATGGGTGGGCATGACAACGTCAACAACATCCAGCTTTTCTTTTTCGAGCATTTCGGTCAAAGAAGTGTAGTGGTTGTATTCATCGAATTTATGTTCGGCGGCAGAAGAGACGAGGTTGGTAATGGCGGTGGATTTGCCTTCCAACTTATATTTGTCTACATCGCAGATGGCCACGATTTTCAAGGGGTATCCTTCTTCAACAAGTTGTTCGTAAATGCTCAGGTGCATATTGCCCATGCGGCCGAGGCCGGAAATAGCTAAACGGATCATACATTTTCTCCTTTGTTTTATATATTTTGAAAACATTTTACCAATTTAACACGGCTTTGTCAATAGACAAAATGAATATAAATATGGACAAAACGTATGTAACGACGCAGTTGCGTCGTTTTAATCGGTCATTTGTGTGAGTTGATCGATAAAGTTGCCTGCGGCCCGCAGGGCGCAGTTGGCCTTTTGCTTGAGCTTTGGCTTGGAGCTTTTCTTAAAAATGGCGATTCCTACGATGATGGCAACGGCCGCTATCATGCCCACGGCGACGCCTTTGCCCATGTTTTTTATGGTTGCATTCATTCTTTGACCTCCTTGGGTTTGGTAGACATATTATACGAATTAACGTCAAATTTATACACATTGCATAAAATTGGAAAAATCGATGTAGTCAATTCTATGCAAATAGGGGGTTCCTTTTTTTAAAAAAGTTTGTTATAATGCAAAACGCACACCAAAAAAATCCAATCAACCGTCATGGAATGTCACACCGAATCATATACATACTTATGAAAAAAGCACACGATGTTGTGACGGAAAGGACGGCTAAGAAAGGAATGGGTCAAATTTTAAAGTTACGCACGAGACTGATTTCGTCTTTCGTGATCGGACTTTCGACGGTACTGTTTTTACTCCTCTTTGTACTGTTGGGAGAAAGCACTGTGTTGGACGGCAGTCTACCGGCACCCGAATCGGCAGAGTGGTTGTGGAGTACGCCGATTGAGGTACCCAAAGATGAAACGATTGAGCAGACTGAAGCCGTGACAGGTGAAAGCTCTGCCGTCATAAAATATGACAACGCTCTTACCCTGGGCGATGTTATGGTTGAAGAGGATGAGAGTACCGAGGAAAGCCTCCCGTCCAAAGAAACCATGGATGAAAACTTTGTCATTTGTGTGACAGAAGAAGAATTTGATATGCTTTGCTTTGTGGTTGAGCGTGAGGTCAGAGGACACTCCTACCTGCATAAACAAATCATCGCGCAGGTGATTGTCAACCGTGTCAAGAGCCCCAAATTTCCATCCACTGTGTACGATGTTCTCCACCGCAAAAATCAGTTTTCCACCATTTCCAATTATTACAATCCCAAGTATATGCCCACCGAGGATACGGTAGCCGCCGTCCGTTCGGTGCTGGATGGATCTGCCGAGGATGTTTCGAGAGGTGCTGTTTTCTTCTATGCGCCCGCCCATGCAAAAAAATCCTCCGCCAAGTGGTTTGAAAACGACCTGCAGTTTTTGTTTGAACTGGAAGGACACCGTTTTTTCAAGAATAAAACCAAATAATGCAAATAACCGACCTCGTTTGGTCGGTTATTTTTATGGCTACACCTTGCAATCAGGTTCGATTTCTGTTATACTCACTGCGGAGTATCGAATAGATGTGTACATTGTGATATACACCGTTTTTGCATACGGCGTGACGAAGCACCCCTTCTTTTTGCAGGCCGCATTTTTGCATGACGGCTCCCGAGGCCTCATTGCCTTCCATGTGTCTCGCTTCCACCCGCTCGACACCCACGGTGTCAAAAGCAAAACGAATCACTTCTCCCGCCGCTTCGGCAGCGATACCGCGTCCCCAATAGGCGGGGTTGAGAACATAGCCGATTTCGGCGATATTGTGCCGCTCGGAATAGGCGGTCAATCCGCAGGTGCCGATCATTTTACCGTCATCCTTGCACAGTACCGCCCAATCATAAAATAAATATCGGTCGTATTCTCTTTGTAAATGCTTGAGATATTTTTTTGTAAACGATTCGCTTTCGTGCGGATTCCAAAGAAGGTGTCGGCTGACTCTCGGATCGGATGCATAACTGTACATATCTTTATAGTCCCTTGTCAGCATGCGGCGGAGAAACAGGCGGTTTGTTTCCAAAACGGGAATGCCCCCCGTCAGATCAAAAATTTTTCGATACATGAAAGACCCTCATTGATTTTTTTATCATTATATGGCACAATATAAAAAAAGTAAAGCGTTTGTGAAAAAAAGGAGCGGTGAATGTGAATATCAGTATCTTTGAATCGCTTGGCCCTGTCATGATCGGTCCCTCCAGCTCACATACCGCGGGAGCGGCGAGACTTTCCCGTATCGCTGGAATGATCGCGGGAGCGGGATATACCGAAGTGACCTTTGGTCTGCATGGTTCTTTTGCCAAAACCTACCTTGGCCACGGCACCGACAAAGCCCTTGTGGCGGGTGCTTTGGGACTTCGCGAGGATGATGAACGGCTGTCTTTTTCCTTTTCGCTTGCAAAAGAAAAAGGGCTTGCGTTTTCCTTTTATGAAGTGGAACTGGAAGGAATGCATGAAAATTCGGTCGAAATGACATTTATTTTCCCCGACGGCAGCAAGCGCATCATTGCGGGCGCTTCCATCGGCGGCGGACTGATTACCATTAACCGTATCGATGGGTACCACACCGACTTTTCGGTTCTGTCGCCCACTGTTTTGATTTTTCAAAATGATGTGCAGGGCATGATCAGCCGTGTTTCGCGTGTGTTTGCCGAGCATAACGTCAATATTGCCCACTTAAAGCTCAGTCGTGACGACCGCGGCGGTGTTGCCTGCTGTGTCATCGAAGCCGACGGCTTTGTGCCGCAGTCCGTCGAAGAAGAGATTCGCAAGATTCCCAACATCATTTCCACAACGATTATCAACGAAAACGGGGGAGAATAACATGTATCATAATTTTGAAGAATTGCTCCACCGCTGCGAAGAAGAAAAGCTTCCTCTTTACGCCATGGTGCTTGCCAATGAGCGAAAACTCACGGGTAAAACCGACGAAGAGATTTATGCAGAGGTTAAAAAGCGCTATCTCGTCATGCTCAATGCGGGACAAAAAGCCATCTGTAAGGACAAAGCAACCGATGGTTCTCTCATCGGAGGCAATGCCTTCCGTCACAGGGCGTACGCCGAAGAGCGCGGCGGCATTTGCGGCCGTTTCTTAAATACCGTGATGGCAAGGGCGCTTGCGGGAAGTGAAGCAAACGCTTCCATGAACCGTATTTGCGCTGCGCCCACTGCGGGCTCCTGCGGTATTCTTCCTGCGGTTGTCATTACGCTGGCGGAAGAAATGAAACTGGAAGAAAAAGCCATTTTGAACGCTTTGATTACTGCGTCGGGTGTCGGCGCCATCGTCATTCGCAATGGCTCTGTTGCGGGTGCAGAGGGTGGTTGTCAGCTCGAATGCGGCGTGGCCGCCGCGATGGCTGCCGTTGCATCGGTTGAAATGATGGGGGGGACCCCCGCCGCCGCTTTGCAGGCATTTTCCATTGCTTTGGTCAATATCATGGGTCTTATTTGCGATCCTCTTGCGGGACTTGTCCAGATTCCCTGTACCCAGCGGAATGCATCGGGTGCTATGAATGCCCTTTTGTCTGCCGATCTTGCTCTCGGCGGTATGGTTTTGCCCATTCCGCCCGATGAAGTGCTTGAAGCCATGATGCGTGTCGGTAAAATGCTTCCCATGCAGCTTAAGGAAACCTCACTGGGCGGCCTTGCCACCACACCGACGGGGAAAAAGATCAAAAAGGATCTTTTCGGTTAAATAGATTTCCCTACTTGATTTTCCTCTTTGTATGTGATATAATCGGTAAAGTTTATGAAAGAGAGATATAATCATGAATAAATATAAAATCGGAACCCGTTGTATTCAAGAGGGTTATAAACCGAAAAACGGTGAGCCCCGTGTTCTGCCTCTTTACCAATCCACCACCTATCAATACGATTCGAGCGCCCATGTAGGCGATCTGTTTGATTTGAAGGTGGCGGGTCATATGTACACCCGTATCTCCAACCCCACCTTTGAAGCGGTGGAGAATAAAATCGCTTCACTTGAGGGCGGTGTCGGCGCAATGTTGACCTCTTCGGGTCAGGCGGCATCCCTCATGTCGATCCTCAATGTTTGCGTGCAGGGAGATAACTTCCTTGCTTCTTCCGCGATCTACGGCGGTACCATCAATCTTCTTTCTGTCCAGCTTGCCCGCATGGGTATTGAGGTCAGATACTTCCTGCCGAGCGAAACCGATGAAGAGATTGAAGCGAAAATCGATAGTAAGACCCGCCTTATGTTCGGTGAGACCATCGCAAACCCCGCGCTCAATGTTTTTGACATCGAGCGCTATGCCAAGCTTGCCCACCGTCATAATATGCCTTTAATGATCGACAACACCTTCGCAACCCCTTATTTGTGCCGTCCCTTTGAATTCGGCGCCGATGTTGTCATTCATTCCACCACCAAATATATGGACGGACACGCATCCCAGGTCGGCGGTGTCATCGTTGACGGCGGCACCTTTGACTGGTCGATTTTCCCCGAATTTTCCACCCCTTGCCAAGCGTATCACGGACTTGTATTCACCGAAGCCTTCGGTAAAGCGGCTTTTGTCACCAAGGCGCGCGTGCTTCTTCTCCGCGATTTCGGCGCGACCCCCTCGCCCTTTAACGCCTATCTTTTGAACTTGGGTCTTGAAACCCTCCATCTGCGTATGGAAAAGCACTGCAAGAATGCCATGGAGGTTGCAAAATATTTGCAAAGCTGTCCCAAGGAGGACGTTGTATTTATCAACTATCCCGGACTTGAAACCGATTCTCAAAACGCTCTTGCCAAAAAATATCTTAAAAATGAAGAGGGCGAATTCATCGGTGCATCGGGCGTCATTTCCTTCGGCGTCGGCGGCGGCAGAGAACGCGCCGTTCGTTTCATGGATGCTTTGAAGCTGGCTGCCATCGTGGTACACGTTGCCGATGCCCGCACGGGTGTTCTTCATCCCGCTTCCATGACCCACCGTCAACTTACCGACGAGCAGCTTGTTGATTGCGGTATCACCCCCGAACTGGTTCGCTTCTCGGTTGGTATTGAAAGCGCTTCCGACATCATTGCAGACCTTGCAAACGCCTTGGAGGCATCCAAATAATTTTAGCATTTTTTTGAAAGGGATCGATTATGAAGAAACTGTTCGCCTGCCTTTTGCTGTTGGCCATGCTTCTTTTGACCGCTTGCGGAGAAGAAGAACCGATCGAGGATATTCCGTCTGACGACGATACCCCCGCTACCGATTCCTCTGTTTCTCTTTCGGCCACATTGACAGAAATCGGTCAACTGACTTATTCGGTCCAAGCAAATATTTGCATCGGCGGCAAAGATAAAGATGGCAAGCCCCGTCTTTATTGCGGTGTCAACGGTGATTCATACGCTACCTTTCAAATTGTAGATCCCCAGAGCGGTAAGCTTTTAAAGACCCATAAGCTTGCAACTGGTAAATCGGTGTATGAACTTTTCGTCCATTCCAGTGGAGACGTGTATATCGCTGTCAATTCCAGCGCTGCCATTTACCGCTACGATGTCAAAACCGGCTTGGTCGGCTTGGTTATGCAGCTTGACTATTCTCCCACCGCCATGTGCGAGGATGGTCAGGGCAACATTGTTTGCGGTCTGGTTGGTTCGGATCAATTTTTGTATTACGATTTAAAAAACAATACCACAAAGCTTTATTCGGTACCCAACTTAAAGGCGGTTGGACAATATGCCACCGCGTACAATAAAAAAGACGGCTCCTATTATGTTGTAAGCCGCGATTCCGAGGGTCACTCGGCTCTTTACCGCTACAAATCTCTTGATGAGCGCGGGAAAGACATTTTGCCCGCCAAATACCGCGACATCAAAGCGTATATTTTTGACATCAACATCATTGGCGACCGACTTGTCTGTCAGACCTCCAACGGCGACATTCAGCTTATGGTCCTCAATCCCACCACGGGAAAGTCGATCGATGTCATTTGCCGTGATACCGATGAAAAAGTCAAGGAAATTCCTTGTACCATCCGCAGCCTTTCTCCGCTTTCGCCCGACGGTGAATGTTTTTACTTTGCCGATGCCAACCGCAAGATCTGTCGTTACAACCTGACGAATGATACCTATCAAACAGTGGCGGGACTTTCCGTTTGGTCGATTGTGCTCAACTGGGATTATTTTAATTATCAAAACGATCTGTGCCTCGTCGGTCTTGACGGATACAATGGTGATGCTGTTGAGTACAATATAGATAAAGAAACCGTGCGCCATTTCACCGTCCCTCTCGAAGGATGGGCCACCACCATCGATACCATCGATATGGATGAAAACGGTGTGATTTTCGGCGGCAGTTTGGTTCGTGGTGCAGGAAACTTTGATATAAACAGCGGCGAATCTACCCGTCTTTTGGGTATGCCGGGTGTCAACGGTATCTGCGCTACTTCCCGGTATGTTTTTTACACCCACGCGGTCAAAGCGGGTGTAGAGGTCTTGGCTTATGACAGATCCAAGCCCTGGAACATGACCGATATGACCGCCACCAACCCTTCCCCCGTTTGTACCGTTTCATCCTCCCAGTTCCCCCAGCTTGAGGCCATCACCATGCTTTTGATTCCCGAAGAAAAGAAGCTGGTTGTCTCTACCGCGCCTGCCGAAGGGGGCACCTCGGGCGCGATTTGTATCATCGATATCGAAACTCTTGACTATACCGTGAAATTCGACCTCATTTCGGGTCACATTGTCAAAGCCATGGCGTACAGCGGCGGCAATCTCTATCTTGCCACTTCGTCTGTTGCGGGCGATTCTGCCGCCCAGATGGTGGTTTGTGATTTGAAAACCGAGCAATATACCTATGTGGGTGATTTGGATCCCAATATGCATGGGGTATATGCGCTGACCGTCGGGAAAGACGGAAAGCTTTGGGGCGTCGGATATGATTATGTGCTTTTCTCTTACGACACTGCGAAAAACGAGATGATCACTGATCAGAAAATGACGGTGGCTTCGGTCGCTTCCAATGAAAAGATAGAGCTGGTTTCCACCGATCATTACCTTTACATGAATTGTCGTGGCAATCAAAGTCTTTATGCCATTCGATGGAAGGATCTTTCGCTTCACTTGGTTAAGACCTCTTGCGGTTTTAATATGCGTCTTGCTCCTGACGGATACTTCTATTTTTCTCGTAATTTCAGTTTATTTAAGGTAAAGGTAACCGAAAATGCTTAACAATGTAGAAAAAATCACCATTGCCGTTGGCTGTGATCATGCAGGCTATGAATTAAAACGTGATATGGTGGAGTTCTTGGAAGAAAAGGGCTATCACTGTGTTGATTTTGGTTGCAACGGAGAAAACGTGCATTACCCCATCCATGCAGAAGCGGTTTGCGGCGAAGTGCTTTCCCATCGTGCCGCTTTCGGCCTACTCTTTTGCGGAACGGGGGTTGGCATGATGATGTGCGCGGGTAAGCACAAGGGCATCCGTGCCATGCTTGCAAGCGATCCCTTCTCGGTTTCCAAGTCCAGAGGGCACAACAACGCAAACGTATTGTGTCTGGGCGGCAGAGTCCTTTCGCTTGATGAGGCAAAGGAATTGACCATGCTCTTTTTGACCACCGAATTTGAAGGCGGCCGTCACCAAGAGCGCATCGAAATGTTTGACGAAATTATTTGAATATACAACAGGATACAAAATAAGACCGTGCTATCCGGGGAGCCAGCGGTGCCCTGCACCTGCAATCCGCTATAGCGGGGGAGAATGCCTTGTTTGAGGGTCGGCCTCGGGTGGCCAGCGCCGAGAGTAGGATGTTGAGAAATGGGTCCTGTGCAATGAAACGCCGTGAACCATGTCAGGTGGGGAACCAAGCAGCATTAAGCGGTTAGTTTCATGTGCCGCAGATTTACCTGTTTTGAGTTTTACTTTCGGGACGCGCGCCTCAGTCCGTATTCGAAGCAAGGGCACGGTCTTGTTTTGTATCCTGTATTCGGAGGAAATGCCATGTATCAGGCGTTATACCGCAAATGGCGTCCCCGCGTTTTCGCGGATGTCTACGGCCGTGACCATATTACCGCCGTTTTGCGCCAACAACTACTCGAGGATAAGCTTTCACACGCTTATCTTTTTTGCGGTACCCGCGGTACGGGTAAGACCACATGCGCTAAGATTTTAGCCAAGGCTGTCAACTGCGAAAATCCCCAAAACGGCGATCCTTGTAATCAGTGCGCCGCCTGCGTCGGTATCGATAACGGTTCGGTGCTTGATGTGGTGGAGATGGATGCCGCAAGTAACAATGGTGTCGAGGATATTCGTTCCTTGTGCGATGAACTGCTTTATCTGCCCAGTCAGGTAAAAAAGCGCGTTTACATTATCGACGAAGTTCATATGCTTTCCATCAGCGCTTTCAACGCCATCTTAAAGACATTGGAGGAACCGCCCGCGCACGTTCTCTTTATCCTTGCAACCACCGATAAAAATAAAATTCCTCCCACCGTTTTATCCCGTTGCCAGCGCTTTGATTTCCAAAGAATCAAACCCGAAGTTATTGCCGACCGCGTGATGGAGGTCGCAAAAGCAGAGGATATTCCTCTTTCTCGTGAGGGCGCAATGGTCATTGCCCGCTCGTCGGATGGCGCCATGCGCGATGCTTTGACCCTGCTGGAAAGCTGTATGGGACACAAGGAACCTCTCGATGCGCAGCTTGTCACGTCCTTGCTCGGTTTGCCCGATCGCCAAATGGTTCTGGATGCCCTCAAGGCAGTTTCTGCCCGCGACATCGGTGGCGTTCTTACCGTATTTGATACCATTTATACAGCGCGCGGGGACATTAAATCCTTTATTTTCGATCTGATTTCCCTCCTTCGCGACTGTTTGATGTCCATTGCAGTTAAAAATCCCGAAATTTATCTTGAATGTGCCAAATACGAGGCGGATGAAATTTCATCCCTTGCCTCTGCTTTGACGGGGGAACGCATCCAGTACATGATGCGCACCGCCCAAGACCTTCTTTTGCGCTTTGACTATTTGGGGAGCGCCAAGCGCGCTTCGCTGGAAGCGATGCTTGTGCGGCTTTGCGATGAATCCCTTTTGGATACCAATGCCGCCCTGCTTGCCCGCATATCCGCCCTTGAGCAGGGGAGTGTGGTTGAGCAAAAACCGCAGACCGTGACCCCACCGCCTCCCAAAAAAGAAAAAACCGAGACCCCCAAGGCGGATGTTGCATCCCCGACCGCCTCGGTTCGCAAACCCTTTGAACAACAAATGCTGCTTTTGCAAAAATTGACAGAAAACCCGATGCTTTCGGCGTTTTTGCGTAACATTTCGTTTTATGAAGAAAAAGGCCGTTTGTTGGTCATCGGTGAAAACTTTACCATTTCCATATTAAAAGAAGAACCCTATGCGACACTCATTTCGGATGCCGCAAAGCAGATCAGTCCCGTGCTGACGGATGTTGTATTTATTTCGTCTGAAACCGCCGCCAAGCAAAATGATTTGGCCGCATTTGTCGATTAAACGAAAGGAAGTAATGTTATGAAAGCAAGATTGCCGCAAGGAATGGGCGGAGGCCCCTCGAATATGAATGCCATGCTCAGACAGGCGCAAAAAATGCAGGAGGACATGGCCGCGCTGCAGGAAGATTTGAACAGCCGTGAATATGATGTGCAAGCAGGCGGCGGTATGGTCTCTTTGAAGATCAGCGGTACAAAAGAAGTCCTTGCTCTTGAGATTAACCCCGATATCATTGATCCCGATGATCCCGAAACTTTGCAGGACATTCTCATTGCCGCCTTCAACGAAGGTGTCAAGAGGGTGGAGGAGACCAATAAAAAAGAAATGGAAAGCATAACGGGCGCCCTCAATATGCCCGGTCTTTTCTGATATGGCAAAATCCATTCAGCCTCTCGATAAATTGGTCGACTGCTTTCGGCATCTGCCGGGTGTCGGTACCAAATCGGCCCAGCGCATGGCTTTTGCCGTGCTGGATATGACTGACGAGGATGCCGCGGCCTTTGCCGCATCCATTTTGGCGGCCAAACAGAAGATCAGCCGATGCACCCTTTGCGGTGACATCTGTGAGGGAGAAATCTGCTCTGTCTGCGCCGATATGGCCAGAAATCGCAGTGTCATCTGTGTGGTGGAGGATTCTCGTGATGTGGCGGCTCTTGAAAAAATGAGAGAATACCGCGGCCTGTATCATGTGCTCGGCGGCCTCATTTCTCCTGCCGACGGCATCGGTCCCGAGAGACTTCGTATCAAAGAACTGCTCTCCCGCTTGGACGAGAGCGTTTCCGAGGTGATTCTCGCCACCAATCCCAGTATTGAGGGGGAGGCCTCCGCCATGTATATTGCCAAACTGATCAAACCGCTCGGAGTCAAAACCACCCGCCTTGCTTATGGTATTCCCGTTGGCGGTGAGTTGCAATACGCCGACGATATGACCTTGATGCGCGCCATCGAGGGCAGACGTGAAATTTAACTTGGAGTAACCTATGAACAGTGAAAAACAGGACGGCTTTTTCGGTCGAATCAGGATGACGGCGGAGTCGGATGAACGGGTCAAACCATCCGCAACCCTTTCCGCTTGCACCCTTTTTACCTATTCCGAATCGCCATCCTCTTTTTTTATCGCAAAACTCTCGTATTTTCTCTTCATATGTGTTTTGATCTTCGGGGCAAAAGTGACCGAGGGAACAAAAATGATGGCAATGCCGATTACGGCATTGCTCCTTGTCGTTTTGTTTCTACCTCTGCTTGTTTTTTCTTTTCGCTCCCTTTTTTCCAAAACTTTTACTGCTGACGGTATGTTTGCCTCTCTTTTCGGCGCCTTTTTTCTTATCTTGAACAGACCGCTTCTCGCCATCGGCTTTTTGTTTGTTTTTCATGTTTTTGATACCGTCTCCTATTTGCTTTTATATCGCGCGACCGCCATTTCTTTTACGCCTATTCCTCTTACGCCCATGAAATTTGTTCACTGCGCCGCTCCCGGGAAATGCAGCATCGGAGATACCATCATTCTGACCCAAGGTGATTTTGTACCTGCCGACGGTCGTGTGGTCAGTGGTGAGTGCTCTGCTGATTCCAAGGCTTTTTTGAGAGATCGTGCGGTTTTTCGTGTGGGTGATTTGTTAAGACAGGGATTTGTTTTGACTGAGGGATCGGTGCAGATTACCCTTACAGCCCTGCCGTCATCTTCCTATTTTTCTCTTTATCGAAGCCGCGTAAGCGCTTTGATGTATGATGCTTTGTTTGACAAAAAAAGAAAACGCCACCAAATCGCCTTTTCTTCTTTGCTATCACTCGCCGGTGCGGTTTTGACGCTGTTATCGGTATTTCGTATCCTTGCGCCTCATTCGTTATATCCCTTCGTTTTTGTTCTGGCGGGGTTGTCTTTGTCGTGTATTCCGCGTGTTATGCTTTGTTTTGTCCTCCGTGCCTTAAAAGAGTGTATGCGCATCGGATTTATTCCCGCAACATCCAAAATCCTGACCGATGACGCCTTTCCATTTGAAGAACTGCTTGATTTGGCTTTACATACTTCACCCCAAACTGACGATGCTTTCATCGCTGTCAAATCAAAAGGGGAGGCGCGGTGCCTTTCGAGTGAATCGTCGCCCCTGCAATACATGGCCGCCAAACGTCACTGCGATACCACCCTTGTGGCATTGACGGTATATTCCACCGAGGGTTTATCCGAGGGAGCCTCGGTTTTTCATCAACCGCCCTCTGCGGTACTGCCCATCGTCAAATCGCTTCACTGTCGGCTTGGTAAAAAACTTTTGTTATTTAGAATCATTGATTTGCTTTTACTTGTGTCCGCTCTATCTTTAGCGGCGCTTACCCACTCAACGCTTTTGCTGTTACTGCCTTTTGGTTTTATATATGTTTTGGTTTTCTTACTTTCATTTTTAAACGGGAGGAAAATGCATTGAGACGTTTTTTTATATCCAATGCAATGTCCGATGGGATTTGCGGTGTCGGCGCAACTTTTGATATTGCGGGAAGTGATGCCCAGCATATCTCCCGCGTTTTGCGTATGCGCGAGGGGGATGAAATTTTGGTCTGCGATATGGCCAAACGGCAATTTATTTGTGTTATACGCGATTTTTCCTCCGAAACCGTAACGGTAGAGGTCAAAGAGATCAGAAGTGATTGTCCCGATGTCGATTATAAAGTCACCCTTTATCAAGCACTCATCAAAGGCGATAAGATGGACAGCGTTGTCCGCCATGCCGTTGAACTCGGGGTCGATTCCATCGTGCCCGTTTTGTGCGAGCGCTGTGTCAGTACGCCGGACCAAGCGGGGCTTTTGAAAAAAATCGACCGGTGGCAGAGGATCGCAACCGAGGCCGCCAAGCAATGCGGACGGGGAGAGGTGCCGACCGTGGAGGACGGGATTTCCTTTGCGGATATGCTTTCCCGCATGGAAGGGAAAGAGGGGGCTTTTTTGTGTTATGAGGGAGAGGAACAAAAAAGCATTCGCGAGGTTATATCCGACGTTTCTTCTCCGTTTAGCTTCTTTATCGGGCCGGAAGGCGGGCTTTCAAGCGGCGAAGTGGAAGCGGCGCATTCCAGAAATATTCCCACTGTCGGTTTGGGTCGTCTCATTCTCCGCACCGAAACGGCGGGCCTTGCCGTGCTTTCCATGATTTTGTACGAAAAATCCCTTTGAATTTTTTATATGGACTGTTTTTTTGCTATATAAAACAAAAAAGTGTTGTTTTATTTTTATGTTTTTTTCAAAATGTACTTGAAATTATTGTAATTATTATGTATAATGAACTATAATGTTTGTATAAAACAACCAAACCAGCGGAGGGACAAGATAAATGTCGAATAAATTGTTTCAAAATTTTATAAATAAAATGAAGGATTCCGTCGACCGAAATATTGGTGTGATGGATGAAAGCGCGACTGTGGTTGCGTCCACTGATTCGACCGAAATCGGCGAGACCAGTTCGCTTGTGAAAGAAGAGTTGGTCTTCACCTCTGATGTATTTTATTTAAACGATGTTACCTATAAGCCGTTCACCACTCATGGTAAATTGGAGTACATCGTTTATGTTGAGGGAACCGATCAAACCGCCAATCAACTGGCCTCAGTTCTTTGCGCCTCTCTTTCAAGCATCAAATCGCTGTATGATGAAAAGTACGACATGGTCGTTCTCATCAAAAATATCATTTTGGATAACATACTTCCCAGTGATATTTATGTCAAGTCCAAAGAATTTCGCTTAAATAACAACATTTTCCGTTGTGTTTTCCTGATTCGCTTCATTGAAAAAGGAGATGCTGTTCCGCTTGACATCATTCAGAATATGTTCCCCGATAAAAACAAGGACTATGTGGTCGGTGTCGGCGAGGATGATGTAGTTTTAGTCAGAGAATTCAGAAACTCCGTCGAATCCAAAGAGCTTGAAGCCATGGCGAAAACCATTTTGGATACCCTCAATGCCGAATTTTTCTTGAAAGCCGTTGTGGGTATCGGTACAGTAGTCGATATCATCAAGGATCTTGCGCGTTCCTATAAAGAAGCGCAGGTTGCCATTGAAGTCGGCAAGGTCTTCGAAATTGAAAAATCTGTCATCAGCTATGAAAACCTCGGCATCGGTCGTCTCATTTATCAGCTACCCACCACTTTGTGCGAAATGTTTTTGCATGAAGTTTTCAAAAAAGGCTCGATTGATTCGCTTGACCGCGAAACTCTGATCACCATTCAAGCATTCTTTGAAAACAATTTGAATGTCTCAGAAACCTCCCGTAAACTCTTTGTCCATCGCAACACTTTGGTTTACAGACTTGAAAAGATTCGTAAGTTGACAGGACTTGACCTGCGTGAGTTTGATCACGCCATTACCTTTAAGGTCGCCTTGATGGTCAAGAAATACCTCTCTTCAAAACCTGCCAAGTATTGAGAAAGCGAAAGAACAAACATGATTGAACTGAACCAGGTAACCAAGATCTACCCGAATCAGACCATCGCACTCAACGATGTCAGTTTAAAAATCGACGACGGTGAATTTGTCTTTATTGTTGGTGCATCCGGTTCGGGCAAAACAACCCTGACAAAACTGTTGATATGTGAAGAAGAATTGACTTCGGGATCCCTGCGTGTCGGGAAATATCAACTTGATAAGATCAAAAAAAGGCAGATTCCCTATCTTCGCCGCACCATCGGCATCGTTTTTCAGGATTTTCGACTTCTTCCAAAAATGACGGTGTTTGATAATGTTGCCTTTGCCATGCGTGTAGTCGGAGAGTCGGGGCGCGTGATTAAAAACCGTGTTATGCGTTTTTTAAGAATCGTCAACTTGGAAGATAAGGCCGATTCCTTTCCGCATCAGCTTTCGGGCGGTCAGAAGCAGCGGGTTGCCATTGCCCGCGCCCTTGTGAACAATCCCGACATCATCATTGCCGACGAGCCGACGGGTAACATCGACCCGCTCATGACGGTCGAAATGATGGAACTTCTTTTGAAAATTCATGATCTGGGAAAAACCGTGGTTGTCATTACCCACAACCGCAATGTAGTCGACTATTATAACAAACGTGTCGTTGTTTTGCAGGACGGCGAGGTTAAGCAGGATCGTGTCGGCGGAATGTATGACGAGGTGCAAGCATGAAGCACTTTTATAGTTTTCCCTACTTTTTGAAGCTGGCCTTTGTCGGTATTTTCCGCAACGCCGTCATGACCATCGCTTCGCTGTTTGCTCTCTTTTGTTGTCTTTTGGTGGTTGGCAGTTTTTATTTGTTGACCGTAAATATCGACCATAACCTTGAAGGCTTGGACGATTATAACAAGATTGTGGCTTTTGTCAACGAAGACACCACCGAGGGTGAAATTGAGGACGTTCGAAACAGCATTGCAGAACTGCAAAAAATCACTTCACTCGGTATCAGCTCGGTCGAATATATATCCAAAGACCAAGCATTGCAGGATCAACTGCAGGAATATCGCGATAACCCATCCATCAGCGATGAAGAGATGGAAAATATCGAGATCATGCTGGGAAATGCCAATCCGCTAAAAGCGTATTTCGTTCTTTCGTATAAAGATACCTCGGCGGCCAACAGCATTGTTATCCGACTTACCTCGGGTGATCTTGCAGAATATTTTAACGATGTGCGAGACAATTCCGCGGTATCCGCCCAGATCGATGGTTTAAGACAAATCATCTCCTTTGTATGCGCCGCTTTGATGATTTTATTGTTTGTTGTCTCTCTGTTTGTCATTATGAATACGACCAAGGTATCCATTTATTCCCGCAGAGAAGAAATTTTTATTATGCGCTATGTCGGTGCAACCTCATTTTTCGTCTGTGTGCCCTATGTGCTGGAAGGTGTCGTCATCGGTCTGATTTCGGCCGTTCTTGCCTTTGGCGCACAATTTTACCTCTACAAATATGTTTGGTCGTCTCTGCCCGCCCTCGGCAATTTCGTGACGGTAATATCCTTTGCCGATGTTTGGTGGATCGTAGCCGTTGGATTTGTTGCCGTCGGTCTGTTTACAGGCCTTGTCGGCAGTATGTTCGCCATCAGAAACTATAAAAAAGTATAAACCAAATAAAACAGAAAGGACCCTGAATGAAAAGCGTAAAAAGAATCACAAAGAGCATCGTCGCCTTTCTTTTGATCCTTGTCTTCATTGCTCCCGTATTTACCACTTCCTTTCCCGTCAGCGCGGAAAAGTCTTACAGTCAACTGCTCAGTGAAAAGAAAAACAAAGAAAATCAGTTGAGCAGTGTCAAAAAAGAACTTGACCGCATTGCCTCGGAATTGAAAAAACTTGACAATGAAACCGAATCCATTTTGCAACAGAAGCATAAAATGGATCAGGAATATTTGGCCGTACAGTCCGAGATCTCCATTTATAAAGAGCTCATTGATATTTATAACGGACTTTTGACCGAATATGAAACCCAGATCACCACTTTGGAAAATCGCATTGAAAGCGGCACAAAAGCATTTTTGGCTCTCATGAAAATCTCCCAAACATACAGCACAATGGAAGAATTGACATACGCGCTTGCTTCCAATGATTTTTCAGAGCTGATTTCCCGCGTTACCCAAACCAACGATATTCTCGACTACGATCAGCAGCTCATCCGAGAGATCGCTGTCGACGTTGCAGAACTTGAGATCAAGCGCAAGGAAACCGAAGAAATGCTGACGGCATCTAAAATGGTCTATCGCGAACAGGTGGTTTTGGCCGCCGTTTGTGAAGTGCGTATCGAGAATGCCAATGCGTTGATCTCGCGCGCCGAAGCCGATATTGCCAAACTCAAGGAACTGAAAGCCGAAGAAGAAAAGACCAACGCCGAAATTTCGGCCATGTTGGTATCTTTGAATAAAGAGATCAAGGATAAAGAAACCGCTATGTTCAGCGGCGAGATGATTTGGCCTCTTAAAACGGCAAATTGCAAAATTTCCTCCACCTTTGGCAATCGCAAAGATCCCTTTACGGGTGAAACCGCCTACCATAACGGTATAGATATCGCTACATACGGAGCAACTCCGCCCGTATATGCCGCTGCAGGCGGCAAGGTTATCCTCGCCAAGTATTACGGCGGTTACGGCAACTGTGTCATCATTGAACACGGTGTCAAAGACGGTAAGACCATTTCCACCCTCTACGGACACTTAACCTCCTATTCGGTTAAAGTAGGGCAGACCGTCAAGCTCGGCCAGTCTATCGGAAAGGTCGGCACCACGGGACGTTCAACAGGTATGCACCTCCATTTCACCGTTTACTCGAACGGAACAGCCGTCAATCCTCTCAAATATGTAAGTAAACCTTAATTTAATTATAATGAAAGTTGGGGAAACAGTTATGTCTAAAGTTACCATGGTTACCGAAGAAGGCCTTCAGGCTCTCAAAGATGAACTCGATTATTTAAAGTTAAAACGCCGCCCCGAGGTGAATGAAATGCTGGCGCAAGCTAAAGCATTCGGCGACCTTTCGGAAAACA
This sequence comes from Eubacteriales bacterium, assembly GCA_045536965.1. Classification (GTDB taxonomy): domain Bacteria; phylum Bacillota; class Clostridia; order Oscillospirales; family SIG627; genus UBA5448. Next base: position 60,342 of record JAZSON010000031.1, read on the forward strand.
GCGAGTACGATGAAGCAAAAAATGAGCAAGGTAAGGTTCAATACAGAATTTTTGAACTCGAAGAAATGCTCAATAATGTGCAGATCATCGCATCTCCCTCCCAAGAATCGGGTGTTTCGCTCGGTCATAAAGTAAAGATTGCAAAGACCACCCCCGATGGAAAGACCACCGAACATGAATATACCATCGTGGGTACCACCGAATCGGCGCCATTGGAAAACAAAATTTCCAATGAATCGCCCATCGGCAAAGCCCTGCTTGGTCTTGGTGTCGGTGAAGAAACCACCTGCGACACCTTGAAAGGTAAACTTCACCTCAAGGTGCTCCAAATCTTTTAATTAGAATCCATGCCGCGGACAACCGCGGCATATTTCCCTGAAAGGACGTTATAACAATGGACAATCAAACCAATGAAACACTCTCTCTTTCGGAACTGTTACAGATCCGCCGCGACAAACTGACCGCTTTGCAGCAAGAGGGTAAAGATCCTTTTGCGATTACCAAATATGAAGTCACCGCCCATAACGGTGACATTCGCAACGAGTTTGATTCTCGTGACGGGCAAACCGTGCGTGTGGCCGGTCGTATGATGAGCCGCCGCATCATGGGTAAAGCAGCCTTTTTTGATCTGCGCGACGGCACCGACCGTATGCAGGTCTATATTCGCCGCGATGAAGTGGGCGAAGAAGATTATGCCGCCTTCAAAAAGTGGGATATCGGCGATATTATGGGCGTTGAGGGCCGTGTGTTCCGTACGCAAATGGGTGAAATTTCCATTCATGCAACCGGCATTCAGCTTCTTTCCAAATCCCTTTTGCCGCTTCCCGAGAAATTCCATGGTCTGACCGATCGCGAACTTCGCTACCGTCAGCGCTATGTTGATCTCATCGTTAACCCCGATTCCCGCCGCAATTTCGAGATTCGCAGCAAGTTTGTGAAATTCCTGCGCAACTTCCTCGACGGCCGTGGATACATGGAGGTTGAAACCCCTGTTCTGAACACCATTCCCGGTGGTGCGGCTGCGCGTCCTTTTATCACCCATCACAATACCTTGGATCTTGATATGTATATGCGTATTGCGACCGAGCTTCACTTGAAGAGACTTATCGTGGGTGGTTTTGAGCGTGTTTATGAGGTTGGTCGCATCTTCCGCAATGAAGGTATGGATACCAAGCATAACCCCGAATTTACCACGGTAGAACTCTATCAGGCGTATGCAGATTTCAATGATATGATGGATCTCTTTGAGGATTTGCTTTCGAGCGCCGCCATGGAAATTCTCGGTACTTATAAAGTGACCTGGCAGGGAGAAGAGATTGATTTGTCGCCCGGCTTTAAGCGTTTGACTATGGCAGATGCCGTCAAAGAATATTTGGGCGTTGATTTTATGGCCATTGATAACGATGCCGATGCTGTGGCTGCTGCCAAGTCGGTTGGTGTTGATATGGAAGGTGTTGAACCCACATGGGGTCATGCTCTCTATGAATGTTTTGATCAAAAGGTAGAAGAAAAGCTGATTCAGCCCACATTTATTACCATGCATCCCGTCGACGTATCTCCCTTGGCAAAACGCAGCACCTCCGAACCTCGTCTCACAGAGCGTTTTGAGCTATTTATTTGTCACAGTGAGATGGGCAATGCTTTCTCTGAACTCAATGACCCCATCGATCAAAAACAGCGCTTTATGAAGCAGGTAGAGCTGCGCGAAAAGGGTGACGAAGAAGCCAACATGATGGACGATGATTTTATCACCGCCCTCGAATACGGTATGCCTCCCACGGGTGGATTAGGTATCGGTATCGATCGTTGTGTCATGCTTCTTACGGGCGCCGATTCCATCCGCGATGTCATTTTGTTCCCCACGATGAAGCCCCTCGCAGAGTAATATTAAGCCGAAAACGCTTATTTCAAGGCGTTTTCGGCTTTTTGTTTATCCAAATTATTGCTTAAAAATGTAGTTTACGACAGATTTACGACAAAAATAACTATGAATGCTGTTTTTGTTTTACGACAAAATGGTGTCGTAAGTTGTATTTTCATTGTAAATACGTAAGTTTTGTGATATAATACAAACAATGAACTTTTAAGGAGTGCGCTATGACAGATATAGATAGAAAAAGAGCGGCGAAAGCCTTTGCGGAATATTGGAAAGATCGCGGCGATGAAAAGAGTGATAGCCAATCCTTTTGGCTCTCTTTGCTTCGTGAAGTTCTTGGCGTCGCCGAACCTGAAAAATATATACTGTTTGAGGAGCGAGTTAAGCTGGATCACACCAGCTTTATCGACGGTCACATTCCCTCGACCCATGTGCTGATTGAGCAAAAAAAGAAAGGCTTTAACCTTCGTAGCCCCATTCGTCAATCGGACGGAACCCTCTTGAATCCCTTTCAACAGGCACAGCGTTATTCAGCAGCACTCCCGTATTCCCAACGCCCTCGGTGGATCATTACCTGTAACTTTGAAGAATTTTTGATCTACGATATGGAAAAACCCACGGGTGAGCCCGAGAGCATTTTGCTGAAAGACCTTGGGAAAGAATGTTATCGCTTGCAGTTCCTTGTGGAAGAAAAAAATGAGATCGTCAAACGGGAAGAAATCGTTTCCT
>JAZSON010000033.1:0-55221 GCA_045536965.1 Eubacteriales bacterium
CATATCGTTTTACACCTCGTCCTTTTCCACCTTCTTTACATCGGCAAAAGAGTTAGACACGGATATTTCGGTCGTCACCGGAGACAGTGAATCGACAGATGCTATGGGAAGCACCGGAGAGAACGAAAACCCACCCTGTTCCTGGCTGGTGATATTTGTTGTTTTGATGAGTGTAATTGTCGTTTTGCTCGTTGTTACTATTGTGCTGAGAAGAAAGCACAAAAAGGTATAAACTTGATTTTACTGAAAGCCAGGAAGATGATGGACAAGAAACGCCCTCAATGAAAATGACTTGATTGAGGTGATATCTTTTTCGGTTCTCAATAAAAAGGGACAAGAAAGATCATCAACTATGACACGCACCGAGAAAAAATATAAAAAAGTTCGAAAAAGCCTTGTCACAAGCGGATTTTCCTAAAAATTCGGTGATATCTTTTTCGGTGCGACGTGCCATAAACGAAAGCACACCGATCGGTGTGCTTTTTCGTTTTTATCAGTATATAATTCCGCAGACAAAAATACATTTCGCAACAAAAACGCACAACTCTTGCACACCATTTTGTGAAAAACCAGAGTATTCATCAAAAATTTTATAAATTTCAATATTTTTCAAACATTTACTTGCAATATTTGAAATATTTTCTTGCATTTTTGATTTTGTTATGATAGTATATAACACATCTTTTATTAAACACAAACAACGGAAAGGAGTTTGAGATATGCGTACTATTTATAATTTTTCGGCAGGGCCTGCTGTATTACCCAAAGATGTCTTGGAAGAAGCCGCTTTTGAAATGATGGACTATCGCGGCAGCGGTATGTCGGTTATGGAGATGAGTCACCGTTCCAAGCTGTATGAAAGTATTTTACAGGAAGCGGAACAGGATTTACGCGATCTGATGAACATACCCGATGGCTACAAGGTTCTGTTCTTACAAGGCGGGGCATCGCAACAATTCGCCATGATTCCCATGAATTTGATGAAAAACGGTGTTGCGGATTACATCGTCACCGGACAGTGGGCAAAAAAAGCTTGGCAGGAAGCCACCAAATACGGTCAGGCAAGGGTCATCGCTTCCTCAGAAGATAAAACCTTTTCTTATATTCCCGATTGCTCCGATCTGCCTGTGAGCGAAAATGCAGACTATGTGTATATTTGTGAAAACAATACCATTTACGGCACGAAATTCAAACAGTTACCCAACACCAAGGGCAAGGTATTGGTATCAGACGTCTCTTCCTGTTTTCTTTCGGAACCTGTAGACGTGACAAAATACGGCATGATTTACGGCGGCGCGCAAAAAAATGTCGGGCCTGCGGGTGTTGTCATTGCCATTATCCGAGAAGATTTGATCACCGAAAAGGTTTTGGCGGGCACGCCTACAATGCTCACCTATAAGATTCACGCAGACAACGCTTCCATGTATAATACGCCCCCCACATACGGCATTTATATTTGCGGCAAGGTATTTCAATGGTTAAAGAAAATGGGCGGTCTGGAAGCCATCAAGGAGCGAAACGAGAAAAAGGCAGCTGTTTTATACGATTTCCTTGACAGTAGCAAGATGTTCAGAGGAACCGTCGAGAAAAAGGATCGATCTTTAATGAACGTGCCTTTCGTAACCGATTCGGATGAGCTCAACGCAAAATTCATCAAAGAAGCGGAAAACGAGGGCTTTATAAACTTAAAGGGACACCGATCGGTCGGTGGTATGAGAGCAAGTATTTATAACGCCATGCCCATCGAGGGTGTTGAAAAACTTGTGGCATTTTTAAAAGAATTCGAACGAAACAATTAAAAAGAACACGAACCGAATTGCAGATGTGCAATCCAATGCATAAGCTGTAAAACGAAAGAAGGAATATAAGTGTATAAAGTTCATTATTTAACGCCCATTTCTCCAAAAGGTACCGCCTTGTGGACCGAACAATATGAAAAGACCGATTTGCCCGAAGCGGCAGATGCCATTCTTGTCCGAAGCACGTCGATGCACGACATGCTCTTTTCCGATCGTTTATTGACAATCGCGCGGGCAGGGGCGGGTGTGAATAACATTCCGCTGGATCGATGTGCCGAGCAGGGCATTGTTGTGTTCAACACCCCGGGAGCTAACGCAAACGGCGTGGTCGAACTGGCTCTTTGCGGGATGCTTTTGGGCTGCCGCGATATTGTAGGCGGCATCAACTGGGTACAATCCATAAAAAACGAGGACGATATTGCCAAAAAAGTCGAGAAAGGCAAGTCTGCTTTTGCGGGTCATGAGATCCTCGGAAAGAATTTGGGCGTGATCGGTTTGGGTGCCATCGGCGGTCCTCTTGCCAACGCCGCAAGAAAACTCGGCATGAATGTTTACGGCTGCGACCCGTTTATCTCGGTGGATGCCGCATGGGGATTGGACAGTCATGTCAAACGCGTGAAAACAAAAGAGGAAATATACGCAAACTGCGATATTATTTCTTTGCACGTTCCCCTGCTCCCCGACACCGTACACACCATCGATGCCGACGCTATTTCAAAAATGAAAGACGGCGTCATCATCTTAAATTTCGCGCGCGATCGTTTGGTGGATGACGATGCCATGGAAAAAGCGTTGGATTCAGGCAAGGTCAAACGCTACATTACCGATTTTCCCAATGATCGCACCGCGGGGATGAAGGGCGTAATTGCCATTCCTCACTTGGGAGCATCGACCGAGGAATCGGAAGACAACTGCGCAAAAATGGCGGTAGAGGAAGTGATGAATTACCTCGAAAACGGCAATATCGTCAATTCGGTTAATTTCCCCTCCTGCGATATGGGTGTATGCAAAAAGCCCGCACGCATCACCATTCTACACAAAAACATTCCCAATTCCATCGGCGCATTCACTTCCATACTTTCCAAAGAGTTTATAAACATTTCCGATATGCTTAACAGAAGCAAAGGCGAATATGCATACACTATGTTCGATTTGGATCAATCCGTTTCCCCTCAACTGATCGAAGAATTAAAAACAGTCGAGGGTGTTTTGAGAATCCGCGTGATCGGATAAAAAGCATTGCCTCCCCCCCTGCATCATGTTGCAACACCACCGCCTCCCCCGAGCTGACGGTGGTGTTTTGTTTTGATTTGGCTTTGCCCCAAAAATCAACAGGAAGCTGCTTGGAAACAAACGCTCGATACGGACTTGTTTTTTTACTTCATTATGTTATGATGGTGGTATGGGTCTTATTTTTTCATCCTGCGTGTGTATGTGGGAAAATGTTATCCACCACCGCTGTTTGAAAAAACAAAACATTTGCCATTTTTTTGCTTTACGGGAGGAAAAAACGTGAAAAAAACAGCGTCGGCTATATTGGGTCTTTGCTTTGCCATGCTTATTTTGACATTCGGTATGTTTGGTATGACGGCAAGCGCCCAAACAGAGGAAATGTTCAACTATCAAATCTCAGACAGAAGCCATCATAATTGGCGCAAGCACGAAGCTTGAGGGGGCTATAACCATCCCCTCGACCTACAAAGGTCTTCCTGTCACGGGCATCGGAGACACGGTGTTTACGAACGATACGGACATCACAAGCGTGACCATCCCCAACACCGTTACCTCCATTGGTGATTATGCGTTTTGGGGGTGCACAAGTTTAGAAAGCGTAGCTTTTGGAAACAGCTTGTCCTCCATTGGCGCAAGAACATTTGCCGATTGTACTTCTCTTGTCAACATCGCAATTCCCGAAGGTGTTACCTCCATCGGCGCTTCCGCATTTGATAACTGTTACGCGCTTTTGAACGTTTCTCTTCCGACCACCGTTACCTTTATCGACAAATATGCATTCACCGATTATTTCGGTTTGGTATTGCGTCTGAATAAAAATCACACCTATGCCATCGAATACGCGCAAACGGAAAATATACCTTATGTTTTAGGCAAATACACGGTCACCTTCCAAAACTACGACGGCTCCGTGATTGCAAGCGGCGAATACTATATCGGCGACTATGTGTCCATGCCACAGGTCAGCCCGACAAGACCTGCAGATCAAAGTTGCTCCTATTCCTTTGACGGATGGGACAGTCCCGTGGTTGCCTGCGACGGCGACAAGGTTTATACGGCACAATATAGCAAAAACTATATCCAATACACGGTAATCTTCAAAAATCATGACGGCAGCATTTTGCAATCAAACTCCTACCGTTACGGCGATCCCGTCTACTTCCTCGGCGATATTCCCACAAAACCCGCCGACGAAACCTATATCTATTCTTTTGCAGGCTGGGACAACGATGTAGTCGCTTGCGACGGCAACAAGGAATACATTGCGGTGTTCGCCTCGAGATATATCGTCTACACCGTCACCTTTAAAAACTACGACGGTACGGTACTGCAAACCGATTCTTACCGCTTCGGCCAAACGGTGACCCCTCCTACCCAAACACCCGAAAAGCCCGCCGAGGGACTTTATGTTTATCATTTCATCGGATGGGACAGCGAGGTCGTCCCCTGCAACGGCGACAAAATTTATACGGCGGTGTTTGGCACGGGCGATGCCGTTTTCACCATTATCTTCCAAGATTATAACGGAAAAGAGTTGCAATCGGGCGTCTATCACTACGGAGACACCGTCACCGCACCCTCGATTACGCTCACAAGACCCACCGACAAAACCGCATCATACACCTTCATCGGTTGGGACAGCGAAATTGTGCCCTGCAACGGCAACAAAACTTATACCGCAGTATACCGTATAGACTACATCGAGTATACGGTCAGCTTTAAAAACTACGACGGCAGCATTTTGCAAACAAATACCTATCACTACGGAGATACCGTCACGCCGCCTGCCACTCCTGTCAGAGCCGATGACAACACTTACACCTACACCTTTACCGGCTGGAATACCAAGGTGTTGTCCACCTGCAACGGCAATAAAACCTACACGGCACAGTATAGCAAGAGCTATATCCAATACACGGTAATCTTTAAAAACTATGACGGCAGCATTTTGCAATCAAACACCTACCGCTACGGCGATACCGTCACACCGCCCGCCGCACTGCCCGTAAAGCCCGCCGACGACATTTACACCTATGTTTTTGTCGGATGGGACAGCGAAATTTCGCCTTGTGACGGCAACAAGATCTACACGGCTCTCTTTGAGCAAAAGAACGACTACATCTCCTTTGGAAGCGCGGCGCTCCACGGTAATGCCGAAATAAAGGTTGGAGACACCTTCGTTTTGACCCTAAAGGTCAAGGATTGCGATCCCGTCAACCGAGTCGACGTACTCTTGACCTTTGGTGAAAACATCATGGTTGTCGATGCAAAATGGTTCTTCCCCGGAAAAACCAACGAGCCCTACAACGCCGCCACCAAGCAGGGTACACTCATCTACACAGAGCCCACCGACATCAACGGCGCCCTCTATGAGATCACATTGAAAGCCCTGGGTTCTTCTGAGGCGCTCCAATATTTCGGACTGGAAGTAACCGCTAAAATGGGCGACAAGATAGTTTTGAATACCGTTGTCGGCAAAGATGTTGTCATCGTTTGCGATTCCCATAAATACGGCGCCTGGGATTACGCTGACGAGCAGTCGCACAAGCACTCTTGTACTGTTTGCGGCCTCTCCCAAACTGCGCCCCACAATTATAAGAAATATGTGTATAACAACGATGCTACATGCACCGAAGATGGCACTGAAACGGCAAAATGCGCAGACTGCGGCGCAAGTAATACGCAACCCGTTTACGGCTCGGCATTGGGCCATATCGGCGGAAGTGCTACCTGCGACACCCCGGCTGTCTGTACGCGTTGCAACGAGACCTATGGCGATAAGGATGCAACCAAACACGGTTCCACCACCCTCAAAAACGACAAAAAAGCCAACTGCACCGAAGAAGGATACACGGGGGATTTGTGCTGTGATATTTGCGGCACCGTAACCGCCAAAGGAAGTGTTTTACCGAAATCTCATCCCTATCAGACCAATGTTATTCCCGCAACCTATACGAAAAAGGGATACACCGAGCATATTTGCCCTCTTTGCAATGACACCTATCAAGATGCCTTTACTAAAGCAATCGGGCTTCCTAAGCTGAACTTACAAGCAACCACCGATACTGTCAGCGGACAAAACACTTTATATTGGACCGCCATCGATGAAGCAGACGGTTATGAGATTTATTACGCTACCTCCGAAAAAGGGAAATACAGTCTATACACCAAAACCACCGATGCTTCTGTCGCAATCAGCGTAACGATCGACAAAACCTATTATTTCAAGGTCAGAGCAGTATGCGCGGCAGACAGCTCCTTGCACGGCGGACTCAGCGATAGCTTAAAGCTCGCCGGCAAATGCGGACAGGTTACGGCCCAAATCGGCAATACTGCCGATGGCTATCCCCTCATCAAGTGGAACAAGGTGAGCGGTGCGAAAAACTACGAGATTTGGTATGCTACCTCCGAAAACGGAAGCTATAAAAAGCTTGCTTCTACCACCTCCAACTCGTATACCTACAAAAAAGCCGCCATGGACACCTACTACTATTTCAAGGTGCGCGCTTACGGTAAATCCACCACATCCGCAGGCAATTTCTCCGAAACGAAAATCGGATGGCGAAAACTTTCCAAGCCCGCCATCACCGCAACTGTTAACCAAAGCGGTAAAAAAATTACCGTCCAATGGAAAAAGATCAGCGGTGCGTACGGATATGAGGTGCAGGTGAGCATCAACGGCAACGAATACACCACCCTTGAAATTGTCTCTGCAATTTCTTTTGTGCACGAAAATCTCACCCCCGGCAACACCTACACCTATAGGGTGAGAGCACTGAACACCATCGATAAAGCATCGGGGGATTACGGCGCGGAAAAATCCGCCGTTCTCAAGGTTGACAAACCCACCGTAACCATCACCTTAAGCGAAAACGGCAAACCGCAGTTGCACTGGGAGAAAGTGGAGGGCGCAACATCCTTCAAAATCTACTACGCCACCTCCAAGAGCGGCAAGTACACATTATTAACAACCACGGAAGCGACTGATTTTGTTTACGAGGCCGCCAAAACAGGCAAAACCGCATACTTTAAGGTATGTGCCGTCGATGCAAACGGTGTCGCAGGTGCTAACAGCAGCGTGGTATCCATAAAATCCAAATAATTTAAAAAAAGAGAGCCATTCTCACGGATGGTTCTCTTTTGATATTGCAGATAAAAGAACACAATATTGTTGACAAACCTCCCTTGGATGCTTTAGAATGGCTTTAGTATTTTTGGGAAAGTATACATCCTCAAAAGGAGGTATGATGACCGACCAAGACGATGTGCAAAAGGCCGAAATACTCCGCTTGCTTTGATCCCGAGTGCCCCATAAGAAAGTCCAAGGGGCGACAACTATATTCAAAAAACATTTATATAATACAGGTGACGAAATGAATATTATGAGCTTTAATACCCAGCATTGCAACAATTTTTTAACAGGACAAATTGACTACGACGTTATAGCCGACGCCATAAAACAGTGCGCCCCCGATATTGTCGGCTTAAACGAAATGCGCGACAAGGGAGAAAGAGATGATTACGAAGCGCAAGTTTCCTTTTTGATGGAAAAAACCGGCATGCAGTACGGATATTTTGCCAAAGCCATCGATTGTCGCGGAAACAATCCTTACGGCAATGGATTCTTATCCAAACATCCCATTAAAAAAGTTCAAACCATTATGATTCCCGACCCCGAGGTAAAAACCTTTCAAAGACACTATGAAACCCGCTGTGTTTTAAAAGCAGAGTTGGAAAACGGACTTGTCATTTTGGTAACGCATTTCGGTTTAAATCCCGATGAACAGGAAAATGCGGTAAAAACCGTCATCGAACAATTAGAAAGCGAAAAATGCATCTTGATGGGCGATTTTAATATGCTCCCCGACAACAACATATTAATGCCTATCAGAGAACGGATGCGGGACACCGCAGATTGTTTCCAAGCGCCTTTATACAGTTTCCCCTCGGATAAGCCCGAACGAAAAATAGACTACATTTTTGTTTCCCCCGATATAGAGGTGCTGGAAGCGGACATTCCTCCCATCGTTGCCTCTGACCACAGACCGCACACCGCCAAAATCCAAATAAAAGCTTTGGATATACAATAACCCTCAAAAAAGGAGCCGTTGTATGTATACCAAAACAGATATTCTGCACCAATTAGCTAAAATGAAGGTGCCCCAAAACCGCGCTGTGATTCTCCATTCCTCCCTCAAAGCGGTGGGGAAAATCGAAGGCGGTCCCGAGGTGTTATTGGAGGCATTGATCGAGCATATCACCGCGGACGGGGGTCTTTTGTGTATTCCCACCCACACATGGCACAACATTGGCAAAGAAATCACTCTGGACATGAGTCAAAATGACCACTGTTTAGGCGCTTTTTCCACGGTTGCTTTGAATACCCAAAAAGGAATACGTTCGGAAAATCCCACCCACTCTCTTGTGGTTTTCGGTGATCGAAAAAAAGCAATGGCCTTTGTGGAAAACGAAGCCTTTATAAAGTCTCCCACCGCCAAAGATGGCTGTTATGGTAAGTTGTACTATGAAAACGGTTATGTTTTGCTCATCGGCGTTGCCCAAAACCGCAACACCTTTCTGCACGCGGCGGAGGAAATTTTGGAAATTCAAAACAGAATGGGAGGCGAGCCTGTCCATACTGCGATCAAAAGAGAAAACGGTGAGATCGTTCACCGCACTCTTGATTTCTTCCGCTGTGATTTTACCTCGGATATTTCCCGCCGTTTCATTCAATACGACACGGCTTTCAGGTATCACAAATGCATCCGAGACGGTTTTATCGGCAATGCGCCAACAATGCTTTGCGATGCCAAACGTATGACCGACACCATTGCCCTGATTTTCAAAAACAGCGGTGGGGTTGATCCTTTGAAAGATGAAGCCCCCATTCCTCAAAAATGGTACTGCGAATAATCCGTTCTCAATAATTCAAACTCTTACGCAATGTTTAATTTTCACATGAAAATCCACCGCTTTTTATTGACAAAAAGCAAGCGGCTGTTATACAATTACTTTAATAAAATAAATTAAGAGGTGTTATTTATGGCAAAAACAGTTCAGGATATACTCGCTATGATAGAAGAACATGGCATTAAAATGGTTGATTTTAAAATGGTAGACATCCACGGTCAATACCGTCACGTTACCATTCCCGCCGAGAACTTTTCCGAAGATACGTTAAAATTCGGCATCGGTTTTGATGCTTCCAACTACGGCTACGCTGTTGTTGAAAAAAGCGACATGGTGTTTATCCCCGATCCCGACACCGCCACCATTGATCCGTTTTGCGAAATCCCCACCCTCTCCATGACGGGCAACGCCATGATCATTGATACACCCGAAAACCGCCCGCTCGCCCAATATCCCCGCAACATCATCAAAGCGGCCGTTTCCTACATGAAAAACAGCGGCATTGCCGATGAAATGAAAATTCTTCCAGAATTTGAATTTTATCTTTTCGACAACGTCGGTTGGAAGGTAGATGCCAGTTGTGTTGCCGCTTCGGTAGATGCCAAGCAATCTTATTGGAATTCGGATAGCGAGGGCCTGGGCGTGGTAGTTCCCAAGCAAAAAAATTACCACATCGCCAAACCCTTTGATACATCTTACGAATGCCGCAGTGAAATGTGCCTGCACATGAAAGACGCGGGTATTGAGATCAACTATCATCATCCCGAGGTTGCCGCTTCCGGTCAATATGAGATCGAACCCCAACTCGGCGAGGTGGTTCACATGGCCGACGCGACCATGATGATCAAATATATCATCCATAACACCGCATTGAAGTACGGCAAAAGCGCCACGTTCATGCCCAAACCAATCTACGGAGAAGCAGGCAGCGGCATGCATGTGCACATGCTCCTTTTCAAAGACGGTCAACCTGTTTTTTCGGATGACAACGGTTATTCGCACTTGAGCGAAACGGCGCATTATTTCATCGGCGGTCTTTTAAAACATATCGGTTCGCTCTGCGCCATCACCAATCCCAGCACCAACTCGTTTAAGCGTCTCGTTCCCGGCTTTGAAGCACCCGTTACCGTTGGATATGCAACCTCCAACAGAAGCGCGGTCATTCGCATCCCTGCTTACGCAAAAAGTCCTGACAAACGCCGTTTTGAGCTTCGCAACCCCGATGCAACCTGCAATCCTTATTTCTGCTATGCGGCCATTTTAATGGCAGGACTCGACGGTATCAAAAATAAAATCGATCCCCGCGCAAACGGTTGGGGTCCGTATGACTTCAATCTGTACAATCTGCCCGACGAGGAAAAGGCAAAGCTCCAAGGTCTCCCCGTTTCTCTTGAGGAAGCGCTGGATTGTCTTGAAAAAGACAATGATTATCTGACCGAAGGCGGCGTTTTCCCAAAAGAACTTTTGCAAAACTTCATTAAGATGAAACGAGCAGAAGTCAGACAGCTTGCTGCTATTCCTCATCCCGCTGAATTCGATAAATACTACAATCTGTAATTGAACATCAAAACACACGTCAAAAAGGAGTATCATATGATTACAACCACACACGACGTTTTATATCTTGAAAGCCGCTATATAAACCGCAATCCGCTTTACGGCGAAGCGCACGATCATGCAAAAACCGGCGGAACCAGCGACGGACAGAGATCCCTTTCCCATTGGATTGGCGCAATGGAAGCGTTGAAAATGGATTTCGCCGCCATTCTTGACCACAAGCAGGTGCGGCACATGTATCTGCCCGAGTTTAAGGAAGCGCTTTTCCTCGGCGGTACTGAACCCGGAACCAAAATCATCGACAGCAAGGCGACGGCCAATCTCATGCATTACCTTTTGCATGTGCCCACACCCGAAGTTCTTGAGCAAATTTTGACCGCATTCCCCGAATTTGCCTTTGAGGGTGGAAGTGAAGGACATTTTACCTATCCGACCTTCACAACAGCGCGTTTTTGCGAACTGATCGATGCACTGCATGCCCGCGGCGGTTTCTTTGTGCATCCTCATCCCGCACAGTATTTAAAATCCGACGATCCGCTCGATTATTGGTTCCGCGACGAAACGGGTTTGGAAATTTTTTACGGCAATATGGCCAACGAAGCATCTGCCCAAAACTACAAGCTTTGGACCGATCTGCTTAAAAAAGGCAAACGTGTGTTTGCTGTTGCGGGCGGCGATGGACACGGCTGCTGCTCCGATGCGGCGCTGACAACCATATACGCAGAAGAAAAGACAAACACCTGTCTCCTCAACCACATGAGAGAAGGCGATATGGTCTGTGGCGCGGTCGGCATCCGTATGTGCATGGGTAACACTCGCATGGGCGGAAAATGTGCTTTTTCCCGCCAAAGACTTATTTTCTCGGTAGGTGATTTCCACCGCAGTGTATGCATGCCCGAGCACAATTACCGTGTCGATCTTTTCGACGACAAGGGTATCGTGTTCAGCCGTTGTATTTCCTGCACCGAACCCTCCTATTTTGCTTTGCCGGCCCAAGCGGTAAAATTTTATCGCGTTGAGGTATGGGACGAAACCAGAAATCTGCGCATCGCCATCGGCAATCCCATTTGGAACGAAGAAGCATAAATAATAAGACTTCCCGATTTTTGTTTTATCTTGATCGAAAAGCAAAAATCGGGAAGTTTATATATGCAAAAATAGGTCTCGTGATAAAAAGCTTTTTATGATATACTCTGCTTAAAAAGGAGTTGGCTTTTATGGTTTTTTCTTTGCCGAAACTCGGAAAGTGCGCAATTCCCACGCCTCACTTTCCAACCCGTCACCAAGCATTCATATTCAGAGCGTGCGAATATATACCCACAGAAAAAATTGCGCGCATTCTTTCCACCACCGTTGAAAACGTAGAACACGCAATGCAGGATATGGGTCTGCCAAACTACAATCCCGGTAATATATGGCTCCAAAGAGGTTATATCACCATCATTCGCAGCATGTGGCACATTTTGCCTTACGAGCAGTTGCTCGATCTGCTTGAAACCGACGAGGAAACTTTGGCGGTTATCATGCGTGAGGAAGACTTCCTTGATATCAAACTTTCAAGCAAACCGCTTTGTAATCCCGTGAGATGGCGCGAATTGACCGACGAAGAGGTTATACAAACCAAGCGGATCAAAGAATGGATGCGTTCTCTTGATTTTTCGGGCAAAAAACCTTTTTGTTTTGAATATTCTGTTCCCAAAATAGAATTCACGGGCGAAGAAGTTTTCTCTACCCGTATGATTTACGCTTTTTCGGGGCTGTATCAACATGCATTTGACGTGGACAGCCAAGAGTATTTGCCCGATGAGCAGCTGGAGGCTTACAAGGCGCTCGGTATCAACGGAATATGGACACAAGGCGTTCTTTCGCAGCTCTCCCCTTTTCCATTTGAACCTACGCTTTCCAAAGGTTATGAGAAGCGTCTTGAAAGGATGCGCGCACTGACCGAACGTCTCGCCTCCTACGGAATCAAGCTTTATCTTTATCTGAACGAACCGCGGGCTTTGCCGCTTGCCTTTTTTGAAAAGCATCCCGAACTGAAAGGACATATCTTCCGTGATACCGACGCCTGTCTTTGCACCTCGCTGCCCGAAGTGCAAAACTACTTAAAAGATGCGGTAGAATCGGTTTGCAGGGCCGTTCCTCTGATTGGCGGATTTTTCTCCATTACCCGATCGGAAAACCTGACAAACTGCTATTCTTATGAAATCCAAACCTGCAACTGTCCACGATGCAAAGAGAAAAGTGTGGGCGAAGTCATTTCTCAAACCATTGCCTGTTTTTTAGACGGCGCTCGACGTGTCAGTGAGGACATAAAAGTTTTTGCATGGAGCTGGCGCTGGGACCAACATAGAGAAGAGATCATAAAGCAGTTGCCGCAGGGGGTCATTCTGCTTTCCCAAAGCGAGTTGGATATTCCTTTCTGCATCGGCGGTATCCAAGGGAATGTACTCGACTATTCCATGAGTATTCCGGGTCCCAGTGAATTGGCGCAAAGAGAGTGGGCGCTTGCAAAAGAACGCGGTCTGGAAATCGGCGCCAAGGTGCAGGTTAATACTACCTGGGAGGCTTCCACCGTTCCCGCCATACCCGTCACACCTTCCGTTTCGGAGCACATACGCAAACTACGCGACGAAGGCATTCAGCACTTGATGCTGAGTTGGACTCTCGGCGGATACCCTTGCCGTAACATCGCGGCAGCATCCCGCTATTTTTATAAAAAATGTACCCTCTCCGATCCCGATGATTTGCTTTTGGATGCCGAAAAGCAATTCGTTGAAGCGTTTAAGAATTTCCCCTTCCACATTTCGGGCTTATATCGCGGACCGCATAACGCAGGGCCTTCTACTTTACTGTACGAAACTCCGACGCATTATACCGCTACCATGACTTGTTATGCCTACGATGATCTGACGAAATGGAGAAGTATTTATCCCGCCGACATCTACAAATCGCAGTTTGAAAAACTCTGCAGTGAGTGGGAGATAGGATTGAAAATGATCCCCGAAGACAACCAGAGCGAAACGGCCACTATGGCAAGAGCCGCCTACTGTCTGTTCCGTGCCTCACGCAACCAAATTCGGTTTGTTATGGCAAGAGATGAAAAACGTTACGACGAGGCTGTGGAGATCGCCAAAGACGAGCTTGCCGTTGCCAAGGATATGTTTGCCCTTATGAACAAAAATGCCGCCATTGGATATGAAGCAGCAAACCACTACTATTTCTCCAAAGGTCAAATCGCTGAAAAAATCATAAATTGTCAATATATCATAGATGTTTTTTCAAAAAAACAAGGAGAAACGGTTTGAATACGTTATAAAACATCAGCAATCATCAAAAAACGCTCGCAAACAAATAAAAATAAGATAAAGACCCGAAAACCGATACGGTTTTCGGGTCTTTGTTTATAGATCTCTTTTTATATCTATTTCTCTCCTGTTTTATCTATCGGGATCAATAGCCTCTTACAACATTGAGTATCACGGCGTTTAATTTCCACTTATATCCCTGCAGGGTGGAAATTTTCAAACGAATGGGTTCATCCTTTTCTTGCACAAACGGGATAATTTCGCTTTGGAAGATGCCTTTTTTCACAACTTTACCACCAATCACGCGGCTGTTTTCGGTGCTTGCCACCGTGACACTTTCTTCCTCGCTGTCTCCCGATACAATCAAAATTTCATACTGACCACGGGGGGCTTCGATGATAAACTCGGTGTCCTTATCACCTTCAACAAAATCATATCGAAGTTCATCGGGCCCCGAACGCTCCACTGCTTTTACACAAGATGTGTCCGAAAAGCCATAACCCTGCTTCGGGGTAAATGCATCCGCGCCCAGTCGCACAAAGTCCATGCCACGCATCAGATGTCCCTCGAGCGGGAAGGATTGCATAGGAATGTCCTTTGCATAAGCCTTGTCTTTTGCCGTGCCGAAATCGAATTTATACAGTGTGTGGTTGGACTGGCGCGCATTGCCCAAATACCAATCCCGCAAAACGCTGTCGAGCTGTTTTTGATAACGGGTGTCGGCATTTTCCCCAATATAAATTCTGCGGCGAGTATAGGTCATACGGGATGAAACTTGTCCATCGTATTCGTTTTGATCCGCAGAATCGAAAGTTGCCGCATCGGCCGAAGCGGTGATCAAATAATCGCAATTTTCTTCGGTATCAAAGGTTAAAACATCTCCGTTTTTATCCCAAGATATAACTTTGCCGCCACAGTAAACACAAAGCTTGTCGTGCATAAACGGCGAGGTAACACTGACCCTCCCCCCTTTTCGAGAGTGAATCAAGATGAAATGAAGCTGACCGTTTTTCATCTCGGCGCTGACTTCAAACGCGCCTTTGGCAAGAAGTTTATCAAAACGAACATCCTTCCATGCGGGATACTCGTTATAGCGGCAAGCATAATCGGTATAGGAGTATCCGTTTCTCACCAAACGCCCATACTCTTTATCTCCGTCGGGAATAGCGGGGAATACACGGATGATACCGTTGTGAGACTGAAGCAGCATTTCATTGACAGCGGCAAGCATTTCTCCCGTAAATTCCATCATACAGGGATAATAAAGCGGCTGGCGGGCGATTAAGCAGAAATTCATAAACCGATCGGTTTCTTCGGCAGTCAAACCGTTGGAACGGGAAAGATGGTCGATACCCCTTTCGTAAAGAATACGATAGGCAAACTGACCTCTGCCGATGCGCGCGGCCGCAGCGGCAATCCAACTGCACGGGAACACACCGATCTCGCAGTTCTCCTCGAGAAAATCAAGGGTGTTGCTAATGATGCGAACCGTTTCGTCGTCGGAATCCATGCCAAGTTCTCCGATGGGGAAAACAGGCATCAGCATGCTGGGATGACGGATCCAAAGATTGTCGGGAGCATCCTCCGAATCGCGAAAATGAACCCCATATTTCGAGGGACCGCTCAAGGGATATTGGGGCATTTTTTCAAGAATCCTGCGACAATCGGCAAGTACGGGGGAATCATCGCCCAAAATTTCCGCCGCTTTTAAAGTGAATTGGAACATATACTTGGCGCAAGATACCGTAATCACCGTATTATGCGCAAGAGGTCCCTGTTCGGGAGAAATATCGGGGTAAACCACATATTCATCCCGCTCTTGATCGTACTCAAAAATACCCACAGTGAATTCACAAAGTTTCAAAAAGAGCGGGTATGCCTCCTCGCGCAAATATTCTTCGTCAAGGCTGTATTCATACAAAAACCACAGATATTGCGCGCACCAGCTCCAACAAGAATAATAGAAGGTATATGGATAATCGGTGGCGCATCCTTTCAGATTATGAACATTGTAAGCAAAACGCTCGGAAAGGTTGGTGTAGGTGCGCAGACCATCGGAAAACACCTTTGCAAGATCGAGACGGTTGCTGGAAAATACACCCGCAAAGGCTGCCTGAATATTGACATCCCAATACCACATACTCCCCCAAAGATTGGGGTGACGGATATCCCAAAGACCATTCAGACCGCAGGCATGATGCTTCATAATGCCATCTTTACCGCTGCAGCAATCCAGCGCATACTGATTCACGGTGTAGATCTTTTCCAAAAATTTATCAGGCAAAGTAATGGAAGAACGACTGAAAAATTGACGCCAATATTTTTTGTGCTCTCGGCGAATATCATCAAGATCTTCGACAAATTTTGCAGTGCCCGCAATGGCATCTGCGGGAAGATCGGCATATTTCCAGTCGGTAAACACACCCGTAACAACCGTAATGGTTTTTTCGCTTTCACACACGATAATATCCGCGCTGTTTTCGCAGATTTCTTTGATCTTTACTTTCGCACCCACAAACTTCAAAACACCGCTGAATACAAACGGCACTTCGCCCGAAAGCATTCGCTTCACGGTATAACTTACGGTATGATCATCATGCAAGGCATAAATAACATCGGGGGCATCGGCATCTCGGTAGGAGGGGAAGGATATTTTGATTTCCCGCAAAAGCCCGCTTTCGGACTGCTCGACGGTGCTGACGATGCAATCGCGGCGCGCCGTAATGGTATTTAAAGAAATATTTTCTCCCGATTTGGCCGTTAAAACAAGCTCGGCGCGCGCATCCTCGGTATATAAAGAAAGCTTTTGGTGGGCATTTTCGAGGGAGTCGGCAAAAGAAAACACCAGCTCACCCGTACAAGGATAGCTGTTTGAAAATCCCGTAATCCCGTAAGGATCGATCGTATCGCGCGAAATGCGATAGAGACAAAATGGCTCTCCTTCGGGCGGTTGGTTAAAATCGGCACGGTCGCGAAAACTTTTATGCAGAGCACCCGGAGTGGTGCTAATACCGGTTGCCGCATATTTAGCGTCGGGAAGTACATCTTTGGCAATGTTGTAATATACCTCGTAGTGATTCATCGGAACATACAGACGCTCTTCTTCATAAAAAAGCATACAGCCAAACACACCGTTTCCAAGCGGCAAGGCATTATCCCAATGATTGTCGCAACCATCAAATATAACACTATGATTCATGCTCATACCAATTCTCCTTTGCAGCAAAACCCTGTTTGTTGCAAATATTCTATCATGACAAAGGGATTTTGTAAATATTTGCATGGATTTCTCATCCGAATTTATGATATATTTCTCCCATCCCCTTGACAACATACAGGAAAAAAGAGTATAATGAGCTGGATAATTTATTCAATAAATTAAGTCGTTGGATTTGTTATACAGAAGGAGGCATACTTATCATGTCGGATGTTTTAAAATGCAGACAAAATTTGAAAACATTGATCGTTATGCGTGAGTTTGAACGTGTCATCAAAGATCTGGCCAACAAGGGCTTTGTGGAAGGCGCCGTTCACTGCTATACCGGCGAGGAAGCCGTTGCGCTCGGCGTTTGCAACTGTCTAAATCGGGATGACTATGTTTTTTCCACACATCGCGGACACGGTCATGCCATTGCCAAGGGTCTTGATCTTAAAAAAATTTTTGCTGAGTTGATGGGAAAGGCCGATGGTGTTTCCAAGGGATATGGCGGTTCGATGCATCTTTTCGATCCCGACTACGGCTTCATGGGAGGCAACGGCATTGTGGGCGGCGGTGTGACGGTCGCCATCGGCACGGCCTATGCTTCCAAGTACAAGGGTGACGGAAAGGTCACGGTTTGTTTCTTCAGCGAAGGCGCTTCCAATGAGGGATGGTGCCATGAAGCCATGAATATGGCAGCTTTGTGGAAGCTCCCCATCATCTTTGCCTGCGAAAACAATTTATTCGCCGCCACCACCCCCTCTTACAAAACCTTGTCCAACCCCGATATTTTCGAAAGAGCCAAGGGGTATGACATGGTGGGCGTTATGGCAGACGGAAACGATCTGGACGATTGCATTGAAAAATCCAAAGAAGCGGTTGACAGAGCGCGACGCGGCGAAGGACCCACTTTGATTGAATTTAAAACATACCGAGTCGAGGGGCATTGCAGAGTCATTGTTGACCTCCCCATTTTCCGTCCCAAGGATGTGGTTGAAAAATGGGCGCAACACGACCCTATCAAGGTGTACGGAGAGCGATTGATTGAAAAAGGAATTTTAAAACAGGAAGATATCGCCGAAATCCGCGCAGAAGTTGACAAGGAAATCGAAGAAGCGGTGGAATACGGCAAAAACAGCCCCCGCCCCGACAAAGATGAATTTTTACGCCGCGCACAAGAGAGGTACGCATTATGAAAAACATACATATGCTGGATGCCATTAACGAGGCACTTCACGAAGAAATGGAAAGAGACGACAAGGTTTTCGTCATCGCCGAGGACGTCGGAGAGTACGGCGGGGTTTGGCACGCGACCGATGGTCTTTACCAAAAATTCGGTCCCATGCGCGCCATGGATACGCCTATTTCCGAGGCAGGGTTTACCGGTCTGTGTGTAGGCGCGGCCATGGCAGGCCTTCGTCCCGTCACCGAGATCATGTATATGGATTTTATCACGGCTTGTATGGATCAGTTGGTCAATCAGGCGGTGAAAGCTGATCTGATGTCGGGCTGGCAATTAAAGATTCCAATGGTTGTCCGCACCCAATACGGACAAGGATCACGGGAGGCAGCCCAACATTCTCAATCCTTGGAAGGCTGGTTTTGTCAAGTGCCCGGCTTCAAGGTCATTGTTCCCTCCAATGCATACGATGCAAAAGGACTCTTAAAAAGCGCCATTCGCGATGACACGCCTTGTATTTTTATGGAAAGCCGTACCCTTTATTATGATAAAATGGATATTCCCGAAGAAGAATATCTGATTGAACTCGGAAAAGCCAACATTGTTTCCGAAGGAAAAGACATCACGGTTGTCACATACGGTGCAGGTGTTGCCGTTTGCCAAGAAGCCATTGCAAACATTCCGAATGCTTCGGTCGAACTGATTGATCTTCGTTGCCTTGTTCCTATGGATTTTGAAACCGTCCTCCAATCGGTCAAAAAAACCGGAAGAATTCTCGTGGTGCACGAAGCCACCGAGGGATTTTCGGTCGGTTCCGAGATTGTGCGTCGTGTTGTAGCCGAGGGCTTTGATTATCTGGATGCCGAACCTCTTGTTTACGGAGGACTCAGAAGCGCTATGCCCTTTGCGGGAAATCTCGAAGATGCCATTATGATCAACCCCAAGGGCGTGGAAGAAAAAATGCGCTATCTTTTGACAGGCATTTGCCAATAACACAAAGGAAGGAATATGAGCATGAAATTGAAAGATAAAATCGCCGTGATCACCGGCGGCGCATCGGGCATCGGAGAGCACGGAACAAGACTTTTTGCCGCCGAGGGAGCCACCGTTATCATTTTCGATGTGAATGTGGATGCGGGAAACAAGCTCGTCGAAGAATTGACGGCCAAGGGACAAAAAGTCATTTTTATGCAAACCGACATTTCCAATTACGATGAAGTGGCCGCTTCCATGCATGAGATAGACAAAATGTTTGGAAAGCTTGACATTCTTTACAACAACGCCTCGGTCTTTCTCGGAGGCAGAGATAATATAATTTCCGAAATCAGCTTGGATATTTGGAACAAAATTCTCTCCATCAACCTAAATGGTCTTTTCCACTGCTGCAAACACGGTATTCCTCTCATGCGCAAAGCGGGCGGCGGTACCATTGTCAACACTTCCTCGTCGGCAGGGGTGATCGGTATCCCCGAATGTGATGCCTACACCGCCACCAAGGGCGCGACCGTATCGCTGACAAAAGCCATGGCGGTGGAGTACGGCCCTGAAAACATCCGCGTCAACTGCATAGCCCCCGCGGCCATCCGCACCGAAATGGTCAAGGAATCCAACTTGAACGATCCTAAATTTGATGAAAACCTCTTCCTTACCAAAGGAACACCGTTAAGAAGATGGGGACTCCCCGAAGAAATTGCCAAAACAGCCCTCTTTCTTGCCTCCGAAGATTCTTCTTATATCAACGGAGCCATTCTGGTGGCTGACGGCGGCATCACCATCATGTAAAAAAAGACCGTAAAAATCAATGATTTTTACGGTCTTTTTCTATTTCAAGTCGGAAAACAACAATCGAACATATAGGTACACAAACCAAACTGTCCCATTCGCTTCACATCGTGCAGATAATGGATTTCAAAAGTCCTTGTGTTGGGTCCCGATATTTTGGAAAGAATAGCGTTTTCAAGATATTTCTTTTGCGCCTCATGGAGTCCTTCGATGTATGAGCCAGTCAAAACCACATCGGTGTCACATATATTGACCGCCGTGGATATGCCAATGGAAATATATTCAAGAATCTCATCCGAAAGTTTGCCGCCGCTTTCCCTCATAAGTTTCTTTATGATCGCTTCGAGACACCCTTTCTGTCCACAGGAACAAACCTCATCCGAAAACAGCTTGATATGTCCGAGTTCTCCATGCATGCACCGAAGACCATGTTGCATATTGCCATGAATCACGGTGGAAACGCCGATACCGCTCGCGTCGAATATAAACACCTGCAAATGGGACACCTTGTTGTTTTTCATTCGCAGGGCCGTTTCAGCCAGCGCGATCAGATTCAAGGTTCTTTCGATATACACATTTTCTCCGAACCTATCCTCAAACAGTTCGGCCAGATCTATATTTTCCCAACCCAGTTCAACCGAAAGAATCAGTTTTTTCTCAATGGGATTGATAATCCCCGGAAGCCCAAGTACAAAACCGGCAACTTCGTTTTTCCGAACACCGTGTCTTTTGCTCATGTCATCGATTGCCGTTTTCAGTTTTTGGGAAAATTCCAAGGGCGTGATGCCTCCATCCAATTCTTGCGGCATCTCACACAAAACTTCCCCGTTCAAATTCATGAAATACAAAGCTTTGGCAGTCCAGTCAAAAGCGAAAAAAGCGATGTTTTTCCCATCGAAATGGATATACAACGGCTTTCTGCCACCCGAAGAAACACCTTCAAAACCATTTTCTATCCAACCACTGTCTTGAAACTGCTTGATAATTTGGGTGACCGAAGCGCGGCTCATTTCAAGGTTTTCCCAAATATCGGTTCTTGAAACGGGTGCATTGTCTCGGATATAACGCAAAACGACGTTTCTGTTTCTTTGCGCAGCGTCGCTATGTGACAAAAAAGAATTATTCATTGGATTCCTCCACCTTTTTCACTCTCTATAAAGTGTATATTTTTTATGTCGAAAAGTCAAGAAGAATTCGAAATTTCGTTTTGCGCGCATATGTAGCCCTTTTTCGCATTTCTTGTTTTGCAAACAATTTCGACAAAAAAGAAACACAATGTTTTTTAAAAAACGACTTGTATTTTTGACGTCGGCGTGGTATGATAAAAATGTAATCTGACATAAAGATGATTGATTTCGCCTGCGTGAAAGATGCATTCAAAACATATGGTTTACTATGCCCTTTTTGACTGCACTTTCGGCGAAGTGCAGTTTTTTTGTGTCCAAACAAAAAGGAGAATGATATGGAAACGCGCGTGGCCGTCATGGGCATCATTGTCGAAAACACCGATTCGGTCGAAAATTTAAATGCACTTTTGCATGAGCACGGAAAATATATCATCGGTCGCATGGGCATCCCCTATCGAGAAAAAAATATTCATGTCGTATCCATCGCCATCGATGCGCCGCAAGATGTTTTATCCTCTCTTGCGGGAAAAATAGGCAATCTAAACGGTATCAGCATCAAAACTGCCTATTCCAACATCATCACCCATGCGTAATCTCGTTTTTGATTTGATCGACCGCTTGGAAAAAAACCGCAGCCTTACCACAGAAGAATACGCATTCCTCGTGGAACGGCATGACGAAAAAGCGGCCGCCTACATCTTAGAAAAAGCGGTTAAAGCAAGGCAGGCAGTATATGGAAAAGACGTATTCATCCGCGGTTTGATCGAGATTTCAAACATTTGCAAAAACGACTGCTTTTATTGCGGCATTCGCGCATCCAACCAAAAATGCGACAGATACCGACTCACCGAAGAAGACATTTTGGCCTGTTGTGCACAGGGTTTTGCGCTGGGGTTTCGCACTTTTGTGCTGCAAGGCGGAGAGGACGGATATTTTTCCGACGAACGCTTGATCCCCTTGATCCGAAAAATTAAAACCCTTTATCCCGATTGCGCGCTGACTTTATCCCTTGGAGAACGCTCCTTTGAAAGTTATAAAAGTTTGAAAGCGGCAGGCGCCGACCGATACTTACTCCGACACGAAACGGCCGATCAAGAGCACTATGAAAAGCTGCATCCTCACCACATGTCTTTTCAAAACCGCATGGAGTGTCTTGAAAATTTAAAAGCACTGGAATTTCAGGTCGGTTGCGGTTTTATGGTGGGTTCCCCCTTTCAGACAAGCCAAACACTGGCAAAAGACCTCAAATTCATCGAGACATTTTCTCCCGCCATGTGCGGCATCGGCCCCTATATCACGCATGCCGACACACCGTTTTTTGATCAACCTACCGGAAGTTTTTCCTTGACTTTGTTTCTGCTTTCGGTGGTGCGGTTAATTTGTCCTTGTGTTTTGCTCCCTGCCACCACCGCTTTGAGCACACTCCATCCAAACGGACGAGAGATGGGCATTTTGGCGGGCGCAAACGTTGTCATGCCCAACCTTTCCCCCGTTGCCGTCAGGGAAAAATATACCCTTTACAACAACAAGGCGCACACGGGCGATGAAGCGGCAGAGTCCTTAAAACACTTGAAAGAAAGCATGGAAAAAATCGGATACACAGTTGTCACCGCACGCGGTGATTACAAAAATATAAAATAAAAAGGAATTGAGAATATGGCAAAATACAATCCCCTCTCTCTGAAAGCCGAAGAATTCATCAGCGATGAAGAAATACTCGATACCCTTCGTTATGCCGAAGAAAACAAAAACAACATCGAGCTTATTGATGCGATTTTGGAAAAGGCAAGTCCTAAAAAGGATGGAAACGGTCTGCACTGTCCCGGTCTGACTCATCGCGAGGCATCGGTGCTTCTCGCCTGCGAGATTCCCGAGAAAATCGAAAAGATGTATAAGCTTGCCGAAGAGATCAAGCAGGCTTTTTACGGCAACCGTATCGTAATGTTTGCCCCCCTTTATCTTTCCAATTACTGTGTAAACGGCTGTGTTTACTGCCCGTATCATTTTAAAAACAAACACATCTGCCGCAAAAAACTCACCCAAGAAGAGGTGAGAAAGGAAGTCATTGCCCTGCAGGATATGGGGCATAAACGTCTTGCTATTGAAGCGGGCGAAGACCCTGTCAACAACCCCATTGAATATATTTTGGAATGCATTGACACCATTTATAATGTCCATCACAAAAACGGGGATATTCGCCGTGTCAATGTCAATATTGCCGCCACAACGGTGGAAAATTACCGCAAACTCAAGGATGCGGGTATCGGCACTTACATTCTATTCCAAGAGACCTACCACAAAGAAAGCTATGAGATGCTCCATCCCACCGGACCCAAACACAACTACGCCTATCACACCGAAGCGATGGACCGCGCCATGGAGGGCGGTATCGACGATGTGGGGCTTGGCGTTTTGTTCGGTCTTGAGTTGTACAAATACGAATTTGCGGGTCTTTTGATGCATGCCGAGCATTTGGAAGCAGTTCACGGTGTCGGCCCCCATACCATCAGCGTTCCGCGCTTAAAACGCGCCGATGACATTGATCCCGATCAATTTGACAACGGCATTTCGGATGACATTTTCGAAAAGATCATTGCCTGCATTCGCATCGCCGTTCCCTACACAGGCATGATTATTTCCACCCGCGAAAGCGAAGCGGTACGCGGCCGCGCCCTCCGTTTGGGGATTTCGCAAATCAGCGGCGCTTCCAGAACCTCGGTTGGCGGTTATACCGAGGAGGAACGCCCTCACGATTCCGAGCAGTTTGATGTTTCGGATCAACGCACACTCGACGAGGTGGTGCGTTGGTTAATGGAACTGGATCACATTCCCTCCTTCTGTACTGCCTGCTACCGCGAAGGAAGAACAGGCGATCGCTTCATGGCGCTTTGCAAAAGCGGTCAGATCCTCAATTGCTGCCATCCCAATGCGCTGATGACTCTCACCGAATATCTCGTAGATTATGCAAGCGAAGAAACCCGCAAAGTCGGCTTTGCGCTCATTGAAAAAGAATTGAAAAAGATCCCGACAGAAAAAGTTTGCAAAATCGCCATCGAAAACATCGAACAAATCAAGGCATCCAACCGACGCGATTTCCGCTTCTGAGAGGTAAACAGTATGAGTCTAAACCAAGCAGTATCGGCAGAAAGAGTACACATTGGATTTTTCGGTCTGCGAAACGCAGGAAAATCCAGTTTGGTCAACGCCGTCACAGGACAAAATCTTTCATTGGTATCCAATGTTTTGGGTACAACGACCGATCCCGTCAAAAAAGCGATGGAGCTTTTACCCCTCGGTCCCGTCGTCGTCATCGACACCCCCGGCATCGACGATGTGGGAGAACTTGGAATGCAACGGGTAGAGCGGGCAAAACAGGTGTTAAATACCACCGACATCGCCATTCTTGTAACCGATGCAACCACCCCGCTCTCCTCTCTCGAAAAGGAACTGATCGACTGCTTTGTGCAAAAAAACATTCCCTATATTGTGGCAAAAAACAAGTCGGATCTATTAAAAACCCTGCCGTCGAACGGGGAAAATGAAATCTATGTCAGCACCGTCACAAACCAAGGCATCCATACACTAAAAGAAAAAATCGCGCATCTTTCAAAAGGGGCGGTTGTTGAAAAAAAGATTCTCGCCGACATCATCACAGCCAACGACACGGTTGTTTTGGTCACACCGATCGACGAATCGGCTCCCAAAGGGAGATTGATCTTACCGCAACAGCAAGTCATCCGAGAACTTTTGGAAATCGGTGCCACCACCCTAATCTGTCAGGACAGCGGGCTGGCGGCCACCTTGGACAAACTCAAAGAAAGACCAAGGCTCGTCATCACCGACTCTCAAGTTTTCGGCAAGGTTTCGGCCATCCTGCCAAAAGATATTTTGCTGACCTCCTTTTCCATTTTGTTCGCCCGTTATAAAGGCGATCTGGATACGGCGGTACATGGCGCGGCGGCGTTGAAAAAACTAAAAGACGGCGACACCGTACTGATTTCGGAAGGATGTACCCACCACCGACAATGCAAAGACATCGGCAGTGTGAAAATCCCCGCTTGGGTCAAGAATTACAGCGGCAAAGAGCTTTGCTTTGAATTCACCGCCGGCGGCGATTTCCCCGCAGATTTGAAAAAATATGCTTTGGTGATTCACTGCGGCGGTTGTATGCTGACCGAAAAAGAAATGAAAAACCGCATAGAAACAGCAAAGGCTGCCAATATTCCCATCACAAATTATGGTATTGCCATTGCCGAAATGCACGGAATTTTAGCGCGGTCTCTCGAACTTTTTCCTCAGGTTTTAAAACATCTTGATTAAACCGAATACAAAAACTGCCTTCCGAATGTTCAAGATCGGAAGGCAGTTTTTTGTATGTATTTTAAATAAACAATCCCCAAGCAAGACTAAGAACGATGGAAGCGACAACGGGGATGATACAAGAGGTCACGCAGATATCCCAATAAGACTGTTTGTGTGTGCAGTTGGAAACGGCAAGCAGCGTGAGCACTGCGCCATTATGCGGGAGGGTATCGAGTCCGCCCGAAGCAAGAGAGGCGATACGGTGGAGATATTCGGGATTCATGCCGATCTCTGCCGCTTTTTCCAAATATTGCGGACCGAGCGCTTCAAGGGCGATGGACATACCGCCCGATGCCGAGCCTGTCGCACCTGCCAGAACGTTGACGGCGACGGCCTCGGAAAACAGAATCGAGCCGGGCATATTCATCATCGCACTTCTCAAAAGACCAAAGCCCGAAACGGCCTTCACAACAGAGCCAAAGCCAACAGCGCTGGCTGTATTCATAATGGCGGCCAAGGAGCCGTTTGCGCCATCGTTAATAGCGGACATGAACACCTTAAAACGGGTGATGTTGATAAGAAGCACCGTGAATATACCGCCAAGAAGAGCCAACACAATGGCTTCATTATCGGCCAAAACGATCTGGTACTGTTTTTCCAAAATGCGCGGAGCTACGTTCAATAATAACACCACGACAACAAGGGGAATCAGTCCACTGAGCCAATGCCATTTGGGCAACTTACTTGCATCGAAGCCGCCATCCTTATATTTGGGGTCTTCTTCAAAATGAAGTCCTTTTTTTCGTGCCTGACGAATACGCCAATCCAAATAAATATAACCCGGAACGGCGATCAACAAAATTGCGAAAATGCTCATGAGGGGCGCCGCCGTTGCAGTGGTTCCGTAGTATTTGGTCGGAATGAGGTTCTGGATTTGCGGTGTACCGGGGATCGCGGTCATGGTGATACCAAAAGCACCGAATGCGATCGCTCCCGGAAGCAGTGTGCGGGGAAGATCGGCTTCGCGATAGATGGCATATCCCATCGGATACACTACAAATACGACCACAAACAGCGAAACACCGCCATAGGTCATCAAGAGACAGGGAAGCACAACGGCAAGCAGGGCGTATTTCGAGCCGATGAGCGAAACGAGCTTATTGGCAAGGGATCTTGCCGAGCCCGTGGCATCCATAATCTTGCCGTAGACCGCGCCCAAGAAGAAAGCAGGGAACCAAGATATAACATAGCCTGCAACCCCCTCGATATAACCGACAAGGTATGAATCCAAAAGATTCAATCCGCCGAATGCGGCTACCAGAACGGCACAAACGGGAGCCACCCATATGATGGAGTTGCCCTTATATGCCAAATAAATCAAGAGTCCAAGACCCAATGCGATACCCGCCAATGACAAATAATCCATTGTTATCCCTCCGTGGATTCAATTTATGACAATATAGTATCACAAATCCGTTTAAAATGCAAGTTTATCCGACCGATGTATTCATCGAATTATCCACATAAAAAGGTCAAAATAATCAAAAATGCAAAATTGTAGGCAGAAAACAAGAAAATATAGTATTTTTTTTTTGAGGATTGTGCTTGGTGTATGCCCTGAATGTGATCAAACTTGCCAAAGAAGCGATTAAAGTACCCACTCCCCCGATGTTGACCCCCGCCAACAAATCGGGATAATTATCCGTAAATTGCGACAGCAGTATGGCAGAAGGTACGTTGCTTATAAATTGGCAGGAGAGGATGCTGAAAATAAGTGTGTTTTTTTGCAAAAGTGCCGAAAAGAGCTCTCTGGCCGCCTCGATACGAGCCATATTACCTGCAAAAATAAAGAAAAACACGAATGTAAACAGCAAGCCGTAGTCCACGTCTTTCAGCGCTTTTCTGTCGACAAACAACAAAATCGGAGGAATGACAATCAAACCGATCCAGTAGGGTATGCCCCTGAACACAATGACGATAGACAAAACAAAGAGCAAAAGATAGAGGATTGTTTTGGGAGAAACAAGATTGACTTTTTCGCTCGGTAACGACAGGGGTTCGGGTTTTACAAAAATGACGCAACAAAGCGTGATCAACGCTACTGACAAAATAAACGGCGGCGCCATGATGCCCATGAATTCCAAGTTGGGTGTTTCAAACCTTGCGTACAGATACAAATTTTGCGGGTTTCCAAACGGCGTGAGCATGCCGCCTAAATTGGCCGCAATGTTTTGCATAACAAAGGTGAACGCCATGTATTTTTGCTTATCGGTGATTGTCAAAACATAAAACCCCAACGGCAAAAAGGTTAAAAGCGCCATATCGTTGGCAATGAGCATGGAACCTATAAAGGTAATATATACCAATGCCAAAACACTCATTCTCGCTGTTTTAAACATCTCGACCACCTTGCGGGCAAGAACATAAAAGAAGCCCAGATTCTTCAGAGCACATACCACCGCAAGAACACAAAACAAGCAGGTAAGTGTTTTATAATCAAAATAGCCGAAATATTCTTTGTCAACAGGAATAATCAGACCGGTTGCAAGCGCCGCAAAAAGTGCAATAAACATGACTGCATTCTTTTTTACCAAGCCCAAACAAGAAGCCCAAAGTCCATCGACCCATCTGTTTTTAAGCATCGTTTTTCCCTTTTTCGAAATTGTTTATTTTCACCCTCGGCTTAAACACAAAGAGGGTGTTTTTTACCATGTGTATGATACTAAAAGCGAAAGTATTTGTCAACAACAAAAAACAAAACTGACACCGATATGAAAACGATGTCAGTGGATGAAATTGACCCTTTATGGGAATGTTTTTTGCGGCTGTATTTTATGTCACATTGATCCAGCTATACAGCTTCCATTGATCTGCCGCATAGGAAAAAACGGCCACGGTGCAATTATGGCAGCACACCTTGTTTCTCGGAACATACATTCCAAGAACCGTATCCAGCATGGCGCGCAACCAGCCCGCATGGGTAAAAATTGCAATGTTTTCGCACTGCAACGATTCCAGCGTACGCATAAACGAACACACTCTGCCACGAAACGCTTCCTGTGTTTCTCCGTTAAAGGCGACGTATCCGTTTTCACGGATATAGGCGCGATCCTCTTCGGTCAAGATGTTCAGCGGCTTGCCCGCGATATTGCCCACATCAATCTCCCGAAGCAAAGCGCTCGTTTCTATTTCTGCGCTTGGCAGAGCGATCTTGGCTGTTTCGGTTGCACGAACGAGATCGCTTGCAAAAACCCTGCCAAAAGATACGCTTCGGATCACGTCGGCTGCTTTTTCGGCATCCGCTTTCCCTTTGTCGGTCAAAGGCACATCCAACCAACCTGTCCACTGCTCTGCCTTGTTTGTCAAGCTTTGGCCGTGCCGCACTACATATACCTTCATTTATTTTTCACTCATAAATCCTTTATAAAGATGCACAATATTGATGTCTTCCGGCATATCCAAGCCGTGAGAACCGCAGTTTCCGTCAATCTCGTGACAACCATGATCCATCGCAAAGCTAACCAAAGTGTTGTGGTGTGTCCACTGCTTTTTCACCTGCTCGGCAATGCATGCAAATACATGACAGTTGATTCCAAGCTCGGCCATTGCTTCAAGACTTTCGGGACCATACTTGTGCATAACAGAGTCGTAGTTTCCGTTGTAAATAACAATAAAATCATGTTCGTCCCGCGAGATAACCTCGGCAGTTTTGGCATTCACGGCAACAATGCCACCCTCTTCGGGTTCAAAATGGAAATAATCCATTTCCCTTCCCAGATAAATTTTACCGAGACTGCAAGCGCCGTAAGTGATGAAGGCGATCTTTTTACCTGCGCGAATCAAAGCATCAAAGAGCGTATCGATGGTAATGATCGGCTTTTCGTATTTTTGAATCCCGTGCACCGAAGGTTGCGCCCCCGTGTACATGGTGCCGAAGCATACCGGGGTCACAGACGGCATCACTGCCGCGAGCGGAAGTTTGAAATCGACATATTTCTCAACATGCCTGAACATAAACGGATACTTTTCATACACCCATTGAGCAATGGCGTCAGGGTTGTACATAATAACACGGTCAGCTTTTTTGCCGCCGAATGTCGCATCGATGTAGTTGCAAAACGACTCGTTTTTCGGCGCGGCGTATTGCGGAGGTTCAACACCCATGGCATAGGCCAATGAGGCGCAAAGGCAGTCCAAAGAATTTTCATTGTGAAGAGAATTTGACACGGCATCCACTCCTTTTTTTAGTTCAGTTCTTTTAGCAGATCATAAATCAGCCAGTGCTTTTCGTCCACTTTTTTGTTGTGGTGCGCATGGCCGAAATACCATTTTTTATACAAAACGCGCTTTTCCAAAAAGCTCGTTAGTATTTGAAGCGGAGAAAGAGAATCCTCGGTTCCGTAGATCTTGTCATACTTATGGGTGAGGATATAATCCACTTTATAATTGCGCTTTTTCAAGTTGCTGTATGCCAGCTCCAGTTCGGCGGGATTGGCTTCTTCGTCGGGATACCATAGGCCCATCTCTTTCCATTTTTCCGAGCTTTTGCATCCACCGAAAACAAAAAAGTTCTTGCCCTGTATGGTGAAAATATTGCCGCGCTTTAATTGCACGATGCTTTTGGTAAGCCTTCTCACTTTGCCGCCATGCCATTCTTCCTCGGGAAGCGCATTTAGGTAATCAAAATTCTCATGGTTTCCGTCGACGAAGGCGATGTTTTTGTCTATGGACAAAAATCTTTCGGTGAAAAGACGGTTTTCGTCGGTCTTTTCAAAACGCAGGCCAACATCACCGAGAATGATCAAAAGATCGTTCTTTTGGGCAATATCCAAATATTCCTTCAGCCCCGCGAAATCAAATTCGCCGTGGAGATCGCTCAAAAAATAGATCATGCATCGTTTCTCCTGTATATCTTATGCTCTCCTGCGCGGATCAAAGAAATGAAATCCTCCGAGGTTTTGATCTCTCGCGGAGAAAGAACACCCGCGCCTGCCACATCTTCAAGTCGGTGGGAATCGGAGCCGCCGATCTGATGCATACCGTACTTTTCTGCGGCGGCAATGGAATCCTCGTCAAAATTTGCATGACGGGGATTGGAGTTGATGACCTCAAATCCCTCTACATATTCGGGATGAGGAAAGTTACTGCCGTCTCGGTAGGGATGGGCCTGTATGACAAACAGACCGTTTTCCTTTGCCGCTTTGGAAAAAGCTTCTACGCCATATTTCAGCGCCTCCTCATGGTTTCTTAAAAACGTTTCACAATCGCCATACAAAAGATAATGATTGGGATTTCCGGGAAAATTCAATTCTGCGGCAAACAGCACATGGATACCCAGTTTTTTCCCTTCTTCTTTTGCCAGATTATAGCCGAGCATAAAACGGTCGATACAGCCGTCCCACGAATTTTCATCGAAGGACGCCACTCTTTTATAGGCAAAATGATCGGAGATAAAAACGGTGGAAAAGCCCTCGCCCGCATACAGTCTTACATGTTCCTCCGCGCCGATGTGCGAGCATCCGCTCACTTCCGCGGTATGTAAATGTGTTTCGATCTTATACATTAAAAACTCCTCTTTATTCTTCGTTCGTTTCCCATTCGATTTCGATTACGATGGGTTCGGTTTCAAGGGCATCGACATCGATACCGTAAATATGAAGTTGGCGGGTTTTAACCGCCTCGGGTTTTCCTCTGAAAAAGTCGGGAAGATAGATCAAATCAAACGCCAAGGATTTACCCGTGTTCATCAGACGGACACTTTTTGGCGGGCAGGGATAATTTTCCATAACCACCGCTTCGGTATCCAAGCCGTTGTAAAAATGCAGATAGGTTTTCCCATCTTTTTTTGCTACGTTGCAGGGTTGCTGAACAATCCCGTATTTGAAAGTGTCTTCATCGGAACATTCGAGGCATCCCTCCATGCGATGATACCACTCTGCTACACGCAGAAGTCTTTCGCGGTATCTGCCGCCGATCACACCGTTTGCATCGGGGCCGACATTCAACAGATAGCTGCCACCGAGCGACATGTACTTATCAATGGCACAGCAAAGGTATCTCTTGGAATGAAAATCCTCGTTGATGCGATATCCCCAGCTTTGGCGTCCCACCGAATTGCACGCCTCGGTCATTCTTGCAAAACGTAAAAGACCGCCACGGCCGTTGTCCCTCTCGGGGGTTGAGAAATCACCTTCGCTCCATCCACGGTCGTTAATATAAATGTTCGGCTGTAGCTTACGCACCAGTTCATTGAGCGAGGGGTCCTCGACCTTGGGAGGAATATCCCAAAACAGCGTATAAATACTGCCGTAACCCGTTAAAAGCTCGGTGATCTGCGCCTTGATGAATGCGCGGTATTTTTCGGTATCCACCGCATCGGGATATTTTGCCTTCCACTGATGGCTTGAAGCGGGATTATTGCCGTAGGGGTGGTGCCAATCGGGGTTGCTGTAATAAACAGAGAGCAGCATACCATGTTTTTCGCAAGCATCGGCAAGCATTTTCAAAACATCTTTGCCGTAAGGAGTGTTCATAATATTATAGTCGGTCTCTTTGGTATCCCACATGCAAAAGCCATCGTGGTGCTTGGCGGTGAAGCAGATGTATTTCATACCCACTTCTTTGGCCAGAAGCACCCATTCTTCGGGATCGTATGCAATTGGATTGAAGGTCATCGCCAGCTTTTCGTACTCTGCATGATCCATATTCAAGCGGGCTAGCGCCTGTTCGTGAAATCCCGTCAAAGAATAAGGGCCCCAATGAATAAACATTCCAAGCTTATTCTCATGCGTTAATTGCGCCATGGTTCTCTCCTTTGTGTAAAAATCATTCGTTGTTATGGTGTTTTAAAGAGCGGTTTTGTCTTTTTTGGAACTTCTAAACTGTATCAACACACCCAAAACGATCAGGACAAGGCCGATGATAAAATATTCATTCAATGCTTCATCCAAAATAAGCGATGTCCAAACAAGCGACAAAAAGGGTGTTATGTAGGCCAGATTGGATATTTTTGCAGTTTCCCCCGATTCTAACGCCAAAATCCAAACGGTGCTGGCGACTGCCATGGTCAACATACCATTCCAAGCAAATCCAAGCGCTTCAATGGGTGCGGGAATAAAAAGATTTCCATTCAAACCGTTTATCAAAGAAGTGATGGCAAAGGTCGTAAAATAATTCAACATCATGGAAACGCCTTTGTGGTAGTGAAACTTTTGATTGAGCGCGGTGAAAACACCGTAGCATGCCGCGCCGAGCAAACAACAAACGCCCCCCAAAAGCACCGCATCGTCGAAAACAAAAAGTTCCTTTCCCATCACAACAACAATGCCAAAAAATGAGGTCAATATACCGACAGCCTTCCCCGCCGTCATTTTTTCTTTCAAAATGATCCAAGCAAATATCACGCTCATGATGGGCCACATGTAGTTGACAATGAACGCCTGCGAAGCGGGAAGAATATCGGTGCCTGCATAGTAGAAGATGTAATATAACAAGGTTCCTGGAAGCCCGATCAAAATCGAGATCACAAAATCCTTGCCCTTATATTCTTTGAGCTGTTTGATATTCCCATTGAAAACATTTACCATGAGCAAAGCAAATCCCGCAAAAAGCGAGCTGATCCACAAAACTTGAAAATTGTTATACGAGGTCAACAAAAGCTTTGAAACCGTCGCAACCGTTGACCAAAAGAAAATGGAGACAAATGGCAGCACGAAATGTTTTTTCATTTTCACACCCTCTTACAATGAAAATTCGAGCCCGTCATGGGCAAAAACAAATTTCTGCTCCGACAAAAGTTCCGCAAGAGCATAGCCCGTGGCAATTCTTCTCGGCGAATGGTGGTTGATGCAAATTGTCTTTATATTTTTTCTGTCTTTTAAAAACGCATAATATTTATCCACGGCAGAAAAATGCGCAAGTTCAAGTACGGCCAAATCCAGTCCTTTGTCAAACGCCTCGACCCAAACATCGGGGTTGCCGTCGGGGCGCTTGTTTGCACCCGAAAGATCGCCCGAAAAATATACCCGTTTTCCCTCCGCCTCCAGAAGATACCCAAAGGAGTGATCGTTGTGATCGGTTCTGTATGCAGTGAGTTTTATATTTTCATCGGCATAAATAAAGCCGTCGTCTACCCGACCGAAAGAAAAATCACGGATAGGAGTACCGTTACAGGCAAGCCACTCTGTGATAGCGGCAACACTTCTCTCCACATCCCCCGGCAGATAAAACCGCGGATTTGCCTCTTTATATTTCCAACTGCAAATATCAATAAAGGAAATCAAACCATTGGTATGGTCGCCGTGCATATGGGTAACAAATACCGCCTTAACAGATTCTATCGCCATGCCGCGGTTCGCGAGTCCCTCGGCGGACGATGAGCCCATATCAATAAAATAGCGGTTTTTACCCATGTCAATCAGTATCGAGGAACAACGGCGACTTGCCTCAGGCAGGCCATGAGACGAACCGAAAAATACAATGCGCATACCTCAAACCTCCAAACCTATTTACACGATGGAATTATAACATATTTAAAATCGCTTTTCAACGAAAAGAACACGATTTCAAAAGAATCCAAACAATTAAAATTTATCCGCCCGATCGCTTGACTCTCCCCGATAGCGCGAAGGTTTACATCCCGTTTCGCTTTTGAATTTTCTTACAAAGTGAGAGCTGTCAAAAAAGCCGCAATTTTGAGCAATTTCGGAAATGTTTTGTCGCGTGTTTTTCAACAGTTGCTTGGCTTTATTGATCCTGCAATACAAAAGATATTGTTCGGGTGTTTTGGAGCAGACCCTCTTGAAATTTCTCAAAAATGTCGAGTATGACATATTGTACTGCTTGGCCATATCTTTGAAATTGATTTTCTCGCCGCAGTTTTCATGAATGGATTCAAGGCATCTTACAATATCCACCTCCAACTCTCTGGCAAGCTTTACGTTTTTGATATCACCGCTTTGCGCGCAAACGGAACAAAGAGAGGATATTAACGCCATGGTCGCGCAGCTTTTTAAAATATTTTGATTGGTGCTGCTACCGTTTTCCATCTCTTTAATAACATTCAAAATGGGTATGATTTCTTCCAACTGCGCGCCCGTCAATTTCAAAAAAAGGTCTTCTCTGTACTCTCCACGCAAAAACGGCTCTATTTCAAACAAAAGCAAGTAGCCATCTAACGCAAACAGCTCTTGCCCAAAACGCCGCATAAACGCATCGCTTAAAAGAATATGAAAAACCGCAACACCGTCAAATGTATAATATCCGTGTTTTATATTCGGCGGAAGAATAAATACCGTACCGCTTTCGGCGGCGCAGAATTTTTCTCCTATATAGTGACATGCGTTGCCGCTTAAAACAATGTTGATCTCATAAAAACTATGACTGTGCATCCCGAGGCAGTCCCGAATATTATGAACATAGCCACCGATCAGCTCAAAGGCATTTTCACCCTTAAAGCAGTCTTCAAACCGCCACATGGTTTTATAATTGTGCTCAACGATTCTTTCAGGATATTTCATGACTACACCTTGATATTTTTTTACAATAATTTAATGATTTTATACACTAATTATACAGTATATTTCATTAAAATCAAGAAGAAGGGGTGATTATTTTATGAATATGCAAACAAAAAAATATTTTACCGAAAACAAACAATACGAAACTGTTCTCCATTCCGATGTTTTGCTTCCCTGTCGTTTTGCCAAAAGAAGTACCACGGGCCTTGCCGATGATTTGGTGCAGCACATCGAAAAAACCCAATTGCTCGACGTTTCACTTTGGAAACGCTTTGTGCGCCAGTTCAGAGATGCGACCGACCGTGAAGACGATGGTTGGCGCGGCGAGTATTGGGGAAAAATGATGCGCGGCGCCGGCATCACTTACCTCTACACCCAAAACGAAGAACTTTATGATGTTTTGACCGAAACCGTCCTTGATCTTTTGACCACACAGGATGCTCTTGGTCGTTTTTCCAGCTACACCGTCGAAACCGAATTTTCCGGATGGGACGTTTGGAGCAGAAAATACATTCTTTTGGGTCTTTTGCATTATCATGAAATTTGCAAGGATACCGCTTTAAAGGATAGAATCGTCGAAGCCCTGAAAAAGCATCTCGACTACATCATGGACAAAGTGGGCGAAGGCAAAAAGCCTATGAATGAAACCTCCATTTATTGGGGAGGCGCAAACTCTCTGTCTATTTTGGAGCCTGTTGTAAGACTTTATAATCTTACGGGCGAAAAGAAATATTTTGACTATGCAACCTATCTCGTAAACCATTCGACGAAGGATTTTGACATCTTCGCCGCCGCCATGGAAAACATCCTCCCGCCCTACAAGTGGGGTCACACCAAGGCATACGAAATCACATCTTGCTTTGAAGGACTCCTTGAATATTACAGAGTCACCAAAGAAGAAAAATACAAGCAGGCAGCTATCAATTTCGCCAAACAGGTCATGGACACCGACGTTACGATCATCGGCGACTGTGGTTGC
Source organism: Eubacteriales bacterium (assembly GCA_045536965.1). Lineage (GTDB taxonomy): Bacteria > Bacillota > Clostridia > Oscillospirales > SIG627 > UBA5448. The sequence continues at coordinate 35,895 of JAZSON010000033.1, forward strand.
GAGCATGAATTTTTCGATCACAGCACAGTCACCCAGACCGACATCACCAAAAAGAGAGAAATGCAGGAGCACTGCGTCACCGTCACTTGGATGAAGTTCTGTTATCAGCTTCTTCGTCTGACAGGCGACAGCGTGTATGCCGATGAACTTGAAAAATCCTTCTACAATGCAATGGCGGGCGCAGTAAATACCAAAAACTGCACCTCCGACAACGGCTTCCCCTTTGACAGCTATTCTCCCCTTTGGTTATACAAAAGAGGCCGTGCATCCGGCGGCGTGAAGAGAGATGAAAACGGCGTTCCCGTTTACGGCTGCTGTGCCGCCATCGGCGCAGCGGGCACCGGTATCGTTCCCGAAATCGCCCTCTCCTGCACCGAAAAGGGCATCGCCTTCAGCTTGTATTTGGATGGTACATACTCCATCGTTTCGCCGAGCGGCAAAGAATTCGACATCAAACTTTCGACTCTCTACCCCGCTGACGGCAATGTAAACTTTGAAATCCTTTCCGATGTGGATGAAGCGTTTGAAATCAAATTGAGAAACCCCGCTTTCAGCCGCAACACCACCGTGGCTGTCAACGGCGAAAACGCAGTTGCATCCAAAGGTTACATCACCTTGGAAAGAGCCTGGAAAAAAGGCGACAAAATCGCCCTTTCCATCGACATGTGCCCCAGAGTCATCCTCCCCGTTACCGACGAGGAAAGCGGTGTTCGTAATTTCATCGCCGTCAACTACGGCCCCTTGTGTCTTGCAAGAGACTCCGCCATTCATGCTAATGCGGGACAGCCCGTTGAATTGGATTACGACAGCGATTTGAACATTTGCCTTGAAGTGATCGGCAAGACAGACTACGCTCTCTGCGCATTTAAAGTTCCCTGCAAAGATGGCAGTTACATCGATATGATCGACTATCAATCGGCAGGAAAAGACTGGGAATCCCCCATCGAAGCTTGGATGCCCACAAAATAATAACACCCACAAAGATCAAAAGACGGTTGCAAAGAAGCAACCGTCTTTTCTTATCCTTCCGATTAGCGAATGATCAGCGTGGCGGGATACATGGGTTCAATACGCATATTGACGGTATATACCCCGCTTCCCGTTTCTTCAAATGCAACGGGAAGCTCGTTGCCGTCAGGCGCCAAAGCGGTGATCGCACTCGGCTTCTTTTCAAGCGAAAGGGTCAATACATCCATCGGATCGATGCCGAGTTCAGTGATCATGACAAGCAGCGCACCGTCTTTTAAATAACCCGCACGCATGCAAAGCTCATCATCCCCCACCGCATAGACAGGCAGGGCACCCGCTTGAGAAAGCAGCTCAACCAGCTGCGCCTTTCTCGACTCGTTCAAGAACGAAAAACCCTCGCGATAATTGAATGCGGCATGGGGAGAACCACAAAAAACGACTGATAATTTACCATTGGAACGTTTATATTTGGTAACGGCGGGAGCAAGTTTTTTCACCTCGCCGTCGCATCTGTAAAAATTATAGCTGAGCGCTTCGACACCGTCTTTGACGATCACCAGCTTTTTCAAGTCCTTTTGCAGGGTTGCCGTACGACTACCCTCTTCATCAAAGGTCTCAAGCATCTTTCTGCCGAGATCCCATTCCTGCACGTCAACTCCGAGATAGTCTCCGTAACCGCGGCGAATCAGCAAGGCGGCCGACTGCGCATCACAAAAGACCGAACCATGAAACAGATTTTCAATTTGTGCATCGGTCATATCGTCCACGACGTCCCCTTCGAGGAAGTTGGCAAGAGCTTCTCCATCGAAAAAATAGAACGGGATACCTAAACGCTCTATAATATCCGTAATCCAAAAATGACTCTGTCCTCGCACCACCGATTCTGCCGCAAAAGCCACATCCGTTTCTTCGACAAACGCACTGTTACAGCCTACGAATTGAATTTCATCCGAAAGGTCGGCAAGCTTTTCATACATACCGCGATGCTTGGCAAGAATATCTCTGTACGCTTTGCCCGAGGCAAGCTCAAACGACGAGGTTCTCGTCAACCAGTGCTTTGCGCCCTTCAGTCCATCCAGCATAGAGGAGGCATAGTGCGCGTGCAAATACCGCGCGCTCTTTGCATAACGGTTAAAGGGAATGGTATCGGTTTCCGAGAGTATAATATCGATGCCGTTTTTCTTCAGTTTGGAAGCGCACACAGCCGCTCGGCACATTGTATCCGAAAAACCTCTGACTCCGATCGGCGCATAGATCCCGTTGGGAACGCGCACCATCGAGGGGTTTCCTTTGCCTTTAAAATATTGATTGGTATACTGCACCGACTCACAGATGTAGCCCGATGTGCAGTTGATCCCCTGTATGGTAGGATCGACCTCATCAATCGCCGCGCGAAAGCGCTTGGCCGCTTTGACGAGCGAATCTCTTTGTGTTTGTTGGTAAACGCGGGCAAGTTTGTCATTTTTTGGATGCGTCAGCAAGTGGGCATACAGTTCCTCCCGCGTCATATCCACGCCCGTCAACCGATTAAATTCTGCCATGTGGTATTCGCAGGCGCACCCTTTTCCCGGTCGCATCATCAACCTGAAATCGTCATCCAACATAATGGCCTTCGGTTTTTCGGATGCAAGCTGCCGCAATACATTTTCAAAATACAAAAGAAAGCCTTCATCATCGGGGCAACAGACATTTACCTCTTTCCCATCGGTCAGTTGCACGCAACGGCGGAAAGGATTGGGAGCAATGTCGTAACCATGTCCAAGGGATGCCTGCACAAGTATGCCCGAAGGCACACCCTCGGCAAGCAATGCATCGCGATAACGAGCATAGATTTCACACAAATTCCCCGCCTTATCCCATACGGGATTTCCCTCGGGAACAAGGGTCATGCAAAACAGCGGCATGCAAATCACGCCGTTTCTATGCATATCCACGATATCACGCACACGTTCATCAAAATGGTCGGCCGCCATCGGTGTCACCGAATATGAATAGATCATTTCATTCCCCTCCACAACCGCCTGCTTTGTCCAAGACGGCTTGTTATCCCGTTACCGTGATCTTCTCCACTTTCTTGTACTGCGATAAAATCCAGTGTTCCGCGGCAATCATATCAACTTGATGGCCGCCGTCGAAAACATCCAGATATACCCTTGCGCTCGGGTGTTTTTGATGTATAGCATTAAACAGATCCAAACTGTGCGTAAAGGATACGACCGAATCGAATTTTCCATGGAATATTTTAACGTTGGCTTTCGCGATGCCATCCAGATAATACATGGGCGATCGCTTTTGCATTTCTTCCTTGCTGTTACTGCAGCAAGCAAGAAGATGCGGTCGATATTTTTCGCTTTGCCCCGAAAATTTTTCCAGATCGGTAACAGGAACGTATGCGCCGACGGCTTTAAAATATTCGGGACAAAAGCCTGCCATCAAAAGAGCCATCTGACCGCCGCCGCTAAATCCTAATATAAAGATGTTGTCTGCATCCACGATTCCCTGCTTTATCAGGTAATCCATGGCATCTTTGATATCGGTTTTGGCATATATCGAACCGCAGGCGAGTGTGTGATTGGGATTTGAAATCAAATTGGGGCCCCTGAATTCAGGCAAAAGTAGGTGGAATCCGAGTTTCTCGGCCAAAGGAAGCATGTTTTTAATTTGATTCGTTCTGTCATAACTCCAACTGTGAAGTCCAACAAGCAAGGGACGCTTTTCGGCCAAATCCGCTTGATAAAACAAGGATGGCTGCATAGTACCATCGAGGGTGGATTGTACATAGATTTCTTTCACGTTCATTTTAATTTACTTCCTTTGAAATTTTCTGTTTTTTCCGCAACGGTGTCAACATACAAGCTGTAATCATCTTTTGATGTCGCGAATTTCATGATCCCCCCGCTTTTTATATATCCACCTTTACAAAACCGCCGCTGCGACGCACATACACACAAGAAAAACCAATGTCTTTCAATTGTTGTTTGGCCTCATCAAAGCCGAAGGTCAGGGTGGATATGTCATGACTGTCGGAGGAAAGTATAACGCCGCTGCCTTCTGTTTTTAAAACGCGCAAAAGATTTATATAAGGATACGGCGAGGTACGGTATCCGCGGGAAATTGCGCCTGTATTCACTTCAAACAAGCAACCCGATCTCGCAACGCAACGAATATATTCCTCAGCGGTTTTGTGGTACTCCTCATTTTCCAAAAACACCGATACATCCAGTTGATCGTACTTGGTGATCAGATCAAAATGCCCTACAATATCGGGTTTTCTTTTTGAAATATATTCGCAAAAGGGCTTGTAATAAGCATGCGCCATCTGCACGGTATTGCCGTCAAACAAAGACATACATTTTTTGAAATACTCGTAATCGGAATCTATAGGATGATACACACCATTCACCAGATAATAGTGACACGAACCGATAATGTAGTCAAAATTCGCTCTGTTCACCGGATGAAATGCATCCTCTTCAACCCCCAAGAAAACTTCGATATCTTTTTCGTATTTTTTCTTTAAACGGTTTATTTCGGCAATATACACCTCTGTCTCCTTCATGCAATATCTTAAATCAAAGGAGGTGTATCCGTGCCCCGAAATACCGATCGAACATAAGCCCTGCGCAATGGCAGCGAGCACAATTTCTTCCGGTGTGTTTTTACCGTCGCAAAAGGTCGAATGTGTATGTAAATTACTCAGCATCATCCATGCTCCTTCTAAAACGCATTTTTTTGAAAAGTGATATGAACAGGTCTATGCCCAATGTTTTGATCAACAACCCGATAAAAGAACTGAATAAAATCACGCTTCCCGAAAGCAAACCACCTACGACAACAATCAAAACATCGGTCAACAAAAGCGCTTTGCCTATCTGTATATGCGAAAACTTTTGAACGATCAGTGCGATAATATCGGTTCCACCCGAGCTGGAATCAACATAGAACATAATGCCGCTTGCAAAGGCGATGAGAAAAGCGCCGATGGCGGCAGAAAAATACGGATTGGAAACAAGAGGCGCATTGCTCGAAAAGATTTTTTCAAAAACGCCGATACACAGGGTCGTTATGATAGAACCCAAAAAGGTTTTGGCGGCCATACCTTTCCCGAGTACCAAAAAAGCCAAAAGCAACAACAAAACGTTAATAACCACCAAGATGGTACCCGGAGAAAAAGGAAGAAACGACTCCAAAATCACCGAAACACCGCTCGTTCCTCCAAGTAAAAGTCGATGCGGGAAAATAAACAGCACCGTACTGACTGCGTATATAATACCACCAAACAGAATGAGCAGACAATCTTTCAAAGCTGCTTTGTATGGGTTTGTTCTGCACAGATTCATAAGTTCAAACCTCTTTTCAACGGCACTTTTCCTCACGATCCTATTATAGCATATCGACCAAAAAGGTGCAACTGCGAAAACAAAACACTCCCCCCAAAAAACGATGTTGTTTTCAAAAAAAGCACAAAACAAAGCTCCTCCATAACGGCATTCCGTCACGAAGGAGCTTTCCTTATTTTAAAAACTCCAGTGCATTTTCGCGGCTCACCTTGGCATAAGTATCATAAGAAATACAACCGTTTTGTACCGCTTCGTCCAAATATGCCGAAAGTTTCAGCATGGGATTGTTTATGTTGAGAGGCGAACAGATGTCGGTGCCAAAAAAGATTCTGTCGGAAAATTCCTCTAAAAACTTATAGCCGAATTCGGCGTCGCGCATAATGGCATTCGATCCGCTTCCCGCTGAAAGATCGCAGTACAGGTTTTTGTATTTCCGCATGAGTTCGGGCACTCTGCCACCCTCAACCACCTTACCCGTGGGATAACCCGATCTGTTTTCTTGGGTGACGTCTCCGCTCATTTCTGCCCAGAATTTTTGGGAATGACCGATGAATTTCAATTTGGGGAAGGTTTTCAGCGCCATTTCAAGCCCCGGAAGACCAAGAGGATCGATGATTCCGTAATCGTTTCCTTTTGCGCCCAAATGGAACAAAAACGGCATTTCACACGCTTCGCAATGCTTCATCAGGTTCATCATATAGGGATCGTCAAAGGGACGGTTTTCCGTAACCTCGCCGATGCCTTTCGCGCCCTTTTCTTTATAGAACAAAAGAAAATGAGAAAGATCGGTGTCGGGAGAATTTTTGCCCCACAACGGATTCACATTGCAAAACCACCAGCCGAGCGTTTCGGAATTGTCCTTCACAAGGTTATATGCTTCACGCATGGATATGACATCATGGGTGCAGGCGGCGTAGCTGCCACTGGGAAGTAAAAGGCCCTTTTCGATATTATACAAATCGTAGATCTCACGCAGTTCATGCGGTTCGGCATAACTCACGGCGCCCTTTTGCATGCGTGGTGTAAATCTTTTGGGCACGGCGTGCACATGCATATCGATCTTTTTTAAAAGTTTCATTCAAAAGCCTCTTATAATTTCATGTTTATTGGAAAAGAATCTCCCTGCGCACATCGCATAGAATACGCAAAGGAAAAACAAATCACATATCCGTTTTGTGCTTTTTACAAAGCGCAATAAAATGCTCAAAAAGTTTGATTCCATCAACGGTGTCGTTTCTTTTTTGACCTGCACACATCCTTTCGGGATGCCATTGCACGCCAAAAACAGGCAAAAAAGCATGCTCGACCGCTTCGACATAACGATCATCCCAATACGCAGTAGGCAAAAGTCCTGTGCCCAATCTGTCGAGCACCTGATGGTGGGAAGAATTCACAGTAAATCCGGTACCGTAAAAATCAGAAAGGATACTGTTTTCACGCGCCTTTACCATATGCACAAGATCTTTCCCCTTGCTTTTATGCAAATCGACCTCGGGAATGTGCTGTACGAGGGTACCGCCGAAAAAAATATTGAGCCATTGAAAACCCCTGCAAATTCCAAATATTGGTTTTTTGACGCCGATATAGGCATTCAGGAGCGCATAATCCACGGCATCTCTGTCAAAATCGATATCGTCCGCCCCATTGCGCTCTTGTCCGTAATAGCTCGGATCCGTATCGGGGCCGCCGCAAAGAATCAATCCGTCGTATTCCGTGCTGATTTCGGGAAGATACTGCGCCGTTGCAATACCGCCTGCCGCTTCCACGGCATCCACATAATATTGCAGCTTCGACTTGCCCGAAAGCAAAATCTTTACTTTCTCCACATTGCCACCGCCTTGGATTTACGATTCAGCAACACCGCAGTTCCACCAAGGCAACCCAAGAAGACAAACACCCAAACGCCCACGCGGGAGTCATCCCCCGTCGGAGGGATCGGCTCATTGGATATTTCACCGTCGGTAAATGTAATGTTGGCTCTTACATTGGCGTGTTCCTGTCCGATCACGCCACCAAGATTTTCAACGATGTATTTTTCCAACAATTCCACATCGAGCATACCGTCATTTTGCAGAATTTTGGCGCCCGCAAACATACTCATTCCGCCGCCGCATTGCAAAAGAAGGTAGTTATGAGATGCAATTGTGTATTGTTTATCCAAATCCAACGACTCATACCGACCGCTCTCTTTGTTGAGCACCTTGATGTTATAAACCCGATATGGCCCGCTGATTCCTGTAAATACCCAATTCTCATCCATCTGTGCGGCCGATTCGATGGCGGTATTCACCGAAAAGGTAACACCCGAGATGTGCGGGAAAGAACCGTCAGGACTCGGCCAGAATTTCAGCGCCATTTCCAAATAATCCCGCAATACCCGACCGCTGATTTCCACCACCGCAACGGTATTGTTGTATGGATATATATTCAACATATCGTTGAAGGTGATATTCCCTTTTGAAAGCGGAGCGCGGATGCCGCCGCCATTGATACAACCGATGTCTGCTCCCGTGACCATACGAAATGCATCGGCACACAGATTACCGAGATTGGTTTCCCCAATTCTAACAAGAAAGCTACCGTCTTCACCGTGGGTGATAAGATCGACTTCACTCTTGGCGATTTCACGTTCACCCAGAATAGAATATTCTGCGTAAATTTCGTCGATATACGCATTCAATGCGGTATCGGTTTTCGTATAGTTTTCTGTTTTTATCAATTCGGTGGTGATCTCGCCGTCTGCAATGACCATTTTGCCGATATGTTCGAATTTTGAACCCGTGGAGCTCAAAATAACCTCATTACCGTCAGCATCGATCAATTTCATATTTTCAATCACGGTATGAGAATGGCCGTCCAGTACCACATCAAGCCCACGGATGTCCGCTATTAAATCCACGATATCGCTGTACTGCGGATCTTCCTCATAGCCAATATGGGATAGCGCCACAATATAGTCAGCCCCCTCCGCTCTCGCTGCATCGATGCTGTTTTGCACTACCACAGCAAGGGTTTCGGTATTAAATGTATAGAGATAATCTCCATTTTCATCCTTGAACTGCGACGGTGCGGATGATGTCAATGTGTTGGGCGTGGTAATGCCGATATAGGCGATATCGATACCACCATAAGAAACGATGCTGTACGGTTCAAAGCAGGAGGTATCCAAACCAATCTTTTGAAAATTGCAACAAATCGGCTTGGTGTCCAATACGGAAACCAGTTCATTTAATCTGTCGAGCCGATAATCAAACTCGTGGTTTCCGAGGGCGATGGCATCGTAACCCACCAAATTCATCAGTTCTACCATATATCCTCCCGCAGAAACGGTAGCAAGGCTGCTCCCCTGCACAAAGTCACCACAGGAAACCACACCGACATGGGCATAGCTTTCAAGCAATTCGTTTTTCATGGCGGCCAGCTTGGAATAGCCTTCTATGGCGCAATGGACATCATTTTCATATAAAACAATGACAACATCGACATCCGAGGCATACACCACGCCCGAAAAAGCAAGTGAAACAAAACACCAGACAAGAAGAAAAGACAGGAGCTTTTTATGTAAGTTTTTCATTTTTACCCTCTGCGATTTATATATTTCAAAAGAAAGCGATAATATGTACACAAGGATTCTCAAAAGACAGAGCGCTTGACACAGCGGTTCTTTTGCGCAACTGTATTTTATACCCTCTTATACTTTTTTGTCTATATCGATGGTGACAACATTCATTTGATAAACGTAATTATATTCGATGCGCTTTGCCAGTTTTTGCGCCAATTTCACACCGATCTTATGGAAGGTTTCGGGATCCGCAACAAAATTCAGCGGGTTATAGCATTCCGCCTTGTTGCGAATAATGGTGCGCAATTTGTCCGCATCTGAGAACAGCTTGATATCCATAATCACCTTGTCGCCGTCTTTTTCATCGGTTTGAGTTGTATGTTCCACAAAATCAGCGGCAAGTTCTTCCAAGCAAAGGGCTGTGGTATGGGCGATTTTGTGTCCGACCTCTTCTTTCATCAAAAAGTCGTACACCTGCTCGGAAACGAAAGATACATCGCGGTTGTCGCTCTCGATACTGATGTCGATTTTAGGGACATTTTCACGAATATCTCCATCAATACAAAAAATACGGTTGGCAGACAGCGAAAAGTTCTTGTCTCTCGCCGAACGAATGAGATAGAGTCCTACAAGAAAAGGAATCGGGTTAAGACTGAAGGAGAGCCAAATGCCATTATATCCAAGCACGGGCACCAACACCAAAAGCAACAAGGGATAAATCACCGAATCGGGAACAACCGAATACAAAAGACCCATAACGGGCTTTTCTACCGCCTCGAAAAATTGAGCGGAAAGGCGCGCGAGTGAGGTGAGAGGCAAAAACAGGAACATACTGATAATAAGTCCGATGGTAAATTCACTCGAACCTTTCATATCAAACACACCCGCCAAAAGAGGCGATGCAAGTGAAACCGCCACACCACAGATAAAGTTTGCTATGGTAGCAAGACGAAGACTCTCTCTGTACGCCCGCATCAAACCGTTCTTGTCGCGGGAACCATACATAATACCGAAAAGGGGAGTAACCGCAAGATTGATTGCCTGCACGATGGCGGTTGCAAAGGTAGCAATACTCTTAACAGCGGTATAAACCGACAGGGCAACCACGCCGTTTGAAAATCCGTTTACAATTAAATTGTTGGCTACACCCGAAACCACGCCATCGGCTAAATTATTGCCCGAACTGGGAATGCCAAGACGGACGAATGTACCGAATCTTTCAAGAGATATGTCCTTCAAACCAAAACGGTAGGAGATATTGTGCTTACGAAGAGCAAGGCTGGAAGCGATAAAAGCAAGAAACCCGCCAAGCCAAGTGCCCACACCGAGACCCGCGATGGCAAAGCGCGCGGGAAGCACCTTTACGAGAAACATAGAAAAAACAATGTTTCCGACGATGGCGATCAATGCAGAGGTGAAAATAACCTTTTGTCTGCCAAAAAGGGCCAGTGTCTTGGAAGCAAACATGTTGATCGTACCAAACAAAATGCAACCCGTGGCGCCGCGAAGATACCAAATGGCTGTTTCTGCTATCTCAGGCGTACCGCCGAAAGCCATGACCAACGGTTTGGCAAAAATCTGACAAACCAAAATAAACAAAACGCCCGTCGCGACAGAGCATGAAACGGCAACCGAATAAGATTTTCGCACCTCCTCGTTGTCGCCTTTGCCCGCCGCTACATTCATTTTAACCGAGGCGCCATTGATAATCGTTTGATTCAACGCTTGGAAAATGTTAATGATGGGAGTACCGACAGCAACCGCTGCAATGGCAAGCTTGTTGAAAAAGACACCCGCAAGAAGAGTATCTGTCATCAGAGCAACGGCCGCCGTAATGCCCGCGGCTAAACTGCCGCCAAACATAGACAGTATCGTTTTTCTTATGAGTTTATTGCTTTGATATGTTTTTTCCACAGCATCTTATCCCCTTTCGCGCAACCCCGTAATTAACGGAAAAATTGCACTCAAACCCATTTTATAATCTGTTTTATTATATCATGTTTTTCTATATAAATCAACGAATATTTTATGTATTCGCCACCGAAAACAGCAAAAGCCAAGACCATCCGCATCTTGGCTTTCCTTTTTATTTTAAACCTCTACGATATCGGCGCCCATAAGAATGGCTTCACGCACATCTTCGGGGAAACACACATTGGCAATACCGAGAGTTGCATATTTTTTTACACGCGCGCACACTGCAGGAGAGGCCTTGTCGCGGTCGGTCAGCCATGCAAAATTGGGTTTATCCAAATATACCCACACCGAAAGCCGTTCCCGTGGCACAATGGCGGCAATTTTCTTCAATTCTTCCTCGGTGTTCACCCCGTCATAATCGATCCAAGCCTCGGGAATGACCGAGAAGATTTTTTCTATGCGCTCGACATCCTTGACAGAAAACTCCACTTTAACATTGTATTTTTTCACAAGCGCAAGAAGGGGATCCAATTTGTCGGTGGGTATTTTTTTGTCCAGATCGAGAAGCACATCACTGCCGTCGAGAAGTTGCAAAAGCTCCTCCAAACGAGGCACCTTCGTTCCTTTAAACTCTTCGCCCATGAAAATACCCGCATCGTATTGGCAAAGTTCTTCATAGGTCATATCAGAAACAAGCATCGTCTTTTCAATCAACGAACCGTCGGCGTTTCGACAGGTGCGGTTGATGGATGAATCGTGTATCAAAACAATCTCGCCGTCTTTGGTAAATTGCGGGTCGGTTTCAATTTGCTCAAAGCCGTCCTCAAAAGCCTTGCGAAAGGCGGGCATGGTATTTTCAGGTGTGTAATAACAACCACCTCTGTGGGATCTGAAAATCATCTCAACAACTCCTTGTTATATTCACTTTTTGATTTCTTACTCATGTCCAAATGCAGATTATAATATTTCTTCCGCTGTAATCCTGCAACCCTCAAAAACGCTTTCGCGCGCCACTATTATAACACACAAAATTGAAAAATGGCAAATGTTTTCTGATTTTTTATCCATCGAATCAAAAATAAAAGGCGTATAAAAAAGATGGGTGCTTAGCGCAGTATCCTCGGAAAAACTGCACCAAACACCCATTTTTTTCAAATGAAACATGATTGCCGCTTCGTGCCGGCTATAAAGATTATTTTTCGTTTTTATAAATTTCTTTAAAGTATTTGTAGGTGTCCACCTTCAATTCGCCGCAAGCGGCTTCATCGCAAGCGATGATTCCGTCGGGATGAAGCTGTAATGCGCTGATGGTCCAAGCATGATCAACGCCGCCTTCCACACAATGACGGAGTGCGCGGGCCTTGTTGTGTCCGCTGATCAACAGCAGCACCTGCTTGGCATCGCAAACGGTGCCCACACCCACAGAAAGGGCTGTTTTGGGAACCTTTTTGACATCATTGTCAAAGAAACGGGAGTTGACAATAAGGGTATCCTCGGTCAATGCACGAACACCCGTTCTCGAAGTGAGGGAGGTGAACGGTTCGTTAAACGCGATGTGTCCGTCCACACCGCTGCCGCCCATAAACAAATCGATGCCGCCGTAGGATTCTATCTTATCTTCATAACGTTGACATTCAGCCTCGGGATCGTCTGCCATGCCATTCAAAATGTTGATGTTTTCCGCGGGAATATCAATGTGATTGAAAAAGTTGTCGTGCATGAAATACCAGTAGCTCTGATCATGCTCTTTGGGCAAACCGACATATTCATCCATGTTGAAGGTCACAACATTCTTAAATGTAACCTTGCCCGCCTTGTTCATTTCAATCAATTTTTTGTACACACCGAGCGGAGAAGAGCCTGTCGGCAAACCAAGCACAAACGGACGGCTTTCTTTGTGTGCGTTAATAGCGTTGGCGATATGGTTAGCAGCCCACTCGCTCATCGCATCATAATTGTCTTTAATAATCAATTTCATGTTTTTACTCCCATTTATCCAAATTTTTAAATTGATATATTCAGTATACGTCTTATTTGCGAAGTTGTCAAGGTTTTTCAAAGAATTTCATTCACATAGACATATTCCTCTTTTATCCCCGCGCGACAAAACCTTGGACATTTGGTTACGACATTCTGCATTTAACAATTGCTTCGGTCACATCGGTCAGCACAAGCGTTCCGTTTTGGTTATACGCCTCTATCGTAATCTCAACCAACCCATTTTTTGCATTTCTTTTCTCAAGGCGCGTGATGGTCGCCTTGCCCACCAAAACATCTTCGGCAAACACGGGGTTTAGCCATTCAATTTTGGTGGATTTTCCCGCAAGAAGCGTATCACCGAAAAAATTCACTTCCAAATACTTGGCCCAAACCGCCATAAAAGACATGACACCTGGGGCAATCAGTCCGCCGAAGGGTGTCGTTTTAGCATATTCCTCATCGGTATGGAGGGGTATGTTATCATAATCCCGCGCGAAAGATAGCATTTTTTCTTTTTGAATCACAGTAGGCGCCGTGTCGACCGTCATGCCTATTTTCAAATCATCAAAATACATTTTTACCAACCATATACATTCATTTTCCGTTTCTCAAAACGGTAAAGCGGCAAGAACTTTAGCTTGTTTAAAGCAACCGCCCTCGCCGCCGAAATCATATCACAGTTTATCTACATCTGCTTGCGTCACGAGCTTAAAGGCTGCGTTTGCAAGCGCCGTTTCCGCCGCGGCATTATCCTCTACACGAATTACCACATAAGCGTGTTTCTCGGTGCGAGCCATAAAAGCATATAGATATTCCAAGTTGATGTTGTTCTCGTCGAGCACTTTGAGCGCTTCGGAAAGTTTTCCCGGTTCATCGCTGATTTTGATACCGACAACATCGGTAATCTTGATAAGATATCCTTCTTCTCGCAAGATCTTTTCGGCCGCCGCATCGTCATTCACAATCAAACGAAGGATACCAAAATCCTGTGTTTCCGCTATGGAAAGCGCGCGGAGGTTGATGTTGTGCTTGGAAAGGGTTTCTGTAATAGAAACCATCGCGCCTCGTTTGTTCTCTACAAATACTGTTAATTGCTTAATAGCCATACTCTTATCCCCTTTCTCAATCGATCACACAAGTTTTCTCTTGTCAATTACACGAACTGCCTTTCCTTCGCTTCTTGCGATGGTTTTAGGTGCAACCAGATGAACAATAGGATTGATGCCGAGCATCGTTTTCATGGCGTTTGCGAGCGCTTTTTCCATCGCGATGATGTCGGCCACTTTATCGGTGAATTTTTCGGGCGTCATTTCCACGTTTACATCAAAGGTGTCGTTGTTCTTGACGCGGTCAACAACAATCTGATAGTTGGGCTCATATCCCTCGTTTAACAAAACCGTTTCGATTTGGCTGGGGAATACGTTGACACCGCGAATGATCATCATATCGTCGGTTCTGCCCATGGGTTTTGCCATTTTAATCAAAGTGCGACCGCAAGAACATTTTTTGCGGGAAAGTACGCAAATATCACGGGTACGGTAACGAAGGAGAGGGAAAGCCTCTTTATCAAGAGATGTAAACACAAGTTCACCCTTCGAACCGTCGGGAAGCACTTCTCCTGTCTCGGGATCGATAATTTCGGCATAAAAGTGGTCTTCGTTTACATGCATGCCTGTCTGTTCGCTACACTCAAAAGCAACACCCGGGCCGCTCGTTTCGGTCAGTCCGTATATATCATATGCTTTGATGCCAAGTGTTTTTTCGATACCGCGGCGCATCTCTTCCGTCCAAGGTTCTGCGCCGAAAATACCCGCCTTGAGGGGAATTTTATCGGGAGTGTATCCTTGTTCTATCAAGGTTTCACCGATGTAGGCTGCATAAGAGGGAGTACAGCAAATAATGGAAGCATTCAAATCCATCATAAACTGAATTTGTCTTTCGGTGTTGCCCGAGGACATGGGAAGGGTCAAGCATCCCACCTTATGCGAACCGCCGTTGAGTCCGGGGCCGCCCGTGAACAAACCGTAACCGTATGCAACCTGACATACATCTTTCTTGCTTCCGCCCGCCGCCACAATGGCGCGAGCACAACAATCTTCCCACAAATCAACATCCTTTTGGGTATAAAACGCCACGACTCGGCGGCCTGTTGTTCCCGATGTCGATTGAATACGGACACAATCTTCCAGCGGTTTTGCTAAAAGTCCGTAGGGGTAGGCATCCCGCAGATCCGCCTTGCTCAGGAAAGGAAGTTTGTGCAGATCTTCAATCCCCTTGATATCCTCGGGTTTTACGCCCTTTTCGTCCATCAGTTTTTGGTAGTAAGGCACGTTTTCATAAACATGCTTTACTTGTTTGACGAGTTTTTCGGATTGAAGTTTTTTCATTTCTTCAAGCGGCATGGTTTCAATTTCTCTTTGATAGTAGTTTTGTGTCATTTCTGACCATCCTTTCGTTTTGGTTTGGATTTACCAAACCGCGTTTTTTGTTCGGAAAGGGATGCGGGCAAATAAAAACGCCCTCCGCATTCCGATAAAGAATACAGAGGACGAGAAAACCGAATCAACGATCCCGTGGTACCACCTCAGTTCGTCACTGTTTCGCAACAGCAACCTTTACAGGTACAAATATACCTTAAGTTCTGTAACGGGAACTCCCGTTGCCTCCTACTAAAGAATACTCTCTCATTCAGTGCACTGCTAACAGAATGAATTCAGAAGGACTCCGCTTTGCCTCGCACCACCCGGCAACTCTCTCAAACTTCTGTCCAACCTACTGGTTTCTGCTCTTCGCATTTCGTATTACAACATATTGGTTTATTGTAACCATCATAGCACTTACTTTTCAAAAAGTCAAGACCCATTTGAAGTTTTTTGTTTTTGGAGTTCAACCACTCCGGAAAACTCCATTTTACACAGCCAACCGAAACTTCAAACGTTTTTCTTGTCATCAAATACTATTTTGGGTAATTTCCAACGCAGTTTTGCGGCAAGCAAGCGAATCGTGACGGTAAGCACCACTACAAGCAATGTTGCAAATACCGTATAGCCGGCACAAACGCTCAACAGATAGTATAAACAACAACCGAACACGGAAACAACGGCATAAATGTGCTTGGTCAAAATGTACGGCTTTTCATTCACCAATACATCCCGCAACACACCGCCGCCCACACCCGTGATCACACCGACAAAAATTACCAAAAGCGCACGATCTGCAAACGAGGCGGCGCAGGCTGCTTCAATGCCCGTGATGGAAAAGGCAGCCAGTCCAAGTGCATCAAAAAATATATTGACAGTATCTACCGTTTCGCTCCATTTGTTGAATTTATTGCGATAAAGATACGCTATTAAAAACACAATCAAAGAAACAATCACTGCAACCATTACGACAAACGGACTGGAAAAAATGATGGGGGGAACATTGCCAATCATGGCGTCGCGCATAATACCGCCGCCGAACGCCGTGACAGCGCCGACGGTTACAACGCCGAATAAATCCAGTTCATGTCGAATTGCAACCAGCGAACCGGAAGTGGCAAAAGATATGGTTCCGATCCAATCTAAAATGGATAAAATAATTTCATTTACCATGAAATCACCGCCTTCAACTTATTATACCATAAGCCGACGAAATATGCAACGAATGTATTTCGAAATCCTCCTTTTTCATGCCGCTTGATGGATAATGTTGACATGCCACCGTTTTTGTGCCATAATGAATCGGAAAGGTGTTGAAGAATATTCATGGCACATAATAAAACCCAAGGCAATCCATCCTACGAACGACTTTTTCGCGACCTTACAAACATTGGCATTTGCGCGGGAGATGTGCTTGTTGTACACTCTTCGTTAAAATCAATGGGATTTGTGGAGGGCGGTGCCTCATGCGTCATCGCCGCCTTGAGCGATGTGTTGGGAGAGGAAGGGACGCTACTCTTCCCTACCTTCACCTATGCAACATCTTACAAAGATTTATATTTTTCAAACAAAACAACCCCCTCTTGCGTAGGTCTTATATCCGAAACTTTCAGGAAAACAGAGGGTGTATATCGCACCAACCATCCCACGCATTCTGTTGCACTCCGCGGGAAATTGACTGCAAAGCTGGTGGAAGATGAAGAAGCAGACGACACACCCATGGGAATACACTCACCCTATCAGCGTCTTGCGGGGGTCGGCGGTAAAATCCTTATGCTCGGTTGCTCGTTAGCCCACAATTCCTTTATGCACGCCATGGAAGAAGTAGCGGGGGTGGAATACGCGCTTCGAGGACACCAAGAATACACCGTGGTGGATGAAAAGGGCAACACATATTTTCGTCGGGTAAGACGACACAATTTTACCCGCCCCGAGGGGACGGTGTACCAAAGATACCAAAGAACACTGGATGTATTAGATGAGGGTGATTATAAAATCGCTCGAATTCACGGCGCGGAATCGGTGTTGATAGACTGCGCCACGCTCAAGAAGAAGGCTCTGCTCAAAATGAAACAAGATCCGCTGTACTTTGTGGATGATCCCTGCGGATTTTATGCCAACGGCTGTCGCACCAATCTTTAAACCCATTCCCTCAGCCGCTTACTTTTTTAGTGTCACACGCGAATTTTGTTCCAATAAAAAATATCATAAAACACCAAAAAGAAACACTTTCACAAAATGCACCGCCCAACTCGGGGACACAGCTTCTTTGAAAAGTGTTTCTTTTTTCATAACAATATCGTTTTTGATTCAGATAACCATGATTCCCAGCGCGTCAAGTATGGACGAAATGAGAATGAGCACAATACAAATCGGTGCGAAATATTTGATGATCACGACAAACAAGGTTTTCTTTTTAAATTCGCCTTCGATCTCAACCTCATCAATCAGCGCCTTGGGCTTCAAGAAATAACCCACAAAAATGCAAGTAAGAAGCGCCACGATTGGCATGATAACACTGTTGCTGATAAAATCAAACATATCAAGGATACTCATGCCGAAGATCCGCACATGGTCCAGAACACCAAAGCCCATCGTCGAAAGCAGACCGACCGCAAAGGAACCGATCAGCACCACAAGACAGGTCGTTTTTCGTTTCCAACCAAGTTTGTCGCAAACGATTGAAACCACTGTTTCCATAAGAGAAATCGATGAGGTGACGGCCGCGAAGAAAACAAGAACAAAAAACACTGCGCCTATAATGTCGCCGCCCGGCATCGAGGAAAAAACCTTGGGCAGCGTTACAAACATAAGCCCCGGACCCTTTCCGAGCACGGTTTGGTCACCGCCCGAAAAGGAGAATACAGCAGGGATAATCATAAGTCCCGCCAAAAACGCAATACCTGTATCAAAAATCTCTATATATCTAACAGAAGACTCGAGGTTTACACTCTTTTTCATATAAGAGCCATAGGTTATCATGATGCCCATTGAAATCGACATCGAATAGAAAAGCTGTCCCATAGCCGCAAGAACCGTCGTGACCGAAAAATGCGAAAAGTCGGGTTTGAGATAATATGCAACGCCATCGATGGCCCCCGGCATGAACAACGAATATACTGCAATAAAGAGCGTCAAAGCTATGAGCAACGGCATCATGATTTTGCTGACTTTTTCGATGCCTTTTTCAACACCGAGCATAACCACAAGCGTAGTGAGAGCAATGAAAATAAAAAAGCAAAAGATAGGTTGCCAAGTTTGCGAAATGAAGGCGTCAAAATAGCCGTCTTTTGCCGCCTCCGTACCGCTGCCAGAAACGAAAATCCCAAAATATTTTACAACCCATCCGCCGATCACCGAATAGTACGGCAGAATAATCATCGGGACCAACGAGCCGATCCAACCAATAAAACCAAATCTTTTATCCAGTTTTGTAAATGCATTGATTGCGCTTGTTCCCGTTTTTCTGCCGATTGCAATTTCAGCCGTCATCAGCGCAAAGCCAAATGTCACCGTTAAAACAAGGTAAACGAGCAAAAAAATACCGCCGCCGTACTTTGCGGCAAGATAAGGGAATCTCCATATATTTCCAAGCCCCACCGCAGAAGCAGCAGCGGCGAATACAAAGCCGATTTTCCCCGAAAAGTTGCTTCTGTTTCCCGACATATTAACCCCTTTAATCAAAATGCTTTCATATTTCCCCATCAACAAATGAAGTAAATATTATTTTCGATACAAACTTAAAAGCTTGCAGATATTGTAACACAAACGAAAAAGCGAGTCAAGGTAAATGAGGATTTGATTTTTCAGATCACATTTCATGATCGCACCAAGTGCACCAAGCATAAAAGCGGGAATAAATCAAAGCAGAGCGTTTAAATATCATCCATCCGAGAGAAGATATAAAAAAGAGCGAAGCTATAGGGGTTCACCCCAAAGGACAGTTTTCAAAAATACGGTGTATCTTGAAAGAGGTATGCCGTATTTTGCTTTTGTGAACACAAAGGCAGTGCTTGTCAGGAAAATTGACGAGGCATAGATGAACAAAAAAAGGCTCCCTTGTGTAAAGGGAGCTGTCAGCGAAGCTGACTGAGGGATTGTTCCACGAGGTGATCGATATATTCGCAAACACCCCGAAA
>JAZSON010000017.1:0-22708 GCA_045536965.1 Eubacteriales bacterium
TTCATCCAAAATTCAAGAAAAATGAAGCATTTGCGAGATATTGCGAGGAAACAAGAGCTTTCGCACATTCGCAAGTGACGAGGTCGGCTACCTTTCGAGTCAGGGCCGTTATGTCCGATCGCGGTGTAACACACCGCTACTTTCGGCTCAACGTGGGTATTTTAGCAAAAAAAGCGCCCTTTGTCAATAGCAATGTTTTGTCGAAAGAAAAAATATTGCATTTATTCGGGCAACCGTCCGATCAACCCGCCACCATGCTCCCTCAGCCACCGACGCTCAACCTCAAACGCGGGCAAAATCCGCTTGACCTCTTTCCAAAAACGCGGCGAATGATTCATCTCTTTGCGGTGACAAAGCTCATGTACCACAACATAATCCAAAACACTTTCGGGACAAAGCGCCAAAAGACAATTGAAATTCAAATTACCCTTCGCAGAACAGCTTCCCCACCGCGACACCTGCCGTCGCACCGTAATCTTACCGACCGTCACCCCGACAATCGGTGCAAAAAATGCAACCCGCGCCGCCAGCATTTCCGCCGCCGACTCTTTGAGTTTACTCAATTCTTCCGTTGTCAATTTTTCTTGCAAGCGCGACTTCTCAATTTCTTCTTTTTTTCGCACAGCAACCAATTTCCGTTTAATCCAATCGGCCTTGGCGGCAACAAATCGCCCGATTTCTTTTTCGGTCACAAAAAAGGGCGCTCGCACCACACACCTTCCTCCCCGATGCACCTCAAGCGCAAGTGTTTTTCGGTTCGAGTAAATAATCTCCGCCGTCTGCCTCTCTCCGTTCAATGCAAAATCCATACAACCGTATTTCAAGATATCTCTCTTTTCGTTTGAAATGTTCTTTGAGAATTGTAACAAAGATCGTCTCGCACGTCAAGGTTTACTTGTATTTGCCCTTGCAATCATCCGACTTTTATGATATTCTTATCCTGTAAGTTTGCCTTACATTCAAAATCGTTTAAGGAGAATCCTTCATGAATTACAGAAGTGATTTACTCAATACCATCCTCCCCTTCTGGCTCAAAGGCGCCATCGACTATGAAAACGGCGGCATTTTCACAAACCTCGACCGCGAAGGCAATATTTACGGCAGAGAAAAAAGCGTGTGGTTCCAAGGCAGAGCCCTCTGGGTCTTTTCCAAGGCGTATAACTGCATCGAAAAGAACCCCGAATTTTTAAAAGCCGCCTCCTGTATCTATTCATTCCTGCCCAAATGCACCGACAAAGACGGCAGAATGTTCTTCACCGTCACCGAAGACGGCAGAGAAATTCAAAAACGCAGATATTATTTCTCCGAAACCTTCGCCGCCATCGGCTGCGCCGAATACTATAAAGCCACGCGGGACGAAGCCGCATTAAAGGCCGCCGAAACCTACTTCGACGTAGCCTACGAATGCTTCACGGGTAAAAGAAAAAATCAACCCAAATTCAATCCCGAAACACTGAACGGCAAAGCCCTCTCCCCCGTTATGATCATGCTTTCCACCGCACAGACCATGCGGAGCATGAATTCCGAAAGAAAAGCATTCTATGCCGACATCGCCAAAGAATGCCTCAATGAAATTCTCCGCGGCGGATACCTGACCGAAAAAGCCCTACTGGAAAGCGTTGACCGCAGCGGCAAACCCCTCGATACCCCCAGCGGCCGCATCGTCAATCCCGGTCACTCCATGGAAGCGGCATGGTTTGTCATCAGTGAAGGCATCGTCACGGGAAACAGGGAAGCCATCGAAGCAGGCAAACGTATCATCGACATCACCCTCCCACTCGGCTGGGACAAAGCCCACGGCGGCATCATCGCCTTCACCGATGTTGCAGGAAAACCGCCCGTGCAGCTTGAATGGGATATGAAGCTGTGGTGGCCGCAATGCGAAACCATCATCGCCGCCAAACTTGCTTATCTTGTTTTCGGCGACGAAAAATACAAAAAGCTTTATGAAGACACCGTGGCCTACTGCGACAAATTCTTCGTCGATAAAGACTGCGGCGAATGGTACGGCTATCTCCACTATGACAACTCTGTTTCCACCGACCTGAAGGGCAATATCTTCAAGGGTCCCTTCCACGTGCCGCGTCTTTACATGGCCATGGCTATGATGGAAGAAAACGGCGGCATTCTGGAATATATGCAATAAACACTCCGCCTCGGCCGGGCAAAAATCACACAATTCGGTAAAGGAACAGATAAGACTGTCTGTTCCTTTATTTACTTTCAAAATGCTTTGTGGTATAATAGCACGAAAAAAATGCGGAAAATAGGCTTAAAACGTCTCGTTTGTACCGATGGCCGCCCGCAAAACCACAACCGATTTTCGGGTGAAAAACCGTGAGAAAAACAAAAATTATTTGTACGATCGGCCCGGCAAGTGCCAATGAAAAAACCTTGACACAGATGTGTTTGTCGGGCATGAACGTTGCCGGACTCAACTTTTCCCACGGCACGCATGCCGAGCACAAAGAATAAATCGACCTGATCAGACAAGTCCGCGAAAATCCGGGTATGCCCATCCCCATCATGCCGGACACAAAGGCAGGCGTTTCTTCTCTGCGACAGTTTTCGAATGACAACGGCGGCGAAAGGATTGATATCATTGCTAAGATCGAAAACCAAGCGGGCGTCGATAATATTGAAGAAATAGGCGAGGCCTGCGAGGGCATCATGATCTCACGCCGCGACACTCCTCCGTCAAACAAAAATCGTATAAAAACGCAAAGGAATGGATAAAAACTATCCATTCCTTTGTTTACTTGCAGAGTATTATATGGTATAATAATAGCGTGTCGGATTGTCTTTTGAATCCGCACCGTCCGTATTATCCCCACCCATCCGATGAGAGGAATCGTCATGAAACAATTCGTATCCCTCCTGCTTTCTTTGTTGTTTGTATTTTCGCCGCTTGTCGGTTGCTCCGATTCCGATCCGCTCAATCACAAGACGGAAGCAAAGGCGCTCGAAAGCATCCTTCTTGACAAGGACCTCACCGAGCTTTCCGAACTGAACGGCATCGTCAAAATAGACTCCGTTTCCGCGGGACTTGACACGTATTCGTTTGATACCTATATTTTTGATCTGAAGCAAAACAAGCTGCTGTGCACCGTTTCCTTTTCGGAGGGCGCATGGGTAAGCGGACTGACCGAAAAAGGGTTTTATACTGTCGACACTGCCGCCAAGGTGCTTACGGTATATGATCGCTTCGGCGCCGTCGTGAAGGAGCAGGCCTTGCAAAACGTAGCAGAACCGATAAACTTTTGTGCCTTGAGCGAGAACGAAAAAATTTTTCTCTATTCCAATGCCAAAGGGTCGCAGATCACACGCGTCGACCTATCCGACCTCAGCCAAAGCAGCATAGACGTTCACGCACCGCTGCGCGACGTCCTGTCCTTCCGAAACGATGTCCTGCGCGCGGTCAGCATCGACGGCAGGGTGCTTGAAATCGATCTGACCAAGGCAAGCTGTGCCTGCTTGCTCGACGATAAAAGAGTCACGTTGTATTCTCCCGACTATTGTCTGGGTGAAACCGAAACCAATTTTTTGGCGGCAAACGCTGATGCCGACTATTATATTCCCATTTCCTCCGCCGACGAAATTTTTGTGGGCATCTGGGGGAACGGCTTCGCCACGACCGCTTTTTCCGGAAAGCACTGCATTCGCATCTACGATTTGAAAAGCAGCACCCTTTCCTATTGTTACTCAACGCTTCCCGTAGAAAAAGTGTGCCGCACAAGTGGCGGAAGCATCTTGGCAGTGGTCGGCTCCGCAATGGAAAAAAAGCACCGGATCACCATACTCTCCCCATCCGCCTCCGAAGCACTCACCCTTTTAACCCAAGATGTCACACTCAACACCGAGGGAGAAACGGAGGATGATCGGGACGTCACCATCACACCGACCGTAATGATCAAAAACGTCCCCTTGATCCCGCAGATGCCAAGCTATCCCACGGGATGTGAAGCCGTAAGCACCGTCATGGCTCTGCAATATGCGGGATACGCCATTTCGGTTGAAGACTTCATCACGCAATATTTACCGAAAAGCCGCGAGTTTTATATAGAAAACGGCAAAAACTTCGGTCCCGACCCGTACGAATACTTTATAGGCAACCCCAAATCCGCCGCTTCATACGGTTGCATGGCGCCGGTGATCGAGAAGGCTCTCGGAGCCTGTCTGGAGGATACCGACAAGGCAAACAATATAACGGGCATGTCGCTTCCCGAAATTTGTGAGCAATATGTGAAAAACGGCACCCCCGTCATCCTGTGGGCAACCATAAAAATGCGGGAGACCAATCCCGTCAACTCCTGGTATTTAAGCGACGGCACCCGTTTCACCTGGCCGGGAAACGAGCACTGTATGCTGCTGGTAGGCTATGATGACACAAGCTATTATTTTCATGACCCCTATACAGGAAAGCTGGCAAGCTTCGAAAAACAGCTGTGCGAGGATCGGTTTGCCGAAATGGGCAGACAGGCTCTTGTGATTATGCCGCAGTAACCGCCGTCGTTTACAAAAACGGAGAAAGGAGTGAGAACACCTTGGACAAATTCAAGCTGATTTCCGATTACAAGCCAACGGGCGACCAACCCGAAGCCATCAAAGCCCTTGCCGACGGTGTTTTGCAGGGATACAAAGAACAAACGCTTTTGGGCGTTACGGGTTCGGGCAAAACATTTACCATGGCAAACATCATCCAAAAAGTCAACCGCCCGACCCTCGTTCTCGCCCATAACAAAACCCTTGCCGCACAGCTTTGCAGCGAGCTTCGCTCTTATTTCCCTGAAAACGCGGTTGAATATTTTGTTTCGTATTACGACTATTATCAACCCGAAGCGTATGTACCGGGAAAAGACTTATACATTGAAAAAGATGCCGCCATCAACGACGAGATCGACAAGCTGCGCCACGCCGCCACCTGTTCGGTCATTGAGCGTCGGGATGTAATCGTCGTTTCCAGTGTCAGTTGTATCTACAACTTGGGTAATCCGGAGGAATACCGCAGTATGGTCATTTCTCTCCGCCCGGGGATGCCGCTTTCCCGCCAAAAGCTGCTTGCCCGTTTGGTGGATTTGCAATACGAGCGCAACGATATAAATTTCACCCGCAACCATTTTCGTGTGCGGGGTGATGTGGTAGACATTTTCCCCGCGGGACAAAGCGAGATTGCCATCCGCGTGGAATTTTTCGGCGACGAAGTGGATGCCGTCTATGAGGTTCACGCCTTGACGGGCGTAGTCAAATCCTCTCTGACACACGCCATTATCTATCCCGCCAGCCACTACGTTACCTCTCCCGAAAAGCGCGAAGAAGCCATCGCCCAGATCATGCGCGAAATGGAAGCGCAGGTCTCAGCCTTCACCGAACAAGGAAAACTGATCGAAGCGCAACGCCTGTCCGAGCGAGTCAGATATGACATGGAAATGATCCGCGAGGTCGGCTACTGTTCAGGCATCGAAAACTATTCCCGCATCTTCGCAGGTCTTCCCGCGGGAAGCACTCCCTACTGCCTGCTCGATTATTTCCCCGAAGATTATCTTTTGATCGTCGATGAATCCCATGTCACCCTCCCCCAAATAAGGGGCATGAGCGCGGGTGATTTTGCAAGAAAAAAGAATTTGGTTGATTTTGGCTTTCGTCTGCCAAGCGCCTTTGATAACCGCCCCTTGAATTTTGACGAGTTTACAAAGAAAGTCGGGCAAGTTCTCTATGTCAGCGCCACCCCCGGCGATTATGAGCTTGATCGTAGCGAAAAAGTAGTCGAACAGCTCATCCGTCCTACGGGCCTTCTCGACCCCGCGGTCGAGGTTCGTCCGACCGAAGGCCAAATCGACGATATTATCAGCGAAATCCAACAGCGTGTTGACCGCGGCGAACGCTCTCTGGTGATTACACTGACCAAACAAATGGCCGAAGATCTGACCGACTTTTTGTTGCAACGCGGTCTGCGTGTGCGATACATGCACCACGCAGTGGAAACCATGGAAAGAACCGAACTTTTGCGGGATCTGCGCAAAGGAAAATTTGATGTTTTGGTTGGAATCAATCTTTTGCGCGAAGGATTGGATCTGCCCGAAGTTTCGCTTGTGACCATTCTCGATGCCGACAAGGAAGGCTTCTTGCGCAGCACTTCCAGTTTAATACAAATCATCGGACGCGCCGCCCGCCACGCCGAGGGCAAGGTGCTCCTTTATGCCGACACCGTCACCGACTCCATGCGCATCGCCATGGAAAAAACCGCGGCGCGGCGAAAGATTCAATCCGATTATAATGCGGCGCACGGCATCACGCCTCGCACCGTCGTCAAACCGATTACCGAACAGGAGACCGTTACCCGCAAAGTAGACGATACCAAACGGCACATGAACAAGGCCGAACGGGAAAAAATGATCCTGCAACTGACCGAAGAAATGAAAAAAGCCGCCGGTCTTTTAGATTTCGAATATGCCGCAGAACTGCGGGATAAGATCAAAAAACTGACAGAAAAAGAACAAGAGGGAAAACATGGCAAGAAACAGTCTGTCCGTCCGGGGCGCCCGGGTTAATAATCTTCAAAACATCAATGTGGACATCCCCCGAGATAAGCTGGTCGTTTTGACCGGCCTTTCCGGATCGGGAAAATCCTCGCTCGCCTTTGATACCATTTATGCCGAGGGATACCGCCGTTTTGTCGAATCGCTATCCTCCTATGCGCGCCAATTCTTGGGACAACTCGACAAGCCGGACGTCGATACCATCGACGGACTCTCCCCCGCCATTTCCATTGACCAAAAGACCACCTCCCGTAATCCCCGCTCCACAGTCGGCACCGTCACCGAAATCCACGATTATTTGCGCCTTTTGTATGCTCGTGTCGGCGTGCCCCACTGTCCTATCTGCGGCCGAGAAATCTGCTCCCGCACCGTTGATCATATTCTCGACAGTATTCTGCGACTCCCCGAAAAAACACGCTTTCAAATCCTTTCTCCCGTTGTTCGCGGCAAAAAAGGGCTGCACGAAAAAATCTTTGCCGACGCATTATCGGATGGCTATGTACGCGCCCGTGTGGATGGCGTGGTTTGCGATTTAGCCAATCCACCGGAGCTTGATAAAAATAAAAAACACAACATTGAAATCATCATCGACCGCCTTGTTATGCGAGAGGATGTACAAACCCGCCTTTCCGAATCGGTCGAAAATGCACTGAAATTATCCGACGGATGGGTTATTTGTCACTTGGTAGACGATGATAAAGAACTGTCCTATTCCACCCGCTATGCCTGCGAGGAGCACGATATCAGCATCGGAGAGCTTACGCCTCGCATGTTTTCCTTCAACAATCCCTTCGGCGCCTGCCCCGCCTGCGACGGCTTAGGAACAAAAAGAGAATTTTCACCCAAAAAGCTCATCCCCGACATGACACAATCACTTTCTTCCGGCGGTATCCAATGCAACGGATTTAAAAGCATGACCGAAGGAGGATGGGGCGAGAGAATCTATAATTTGGTAGGCGAAAAACATGGATTTACGGTTGACACCCGTTTTTGCGACTATTCTCCCGCTGCCTTCAATGCTTTGATGTACGGCACAGGCAGCGAAGAGTACGAAATGCAATTCGTCGACCACAAAGGACGCGTCCGCAGTCACTACATGACTTTCGAGGGAGTCATCCCCTCCATCGAACGACGGTTCCGAGAGGGCAACAATGAATATTATGAGAATTTTCTGGAAGAAAGCCGGTGCACCGTCTGTCACGGCAACCGCTTGAAACCGGAATCTCTGGCCGTTACGGTAGGCGGCAAAAACATCGCTGAGTTTTCCGCTTTTTCCATTGAAGAGGCGCTCGCCTTTTTGGACACCCTACAATTTGAGGGCAAGGATGCTCTCATCGCAAAAGACATTTTAAAAGAAATTCGATGCCGCCTTGAATTTTTAGATCGCGTGGGGCTTTCCTATCTCAATCTCGGCCGACGCAGCGCCTCTCTTTCGGGCGGCGAGGCACAGCGCATTCGATTGGCCACCCAGATCGGTTCTTCCCTGATGGGTGTATTGTATATTTTGGACGAGCCAAGCATCGGTTTGCATCAAAGAGACAATGACAAACTCATCGAAACCTTAAAACGCCTGCGCGACATCGGCAACACCGTCATTGTGGTAGAACACGACCATGACACCATTGAAGCCGCCGACTATATCGTTGATATCGGCCCGGGTGCAGGGGTGCACGGCGGTCGATTGGTTGCCGCGGGCACACCGCAAGAGATCATGGCCTGCGACGCTTCTCTGACAGGCCAATATCTTTCCGGCAAAAAAACCATTCCTGTTCCCGCAATCAGACGAAAGGGCAACGGGCAGGCGCTCTCGGTTATTGGCGCCCGCCACAACAATCTGAAAAATATAGACGTGCATATCCCGCTCGGCTCATTTGTCTGCGTAACAGGCGTTTCGGGATCGGGCAAATCTTCTCTTGTCAACGGTATCATCTATCCCGCGCTGGCCGCTAAGCTCCACCGCGCCAATACCATACCCGGCCAACACAAGACCATCCAAGGCGCGGAAGCGCTGGATAAGATTATTTGCATCGATCAATCTCCCATCGGACGCACCCCCCGTTCCAACCCCGCCACCTATACGGGAGTGTTTTCCGAGATTCGGGAACTGTTTGCCAAAACAAACGATGCCAAGGTTCGCGGTTATTCCGCAGGACGCTTCTCTTTCAACATTCGCGGCGGACGTTGCGAAGCGTGCGAAGGAGACGGCACCCTCAAAGTCGAAATGCACTTTTTGCCCGACGTTTACGTTACCTGTGATGTTTGCAAGGGCAAGCGATACAATCGCGAAACCTTGGAAGTCAAGTACAAAGGCAAAAGCATCAGCGATGTGCTGGAAATGACCGTCGAAGAGGGACTAAAATTCTTTGAAAACATCCCCTCCATTGCCCGCAAACTGCAAACCCTTTTTGATGTGGGCCTTGATTATATTAAGCTCGGTCAATCTTCCACCACCCTCTCGGGCGGCGAAGCCCAACGGGTAAAACTCGCCACCGAACTTTCCCGCCGCGGATCAGGAAAAACTCTGTATATTCTGGATGAACCGACCACGGGATTGCATACCGCCGATGTTGCCAAACTCACCGAAGTATTGCAACGGTTAGTCGATGCGGGAAACACCGTGCTGGTCATCGAACACAACCTTGACATCATCAAAACCGCCGACTATCTGATCGATTTGGGCCCCGAGGGAGGAAGTCGCGGCGGTACATTGATTGCTTGCGGCACCCCCGAAACCATTGCCGCCGATCCAAAATCTTACACGGGACAGTATTTAAAGAAACTGCTTTCAAACAGCCGACACCCAAACGCTATTTAAGGAGGACACAATATGTATCCCAAACAGTTAGAAGCCCGCCTTTCTTCGGTAGAAAAACCGGGACGATATATCGGCGGAGAATACAATCAGGTGGTCAAAAGCTTGCCTATTGATGTAAGGGTGGCATTTTGCTTCCCCGATACATACGAAATCGGTATGTCCAATCTGGGCATGAAAATCTTATACGGCGTGCTCAACGAACGCGAAAACGTCTGGTGCGAACGTTGCTTTGCACCTTGGAAGGATATGGGCAGTTTGCTCAAAGAAACGGGTGTGCCGCTCTATGCATTGGAAAGCGGCGACCCGCTGACAGCCTTTGATTTCGTGGCCTTTACCCTACAATATGAAATGTGCTATACCAACGTTTTGTATATGCTTGATTTGGCAGGCATCCCCTTTTATTCGGCAGACCGTAGTGAAAACGACCCCATTCTGCTTGGCGGTGGCCCCTGCGCTTACAACCCCGAGCCGTTTGCTCCGTTTTTCGACATCATTTCCATCGGTGAAGGTGAGGAAGCCCTCCCCAAACTGACCGATCTGTATGCAGAATGTAAAAAAAGCGGTTTATCCCGCAAAGAGTTCTTAAAAAAGGCCGCTCAACTGGAAGGCTTCTATGTACCCTCCCTGTACGAAACCCGTTACGATGACGAGGGACATATTTCCTCTTTCACCCCGCTCTGTCCCGAAGCTCCGCAAAAAGTCAAAAGACAGATTGTCGCGGACATGAACACCGCTTACTACCCCACCAAACAACCTGTGCCTTTCATTGAAACGGTACACGATCGCGCCGTTTTAGAGGTTTACCGCGGTTGCGGTGCAGGATGCCGCTTTTGTCAAGCGGGCTTCTTATTCCGCCCCATTCGCGAGCGCAACCACTCTGTCATCAACGCCTTGGCCAAAGAAACCATTGAAAAGACAGGCTATGATGAAATTTCTCTTTGTTCACTCAGCATCAGCGATTACAGCCAACTGCCCGCCCTCACGGATGATCTTCTCAGTTGGACCGAACCCGAAAATGTCTCGCTATCCCTCCCCTCTCAACGGCTTGACAGCTTTGCGCGCAATCTTTCGGGACGGGTGGCAAGTCTGAAAAAAAGCGCCCTGACCTTCGCGCCCGAAGCGGGTACGCAGGCTCTGCGTGATAGAATCAACAAAGGCGTCACCGAAGACGATTTGTTAACCGCGGCGCGCATTGCATTTGATGACAACCGATTCGCCCTTAAACTGTATTTTATGATCGGTCTTCCCACCGAAACCTTGGACGACGTCCCCGGCATCGCTGCGTTGGCAGGCAAGGTGGTCGACGAATACTATAATCGCCCCAACCGTATCCGCGGCAAATCTGTCCAGGTTACCATCAGCGTTTCTTGCTTCATTCCCAAACCGTTTACCCCTTTCCAATGGGAAGGTCAAGATACACTCGAGGACCTCGAAAACAAACAAAAGCTCCTCGGCTCATCCATCAAAAGCGGGAAGATTTCCTATAAATGGCATGATGCCCGCACCAGCCGCGTAGAGGCCGTGCTCGCCCGCGGCAACCGTAAACTGGCGGCTGTGTTGGAGCGCGTTTATCGCGACGGTGGATTTTTTGATGGCTGGGATGAACATTTTTCCTACGAACGTTGGGAAAAAGCCATGGAGGCCGAAGGGCTTTCCATGGATGACTTTGCTTGTCGCGACATTCCCGAAAATGAGATTCTTCCGTGGGATTTCATCGACATCGGTGTCAGCCGCGCTTATTTTGAAAAAGAGTATGCGCGCGCAAAGATAGGACAAACCACCCCCAACTGCCGCGAAAAATGTAACGGATGCGGCGTTAAAGACTGCCCCGTATACAAAAAGGAGGGAAAGTAATGGAAGCGACTGTTTTGCGTTTGCAATACACAAAAATCGGGAACATGAAATTCATTTCCCACTTGGACATCAACCGTTTGTTTCTCCGCGCGCTTCGCCGCGCTGGCCTGCGCCCCCGTTATTCGGAAGGCTTCCATCCCCACCCGCGTCTCTCCTTTGCACTCCCCCTTTCGCTCGGCCATGAAAGCATGTGCGAATTGGCAGATATTGCCTTGGTGGATCAAGTTGCGCCTGAAACTGTTTTAGAAAAACTTAATGCCGTTTTGCCGGATGGCTTTCGTATCCTTGCCTGCAAAGAAGCAGGTGAGCCCTTTAAAACCGCAGCCTCTGCCGATTACACCCTCACGGTCAGCGTTTTAGATCCCAAAGCCTTTGATTGGATCCGAAACACACTTACAGGAGAAGTGATGGTGGAGCGAAAAACCAAATCCAAAACCGAACGATGCGATATTTCTCCCCTCATCGAAAATATTGCATTTGAAGAAGGAGACAGCTGTATGTACATCAAAGCTCGCCTCTCGGTTGCCCCCAATGCATACCTCAATCCCAACTGTCTGTGGGATGCTCTCCAAGAACACCCCGAGCTTGCCCCTCTTTTGCGCGATTTCGGGGTTATGAGACAGGCGATTTATCATAAAAACGGTCAGCATTTGTCGCCGATGGCTTGACAATGCGGAAAAAGTAATCTAAAATAGTATATTAAACAGTATGACTTTAAGCGACAGAAAGGATTTCTGATATGAGCAACGAAAAAAAAGCGGTTGAATCCATCACCTCTATGGAGGAAGATTTCGGCCAGTGGTATACCGACGTCGTAAAAAAGACCGATTTAATTGACTATTCCAGCGTAAAGGGCTGTATGATCATCCGTCCCTACGGCTACGCTATTTGGGAAAACATCCAACATCAATTGGATTCCATGTTTAAGGCAACAGGACACGTCAACGTGTGTATGCCCCTTTTCATCCCCGAATCTTTGTTGAATAAAGAAAAAGAACACGTCGAGGGCTTTGCTCCCGAGGTCGCTTGGGTGACCCACGGCGGCAGCGAAAAATTGCAGGAACGCCTTTGTGTCCGTCCGACCTCCGAAACGCTGTTCTGCGAACACTACGCCAATATTATTCGTTCTTACCGCGATCTGCCCAAGCTGTATAACCAGTGGTGCAGTGTTGTCAGATGGGAAAAAACCACCCGTCCTTTCCTTCGTAGCCGCGAATTCTTGTGGCAGGAAGGTCATACCATGCACGCCACCGCGCAGGAATCGCAGGAAGAAACCCAACGCATGCTCAGAATCTACGCTGAATTCTGCGAAAAATATCTGGCGATCCCCGTCGTAATGGGTCAAAAAACCAACCGCGAAAAATTTGCAGGCGCTTTGGAAACATACACCATCGAAGCGCTTATGCACGATGGCAAGGCGCTTCAATCGGGCACATCCCACAACTTTGGTGATGGCTTTGCCCGCGCCTTTGACATCACCTACTCCGATAAAAACAACCAGTTGCAGTATTGCCACCAGACCTCTTGGGGTATGTCTACCCGTATCATCGGCGGCATCATCATGACCCACGGCGATAACAACGGCTTGGTATTACCGCCCGCCGTTGCCCCCACCCAAGTCATGGTCATTCCCATCGCGGCGCACAAAGGCGGCGTTGCCGAAAAAGCGGCCGCGCTCAAAAAGCAACTTTCTGCCCGCTTCCGTACCGATATTGACGAAACGGACAACTCTCCCGGCTGGAAATTCGCCGAGCACGAAATGCGCGGTGTGCCCCTTCGCTTGGAACTCGGTCCGCGCGACTTGGAAAACAACGTCTGTGTATTGGCAAGACGTGACAACGGCGAAAAGATCACCGTTTCTCTCGACGGTTTGGAAGAAACCATTGAAAATCTTCTGGGTCAGATCACCCGCGATATGTATGACCGGGCTCTTGCTCGCCGCGAAAGCATGACCTACACAGCGCACACCTTGCACGAAATGAAACAGATTGCCGCTGAAAAACCGGGCTTTATCAAAGCCATGTGGTGCGGCGACGAGGCCTGCGAAATCTCTCTTAAAGAGCATTGCGATGTCACCTCCCGCTGCATGCCCTTTGACACCGAGCCTATCGGAGACACTTGTGTCTGTTGCGGTAAAAAAGCCACTAAACTCGTATATTGGGGAAAGGCATATTAAGCATGAAAGACGAGATTCTTCGACTAAAAAAAGAAAAAAACGCCCTGATTTTAGCACACTATTACCAGCCGTCCGAAATTTGGGAGATTGCCGATTTTGTGGGCGACAGCTTTGATTTAGCCAAAAAAGCCAAAGCGGCCGACTGTGATATCATCGTATTCTGCGGCGTTCGTTTTATGGCAGAAAGCGCAAAGCTTTTAAATCCCGCCCGCAAAGTGCTCTTGGCTTCCCCCGATGCAGGATGCCCCATGGCCGATATGGTCACACCCGAAAAAGTCGATGCTCTCCGCGCGTTGCATCCCAACGCCGCAGTTGTTTGCTATGTAAATTCCTCGGCAGCGGTAAAAGCAAAAAGCGACATTTGTGTGACCTCTTCCAATGCCATTGGCATCGTGAAAGGATTGGAAGAAAAAGAGATTATTTTCATTCCCGATAAAAACCTCGGCAGAAAATGCGCCGAGGCTTGCACAGAAAAACAATTTTATTTCATCGATGGCTATTGCCCCATCCACGATACCGTTCCCGCAGAGCAGGCAAAAGCCGTCCGCGAAGCACATCCCGATGCTGTTTTTCTGGTACATCCCGAATGCCAACCCGCCGTTTCGGCCATGGCTGATTTTGTGGGAAGCACCAAACAAATCATCGATTATGCCTTGAAAACCCCTGCAAAAAAAGTCATCGTGGGTACCGAACGGGAAATTGTCGTTTGGCTGCAAAAACTCGATCCGACCCGCGAATACATCCCTTTGACCGAAACCTTCGTTTGCGCAGATATGAAAAAAACTACACTGACCGGTTTAAAGAATGCGCTTGAAACCGAGCAAGAAGTTATTACCATTCCCGAAGCTCTGGCAAAAGAAGCATCCCTGCCGCTGGAAAGAATGGTTACGAAAGGATAATAAAGATGAAAAACACTCTGTATACAGGCGTCGCCTCTCGCCTGCCCGTCGACAACTATGATGTCGTTGTCATCGGAACGGGCATCGCCGGATTGTATACCGCATTGCACCTTTCTGCCGAAAAGAAGGTCGCGTTGCTTACCAAAGTCAACATTGAAGATTGCAATTCGTGGCTGGCGCAAGGTGGCATTGCGGCCGTACTGACCAAAGAAGATAAACTGGAATTTCATGTGGAAGATACCCTCAAAGCGGGCGCAGGTCTTTGCAAACTGGAAGCCGTTGAGGTGTTGGTGCGCGAAGGCCCCGAAAACATTCATGAACTGATCGACATGAATGTACCTTTTGATGTAAACGGAGAAGGCGCCTTGCAGATTACCCGCGAAGGCGGCCACCAACTCCGCCGCATCGTACACTGCGGCGGAGATGCCACGGGCAGAGAAACCACCCGCCGTTTAATTGAGATCGTTCGTTCCCGCAAGAATTTAGATGTCCTGTTCCACACTTTTTTGGTCGACTTGTTGACCGATGAACACGGTGCAGCAGGATTGATTTGCTACAACGGCGATCAAAAAGAATACCGCGCCATTGCTTCTCGACGCATCGTAGTGGCAACGGGCGGCGCGGGACAACTTTTCCGCTATACAACCAATCCCCTCGGCGCTGTGGGTGATGGCATTTCTTGTGCTATGCGCGTGGGCGCATCGGTATCCAACATGGAAATGCTGCAATTCCATCCCACCACCTTGGTTCCTTACGGCGGCGAAAACCAAAGGATGTTCTTAATCTCGGAGGCAGTCCGCGGTGAAGGCGGCATATTGAGAAACAGCCGCGGAGAAGCCTTCATGCAAGGCAAGCACCCCATGGCCGATCTCGCTCCACGCGACATTGTTACCCGCGAAATTCTCAAAGAACTGAAAAGAACCGGAGATACATTTGCCCAATTGGATGTATCCTCTATGACAAAAGAATTTTTCCATCAGCGTTTCCCTACCATCTCAGCCGAATGTGAGCGGCACGGTATATCTCTTACCGAGGATTATATTCCCGTTCGCCCTGCCCAGCACTATCTGATGGGCGGCATAGACACCGATCTCGATGGACAAACCAATATCCACGGACTTTTTGCCTGTGGCGAATGTGCTTGCACCGGCATTCACGGCGCCAACCGTCTCGCCAGCAACTCAGTGCTCGAATGCCTGGTGTTCGGCCGTCGTTGCGCCCGCAAGATCAACGCAATGGATGCAGGCGCGCCGATTGATATGCCCGCCATCTTGAAAACACTTGAATCGACCGCCAACATCACATTAAGTGATCAGGCCGTTGCCCGCAGAAAAAACCTGTTAAAAGACACCATGACAGCTTATTTGGGTGCCGTGCGTACCAGACGTGGCATGGATGTCGCCCGCAATCAAATAGATGCTCTGTATAACGAGGTCAAATTTATGCGCTGCGACAACGTATCTGCCATGGAACTTTTCAACATGGCACAGCTTGCCAAAAAAGTTATTAAAGATGCCTTGGCGCGCAAAGAAAGCGTCGGCGCACACTACATAGAAGATTGAAAAATATAAAAAGGAGCGTACTCCCATGATTGATTTGGCTTTAGACGATTTTATACGCAGAACATTGGAAGAAGATTTGGGCAACGGAGATATCACCACCATTGCCACCATCCCCGCCGAAACCGAAGCGCGCGGTAAAATCATCGCCAAAGAAGACGGCGTGATCTGCGGTCTTGCCGTAGCGGCCCGCGTTTTTGCTCTGTTGGATCCAACCATTGTAATGGACTGCGCTGTCAGCGAAGGCAGTGAAGTGAAAAAAGGCGATTTGATCGCTGTTGTGTCGGGCAACGCTCGCACTCTGCTCAGCGCAGAGCGCACCGCCTTGAATTTGATGCAGCGACTTTCGGGTATTGCGACCCGCACCCGCACCGCTGTGCGCGCTGTGGAAGGCACTAAAACAAAAATCGTTGACACCCGCAAAACCACCCCTCTGATGCGAAATCTGGAAAAATATGCCGTGCGTGTCGGCGGAGGTACCAACCACCGCACCGGCCTGTCGGACGGCGTTTTGATCAAGGACAACCACATCGTAGCCGCAGGCGGTATCACCGCCGCCGTCACGCGTGCCCGCACCATCGCGCCCCACACCTTGAAGATCGAAGTGGAGATTGAGAACTTTGAACAACTGGCAGAAGCTCTCAATGCAGGCGCAGATATCATCATGCTGGATAACATGAGCAACGAAGATATGAAAAAAGCCGTTGCTATTGTGAACGGCAAAGCGTTGACCGAGGCTTCGGGCAACATGGGTGAAAAGGATCTTCGCGCTGTCGCAGAATGCGGCGTAGATCTCATTTCCATCGGTTCTTTGACCCACTCGGTTAAAGCCCTCGACATCAGCATGAAGTTTACGGTTTTATGAGCGCCTACGGTGAAATTTTAACATCACATATTGACACCTCGGTACACCCGGCTTTTTTACTTTCGGAAAAAGGCAAGGTGCTTTCCAAAAACAGAGCGGCGAAACTCTGGTTTCCGCAGAATCGGCTTGCCGCCATTCCGCAGGATCCCGCCTCGCTGCTCCACACCGTTACCGTCACTGAAACCTCCCGCGGGATGTTTTTCCGTGTCATCGAATCGGTGGAATCCAAGGATGCCAACGCCTCTCTTTACTGTATGTTTTTCGTCCCCGCGGCCGTCGCTCCCGCCCCTACCGTCTTCGACAGCATGTTAAACAAAGTCGGTTTCAATACCGATTCTCTTTTGAAAGCAGTGGCCGATCTCTGCGCCGCCGCGCCCGATCATCCCTTGAGCCAGTATGCCCAAGAAACAGCGGCTCGGTTTGCACGATATCAATATATGTTGCTCGGCTATACAAAGCTGTTCAATCATCAAGGCTTCTTGGACGCGGGCCGGTATCACGTTTCCACGATATTGGAAGTTCTTTTGCGGGAATTGCCAAAACCGCTGCACGAACTGCCGTATGTGTTTGATTGCAATTTTAAAACGCACGAAAATGTTGTGTACGATTGCTCGGATCTCAGCTATATGTTCCTCAACATCATCGGCTTTCTTCTCTCTCATACTGTTGACACCACCATTCATGGGAGCATAGAGGTCAGCAACACAAACATTACATTTATTTTGTCCACCGCTGTTACAAAAACTGCCTATCACTCTTATCGAAACGGTCTGATTTCCAAAGACAAAAACGACACCGACTGTCTGTCTGACTTCGCCTTGTTCTTTGCCAATCGCCTTGCCATACGGGGTGGCGGCAGCATTGTATGCGACTATGCAACCGAAGGAAAGATCGTTGTACGCTTGACCTTGCCGCGCATTTCCGGTGACAGTACCATTCTTTTGTCGGCGGGAGATTCTGCAGATCTGTCTTTGACCGTCAAACAAGCGCTGCGCGAGACCCTATATCCCCTCTGTCCTCGCTTATACTAATAATATTCCTCGGAGGTTATCATGCGTTTATCCGTCGAACAAACGATTTCTTGTCTACGCGGATCTCTTGCCCCCATCATTACCGACGAGGGCATAGAGCCCCGCAGATTTACCGATCGACAACTCGCCACCCGCAAAACGGCGGGCTCCGTTTCACGCATGCGTTCCCCCGCGGGTGTTTCTCTTGATTTCTATTCCAACACAACCACCCTCACTTTCACCTACACAACCACCTTTGAATTTTGCCGCAACTGGCTCGGGTTTGACTGCTATGTGAATGGAAATTTGGTCAACCGTTATTTTGAAGAACCCATTGTGAACAAAAACGGAGAGGTGATATTTTCCTTCGACAATGACTGCGAAAAACATATCACCCTGTATTTCCCCATCTCGATCCCGCTGGCAATCAAGGATGTATGTCTCTCGGACAACGCCACATTCACGCCCGCGCCCGCAAAAACAAAGAAAGTATTGATGATCGGCGATTCTATTCTGCAAGGTATGGATGCCAGACTCGGTTCTCTTTGCTTGCCCGTCCTTCTTTCCAAGGCTTGGCAGTGCGACATTTTACCGCAAGCCATGGGCGGCGCATTCTTTGAAGAATGTTATCTTGATGAGAATTTACCCTATGAGCCGATGGCGGTTATTGTCGCTCTCGGCTGTAACGATTGGTTTTCTTATGCCGAATCCAACGAAAAGATCACAGAAAGCGCCCGCATCTTCGCAGAAAAGCTCTGTCGAACCTATCCCAATGTCACCAAATATTTTATTTCCCCCATTTGGTCTGCCAAATGGAAAGAAAGACGCCGTGAGGGCATGTGCCCCTATCACGAGGTGCACGATCTGATCGAGCGCGGCATCAGTCATTTGGACAAAGTGGTTTTACTGAATGGATACGATCTTTGCGGCAGAGATGCCGCTTTCCTTGCCGATGGTATTCATCCCAACGAAATCGGTTTCCAATATTACACCGATCGCCTGTCCCGCGCCATTTCCATATAAAGAAAATACCGCAAGTCTTTTTGTTTTTATAAGACTTGCGGCTTCTTTTTTCTCCGACGCACTTATTGACAAAAACCGAAAATTGCTTGCCTTGCAAAACATTTTAACACCAACAAAACAAAAAACTTGCAAAACCGATTTGGCTTTGCTATAATAAGTTCGCTATGAAAAAGAACAGGTAAAACGAGGAAAAAACATGAAAAAAAGCACTTTGATTTTAATTCGCCACGGCTTCAGCGAAGCCAACGCGCAAAATATATTTGCCGGTTCTTACAACATCCATTTGACCGAAGTCGGCAAAAAACAAGCCGCATTGACCGCCGCGTATTTAACCCCCTTACACATAGATAAAATTTACTCAAGCGATTTGTACCGCGCCGCAGAAACCGCCGCTCCCATCGCCGAAAGCAAAAATCTCGTCCTTGAAACGCGGGAAGATTTAAGAGAAATTTTCGGTGGAAAATGGGAACAGATGCCGTTTTTTGATTTAGCCAAAACCTACCCCGAGGAATTTTCGGTTTGGATGAAAAATTTCGCAGCGGCAAAATGTCCCGGTGGAGAAAGTGTGCAAGAGATGTATCTGCGTGCCAAAAACGCCGTTTTGGATATTCTCGGAAAAAACGAAGGAAAAACCGTCTGCGTCGTTTCCCACGCCACCGTTATTCGCGCGTTGTTTACCTATTTTTCAGACAAGCCGTTTGCGGAAATCGGCGATGTTCCTTTTGTTCCCAACAGCTCTGTTTCCATCATCGAATATGAAAACGGAAAGTTTACCGTAATACAAAATGGCTATGACGACCATTTGGGCGGACTCGCTACGACATTGCCCACAAACGTCTAAATCTCAAAGTCATTCTCAGCCGTCAGGCATATGCTGTTTACGAGAAACTGCTTTTTTCATTCACTTTTTCTTTTTCGGAGGCTATAATGAGTCGCATACTTGAATTTATGCTCGGAATGTTCGTTCCCGTCATCGGCACCGCCGCAGGTGCATCCATGGTTTTCTTTCTTCGCGGAGAAATGAAACCGCACTTGAGAAAACTTTTACTCGGCTTTGCCTCGGGTGTCATGATCGCCGCCGCCGTTTGGTCTCTCATGATTCCTTCCATTGAATTATCGTCAGATCTCGGCGCTTTTTCTTGGATGCCGCCCGCCGTCGGGTTTATGCTCGGCATCGTGTTTCTGCTTTTTTTGGATATGATCATCCCTCATCTGCATGTACATGCCGATACTTCGGAGGGAAGAAAAAGCTCTTTGAATAAATCCGTCATGCTGGTTCTTGCTGTTGCAATGCACAACCTTCCCGAAGGTATGACGGTCGGTGTTGTTTTTGCAGGCGTTGCCACCGAAAATGCCGCACTCACCCTCTCGGGCGCCTTCTCTTTGGCCATCGGTATCGCCATTCAAAACTTCCCCGAAGGAGCTATCGTATCCATGCCGCTTTTGGACAGCGGTATTTCCAAACGAAGAGCTTTCGCCTATGGTTTTTTATCGGGTGTTATAGAGCCGATCGGTGCCATTTTGACCCTTCTTTTGACTTCCATGATTCAACCGCTCTTGCCGTATATTCTCTCTTTTGCCGCAGGTTCCATGATCTACGTGGTGGTGGAAGAACTGATCCCCAAAGCACAAGAAGGAGAACACAGCAATATCGGTATTCTCGGATTTTCATTCGGATTTCTTCTGCTGATGATTTTGGACATCTATCTTGGATAAAAACACCAATCAAAACACGCCCAAAGCTGATATTTTTTCGGCGTTTGGGCGTGTTTTTTTGGGGTATTTTCGGAAAATTCCAGGGAAAAATCAGGCGTTTTTCGGGAACATTTCGGCATAAATAACCGTTACGGAGTCAAAAAGCATTTTGAAGTTTTCCAATCCGCAAAGATACAGATCTCCGCCCGTAACAAACAACCTTTTCATCGCACCTCTTCTTTTCAATCAAAATATATTTCCGCTGAGCATTGCCCTTTTTCCCGCAAAACTGTCGAGCTCGGTCGAAACAGTGCAATTGTCAACAATATTGTGATGAATCAACCAAGGACGCGCTGTCGGTCCGTAGATATAAAAAGCATCCCCACGTTTCATTTCACGCGCATCCTTCAGCGTAAAGGTGAGCCCTATAGGATCGAAATCGGATATTTCGGATTCTGTTCCATCCGCCGTCCAATAGAGCCTCCATCCTCTGTATCTGTGAGAGTCCACCCGCAAAAGCATGGGTTTTGCCGCAACCTGCGGCTTCGGTTCTTCTCTGTAAAAGGTTTTGGAGTCGATCACATCCCCGACACATCCGCCTACGACTTGCGACTGTATTCCTACCGCACATCCCGCAATCGTATTGTCATGAACAGACAGACGCGTCACGTCGTCGCTGACAATTATACCGATTGCGTTTTTGTCCTGATCGCCGCGGACGTATATATGGTTGTCGGATACAGTGACGAAATTAGATGTGATTTTGACCCCATACCGCTCGACGCCGATTTCATCTATTGCGGTCAAATCAATGGAATTGCCCGATATGATCACATTTTCCGGCGGGGTATCAACCGACTGCCCCTCGCCTCTTACGAATATTGCAGGAGAGTTGAAATTTACAAAAACATTCCCTTTAATGACCACCTGCGATGCAAAAGAACCGATTTTGATCATCGCAACCTTTTTATCCTGTGTGTGGGCCTCAAAATAGTTGTCCGATATTATATGTTGTGCCGTTCCAAGCTTATTGAGGTGATCGGCACGGCGTCTTATATTTCCTATCGCGATCGCGCCTGCATTGGATATATAGCATCCATGGATCTTTACAAATCTGGATGCCCCCTCCCGCAAGTTTAGCGGCTGTTTCATTTGCATTCAACCCTCTTGCATCTTGCGCGCTTTTCCTGTATAATACAAGAAAAATGCAACTTGTTCAGGAAGGAAAAAACAAAGTGTTTACATCGTTTCGATGCCCGAAATGCCACGGGAAGCTAACGCACATTGCATCCTCACTCGTTTGCGAAAGCCGTCACACCTATGATATTGCGCGGGAAGGATACGTCAACCTCGAGCCGCATCGGCAGGACAGCGGGGATGACCGCGGTATGTGTGTTTCCAGACGGAATTTTTTAAGCGGCGGGTATTATCAAAAATTGGCTGATACCCTCATGGACATGGCTTCGCTTTGTGAGGGAGATCGCCTGATCGATCTTGGATGCGGCGAAGGATGGTATTTGCGCGAATTTGCAAAAAAGCATCCGCTGAGCCGTTTTTGCGGTATCGACCTATCCAAAACCGCCGTCAAAATGGCAGCCAAAACCGAAAAGCCGCTCGGCAGACAGATTATTGATTACGCGGTCGCAGGTATCTTTTCTCTCCCCTGCCCCGATGCGTTTTTTTCGGCCGCCGTCTCGGTCTTTGCTCCGATCTGCGCCGAGGAAACAAGACGCGTATTGAAGACGGGCGGAGTCTTTATCGTGGCAAGTCCCGCAGAAAAGCATTTGGATGGCTTGAAAGCAGTTCTTTACGAACACACCACCGAAAACGAGATGAAAAATTTTTCTCCCGCAGGCTTTGTACTTGCCGAAGATATATCTTTTTCTTATGATATTTCGCTCACGCAACCTGCGATTTGCGATCTGTTTGCCATGACGCCGTATTATTGGAAAACGTCCGCCGATGCGGCGAAAAAGCTTTCGCAGACGGAAAAACTTGATACGGAAGTGGCGTTTCGGGTGAGAAAATATATTAAACAATAAATAAAGGAGAGACCGATAGGGCGATACTCTTAAGGACAGTTTTCAGAAATACGGTATATCTCGAAAGAGGTATGCCGTATTTTGCTTTTGTGGACACAAAGGCAGTGCTTGTCAGGAAAATTGACGAGGCATAGATGAACAAAAAAAGGCTCCCTTGTGTAAAGGGAGCTGTCAGCGAAGCTGACTGAGGGATTGTTCCACGAGGTGATCGATATATTCGCAAACACCCCGAAA
>JAZSON010000005.1:0-3153 GCA_045536965.1 Eubacteriales bacterium
ATATTCTCGCCGTAAGCGAAAAGGTTGTTTTCAACCACGGCGCTCAGCGGAATACCCTTGGCCTCGAAAAGATCGCCGCCGCAAAGGAAGGTGTTGTTTTTCAAAACGATGCTCTTACAGGAAACTCTGGCTTTCTTGTAAACCTCGTCATAGTTGGGGGAAGAAGCGAGCAGGAAGAGCGGGGTATCGTTTTCCGAAACACAGACGTTATTTTCAACCGTCAACTCGGTTGCGGGACCGAACACCGAAGCAATGGTGTTGACCTGCGAGAAAAGGTTATATTCCAAAGAAACAATCGCATTATTGGCATAAACGGCGATGCCGCTTGTCCCTTGGAGATGGTGAATATAGTTGTGGTCAATTTTGACATCCTTTGCATCCTTGACCACGATCGCCTGACGGGA
The DNA here is from genome assembly GCA_045536965.1 of Eubacteriales bacterium. Taxonomy (GTDB): domain Bacteria; phylum Bacillota; class Clostridia; order Oscillospirales; family SIG627; genus UBA5448. The sequence continues at coordinate 405 of JAZSON010000005.1, forward strand.
AAAGCCCGAAATTTCGCAGTTGTCGATTCTGGCGCCGTCACCGTCGATCATAATACCGATCGAGTGGTTGGTGGAGGGAACATCCTTGTTAAAGGGAGTATCGGGACCTTGGATGACAAGACCCGAAAGACGGGCATCTTTACCCAAACGCATGGCAACATTGGTGTAAGAAGACACCTTGATGATGGCGCCGCCTTTGACACCTGTGCCTCTTTGTCCCATCAGGGTAACACCCTCGGGAATGACCATTTCATATTTGATTTTCCCCGTTTCAATGGTAAAGCCATCGACCTCGCCGCCCAGCAACCAGTCGGACATATCGATGCAAATATCTTCGGTAATCACAATGACCTCACCCTTTTTAGCATACTGCAAAGCAGTTTTGAGGGTGTCATCATTGGTGACATAGTAAGCGTATTTCTTACCTGCCAAGGGATACCCCAAGCCACCGCCGATGGCGTAATCATCGGGAACAGCGCCGTAGGTCACATCCCCCGCAGTTAAAGAGGTATGTCCTGCATAGTCGGCATAGATACCAAGACCCTGCGCTTCGGCATAAAGCCCCGCAAGATAACTGCGCAAAGCGGTCGGATCGGCAAAAGCGCCGTTAAGATTTGCTTTGACGGTTTCGAGTCCCGTGATCAAAGCGGGTGTATCGGGATAGAAAAGACGCTGGGTCGCGTCCAAAATATCCAGCTTGTTTTGAACAGCAAGAGGGGTAAACCGAGGCGCATCCTCTTCTTCCCCGCCCTCGTCGGGATTTTGTGTGTCACCGCTCGGGGTCTGCTCTCCCCCTTGCGAGGGGTTGTCGCCGTTAGGATTCGGGTCTGCTTCTTCTCCGCCGCAAGAAACAAGCAGAGAAAGGACCATCATCAGGGAAAGCAGGAGCGCAAGTAAACGTTTGGTGGTACTCATAAACATTTCCTTTCTGTGAAAATATATCTATCTTTATCATATCAAAAAAAACGGCTTTTGTAAAGCCGCTTTCTCTTTTTCTCCACACTGCATAGATTGCAGCTTTCTTTTTGTGCAATATGGCAAATTGCATCGAAAGCACAAACAAAAAGACAGTGTGAAAATCACACTGTCTTTTGTGTCTGAATTTTTACCCGTTTTCAACCTTGCCTTTACCGCTATCGATGCCCCAGATATTCGAGCCGATCTTTACGTTATCCAAAAGTTCGCCGGTACCGTACTTGTTGTGAGTCAAATAGTTTCCGTAAGCAGCGCGGGATTTGAACACAACGTTATAGTTAAAGAGTCTGTCCTTGGTGGCGCGTCCGCGGAGGTTGTAGGGATTATTGGTACCAAGGTAGGTATTGTTGAAAATGTAGCAATATTCACCTGCGGTATCGGTGCCGTCGCCGCGGTCTTTACCGCCGTGCATATCAAAGTAGTCGGAGAGCGACTGACCCATTTCGATGTTGTTGTGGGCAATATAACCGCTGTTGGCAGCGCCCGAACCCGCGATGGAGTGGCGGTTATAATTAAAGAGGTTGTGGGAAATGACACTGTATGCCGAGGAGTGGCCGACACCGTAACCGAGACCGTTGGCTTCGTTGTGGTGAATGTAGTTGTGGTGAATTTGAATATCACGGGATTCAAGACCGTCGGCATTGGCATCCAAACGGATGGCCGTGTTGGTAAAGCCCGAAATCTCACAGTTGTCAACCTCTACGTTGCTTGCGGTAATCTTAATGCCTGAAACAACCTGAAGATTGTAGTAGTAAGCATGGTCCAAATCCCCCTTCTGATGGTGCTGACAGGGCGGGAAATAGCCCATCGAGAAGGCGTGGCGGTGGTGGGAAACGTGGGTCGCGGGGTCGGGTCCGTAAACGGTCAAACCCGTAATGCGGGCACCCTGCGCGGTTACGTTAATAAGATTTTTTGCAGTAAGAGCGGTCACCATGAGAACACCGCCCGTCGAAACACGGCCATCCTCGTGGACATAGCCGCGGTTGGAGCAAAGGGTGATCTTCACCTTAATATCCAAGCTTTCGACTTTGGTTTCAACAGCATCCGAAAGATCGATGCGGGCATCCTCGTGGATGTAAACAATGTCGCCTTCTTTGGCTTGTTTGATAGCGGCAAGAAGCTCCGCTTTGGTTCTGACCACCACGGTGGCATCCTTTTCGGTGTAGATCTGGTAATAACCGACACCGCCGCCGATTTGACCTCTTTCATCAGCGGTCGCGCCATAGGTCTGACCGTTGACCACTTGGGTGATACCACCCTCGCGATCAAAGTAAGGCAAATAATTGGCATAGCCGCCAATGTCGGTCAAGATGTTATTGATATAAGTCTTTGTGCCCGCAACAATGCTTTTATCATCAAAATTCAAAAGATCGTGCAGGGTAAAATACGGGGTATCGCTTGCGGTGGGATAATAGTTAGAGGACAAAACGGTAAGCTTTGCGAGGGTAACATCCACCTTCACCGCCTCTTTGACCACGGGGGTGTATGCGGTGAGCGAAACGCCGTCATCCGAAAGACCTTTAGAGGTTTTACTCATGACCTTGGGCGCAAGAATGTTATACACGTTTGCTTTGATGCTGACACGTTCACTGTCATAAACAGCACTGTCCACCGAATTGACTTCATCCAAGCAGTCAAGATACATATTCTCGCCGTAAGCGAAAAGGTTGTTTTCAACCACGGCGCTCAGCGGAATACCCTTGGCCTCGAAAAGATCGCCGCCGCAAAGGAAGGTGTTGTTTTTCAAAACGATGCTCTTACAGGAAACTCTGGC
>JAZSON010000010.1:0-57340 GCA_045536965.1 Eubacteriales bacterium
TTGGCAAGTTAGATGCACCTAAAAGGAAAAAGAATGGTGCTAAAACCTTGCAGTCGCAGATTGCCGAGCTTGAAGAAAAGGTCAAGCGTAACGATAACCGAATGGCTCAGATGTACACCGATAAATTAGACGGTGTCATCAGCGTAGAGGAGTTTACTAAATACCGAGAAAACTATCAAAGGGAAACTCAAGAAACAGAAAAACGCATCGAAATTTTGAAATCAAAACTCGCCTCACTTACGGGCGGCGAAACAAAAACGGATACTAAATCGATACTCGAAAAGTACCGAAAAATTGACACCCTTACATTCGAGATTGCTAATGAATTTATAAGCAAAATCTTCATTGGAAAGCTCGGGGAGAGTGGCAAGAGAGAAATTAGGATTGAGTGGAAAATTTGAGCGTTTTCCACAGTCAAAAAACGACAAAATATACAAGATAAACAAAAAAGTGTAGTATTAGCTAACTCAGGCCACCGCGCACTGCTTGGCGGCGCTGGAGCTTTTTGATGCAAAGCCCCTTTATACCCTGCGTGATTTGCACAAATATTATGATCGGGAACCCCTTTATGAGCTTTTGAACGGCTTGGATTGGCAACGCGATCCGTGGCCTCAATCGCATCAAGGAGCGGGGGTTTATGCCGCGCTTGTGAATGCCGATGAAATGACAGAGTCCTTTGCCAAAAACTATTTTGATTGGTTTTGGAACAATGCCGATGAGACAACGGGGTTCTGGAAAAGAGGGTATGTGGAATCCGCGCCCTGTTCGCCCGAAAGATATGTGGACAGAAAAGCCTCTTTGTATACCTATATGGCGGCGGGTTTTCATTATATGTTTAACCACGAATACGCCAAAATGCCTTTGCGGTATCCCGAACGGGTGATTGATTCCTGTATCCGCATGTTTACCGATGGCGGTCTTCCCGATTTCTTTATGAAAGGCTGTAATTTCCTTGAACTTGATTGGCTGTACTGTCTGACCCGCGCGGGCAGACAGACACCCCACCGCGCAGAAGAACGCATGGCGCTCATTGAGCGTTTCGCGCAGGAATACTGTTCCAATCTTTTAAAGCTTGACTTTGAAAAAGACGAGGGCTTTAACGACCTGCACCTTTTGTTTGGCGTTTGCTGCGCTCTTGCCGAGCTGCAAAGCGCATTGCCCGGTAAGATCATCACCGAAAAGCCCTTGCGGCTTGTCCTTGACAGAAGACCCTTTGTTTAAGAAAAGCTTGTATGAAAACACCTTAACGGGAGAAACAGAGTATGTTTATTGATATTCATTCGCATGTTTACCGCAAAAAACCGCCCAAATATGCATTTCAAACCGCGGAAGAGCTGATTGAGCGATACGATCAAATGAAAGTGGATATGGCAGTGCTTCTTCCGGTTGTCAGCCCCGAGATATATTTTCCGCAACCCGTAGAGGATATTTTGGAGATTTGCGATACCTATCCAGATCGCTTTATTCCTTATTGCAATGTGGACCCGAGAAGCTATTGGAATTCTCCCTTTTCACCGCTGGATCAGATTCTTTTGCATTATAAGAACCTCGGATGCAAAGGGGTGGGGGAGATCATGCCCTCTATGGCGCTCAATGATCCCCTGATGCAGAATCTCATTCGTTGCGCCGCCAAGGTGGGGCTTCCCATTGTTTATGACGGCAGTGCACAGAAGATGGGGGATTTTGGCGTGTATGACGATCCGGGTCTTCCGATGCTTGAAAATACTCTGCTTGAATATCCCGATCTTTTGGTTTTCGGGCACGGTCCTGTTTTTTGGAATGAGATCGCAAAACTGGAAACGGTTGCCCAGCGCGGCGTTTATTTCAGCCCTTACGGCAGACAATATTTGAATTTACCCAAAGGCGCTGTGGAAGAAGAGGGGGCTGTACCGAAACTGCTGCGGCGTTATCCCAATTTGTGTGGAGATTTATCGGATCTGACCGCGTACAACGCCATCGCACGGGACGAAAAATACGGCCCGCGATTTTTATCCGAATTTGAGGATCGGCTTTATTTCGGTACGGATATGTGCGGTAAAAACATGACGGTGGAATTGGATGGTCTTTTGATTCATTGGAAAGAAACGGGAAAGATTTCCGAAACCACTTTTAAAAAGATTGCCTATCAAAATGCCCAGAGGTTGCTTGGCGTATGATTGATTACAAGGATATCAGCGGTGCCCTCCGAGAAATCGGCGTAAAAGAGGGAAGCGTTTGCCTTTTTCACTCCTCTTTTAAGAGTTTGGGACCCGTAGAAGAAGGTGGGCGTGGGGTGATCCGCGGGTTTGAAGATGCGATCGGACCGACGGGAACGCTGGTTGTTCCGACACTCTGTTCCTCGGATTTTTTCAATTCTTATCGGACGTGGCATTTGGATAAGCCTTCCGAGGTTGGGTATCTTACCGAGTATTTTCGCAAACTGCCAAATGTATTACGCAGTGACCATGCAACCCATTCGGTTGCGGCAAGAGGCCCGCTCGCTTACGAGCTGACCTTTGAACATGGCGCGAGAGGGCCGCATCTTTGTCCTTTTGGGGAATATGCCTTTTGCGATTCTTCTCCATGGATGAAAATGTATTTGTGGAATGCGACGGTGGTTTTTGTCGGGGTTACCATGAGATATAACACCTTAAAGCATCTTGTAGAGGCCACGGTGACAGAAAAGATGCTTTCAGATATGCAAGATCGCGAAAAGCGGGAAATACAACAAAGCAAATTGCAGACCTTTGAAAACCGCTGGAAGGGTGTTTGGCTCTATTACAATGCCGAGCAAATGCAGCGGCATTTGGAAGGACTTGGTTTGGTGCGGAAAATTTCATGCGGACAGGCTGTTTTGACGGCGGTGGATGCAAAAAATGCTTCGGATGCGGCCATCAATGAATTGCTTACACATCCCGAAAGGTGGTATAAAGACGAGGCGCTTGCGTGGATGGAAGAATGTAAAAGCATATAAACAAAATACCTATATCCGCTGTTTGCGGATATAGGTATTTCTCTTTAATAGATGGGAACGGTGTTGTCCTCAATGATTTCATCCAGCGAATATTTGCTTTTTGTTGGAGCTTCGCGGTCATACCACAGACCTTTGGTGAAATCGGGGAAGCTTACCGGTGCGCCGCCCAGTTGGATGGACATTTCGGAAAGGGGGGCAACCGCAAGCCATGATACCGTATCGTAAGCATCGATGGGGGTGTTTGTGCCCCGTTTGACACTTTCAATAAAGCCGCGGCAGACCAGCCAGTCCATACCGCCGTGACCGCCGCGCTCACCTTTGGCGTGGTATTCTTTGTGGAGCGGGTGATCGTATTTTTCAAACATTTCTTCTTCGTTGTTTTCGATGGGTTCTTCCATTCCCTCGAAATATACGACACGTCTTTCTTCGGTGTACATGCCCTTGGTGCCTCTGACCGTGAAGCCGCGGGAATAATAGGCGCGGGGAAGGGTGGTATCAAGAGTCAGACGGATGGTCTCGCCGTTTGCGCAGGTGATGATGGTGGTGATGATGTCACCGTGCTTGTAATCTGCTTTTGCAAAACGGTGGTCTTCGCCAAGCAACGTTTTTGCGGCATCCTTTAATCCAACGGCTTTGGAGGAAAAGGAGGCGAGGGTCATAAAACGGTTGCCGCGGTTGATGTTTAATACTTTGGATATGGGGCCGAGTTCGTGGGTGGGATACTGTTCGCAGTTTCTATGGATATAAGAATATACGCGGTAATGTTGATTTTCGCTGTCGGGCTCTTTGAACAAGTCGCAAGCGGGTAAATAGTGGCAATATCCGCCGTCGCAGTGAACGATCTCACCGAAAAGCCCCTCTTTGACAAGTCTTAAAGCCATCATTTCGCGGCGGCCGTAACAGCAGTTTTCAAGCATCATAAGAGGTGTTTTGGTCTGTTCGTAGGTTTCGATCAGATCGTAGCATTCGCTCAGATCCAAAGCGCAGCCGACTTCAATGGCGGTGTATTTTTTTGCAAGCATTGCCTTTTTTGCAAGGGCGGGACGACCCGTCCAACCCGTCATAATGAAAACGGCATCTGTATCGGGATGATGAATGGCGACGTCTGCATCGGTGGTGGTCATGGGGAGGGGTCTGTTTTGTTCCTTTAAAATCTGAAGACCTTTTTCGATCGCAGGCTCGTATTTGTCGCAAAGCACTGCAATCTCTACGTCGTCCATTTTGGCAAGGGTGTTGAGTATATTGCTGCCTCGTCTGCCGATTCCGATAAAAGCAATCTTGATTTTTTCTTTCATGATCATCCCTCTTTTTGGTATTAAAGACTATTTAACAAAGAGATCATACCTTCAACGACCAGATCATCGCCGCCGGGTTTGAGTTTGGAGCTGCGGGCTTCGTAGCCGCCTTCCTCGTATGCCTTTCGCGTGGGGATATAACCGCCCGCGCTGTTGGTAAGGCAGGTCAGAACGGTGGCCTTGAAGGGAGATGCGGCGCAGATGCGGTTACCGATGTCGGTGAATGCCTCGCCGCCAATCCCTGCGAAAACAATGTTGCCGAGCTTGATGGCGGAAAGGTAGAAGGGGAAGGAGTCGGGACCGTTTTCAAGACGGATGATGCGCTCGGCTTCTGCCACAACGGTGGTCAGCTCCATCTCTTTATAGGGAAGCTCGTGCGCTCTGCCCGCGTGATACATATCGTAGATCTTTCTTGCCTCATCCAAACGATCGTTTTGTCTGTAAGAGGGGAGATCGATTCTTTTGCTGCCGTAGGCAATGGTGTCGGTCTTGATGGGGGTAGTGATGGAGTAAACCGAAAGGACGGCGCCTGCGATGATTCTGCCCATGTGCTCTGCGTGGCGCACGCTTCTGGGTACACCGTCAAAATCAATTTTGGAAATGGCGCTTTCGGCGGGGGTGGGATGCACGTTGACGTGGTTGACATCGCCTTGGGGAGCGAGCAGGAACATACATTTTGTGTTCGGGAGAGCCGATTCAAGAATACGGCAAACGAAGCCGATGTAGTCATTGCTGATATATTCGCCGCCCACCGAGTCGGAGTGGGTGCCGAAGCTGACGATGCAGATATCGTCCTTATTGTCACGGGTAAGCTTTACGAGTTTTACCGTTTCGTTGGGGGTGCCGAGGGGATAGTCGATGTTGGGGTTGTTGACACCGGGGTTGGTGGCAACAGAGCCGTCCTTCATGCGATAACGGCGAACAAAGGAAATGTTTTCCGCCTTGCTTTCGGCATAACCAAGCTCGGTATTCTCAAGGTCTGCCAGGGCGTAAACGACGGCGTCACGCACACAGGTGATCAAAAATTCATCGTATGCCTCGGTGCTGTGTCGGTCGGACGCGAAATCCATACCGACGATGGGACCCGTGTGGGTGTGAGAGCAGTTGATAAGGATGGCTTCGTGGGGGATGCCCGTTGCTTCGTTTACGGCGTTTTTAAAGGCATCGTAATATTTTTGCGCCAACGTGCAAACGTCGAGCGTCACGATGGCAAACTGCTTGCCGTCGGCTTCTACGGCAACGGCGCGGACGAAAAGATCGTCTAAAATGCCTTTGACAAATCTTGCTTCATAGTATCCCGAGATGGGTGCCCCATAGGGGGGATTCATACAAATTTTTGCATATCCTGTCTTCATGTCGGTTTATCCTTTCGTTTTACATAGGAATATATCATGCTTTTGTTTAGATGCATTATACCATGATTTGCTATTAGCCGCAATATTTTTTTAATATAATGACAGATTTTTTTAAGGGGTATTGACAAAGTAGTTAGCATATGCTAACATATCGAGGTAAGGTTTGTTTCCAAGGAGGTTTTTATGACGCTCAATCAGTTATCCGCAGGCGAAAGCGGCATCATTTTATCTGTCGGCGGTGAAAAAAAATTGCGGCTCAGACTGTTGGATATGGGACTGATTTCCAAAACGACGGTTCGAGTGGTTAAGCGCGCTCCTTTGGGGGATCCGATCGAGATTTCTTTGCGTGGATATACCTTAACCTTCCGAGAAGAGGATGCACGGAAAATCGAGGTGGAAAAACTATGAGGCTGGCGCTGGTCGGAAATCAAAACTGCGGTAAAACGACTTTGTTCAATGCATTGACAGGCTCTAATCAGCATGTCGGTAATTTTCCCGGTGTGACGGTGGAGGGAAAGATCGGTCGTTTAAAAAGCGATAAAAAGATTGAAATTGTGGATCTGCCCGGTATTTATTCCTTGCGCCCCTTTTCAAACGAGGAAAAGGTGACGCGTGATTTTGTCGTACATAATAAACCCGATGGCTTGATCAATATTGTTGACGCTACCAATTTGGAGCGCAATTTGTATTTGACTCTGCAATTGATGGAGCTGCATATTCCCATGGTGCTCGCGCTGAATATGATGGATGAGGTGCGCGCAAACGGCGGTTCGGTGGGTGTGGAGAAGTTGGCGGAGGAGCTGGGCATTCCCGTTGTTCCCATAGCGGCCGCCAAAAACGAAGGTATTGAGGAATTGATGCGGCGTATCACCATTGTTGCATCCGAAAAAATTTACCCGAAAAAATGGGATATTTGCGAGGATGGCCCTCTTCACCGTTGTATTCACGCCGTGACCCATGTAATCGAGGATCATGCCGAGAAAACGGGAATTTCCAAACGGTTTGCAGCCATTCGTTTGATTGAGGGAGAAGAAGAAACGGTGGAGCTGCTCGGCATCAATGAAAATGAAGCCGAGCTGGTAGAGCATGCGGTTGCCGAAATGGAAAAGGAGACGGGATTTGATCGCAACGAAGCCATTGCCGATATGCGGTATGCTTTTATTGAAAAGGTATGTGCCGAGGCGGTTAAAAAACCAAAGATCAGCCGTGAAAAATTGCGAAGTGATCGCATTGACCGCGTTTTAACCAATCGTTTTGCCGCCATTCCGCTTTTTATTTTGATCATGTGTACCGTCTTTTATCTGACCTTTGGTGTGATCGGCAGTGCGCTTTCGGATTTCTTGGGCATGGGCATCGATGCTTTGACGGGTCTTGTGGACGGATGGTTGACCGATTTTCAAATCAATCCATTTGTGCACAGTCTGGTGATAGACGGCGTTTTTGCGGGTGTCGGCGGCGTTCTTTCGTTTTTACCCCTGATTGTGGTGTTGTTTTTCTTTCTGTCGCTCATGGAAGACAGCGGTTATATGGCACGCGTTGCCTTCTTTATGGATAAGCTGCTGAGAAAAATCGGGCTTTCGGGGAAGAGCTTTGTACCGATGCTCATTGGATTCGGTTGCTCGGTTCCCGCCGTTATGGCAACGCGGACGCTTTCCTCCGAGCGGGATAAAAAACTGACGGTTTTGCTCATTCCGTTTATGAGTTGTACCGCAAAAATTCCTATTTATACGGTGTTTTGCGCGGCCTTTTTCCCTGAACACGCCGCTTTGGTCATGAGTGGGTTATATTTTGGCGGCATTGCGGTCGGCGTGCTTGTTGCGCTGATTTTGAAAAAAACGGTGTTTCGCGGAAACCCCAATCCGTTTGTGATGGAACTGCCCAATTATCGTTTTCCGTCCGTCAAAACCACCTGCATTCTCATGTGGGAAAAAGCGCGTGACTTTATGCAAAGGGCTTTTACCGTGATCTTTTTTGCCAGCATCGCGGTCTGGTTTTTGCAGTCCTTTGATATTCGGTTCAATCTTGTGGAAAATAGCGCCGATAGTCTTCTTGCTACGATGGGCAGATGGATCTCTCCGATTTTTGCGCCTCTCGGCTTTGGTGATTGGCGTGTCTCCACGGCTCTTATCAGCGGTTTCACGGCAAAGGAAGCGGTGGTCAGTACCTTGGAGGTGCTTGTGGGGGGCGATCTTTCCATCATTTTCACCCCTGTGACAGCTCTTGCATTTCTGGTATTTACGTTGTTATATACCCCGTGTATGGCGGCGGTGGCAACCATCCAACGAGAAGTCGGTTCTCGCTTCAAAACGCTGATCATTGTCATTTCTCAATGCGGTATTGCTTGGCTTGTGTCGGGGATTGTTTACTTGATCGCAAGCAATCTGTAAAGAAACCCCGATTTTGCTATAAAAAGATAATAAAAGCGCCGATATGGATGCATTTCCGTATCGGCGCTTTCTTTTTGTGGTGGGGTATATTTGGGGGTCAATGCAAAATGTTACAAGAAACAATGAGATACTCGAAGGCGTACACATTTTTAATAAACAAGGTCAAAGCGGCGTCTTCGCGGTTGAGGGTGGTTTTATCGGCATGTTTTTCGTAACGCAGATTGGTGATTTCATAGGTATAACGATTCCCCTCCATATCTGTCAAGAGGATTGTATCGCCTACCGAGAGTTCTTGGTAAAAATCGTATTGCCCTTTTTGAGAGGTCGCGCCAATTTGCATGGTGCGGTTGTAAACGCTTCCTTGGAAACGGCAGGGATATTTTGCGCTATTCCCCCAATTTGCGCCAATCGGCAGTACCGACGCATAACGCGGGATTTCCAATATGCCGACAAAATCCACTTGGTCCACAGAGATAACAGGCATGGTATTGTCGCGGCGTTCTTCGGGAACGGCCCCCTGCGGTTCGGGGATCAGCGTTTTGAGGGTTTGCACACAGCTTTTCGATGTTTCTATGGAAGTGTGAATATTCCATTGCCAAGCCATGAAAATCAATCCGCCCAGCAAAAGCAAACAAATTCCGAGCAAAACGCAAATTTTTCCGGCGATGGTTTTATTTTGTTTTTTCATCTGCGTTTCTCTTTCCCATGATACCCAAGACAATCAACATACATCCCGAGAGGGTCATAAGTATTACATATAATATCATGTTAGAAGTATCGCCTGTTTGCGGAATATCCGCAGGCCCGTCGGACAAGGTATATGTATTGGTCAAAAGAAACGTATTTCCTCGTTCTTCCACCGTCATGGTGTATCCGTGCGGCGTGTTTCGTTCAATGACCGTCCATTTTTCTCCATTTGCCTTTGCCGTGAAGCTGTAAGACCAGTTGTTTTCCTGCGAAAGTGTGATCTTTTCGTAGCTTGTTCCATCGCAAAATATTTCGACTTCAATGTTTTTTGGACGATTGTTTTTTCCTTCATCGCCTTTCCAGAGCTTGACGACCGTGTATTCCAAATCGCCGATGCTCGGCGGTATATACGCTGATTTGGATGCAACCGTAACCTGATATTGCAGTATACTGTCAGCATCGATTCCGGGCAAAGCCACCAAGGCTGAATCAAAGAAATAGGTTTCTTCTCCTTGGGTTACGGTGCCTGCGATTGCAAGATAGAGGCCTACTTCCAAAGCTGTAAAACAAACTTGTCCGTTCGCAGCTGTTTTTTCAATTTTGTCGGCCGTCATGTTGTCGGCTACAATGTGGGATTCTAAGGTTGCGCGAATGGTGTTCCATTCGGCATCGGTCTTGATTCCGTTTAAAATGGGTGCGATCGGGGCAAAGGTGTTGGTCGGTGTGAACTGAAAACCGTTAGATACATCTGCGATCTTATACAGCTTTACAGATACATTTTCGAAGGCTGTCCCGTCGTAAGTATAGGAAAGGGTCAGGGTACATTCGCGATTTTTATCGATTGGTTGGGAAGGGTCGGCTGTGGCGGCCATGGCAACATAAGGGGAGAGATAAAAACATACGCACAAAAACAATGCCATTATTGCCATTCTTCTTTTAGCCATTCGTCTTCCTCCTTCGAGATGAGGGGTTTGCTTCCCTTATCTTTATATCTTATCATCAAAACAATCAGTAGAATGAGCAAAATCGGTGCTGCGACAACGGGGGTTGCAACGAGAGAATCGATCCTGTACGCATTGGAGGTGACGTGCAGTATCGGGGCTGCGTTTTCGATGCGTGTGCCTCGCACCAACAGTCTGTGGGAATTGATGCCGTAGGGGGTACAGGTGAGAAGGGTGCATAAATCTGCGCCGTCAACAATTTGAATATCGTTTGTTTCGTTGGGGAGCACAACCGTGATCTGATCTACCTGATAGGTAACGGTGCGGTTTAAAACCGTGATCGTAAAGGTATCGCCGACTTCCATTTTGTTCAGTTCGGTAAACAGCTTGGCGTGGGGAAGTCCTCGGTGGGCAGACAGTACACTGTGGGTGTTTTCACCGCCGATCGGCAAGGAGGTTCCTTCCAAATGTCCGCAAGCAATGTTGAGCACTTCGGCAGAAATTCCATGATACAGCGGCAGTTCGACACCGAGCTTCGGAATGGTGATATATCCCATAATGCCTGTCCCGCTTATATCAAGAATATCGTTGTATCCTTGAAGGGTGTGGTAATCGGTCAACGGAAATTTAAGTTCATTGAGTTGAGAATTGTATTTTTCGGCTTCTTTAAAAAAAGCATCATAATCTTCCGACTGTAAAGAGTCTAAAATTTCTCGGTAATTTTCAACCGCTCTGGTTTGTGTTTTGGAATTCCAATATTGACTTACCGATGGATAAAGCAGTCCACAGACGCCTACGAATAACATCAGAATCAAAAGAATTCCTATTTTATTTTTCTTCATAAGTGTCTGTTCACCGCCTTATAAAAACTGCGGCGGATGGCGGGAAGCCATCCGCCGCTTTTAGCATAGATTATTTACAAAGAATAGTTAGTCTTCGTAAACAGACATTTTCTTGCGAGTGATCATGAATACGGATGCCAAAATTACAAGCATGGCACCGCCGAAGATGAGCCAGAATGTGCCCTTTGCACCTGTGGAAGGAAGCTGAACGCCGGTGTTATTTACGATGTCTTTTTCGATTTCGCCTGTAAGAGCGCCGCTATTTTCATCAACAGTTCCTGTTCCCATAGCACCGCCGTTAAGAGCGAGGAGCTTGATTTCGCCTTCGATTTCGCTGTGTTCAGCGGAAACCGTGAAGGTCATATCGTCCATTTTGTTGTAGCCGGAGGGAACGGTTGTCTCAACAAGTTTGTAATCGCCATCGTCAAGGCCTTTCCATTCGAATGTGATTCTGGTGGGATCATCCTGACCGCCGAGTTCATCGCCGATTTGTACGTACTGATCGGGTGCTGCGCTTCCTAAAACCTTCTTGTAGAGAGTGAAGCCTGCGCCTTTAAGAGAGTGACCTTCTGCATCGATTTTGTTTACGATGATCTTGTAGGTGTAAACCATAACAACGTCTGTGGTGGTTTTACCTAAGGTGTCGCCATAAGGATCATTGGAGAATTCAAGGTAAACTTCGTTTTGGTTGCCTGCTGCGCCGACTACTGCAGCTTCATTAAGTTCGGCTGTATAGTATACTACGAACACGCTGTCTTTGGTTACCTCTGCGATTGCGAAGATATCTTCACAAACAGCCTCAAACGTGCAGTCGTCGTCAAGGTCTTCGCCGCGCTTAATCTCAAAGTTTGCCGTTACGTCTTTTGTATAGTTGTTCATATCGATATCAACGTCTGCTTCATGTTTGGTGTTATACAAATAAACCTTGATTTCAGCGTTTGCAGGGAGAGTAAGACCCGCAGATAAGGTATCGTGGAATATGATTGTGTAGGGATTTACGTTGGCTTGGTTGGCATCTAATTCAAGATAACCTCTCAAGTTGCTGGGAAGGGTTGCGGTGAGCTTGAAGGGAACAGTGTCGCCGATGTCGTGGTCGGCAGAATCGGACCAAAGGTTGTCTGTGATATTGGAATCTCTGGTATCGTCGTTATCCTTGACTTTCTTCTCCACTGTGGGAAGGTCTGTTTTAATGGTGATGTTAAGTTCGCCCAGACCTGCGGTGTTTACCATAACCAAGGATTTCGAGTCGTCATTTCCGATAACGGTAGCGTCTGCGAAAATCCAGTAACCCTGAGCAATTTCGTCGGCATCGCCGGTCAAGGCATCTTCTTCGGGATCGATGCCTGCGAGGAGTATTGCGCGATAGAGTCTGTCCGCAACCTGACGCATGCTGTGATATTCGCTTCCTACGTCAGAAGTCTGATGTGCCAGGTATTGTTCGATTTGTTTGTCGGTAATTCCTGCGGGGGTGGCGGGCTTGGGAGTTGTTTCCCAGAGATAGTTTCCGCCTTTGCTGTGAACTTCGTTTTGAAGGATTGTACGGTATGTTCCATTGACCGTGTAGGCGAAGTTGTAGCAGTTGCCGTTGTGTGCACCGTCATGAGGAGTGTGATGCTCGTCTTCTTTCAGGCTCGAGGTTACGAACAAAAGTTGATAACCGTAGTAGGTTCTCTCACCGTCGTCTGTGATGTTGAGAGTGCTGGAAGGAGCTGCGGGGGTTTCTGCAAAAGCAGTGAGGTTGATGGCCAGAATCATAGCCAGTGCCAGGAGAATTGCGATTGACTTTTTCATGGTTTTTTTCCTTTCTGATTTTGTTTTTTTGTTTTTCTTTTTTGTTTTTTGTGATTCATCTTCGGCGCGTTTGAGCCGATTAAGGGAAGCTAAGTTGCACCCCTCCTTCCGCGCTTGCGCCTTCGAATGAATCTATATACCAGCGGCGCGGCTATCAGTAGCGCGCTTGCAAGTATCAAGGGATAAACACCGGATCCGCCGGTTTCGGGTAAGGTATAGCTTTCAACCATATTGGCAAGAGTGAAATCCGCATCTTGTCCAAAGGGAATACGCGTGTATTCGTGTTCGATTTCTTGGCCTTGGTAGTGAGAACAGGAGTCTCCTTTATCATTACAGAAGCAGAGCCAATGCTTTGTGTCGTCCAGCCGATATCCGAAGGGGGCTTTGATTTCCTGTATGTAGTAGAACTTGTGCTCTAAGAGAACGATACCGTTGATGATATCGGTCTTAAAGGTGAGTGTTCCTTCGGAATCCGTTTTCAAAACAGTGATTAGACCGCCGTGTTCGTTATACAGTCCAAATTCCGCTCCTGCAACAGGCAATCCCGTTTCAGCGGAGATTTTTTTGAGTTTTATTTTATAGGCGTTGGAGGCGATATTAAATTCAGCAAAGACTCGTTCATCCTCGTTGGACGATATCTCATCGTTCCATAGTGTGATGGTGGCAGAGTTGGCGAACTTGAGACCCTCGGTGATTTCATCCGGGATGACCAAGGTGGTATCGTAATCCAGTATGTATTTGACGGGTTGAGGGTGCAAAATCTTAATATTCAGCACATGTATGGGTTTTCCGTTTCCATCGGTTTTGTCACCCGAACCGTTATATTCGGTGGTAAAGTCCACGTCCGGCACAAGGGTTGCGATGTTGCCGTTTGCATCCTCGGTGGTGATAATCAGAGAACCGTTGAGATATACCAGTGTGTCGGTCATTTCGTCGCGGATGTTTAGGGCGGTACCGTCGGTCAGAACGATTTTGGCCTCGTTGATGGTGATTGTGTAATGGACTATAAATCCATTGTAATCTCCGTACAGTTCCTTTTTGAAAAGCTTGGGAATCGGGACGACTGCTACTGAACTGTCAACGGTGGCACTTTGAGAATTGTAATCTTTATCGGGATTGTAGTACAAAGTGGCAACGTTTTGCAGTTGATAGCCGAGATTTCCGTATTGCTCTATCAGCTTTACATCGCGCGTTTCGTAAACGAAGGTGAGGAGGACGGTGTCTGTTGGGAGCCAACATTGGCAGAAGTCTTTTGAAAGAATCGGTGTGCCGTCGTGCGCGTTATACCAGTAACCACCGCAGGCACCACCGAGGGCGCAAGAGGTAGCGTCGCAAGTACAACGGCTTAGAAGATTGATGGAATAGGAGGTTTTTCCGTCATCCACAAATCGGAGCACATCCCAGACGATGTTGTCATCAGGGGTGGCGTTCTGGATGCGGGGGATTTCAATGATTTGGTCTCCGATCAGTGCCGTGACCTTGGACAGAGCGACGTCGTTATCCATGGTGTGGATTCGGTTTCCGTTTTTATCCAAAAGCCACATCTGATCGGAAATGCTCCATTGGAAGTCGGCCTGCTTTCCTTCTTCTCGACCGGGAATGATTGCCTGAAATTCCCACAGGAAAGCACCGTGTTGGGCATCGGAAATGAAAGTGCCGATCTTATTGATATGGCCGTCGATGGTGCCGTGGTCGAAGTCGGCCCATCCCCAGCCTTCTACGCCGTCGGCATAGACTATGTTCTGGTAGCCGAAGGTGCCCGAGGCCATAGGGTCGGGCGTAGAGGTGTAGGAAATGGTGTAATACCAACCCTCATTGCCCAGCGTGTGTTCCGCCCAGCAATTATAGCAGAATACGCTGAGAGGCATTTTATAGCTCCATCCGGCTTCCGTCCAATTTAAGTGAGGATCGGAGGCATCTACATGCCAAGTATGTTCTCGGTTGTTTTCCCACACATATACATTGAGACCGCCTGCAATATCCGATTCGGTATAATGGTGGGATTTACTCCATTCTCCCAAATAGATGCGGTCGGTAAT
The DNA here is from genome assembly GCA_045536965.1 of Eubacteriales bacterium. Lineage (GTDB taxonomy): Bacteria > Bacillota > Clostridia > Oscillospirales > SIG627 > UBA5448. The sequence continues at coordinate 14,291 of JAZSON010000010.1, forward strand.
GACGTGTCCCGGGATGAGGGAGTCCTTATTTCCTGCAATGGTTGCACTCCAGCAGATTTTTGTTGGGTCATTGCTATGCGCGTACTGGGTACCGCCTTGCACGCCTCCCTTTGTAATGGTGGTGGGGAATTTGTCATCAGGCATTGGGGTGACCGTGACGGAAATCTTTCCGTCAAAGTCGATGGGATCATCCTGCTCGGGGAAGTGGATGCCAAGAGAGGCGCTGATGGTAATGTCAGAACGATCGTTCATGTTTTCGTTGAACACCATGGTGATCAGGCCCGTATCCGTTACTGTCCAACTGCCTACGGTGGTGTTATCTCGTATAAGATGGAAGACGCCGGTGCCGCCATCTACCATCAAACCGTTGGGAACCTGATATTCGTAGGTTCCGGGTGCAAAAACATTCGCACTGAAGGTAACGGTCAGGGTGTAGTGTTTCTCCGCCACGACGATGTAGTTTCCGTTTTCATCCTTTTGGGGGGCTTTGTCGTTTTCGTCGGTGATGGTGAAGAAGTATTTACCATTGACATTGGGATCTGCCAAGTAGTCCAGCAAAAGTTTGGTGGTTGTGCGAGAAGAACGGAGAGAGTAGGTTCGCATGACAGGGCGGGAAGGAGCCGCCTCTTCGGCATCGATGGTAAAGACGGGGCCGCTTGTATGGGTTTGGTTTTGAGAAGGTGTTTTCTCGGGGGGGTCATCGGGAGTGGTTTGGCCTGCGGGTGTTTTTGTGATGCCAAAGCCAAGGATATTGGGGCTGTTCAGACTCATCGGTTCCGAGCGCACGGCGTTATCCACATCACCGCGGATCACATAGCAGGTTGAGCCTAAAATATCTGTTACAATACCCACCGTGTTATCCCGCAAGAAGACCAAGTCTCCGCTTGCGGGGGTATATTTTCCCGCATCGGCGAAACGCGCGTTCTTTTTCCAAACATCCACCATAGAAGATGCGCCTGTGTTGGGGGGGAAAATGCTCGGGTCGGCTTTTGCATAGTGGAGACAAAAAGAAACGAAGATGGCGTTCCAATTGCTGTAAGGAACTCCGTACCAAGCGCCGTATCGGGTGTAACCGTGACGGACACCATGATCATCCACCATAAAATTGTTTTCGCTCTCTGTGTATCCAACCTGCGCCTTGGCAATTCCAACCAAATCTTTTCGAAGATCGCCCGTGTAGGGGAATCCTGCAAACATTTTCTGCCAATCGAGTTGGGATTCCACATTGGCTGTTTTGTCGGAATAACATGCAAGTGTGTGAATATGCTCTGTGTGTTGACAACAGGTATCGTTTTTTTGGCAAAGCTCGTCGTGTGTATGTTCTGTTAAGCCGCAGTCGGCATTTCCTGCCAATGTCAGACCTGTCTGTCGCAAAGACCAGAAAACATCTAAAGAAACCACAAGGGAGAGGACAAGCAAGATGGCAAGCATGCGTGTTCTCACGAGCCGTTTTTTCTTGAGTTTTTGTAGGCCTTCACTCAAAAAATCCTGCACGTCTCTCCCTCCTTTCGTTTCAGTGGTTATATATTGGATTTAGTAAACGAATCCGAATCTGTCAAGCGGCCATGCTCTTATGAATATTTTTCCTATAATGTCATCTCTTGAGATTGCTCCGATGACCGAATTGCGGCTGTCTACCGAATTGGAACGTCTGTCGCCTAATACAAAATAACTTGTACCGGGTACTTTGAACGGAAATTCCAAATCGCAGTCTCCGAGTCCTTTGTCTGTTACATAAGTTTCTTCCAGCAATTCTCCGTTTACATAGACGTTGCCGTCGGCATCGATGGCTACCTCATCATCGGGCAAAGCGATCACGCGTTTTAATAAGATTTTGCCCTGATAGTAGAATCCGATCAAATCGCCGCGGTCAAAATTTTTGGTTTTTAAGAGAACGATCACTTCATCGTGTTCCAGTGTGGGGGACATGCTGTCACCCGAAACTTGAAGGATTGGTAAAAACAAAGTTGTAACCAAAACGGCTATGGCGGCTACCACCAACAGCACCGAGATGGTGCCGCGAAGGGCCTGCCGATAGTAGGTTTTTCTCCGTATGCGTTTGCGTTCGGATTGAATTTCTTTTAATGAGGGGACAGATACGTCTTTTTCGTGTTTGTCAGGCATTATTTGTATCCTCGTACAATTTTGTTTTTTGCTCTTTTTCCTGCGTGGTTATTTGCGCTTGCAGTAGTTTCCACTTTGTGTATTTTTTCTTGTAGTCCGATTCCAAGGCATCGATTTTTTCCAGACCGATGGCGAGTATTTCTTCCACTTTTTTCTCGGTTTCTTCTATCTTTTTTGCGCACTCTTTTTCGGTGTCCTCTTTCATTTGGGCGATTTCGCGCAAATAGAGATCGGCTGACATTTGAGCTGCGGAAAACACATCGGTCATAGACATGGCCGCATCGGCAATGGAGCCTGCCGCAGAAATACGAATGCGCTTATCCTGCAGGGCTGTTTTCAGCGATTCTATTTCTTCCTGCATTGCCTGCTCGTTTTTCTTCAACTGATAGATAATATCCACCAGCTCACGGCGGCTTAAATGTTTTAATTCTTTGGAGATCATGCGTTTGCCTCCTTAAGCTGGAGGTGACCTGCGAGCGTGCGGGAGCTATGCGTTTTTTTTGTGTTGGTGCGTCGTTCATACTCGGCGCTCAATAGGGTTTTGAAGGTATGCACGGCATGTTCATCCAGTGCGGTCAGCATGGTGCAAATTTCAAAACAATCTTTATGAAACAAAGTGAAATTATCAGTATCACCCACAGGTTTCAAATGAAGCAGGTTGCAAATTTTGATAACCGTTTCATAAGATGTGCCGCCCACACCTTTGGACAGTGCGTTGGAAAGTGTGCTGTACGGAATGCCACTGATTTCGGAAAATTGGCGCACACTTTTGTACTGTCTTTTGATTTCGGTTTTGATAAGTTGCGTGATCTTATCCAATGTATATCCTACCTTTCTTCGGCAATTGACATAGAATCATGGCATTATATCATTGTATCACCTTTGAGCGAAAATTACAATGGTTTTTAACGGAATTTGGTGAATTTTTGTGTTCGTTTGTCAATGAAGTGTTACACATTAGGGAAAGCGAACAAGATGTGTTTAGGTGAGCGCCAATTGAGTGGGCGCATAGGGAAATTGTTGTATTGACGTTGACGAACGGCTAATTGCTTTTTGAAATCATCAAAGGAATAGAATTTGTGGGAAGCATAGAACTCCTCATTGTCCTTGCGATGGCTGCGTTCCACCTTTCCGTTATGTCGCGGTGTGTATGGTCGGATCAGTTTGTGTTGGATGCCGAGCTGCTCCAACGTGTTTTCAAACAAGGTCTTTTTACCCGTCGGCTTTGGCGCAAAACGATTAGTAAATTCCATACCGTTGTCTGTTTGAATACACTCGATAGCATAAGGGAAAGCCGCTACTACATGCTTTAGGAACTGAGTGGAGGAATACGTGCTGTGTTCCTCAAAAGCTTCTAAATAGCGAAAACGGCTGTATTCATCAATGAATGTGTATTGGTAAAACTTGTGTTCCTTTGCCTCGCCGGCGAGGCAAGCTTCCGGCACGAACTTCACATCGATCTGCCCTCGTTGTCCCGGATATTGCATTTGTTCGTATGGCTTAGGAATGTATTTGGGATTAGGGAGTTTGACTGCCATTTGGCCATTGCGTATCAAAACGCGATACAGACCTGAGATGGATCGCGTATATCCTCTCTGGCGAAGCTTTACCCACAGAACGACAAGCCCTGTATTCGGGTTCCTTCGCCGCATATTCCGAATCAGCGCCATTTCTTCCTCTGTATGCTGATTTGGATGATGGTGCGGTCGGCGAGATCTATCCGCAAGAGATTGCAATGTTCCATCGTATCGGCGCATCCAACGGTAGATATATTGGCGGTTAGTGCGATAGCAAATAGCGGCTTTGGTTACTCCGTGTTTCTTAGCGTACAAAATTAGGGATTGCCTAAACTGCATCGTTTGTGTTATCTTATTCATAGCGAATAGGGTGACACTTGCCTTTCGGTTTTGTCTCAGCAACTCAACCTTATCTCAGGTCACTCCTATTCGCTACTATTTTTTATCTTTTGTCACACATCATTGTAACACCTACATGGTGAATTTTCGTTCTTTTTCTGTCGAAAAAACTGAAAATTATTTCCTTATATATAGAAAAGGGGCAAAAAAAGAGAGAAGCCGAAGCTTCTCTCGATTCTCTTGCCCGAAATGCCAACACCTTGTAGAAAGAATTCTGAAAGGTAAGAGGCGATTTTTGGTCTTGTTTGTAACTTTATAAGTTATGCCAATTCAGCAAAGTATTTGATGGTGCGAACCATTTGGCTGGTGTAGGAGTTTTCGTTGTCGTACCAAGAAACAACTTGTACCTGATAGGTGTCGTCGTCGATCTTTGCAACCATGGTCTGGGTAGCATCGAAGATAGAACCTGCGGTGCTGCCGATGATGTCGGAAGAAACGATTTCGTCTTCGTTGTAGTCAAAGGAGGGGGTAGAAGCGGCTTTCATAGCAGCGTTGATACCTTCTTTGGTAACGTCTTTGCCCTTAACAACAGCAACGAGGATGGTGGTGGAACCGGTGATGGTGGGAACTCTCTGGGCAGAACCGATCAGCTTGCCGTTGAGTTCGGGGATAACCAAGCCGATGGCTTTGGCTGCGCCGGTGGAGTTGGGAACGATGTTAGCAGCGGCAGCGCGGGCACGACGGAGATCATTTTTTCTGTGGGGGCCGTCGAGAACCATCTGGTCGCCGGTGTAAGCATGAACGGTGGTCATGATACCGCTGGAGATGGGAGCGTAGCCGTTGAGAGCTTTTGCCATGGGAGCGAGACAGTTGGTGGTGCAGGAAGCAGCCGAGATGATGGTGTCATCTTTGGTAAGGGTTTTTTCGTTTACGCCGTAAACGATGGTGGGAAGGTCGTTGCCTGCGGGAGCAGAGATAACGACTTTCTTTGCGCCTGCTGCGATGTGAGCAGAAGCTTTTTCTTTAGAGGTGTAGAAACCGGTGCATTCGAGAACGACGTCTACGCCGATTTTGCCCCAGGGAAGGTTGGCGGCATCTTTTTCAGCCATGATCTTGATTTCTTTGCCGTCAACGATGATGCTGTCAGCGGTGCTGGAAACAGGTTTGTTGTACTTACCTTGAGCCGAGTCATACTTGAGAAGGTGAGCCAACATTTCGGGGGCGGTGAGGTCATTGATCGCGACAATTTCGTAACCTTCTGCGCCGAACATCTGTCTGAACGCAAGACGGCCGATACGACCGAAACCGTTAATTGCAACTTTTACTGCCATTTTGAGTGTCCTCCTAAAAAATAATTATTGGATTTGTTTGAAAAACCATGCTTTGCTTTTTCAACTACCCTACATTATACTATGGATTTTCCTTTGTTGCAAGAAGTTTTTTTATATTTTTTGTAATTATTGGAGAAAAAATCAAAATTTGTATATATTGACAACGAAAAAAGAGAAAAACTGTTTTGGATTGTATGGGATATACTGCGCGGAAGTGGGGGGGGGAGTCGGGTTTGTTTTCGGTGTTCATTAAAGCGGATGTAGGGCGCAGCACTTTTTGAATAAACCGAGAAAGATCGGCTTGAAAAAAATAAAAAAATTTTATATAGCCCTTGACAAACAGAAATGTCCGTGGTATAGTATTAACGTAAACAAGATGCGGCAGTATTATACTTAACTGATCGGCCGATTTGTATGCATATTTTTTTGGGAGGATTTATCCATGAGCAAGTATGAGACTCCGGCAATTGAATTTTTGCCTTTCGTAAATGAATCTATCATGGCCAATGTCAGCTATGGCGACAACTACGCCGAACTGAAGCCCGATTGGACTCAGGATGATGACGGCGATGGTATCCCCAACTGGATGGACCAAGAATAATCGCTTTTGTCTGTATTAAAAGGTGAATTTAAGCCGACTGCAATCTTTTGAAAAGGAAGATTAAGGTCGGCTATCTTTGCTTACAAAGATTTTTGAAGTTGAATGAATATAAAAACGGGCGTGAGCACATTGTGCTTACGCCCGTTTTGGTTGTGTCGGATTTTCGGTGGAGATTAGCTGTTGTATCCCTTTTCGAAAGCTGCGAGGTTGACTTCCAAGAGTTTGGCGGGAACGGTTTTGCGGATGGCGGCAAGCAACTCTTCTTTCGTAAACAGATCGGTGCATTTTGAGAATCTGCCGAGAAGTACGATATTGACTGCTTTTTCACTGCCTGCTTCGCGGGCAAGGGTGAGGGCATCGAATGCTTCGAGGCGAATGGGCGCTTTTCCCAAACGATCTAAAACATCTTCGGGATAGGTGGTAGCACCGGATACAACCGTCATGGGGTTGATTTTTTGGGTATTGGTGATCAAAAGACCGTTCGGGCAAAGGTGGGAAAGATAGCGGGCGGCTTCCAGTTGTTCAAATGCGAGAAGCACGTCTGCCTGACCGCGGTCAATAACGGGAGAAGCGACCGACTCGCCGAAGCGGACGTAGGTTACGACCGATCCGCCTCTTTGGGCCATGCCGTGCACCTCGGACATTTTGACGTCAAGTCCTTTTTCCAATGCGGCAGTGCCGAGAACACGGCTTGCAAGCAAGGTGCCCTGCCCGCCGACACCGGTGATCATAATACTGGTTGTTTTGGATTGATTCATTTTTCCGTCTCCTTTTTACTTCGCTTTTGTTTCGATGGCACCAACGCGGCACATATGGGTGCAAAGCTCGCAACCTGTGCAGAGGGTGGTGTCAACTGTCGGCTTGCCGTCGGATGAAAGACTGATGGCGGGGCAACCGATGGCCATGCAGGCCTTGCAGCCGATGCAGGTGTCGGGGTTGATGACGCACACCTTGTCTTTTTTCACATATTTGAGAAGAGCGCAGGGACGGCGGACGATGACGACGGAGGGGGCGGGATGCGCCAATTCTTCTTTCAAAATGGCTTGCAGCTCACGAACGTTGTTGGGATCGGCAATGCGAATGTGGGCGGGATCCACTCCGGCGGCTTCGCAGATCTTTTCGGGGAGAAGACCGCGGACGGGTTCGCCTTTTAGGGTAAATCCTGTGCAGGGGTTCTGCTGGTGACCTGTCATACCCGTGATGCTGTTATCGAGAATCAAAACGGTGGAGATGCCCTTGTTGTAGGTGATGTTGACCAGACCCGTGATACCCGAGTGCATGAAGGTGGAGTCGCCGATGACGGCAACCGTTTTGTCGGCATCTTCGGGACGCACTTTGGTGAAGCCGTGCATCGCGGTGATGGAAGCGCCCATGCAGAAGGTGGTGTCGATGGCACCGAGGGGCGGAACGGCACCCAAGGTATAGCAGCCAATGTCACCGCAAACGGTGAGCTTCATTTTCTTTAAGGTATAAAACAGACCGCGATGGGGGCAACCGGGGCACATAACCGGAGGTCTGCCGGGTACCTGTCCGTCATAAACGGAAAAGTCGGCTGTTTTGCCGAGGAGTTTTTCGCGAAGAAGTTCGGCAGAATATTCCGAGCAAAGGGGCAATATGTTTTTGCCATCGGTTTTTATACCGAGATTGCGGCAAGCGGATTCGATGATGCCATCCAGTTCTTCGATGACGATGATGCGATCCACTTTTTGCGCAAACGAGACAAGAAGTTCATCGGGCAGGGGATTGACCATGCCGAGTTTAAGATAGGAAGCAGTGTCGCCGAATGCCTCGCGGGCGTAACAATAAGAGATGCCCGAAGTGATAATACCGATCGAGGTATCATGCATTTCCACGCGGTTGAAATCGGCGGTAGAGGCAAAAGAAGCGATTTTGGCCTGACGTTCTTCCACAACGGTGTGGCGGACGCGGGCGTTGGCAGGCATCATAACATAGCGGGCGGCATCTTTTACATACGGCTTTAAGGGAATGTTTTGGCGATCAGCGGCAGTGATGATGCTGCGCGCATGGGAAACGCGGGTGGAAAGACGCAAAAGCACGGGGGTTTGGAACTGTTCGGAAATTTCAAAGGCAAGCTTGGTAAACAGGAGACACTCGGCGCTGTCCGAGGGCTCGAGCATGGGAAGTTTTGCCGCAACGGCGTAATGGCGGGAATCCTGCTCATCTTGGGAGGAATGCATACCCGGATCGTCTGCCACGGCAATGACCAGACCGCCGTTCGTACCCGTATAAGAAGATACGAAGAGGGGGTCGGCGGCAACATTGAGTCCGACGTGCTTCATGCCGCAAAAGCTGCGTGCACCGGCAAGCGCGGCGCCCATGGCGCTTTCCAAAGCTACCTTTTCATTCGGTGCCCATTCGGCATAGATCTCTTCATAGCCTGCGGCGTATTCAGTGATCTCGGTGCTCGGGGTACCCGGATAACTGGAAACGAAGGTACAGCCCGCTTCAAAAAGACCGCGGGCAACGGCTTCATTTCCGAGCATGATCTGTTTGTTTTCCATATTTTTAAAGTCCTTTCGGTGAGTTATTCCAACGTGTCGGCCTGACGAAAAGGGGTCGGTGGTGTGATGGGAAGCTTGAATACATCCATCACGAAACGGGAGCAGCCGTAGTCGGCGTTTACAGGCCCGTGGATTTTGCAAATGCAATAGTCGGTGCCCGCCAAAATATCGGCGCGCTCACACTGCGCACAGCAGGCATCTTCGTGTTTTTTTGCCATTTTTTATACCCTTTCCCATCGTTTTGTCGGTAGACATCAAGTTGTCATTTTATCTTATATTCTAAACATTTTGTGTATAAAAGTCAACAGTTTTCGCGCAATTCATGTCGAGATTTTCAGGAAAATACCGGTAAAGGCGGCCGCGAGCAATGCGATGAGAATACGGCCGTACAAATAGCGCGTGAGAGAAAGTCGGGAAGATTCGATGAATACGGCGCTTTGCGCAGTGACGCACAAGCCGCCAAAGCCGCATAAAAAGGCGGCCAAAGGTAAATAAGCGGCGGTGGCGGGGAGGGAAAAAATGCCGCCGATCACCTCCAAAAGTCCGCAAAAAAGCATTTTGGCGGTGTGGGAAACGGGGAGGAGGGAGAGGAGGTGGGAAAGGGAAGAAAAGAAAAGAAGAAAGCCGCCGATATAGGCCATGGACTGCACACATTCGCGTACCGAGGAAACCAAAACCGAGAAAAGCGGCGGGGTGGAAATCGGCGGGGACGGAAGGGTGGGAATAGGGGTGTTTTTTGATAGGAAAATGTTTTGGAGGATGCCGACGAGGAGGGCGGAAAGCGTGAGTGTGACATACAGCAGGATGCCCGAAGCGGCATGATGAAACAGACCGACTCCGACACCTGCAATGAGAAATGCAGGGCTTGGATTGGCGCAAAAAAACAAAAGACGCTCGGCGCAATCTTTGGATATTTTCCCCTCGTTTTTTAAGGAGCAGGTGATGGATACGCCGAGGGGATAGCCTGCAAGAAGGGCAATCATGACGGGGAGGACACCGTTTTTTTCAATACCGAAAACACGGGTAAAGGCGGGGGATAGGAAACGGGTAAACGGGTCGATACAGCCCGATCTTCTGACAACGGAGGCGATGATCATATAGGGGAACAGGGCGGGAAGAGCGATGGAGGTGAGCAATGTGTATCCCTCGCGCAGACCGCTTGAAAGGGGCGCGGGGAAGAGAAAAAGCGCAAAACAAAAGCAAAATAAAAGGGCGGCAGACAGTTTTTTTGTTATCATGGTTTTTTCTCCTCAAGGTATAGTTGGTCTTTTGGAACAATATATTGTACGGGAGGGAAAAAACATGTTTGAAAAAATGAAAAATCTTCCGATTTTTACAGGTGCGAAAGGCTTAAGGGATTGTTTTAGCGAGCATTGGATCCAGATTGAGGGAAGGCGGAAACTGGTGATAGAAAACTGTAAAAAGGTGATTTACTGCGATGAATGTGAGGTGCGTTTGAAGAGTGATTTTGTGGTGGTGGTGAAAGGGAAAAAATTGGAGCTGAAAAGCTTGGCGGGGGATTATATGGCGGTGGCGGGGGAGATATCCGCCGTTATTTTTGAAACACGGGGAGAATTATGAGTTTATACGGTTTTATTCATAAAATTTTCGGGAGTACCGAGGTGGTCTGGTCATCGAGATACCCCGAACAGATTCTTGACGATGTCCGCCACTTGCCCTTGAACATATACCGCATCCGTCGGGTGGATGAAAACAGCATTTCGTTTTTCATCTCGCAGTGGGATGAAAAAAAGCTGCGCGGTCTGCTTGAAAAAAAGGCTTTCGGAAAATATACCCTCATTCGCCACGGTCTTCCAGCGCGGGTGGTAAAGTACCGCATGCGCGTGGGGCTTGCGGTGGGATTTTTGCTGTCTGCTGTTTGTATGTTTCTTGCTACGCGGGTGGTGTGGTCGGTAGAGATCGAGGGACAGTCGGCATTGAGCGAGGAGGCAGTCCGCTCCATTTTATCGGCCGAAGGCGTAGAAGAGGGGGTTTGGCTTTCTACAATCGATGCCGAAGAAAAGCAACTGCAAATACTGGTCAACCATCCCGAAATTTCTTTTGTGGCCATCAATATTTACGGAAACCATTTGAAGGTACAGGTGCGGGAGAGGGATAAAGAACCGTTGATTGCGGGGGACCATGATCCGTATAATTTGGTGGCGGCGACAGGCGGCAGTATTTTGCGTTGCGAGGTTATGGAGGGACAAACGGTTGTCGGCGTTTATGAAAGTGTGAAAGAAGGGGATTTGTTGGTCAGTGGTTTGGTGGATATTCAGGATCGCGGATACCGCATCGTGCATGCGCGCGGAAAGGTTTTTGCCCGCACAACACGAAAGTTTTCGGTGATGGTTCCCTTCGTTGCCACCGAAAAACGCTATACAGGACAGGAAATGCGAAAAAAAACGGCAATTATTTTGGGAAAATCCATAAATCTTTTCTTAAATACTGGAATTTCCTACCCATTGTATGATACAATAACCGTATATGATGGTGTCAGTCTTTTCGGAAAATCGACTTTGCCCTTGCGTACCAAAACCGTAACCTACCTTGAATATGTCGAAAAAGAGGTGGTGCGGGATGAAAAACGGGTGCGCGCCCTTGCCTACGATGCCTATCGTCGGTGGATGGGGGAAACGCTTTTGGATGCCGTGGTGGAGTCTGAAAATATCCGCGAGGAGATGACAAGCGAGGGACTTGTGTTTACCGTCGATCTGGTATTGACAGAAAATATTGCAAGAGAGGTCCCGTTTACGGTGGAACAGTAAAATAAAAGAAGTCAACAGAAAGGTATTTGTATGGCCGAAAAAATTTTGTATATCGAGAATCCCGATCGCATTGCCGATATTTTCGGCAGTTTTGATTCCCATGCGGCGCTGATTGAAAAAGAATTGGGTGTTTTGCTTATCAATCGCGATGTGGAAATCAAGATTATCGGCGACGAAGAAAATATATCTTCGTGCGTTGAGGTGCTTAACTATCTGGAGCGACTGGCTTCTCTGTCGGGAACCATTTCCGAACAAAACGTGCAGTACGCCGTATCTATGGTCAAGAGCGGAGACGGCGATAAGCTGAAGGGGTTTGATGCTGACACGGTTTGTATTTCGGCCAAAGGAAGGGCTGTAAAGCCAAAGACGATGGGGCAAAAGGCGTATGTGCAGGCCATTCGTGATCATATCATCACCATCGGTGTAGGCCCTGCGGGTACGGGAAAAACCTTTTTGGCGGTCGCGGCGGCAACTGCCGCACTGCGCAACAAAGAGATCAGCCGTATTATTTTGACCCGTCCCGCCGTCGAAGCAGGGGAACGGCTTGGATTTTTACCCGGAGATTTGCAAAGCAAGATTGATCCCTATCTGCGCCCGTTGTATGATGCTTTGTATGAGTTGATCGGCGCCGAGGGTTTCCAAAGACATTTGGAAAGAAACAGCATCGAGGTAGCGCCGCTGGCCTATATGCGCGGACGTACTTTGGACGATTCGTTTATCATACTGGATGAAGCCCAAAACACAACCCCCGAACAGATGAAGATGTTTTTAACGCGACTCGGCTTCAATTCCAAGGTGGTGGTGACGGGAGATATTACTCAGATCGACCTGCCGCACGGTACAAAAAGCGGCTTGATCGGCGCGCTGGACATTCTTCGCGACATTGAGGGTATTGCCATCGAGCGGTTGGGTGCCAAGGATGTTGTGCGCCACTCGCTTGTGACCAAGATCATTGAGGCGTATGAAAAAGCCGCGCGTCCCGAAGAAAAAGAAAATGCCAAAAAAGACATACCGACAAAATATAAAAGAAAAGGATCCTGACGATGAAAGTGAAAAAGCATAACGCACATATTGATATTGACAATCGACAAAAATCCGTTAAGCTGACGATGGGACACCGCGCGCTCATTCGCCGCGCCGTCAAAGCGGTGCTGGAATATGAAAATTTTTCCTTTGATGCCGAGGTTTCGGTCAGCGTTGTGACGGTGTCCGAAATTCATGCTTTGAACAAGGTGTACCGCGATGCCGATAAGCCTACCGATGTCCTTTCTTTTCCTTTGTGTGAAGATGGGGAATTTGAGGACGACAACGGGGTGGTGGTGCTCGGTGATGTCATTTTGTGCGCCGATATTTTGGCGGCGCAGGCCGAAGCTTTCGGGCACAGTTTTGAGAGGGAACTTTGCTATCTGACCATTCATTCTATCCTTCACTTACTCGGTTATGACCATGTGGGCAGCATCGAGGAGGAAAAAGAAATGACGAATAAACAAGATGAGATTATTCAAAAACTGGGACTTTGAGAGGAAATGATCATGATACAAAAAAATCCTGCCACTTGTTTTGTTGCCATTGTCGGCAAACCCAACGTGGGAAAAAGTACGATATTGAATACATTGCTCGGTGAAAAAATTGCGGCCGTTTCGGACAAGCCACAAACCACCCGTACCCGTATCACGGGTATTTTAACCAAAGAAAATGTCCAGTACGTTTTTTTGGATACTCCCGGTATTCACCGCGCCCACAATCGTCTCGGCGAGGAAATGAATCGTGCGGCAAAGGGTGCGATGGCCGATGTCAACTGCACTCTGCTTGTCATTGAACCGACCGATCACATTCATCCCGTCGATTATTCGATCATTGAGCGATTTGAAAAGGATCCCGATAACGGCCCTTTGATTTTGGTGATCAACAAATGCGATACCATTAAGAAAAACGCGATTCTGCCCATCATTGATTTGTATGCCAAGCGTTTTCCCTTTGCGGCCATACTGCCTGTTTCGGCAAAAACAGGAGAGGGGATGGACATGGTTCTTGATGAGGTGGCCAAATATCAAACCGAAGGTGATTGGTATTTTGCTTCGGACGCGCTGACCGATCAGCCCGAGCGGGTCATTGCCGCCGAGATCATTCGCGAAAAGCTTCTGCGCCTTCTTTCCGACGAGGTGCCCCACGGCATTTATGTTGTAATTGAGGAAATGAAGGATGAGCGGGGACACTTGCTCCATATCCGCGCCGAAATATTCTGCGAACGTGAGTCGCACAAACGGATCATTATAGGGAAAAACGGTGCCATGCTCAAAAAAGCGGGAACCTATGCCCGTGAAGATCTGGAAGCCTTTTTCGGCGTGAAGGTGAATTTGAATCTGTGGGTCAAGGTGAAGGAAAAGTGGCGTGATAACAGCGCTCTTTTAAACCGCATCGGCCTGAGGGACGAATTCGAATGATGATCAATACCAAGGGGATGGTTCTGCGTGCATCTCCTTATCGCGAACACGACCGCATTTTGACTCTGTTGACCGAGGATATCGGGAGAATCACCGTCATGGCAAATGCTGTCCGTTCGGTGCGCAGTCATAATAAAGGGGCGGTCATGCCCTACGGATATGCCGAATACACCCTTTCCAAAAAAGGGGACTTTTACCATCTGCGCGGTTCGGATATGATTCTCTCTCCCATTAAGCCGGGCGCATCCCTTGAAACCCTTGCTTTGTGCGCCTACTTTTCTCAACTTTGCGAGGATGCCGCCACCGATGTCGAAAGTTGTCGCGAACTGCTTCGGTTGCTTGTGAACGGTATATGCATTGCCGCGAAAGAGGATAGACCGCGGGAGTTGGTAAAAGGGGTATTTGAGCTGCGCTTTCTGACCTTGATCGGCTATATGCCCGACTTTTTTTCCTGCGTGGATTGCGGAGGTGAAGCGGTGTGCCGATTTGATACCTTCAACGGACAGTCAAGGTGTGAGCACTGTGCCGAAGCAAACCGCAGGGAACAAGAAAAGGTGGTTTCGGCCGCGTGTCTTTCGCTTGCCAAAAGAACGGTGACGGTGGGAGAAAAGGAAGCGTACGCCGTCAAAGCCGACGAGGGGCTTCTTTACGAGTTTGCTTCTCTTTGCGAGGAATATTTATTGGCGCAAATGGAACGGGATTACCCTTCCTTGCGTTATTACCGCGAAATAAATTTGCACAAGGATTAAAAAAATGTTTGAACGTGCCGCTGTTAAATTAGAATTTGATCAAATACGCAATCTGCTTGCCGACTGTACTTCGTTTCAAGGGGCAAAGGATATCATCGTTTCTTTGATGCCCGAGGCGACACCGCAGGCCGTTCGTGCTGCCCTTTCTCAAACAACGGCCGCCAAAGCGTTGATTGCTTCCAAGGGTGGACTTCATGCGGCGGCCGCTGCTTCGGTTCCCGATGATGCTCGCCGCGCAGCCAAAGGAATGATTTTGACTTGTCAGCAGCTTATGCAGGTGGCAGATCTGCTTTCGGATACCCGTCAGGCCACCGATTATTCGGATAAACTGCCGATGGATAACCCCTTGTTTTATCTTTTTTCCCGTCTGATTCCCCACAAGGCATTGGAGGATGCCATTCGTCATGCCATTATCGGAGAGGATACATTGGCCGATGATGCCAGCGATGAGCTTTATAAAATCCGTCGGCGTATTCGGGTCGCCAATGCAAAGATACGGGAAACCCTGCAACAGATGATCGCGTCTCCCAAATACGCCACCTCATTGCAGGATGCCATTATCACCCAGAGAAACGGGCGGTTTGTTGTGCCTGTGAAGGTGGAATATAAAAACGACGTTCGCGGATTGGTACACGACACCTCTTCATCGGGGGCGACTGTTTTTGTTGAGCCGTTGGCTGTACTGGAACTTAACAATGAAATACGCATGCTGGAAAATCAGGAAAAGTTGGAAATTACGCGTATTTTGACCGAGTTTTCGGATAACGTGGGCATGAATGCCGAAATGATTGCCCGCGACTACGAGACTCTTTGTGAGCTGGCTGTGGTTTTTGCCAAAGCGGAACTCTCTTACCGCATGAAGGCGGTGGAGCCCATCGTTTCGGATACGTCATACTTTTCTTTCCGCAATGCCCGCCATCCTCTTTTGCCTGCCGACCGCGTAGTACCCATAACGGTGGAACTGGGTGGAGCATACACCTCGCTGGTTGTAACGGGACCGAACACGGGTGGTAAGACGGTGTCTTTAAAAACCTGCGGTCTTTTGTCCATGATGGCCCAGACGGGTCTGCATATACCTGCATCCGAAGGATCGGTTTGCGCTGTTTTTAACGATATTTTACCCGATATCGGCGACGAACAGAGCATTGAACAGTCATTGTCCACCTTTTCATCCCACATGGTGCACATCATCGATATGATCGATCGCGCCGCACCCGGCACGCTGGTTATATTTGATGAATTGGGCGCGGGTACCGATCCCATTGAGGGTGCCGCGCTTGCTATTGCCATTTTGGAAAAGGTGCGTGCGGCCGGCGCTCTTTGCCTTGCAACCACCCACTATGCCGAGTTGAAAAGTTATGCCATGGATACTGAGGGTGTGGAAAACGCCTCTTGTGAATTTGATGTTGAATCCTTGCGGCCGACCTATCGTTTGATCGTCGGTACGCCGGGTCGATCCAATGCTTTCTTGATTGCCGAGCGATTGGGCATGCCCCGCGAGGTGATCTTATCGGCGCAGGCGCTCATGGAGGAGGATCAGCAGGAATTTGCCCGCGTGATCGAAAAACTCGAGCAGAGCCGTACCGAAATGGAGAAGGCCAAGGCCGAAGCCGATCGTATCCGCGAAGAAACGAGAACGGCCCACGAAAAGGCACTGGCCGAGAAAGAGAAACTGCTGGAAAGCGCCAAAAAGGATGTGGAAAATGCCCGTATGCAGGCTCAGCGTATCATTCGTGGCGCCGAGGCAGCCAGCGAAAGCGTCATGAAGGAGCTTGAGCTTTTGCGCCGTAAGCGGGAGGATGAACTGAAAAGGGAAGAACTGGAAAGATCCCGCGCGGCTTTCCGCGCAACCCTGAAAAAAGCCGAGGGGGATGTCGTCATATCGGCAAACGTGCCTGTTGAACCCGAGGCGCCCTATGTGTTGCCCCGTCCGCTTTGCGTGGGAGATCGCGTTTTCGTGGTCACTCTTCAGGCGGAGGGTAAAATCGAACAAATCGAAGGAAAAAAATATACAGTTACCGTCGGCAGTATGCGGTGCAAGGCGAATGAAAAGGATTTGCGGTTGCTTGCTCCCGAGAAAAAACAGGTGAAAAAGAGCGCGGGCGGTCTGCGTTCGGCTGTTTCGGTTCGTTCTGAAATTGATTTGCGGGGTGAAACCTGCGACGATGCTTGGTTTAGAGTGGATAAATATTTGGATGATGCCATGCTTGCGGGGCTTCCTTCGGTCACCGTGATCCACGGCAAGGGAACGGGGGCTCTCCGTAAAGCACTGTGGGATCAGTTCAAGAAGGATAAACGTGTCAAGGATTATCGCACGGGCGCTTTCGGCGAAGGAGATTTCGGTGTAACGGTTGTGACATTGAAATAAGCATTTTTTGCAAACAATATGCAGAATTTTGCAATGGATATGGCAAAAAAACTGTGTTAAAATGATAAAAATGTACAGAATAAAAGGAGAATTGACATGGCTAATTTTTTAATCAGCGCTTTTTCGGATGAGTATTCCCCGATGTTTTCCGAGCAGTTGGAGGGGATGAAAAAACTTGGGATCGGTTATATCGAGCCCCGCGGCATTGATAAAAACAATGTTTCTGTTCTTTCGGACGCGGCACTTGAAGATGCTCGTCGTATGATGGATGAGGCAGGCATCGGTGTTTCTGCCATCGGTTCGCCCATCGGCAAAATTACCCTCGAGGATGACTTTGATGCTTACATGGCTCAATTTGATCAGATCATGCGCGCCGCTGAAATTCTGGGTACCAAACGTATCAGAATGTTTAGCTTTTTTATTCCCGAAGGAGAAAATCCCCGCAAGTACCGTGACGCTGTGTTGTCTAAACTGGATGTATTGATTTCCCGTGCCGTTAAAAGAAATATTTTGCTTTGCCACGAAAATGAAAGCCGCATTTACGGAGATAAACTGGAAGAATGCGTCGATCTGATGGAGCAGTTCGGTACCGACATGAAATTTGTTTTCGATCCCTGCAACTTTATTCACGCCGATGTGGATACATGGGAGGCTTATAAGGCGCTGAAACCTTGGATTGAATATGTGCACATCAAGGATGCTACTGCCGAAAAAGCCATTTGTCCCGCAGGAGAGGGCATCGGGCATATCCGCGAGATCTTGGCTGATTGCAAATCCTTGGATCGCGACATGTTTGTTACACTTGAACCCCATTTGAGAGTATTCGACGGATTGAACAATCTTTCCAACATGGATGATATCGTCATGCGTTATCAGTACAATTCCTCGCAGGAGGCATTTACCGCCGCCTACGATGCTTTGCAGGCAATCATCAAGTCGTTGTAAAAATCAAACCGCCGCCTTTTGTAAAAACGGGCGGCGGCTGTTTTTTTGCTCCAAATGAAGCGGACTAGGACTTTTATATAAAAAACACTTGATTCTTATTGTGATTGGGTGTATAATCGGCGCGTTCGTGTAAATGGGAAAAAGACTCAAACGCGTGACAATGCAAGAAACTGTAAGGAGGTATGTGCGGATGAACAACCCGAAAGACAATTTGAAAAATATTGTTCCTTGTCTGATGCATTCGTGTTTTTGCGGCATTTTGACAGGCTTAATTGTTTTCGCATTTAAGTGGGCCGCTTCGGCGGTTACGGCCTCGTCCGAGTTTCTTTACCGATTGGCAAGGGAAAACACCGTAAACTCCCTTTTGCTTCTTTGCGGCGTGGCGCTTTTGGCGTGTATTTCCTATTTAATTATCACCAAGTTGCCCGCTTGCTGCGGTTTGGATGTAACTGCGGCGGTGCGGTATATCCTCGGCCGCGTCTCCTTTAACCGTGTTTTGAATATCTTTGTTTTGTTTTTCTCAGCCTTGGTGACCTTTTTCAGCGGTGTTCCGCTGGGGAGCGAGGGGCCGAGTATACAGATGGGTTGTGCCGTCGGGTACGGTAGCGCCCAGCATCTTATAAGAAAAAATCCCGAACGTGTCAAATATATGATTACGGGGGGCGCCTGTGCGGGTTTTTGCGCCGCTACGGGTGCGATATTCAGCGGTGTGTTTTTTGCCGTTGAAGAGGTATATCGCCGTTTTTCACCGTTGATTTTGTTGACTACCTTTACTGCCGCGGTTTCCTCGGCGGCCGCCGTGGAAGCTGCTTGTTATTTAACAGGTCGAGAAAGGCTGCTTTTCCACCTTTCCATGGAGGAAGTATTGCCGCTCCGATATTTGTGGGTGGCTGTGGTTGCGGGACTGTTTATCGGTGTTTTTGCCGTCGGTTTTGTTTACCTTCGCCGTTTCGTTTGGCGCATGATGCAGGGAGTGCTGGGGAAGATACCGAAGCTTGTGAAAATGATCTGTATATTTGTCATTGTCGGTCTGCTTGGCATTGTGTCGGAAAAATTTGTCGGTTCGGGCCACCATTTGATCGATGAATTGTTGGAGGGACATCGTTTCCCGTGGCAGATTTTGCTTTTGTATTTGTCGGTGCGTTTGATTCTCGTTTTGTTTTCTACCCAAATGGGAATCACCGGCGGACTCTTTATTCCGTTTTTAGCTTTTGGTGCCATGGCGGGAGGTCTTTTGTCCGAGTGGTTGATTTCTCTTTCGGTTTTGCCGCCCGAATATAGAAGTATCATGGTTTTGATCGGTATGCTGGCCTTTCTTGCCGCAGTTTCCAAAATCCCCTTGACAGCCATTGTCTTTTCGGTGGAAGCGGTGTGCGGTTTGACAAACGCCCTGCCCATTGCGGTGGGTGTTGGGCTTGCCTACGGTGTGATTGCTTTGTGGAACAAATACTGCGTGCAAAAATCCGTCCAAAGCCAAAAATCTGAGTCGGAAACGTAAATAGGCTCACTATGTCTTTAAAAAGGTGTTTGATGCGGTTGCAAAAGTGGTTGCAACCGCATTTTATTTATGCAAATCATGTAAATAATCTTGAAATTCGGTTGAAAAATGATCCATCTTCGGATATACTGTAATATAGGAGCATTGATTTGAAAGGATGATACTTTTTATGATGCGCGAATTTGTGAAGATGCATGGCGCAGGCAATGATTATTTATATTTTGATTGTTTTGACCGGCCGCTTGAAAATGCGGCGGAGTTGGCTGTGAAATTGAGCCGCAGACGTTTTTCGGTCGGTGGCGACGGAATTATTCTGATCCATCCCTCCAAGGTGGCTGATGCGCGGATGCAGATGTTTAACGCCGACGGCAGCGAAGGGAAAATGTGCGGGAACGGTATTCGTTGCGTTGCCAAGTTTATGTATGATTTCAGAAAGATTCAAAAGGACGTTTTAACCATAGAAACCCTTGCGGGTATCAAAACCATTCGTCTCGTGATCGAAAACGGCGTTGCCGTACGCGCCGCCGTGGATATGGGAACTGTTTCGTTTGAGCCCTCTTCCGTTCCGCTTGTATCCGAACATCCCATGATCGATACGCCTTTGCAGATTATGGGAAAAGAGTGGAGATGCACCGCGCTTTCGGTGGGGAATCCTCATGTTGTCATTTTTACCGATGACGTATACCATATGCCGATCGAAAGATTCGGCCCCTCCTTTGAACGCCATGCCATTTTCCCCGAGGGGGTCAATACAGAGTTTGCCGAAATGGTTTCACCCACACACATCAAGATGCGTGTTTGGGAACGGGGATCGGGGGAAACCCTTGCCTGCGGAACCGGCGCCTCTGCTACGGTGGCTGCTGCGGTAAAATTGGGACTGAGTCAGGCAAACACTCCCGTTCGGGTGGATCTGCTTGGCGGATCATTGATCATTACCGTTGATGATCATGGCGGTGTGTGTATGGAAGGACCTGCCGAAGTATCCTTTTGCGGTAAGGTTTCGGTTTGAATCTAAAGATATTGTGAACAAATCTTCACAATATTTTAGATGGAAAACACATGAAGTTCAAAGTTTTGTTTTATACTGTTACCGTTGAGAGTTTTAGGAAGGAGAAATAACAAAATGGATCAAGATCGTACAAGGGAAACCCCCCAAAAAAACGGCGCGGATATGCCTGTTGAAAATGGGTACGGTATGTCTTTGAATGCTACAAATGAAAATGCGGCACCTTCCAATGTGGACAGAACATGGGCGCCGCACGAAGAAAACAACCTTTCTTCGCAGCCTATTATGGGAGGAAGCAATCCATCTATGGCGCGACAGACTCCTGTATACACTTATGATCCGCCGATGCAACAGTCATACACGCCTTCTTATCAGGCGCCCGTTGCACCCAAGAAAAAGAAAAACGGTGGCGCTAAATGGATATGGGCAATGATTGCTTGCGTGCTTTGTCTGGCAATCGGGCTTGTCGGCGGCGGCTTTGCCATTCGTTACGGATGGATCGAACTGGATGATCTTTTTGATTTACCCGAATACAGCGGTGATCATTCCAGCCAAAAACCGACCGTAAACCATGGGAGCACCGATGATTCAAAAGGCGCGGACAAAGAGGTCTCCAATCCTCCGCTGAATCTCAAAGAGGAGGAGAATACCGAGGCTCTGACCGCTTCCGGAATCTATTCCGCGTGTGTCAACGGCGTGGTTGGTGTGACCACCAAGGGTACGACCACCAACATTTTCGGACAGGAAACCACAAAGGCTTCGACCGGCAGCGGATTTATCATCGACGAGAAGAACGGTTATATCCTGACCAATGCACATGTGGTTGCAAGCGGGGACAGTTACCGCGTCTCTCTTTATAACGGCGAGACGTATGATGCCAAATTGATTGGTATAGAGGCCGACAATGACGTGGCGGTTTTGCAGATCGACGCTGAAAATTTGCAGGCGCTTCCGCTGGGAGATTCGGACGGTTTGGTCGTTGGGCAGGAAATTGTAGCCATCGGCAATCCCCTCGGAGAACTGACCTACACCTTGACCCGCGGTATTGTGAGCGCGTTAAATCGCGCCATCAATATTGAAGGTACACCCATTACCATGTTCCAGGTGGATGCGGCCGTTAACCCCGGAAACTCGGGCGGGCCTGCCATCAACAGTCTCGGTCAGGTTGTCGGTATCGTATCGGCCAAATATGCATCCGAAACCATTGAAGGCATCGGTTTTTGTATCCCCATCAATGATGCGCTGCACATTGCCAATGAACTGATTGAAAAAGGATATGTCGGCGGGAAACCTGCTTTGGGTATCGCCACAAAGGACTATTACGGACGCGGTTCTGTCGGTTATTACTATGTGTATGTGCGGGTTGAACGGGTCGACGCGGGCAGTTGCGCCGAAAAAGCAGGCATGAAGGTGGGCGACATTATCACCGCCGTCAACGATGTAGAGGTTGTATCCAGCGATGAACTTCGATCTAAAATCAAGCAGTATAAAGCAGGAGAAACCATAAAATTGACCGTGTATCGCCAGAACAATTATATTGAGTTGACTGTCGTTTTGGATGAAGATACTTCGGGCGCGATTGCATCCTGAAAGCAAATAAAAATATTTTTATGCGGCACTTCTCAACGGGAGGTGCCGCAAATATTAAAAAACGGAAGACGTTAAAAAAAGCGTCTTCCGTGTATAAACTTTTTGGCGAAACGATTTAAGCATCCATTTGGTTCTCGCGGTCGAGGTTTTTCTGCACAAGATACATCATGCCTGCGGCGGCGGCCAACAGGAGCCGCTGTATAACGGCGAGGAACGAAATGAGCATGGACATAAGCCAGGTGGAAGTGGTGACACCTTTGCCGCTCGATTGCAACATTTCAGCCCATTCTTCGCCAACCAATACCGAGACACATTTTTTGGTAAAATAGACCCAGCGCACTGAAATGGCTTCGGGGAGGGTATAGTCTCCGAAGGCGCAGTTGGAAACGAACAGAACGGCAAAAAAGCCTGTGAACAAAACGAAAATAAGGCTTAAAATACGAAGATACTTCGGTGTGTTATAATTGAGTGCCATAATGCAGAAAAAGGCGGTCGAAACCAAAAGGCACAGACCGTAAATCACCAAAGCCCACAGTGGGTAGCCGAAGAAACCGAAAACCTCGAAAATGCTGCAAACAAAGAAAAGCACGGCTGAAATGTAGCAGACGATGCGGAAAATCTCATCTTCAACGCGGACGGCATAGGCCAAAAAGAGGGCGATAAGGGTCAGTGCAAAGGATAAATGGGGGAGAGCGGAAAAAAGAGCCGCCGCGCATGCCGCCAACATAAAATAGCGCAGAGGGTATTTTTTTAAGAGTTTTTGCAATTAAAGCAACTCCTTTTCAAAGTATGTGGTTTCAGTATAGCGTTTTTTAGCTTGAATGTCAACAGTTGCAGGACATATTGCGGCAGATTCCTGATTGCGTGTCCGATTGTGCGGGTTCGTTTGGGCTTATAAACAAAAAACTTTGCCAAAACTATTGATTTTTTTCATAATTTGGTATAGAATAAACCTTAACTGGTATCAAAAAAGAATTATAAAGATAAGAGGTATGACCATGGGTTACACAAAAGCAAAAAACAAGGCCTCCGGAGGGATGTGCTTATTGGCAATTCTGCTTGCCGTATTGACTCTGCTGGTAGTCTTTGCTGATGCGATTCAGGCATTTTTCTATAATTTGCACTTTATTAAGGATCCTGCATTGCGTGATGCATTTGGAGCTATATTTGATAAAGACGGCGACGATGTGACGGCTGAAGATTTGGCGCGTATTAAGAGTGTTGCTCTTGTCGGCGATCTTTTGTATTTTGAATTGCATGGTGCTACTTCCGACGAGGAGAACGGCAGCCCTGCAGACGGCAGCGATCCTGCACAGGACGGCAGCCCTGCAGACGGCAGCGATCCCGCTCTTGACGGCAGCTCTGCAGACGGCAGTGAACCGACCGACGACACCTACGACGGCGAATATGTCGATCCCGCTACCGGCTTTAAGATCCCCTTGAACTATTCTTCGTTGTATTCTGCTTATTTCTATTATCACAACTATGGTTACAACCTGTACCCCACCGAAAACACCGTTGTGATCTCCAAGGTCAGCGACGATCCGGTTGAAAACTTGGTAGACCTTTCTCTTCTGACCGATGTGCAGGCTATCTGTGTGGTTCCCAGTTCGTTTGGTATGGATATGGTCGACCTCAGTTTGTTTGCAGGCATGGGCAACCTCCGCATCCTTTCGATTGCGGGTGCTACCTTGCAGGATGTCAGCGACGTTACCACCCTGAAAAACGTACAGAAATTGGAATTGGTTGCCGGAAAAACCACCGATTATTCGGCTCTTGCCTCTTTGAACAATCTGGTTTCTTTGAGCATTTCGGGTACCACGATTTCGGATGTGTCCTTCTTGAAGGATGTTGATTCTCTCTATGAATTGGTTTTGTCGGGCAACAAGATCAGCGATATTTCGCCCATCAAAGACATGACCAAGTTGGAAAAACTGTATTTGGATAACAATGCCATCGCAGATGTTTCTGCTTTGGAAAATTTGGTTGAGTTGCGTTCGTTGTATCTTAGCAGCAACAAAATCGCCGATATTAAACCGCTTTCCGGTTTGACCGAGCTTGACACTCTCGACATTACCTCTAACGTGATTACCGATGTTTCTCCGCTTGCCGATATGGCCAAGATTTTGGATCTGGATCTTTCGAACAACAAATTGACTTCCTGCGAATCGGTCGGAAAATTGACCCTGATCCACTCGGTCACCCTGACAGGCAACCCCATCAAATCTTTTGATGGTATCAAGGGCGCAACCTCTTTGACCTCCATCACCTTTGAAAAGGGTGAGATTGCCGATGTCAAAGCCCTCGAAGGTATGGAATTGACCTCTCTGATGCTCAACGGCAACAAACTGACCAGTTTAGAGGATGTTGCTAAACTGACCAAGCTTACCAGCCTCGACCTTTCCGAAAACGCCATTGCCGATCTGAAGGGCATCGATGCGCTCAAAGAATTGACCTCTTTGTATTTAAACAAAAACCAAGTGGTGGATGTAACCCTTCTCTCCGCTCTTACCAAACTGACCGATCTTAACCTTGAAGATAATAAGATCACCGATGTTTCGGCTCTTGCAAAGCTCACCGCTCTCAAGCGTCTCTACCTCAACGGCAACCAGATCAAGGATGCTGATTTGAAGGTGTTGGATGGTATTTACGGAAATCTGACCGATAAGAGCGGTTGGCCGACCGATTATACGGCAGAGAAAGTAGAGTCCGAGGACGATAAGAAGGACGATAAAGAAGAAAGCAAAGATGAGAATGAAACCGAAGGTGAAAACGGCGGTACAACCGAAGAGGGTACTTCTGATAATACCGATGGTGCTTCCGATGACCAAAATGAGGATGCTTCTTCCGACGACAATCAAACCGAAGAAAAATAACCGATACAAACAATGGAAAAACCGCGTGTTCCAAAGGGAACACGCGGTTTTTTGATGTAATAGGGATTTAAAAAACAGAGATGGGAGAATGGTTGGATTTTGCGATTTTTACGGATAGCGAGGGGAATTTTTGAGAAAGGATGTCGTATAACAAATCGGTGACGGGATTTTCGGTGTGGAAATGGCCTGCATCTATGAGGTTGATGCCGAGTGCTTGAGCGGCGATGAAGTGGGAGTGTTTGATGTCGGCTGTGACGATGGTATCAATACCGAGTTCGGGAGCGCGTGTAACAAAATCACCGCAGGATCCACCACCGACTGCGACACATCGGACGGGTTTGCCGCTGTCACAATAGCGCAGGGCGGGGCATTGCAGGCTGTCTTTTACATGCCGGAGAAAATCGGGCATTGTTTTTTCGCCCTCCAACATTCCATAGAGACCGATGCCGTAGGGGGTAGCCTTTTCATCGTTTCCGAGCACTTCGACGATCTTTCCGTTAAGGAGACCTACACGGTCAGCGAGCATGGTATTCACGCCGATATTTGCAGCATCTAAATTGGTGTGCATACAAATGGCGGAGATATTGTTTTGTATGAGTTTATAAACGACCGCACCGACCGCATCGGTGGGGGTGATGGTTTTGAGCGGGGTGAAGATGACGGGATGATGAGCAACAATCAGCTCGGCGCCCGAAGCAATGGCTTCATCAACGACGTCCAGGGTGATGTCCAACGCGATACAAACAGATGTTACGGGAGAAGCGGGATTTCCGATAAGGAGACCGACGTTATCATAAGACAGCGCGCGATTTGTGGGGGCGAATGCAGAAAGATAGGATAAGACGTTTGAGACATTCATACAATATGTTCCTTTCGCGGAAAATAAGCAGGGGCTGTAACAACCCCTGCTTTTGTGTGCTATATTAGTTTTCGTCTACTTTCAGCTCTTGGGCATCGTCATCAACGAAAGAGCAGTTGAGGTCGTCGTCTTCTTCGAAGAAGGCTTCGGGACAATTGGTGCAATCTTCCTGACAACCGAAGCAGGGATCGTCTGCTTGGAGTTTTTTCAGAACGCGTTGCGCCTTAAACTCTTTGAATAAGAGAAAGCTGCCGCCGAGGAAGCTGACTGTACCGCAGCCCAAAAAGACTCTGGAAAGGTTCTTTTTGCGGTCTGCATAGACAAAGAAGAGGACGAAGAATGTGATGGACTGTACCATCAGAGAGAGGGCGATGATCAATCTGGATTTTTTCATGGTTGCGATACACTCCTTTTATATTAAATTTATTTTTGTGACTTGTCTTGGGCTTTCCAAGAGAGGAAAGCATTGATGAACTCATCCAATCCGCCATCCATTACTTTGGCGATGTCGCCCGATTCACAACCGGTGCGATGATCTTTCGCCAATGTGTATGGCATAAATACGTACGAACGAATCTGCGCGCCCCATTCAATGTTAAGCTTGACACCTTTGATGTCGTCGATCTTTTCGAGTTGCTCCCGCTCTTTGATTTCCATGAGCTTGGATTTGAGCATTTTCATGGCAACTTCGCGGTTCTGGAGTTGGCTGCGCTCGTTTTGGCAACCGACTACGATGCCTGTGGGGAGGTGGGTAATGCGGATGGCAGAGTCGGTCTTGTTGACGTGCTGACCGCCTGCGCCGCTGGCGCGATGGGCTTCGATTTTCAGATCTTCTTCACGGATCTCGATGTTTAAATTGTCATCAAACTCGGGCATGACTTCAACCGAAGCAAAGGATGTATGCCGACGTCCCGAGGAATCGAAGGGGGAGACACGCACCAAACGGTGTACGCCGCCCTCGGATTTCAAAAATCCGTAAGCAAAATGGCCTTCAACCAAAATGGTGACGCTTTTGATACCTGCTTCGTCTCCATCGAGATAATCGAGTACTTTGACTTTGTAACCGCGACGCTCGGCGAAACGGCAATACATTCTGTAAAGCATTTGCGCCCAATCCTGCGCCTCGGTTCCACCCGCACCCGGATGGATGGACAAAATGGCGTTGTTAGCATCATATTCTCCCGAAAGGAGAAGTTTGATTTTCATGTCGCCTGCGGCCTGCTCTAAATCGCGAATGGCCTGCAGGATTTCATCTGTGAGACTTTCATCATCCGCTTCAATGGCAAGCTCTAATAACTCGGTGATAGAGGAGTGGGAGGAAAGGAGACCTTCCATGCTTTCTATCATTTCGTTGTGGGCTTTGAGGGCGGTTAAAACACCTTGGCTTTTTTGGGGATTGTCCCAAAAGCCGTCTTCCTGTGTCTGTCTGGTGAGTTCCTGCGCTTCTTCTTTACATTTCGGAAGATTGAGAGAACGAGAAAGCTCTGCGATCAGATCACCGAGTTCTCTGACTTTTTGTTGTGATTGTTCAAGTTGTAAGACCAAACTGCGGTTCCTCCGTACGTATCATTCCTTCATTTTCAGTATACACGAAAGCAGAAATTTTGTAAAGAGAAATTGACAAATTTTCACATATATTTCACTATTGCGGACGACTGTTAAAGAAAATAGCAAAGAGATAACCGAAAAAGATCACGGCGGCAATGCCTGCGGCCGATGCCGTAGGGCCACCCGTGAGAGCGCCGAGCAAGCCGTCGGCTTCTACCGCCTCTTTGACTCCTTTTGCCAAGGCGTGCCCGAAGCCTGTGAGGGGAACGGTGGCACCGCAACCTGCGAAGTCGACGAGAGGTTGATACAATCCGACAGCCGATAATATAACTCCCGAAGAGACGTATCCGACGAGAATACGCGCGGGTGTCAGAGAGGTTTTGTCGATTAACAATTGCGCAATGGCGCATAAAATGCCGCCGACGATGAATGCGTTGAGATATTGCATGGTTAAACCTCCTATGATTGACGGGTGATACGAATGAGGTGGGCAATGCCCGGAAGTGTTTGTTTTTGCATCACGGTGGTGGGGCTTTGCAGAGAACCCGTCCCGATCAACAACACGTCTCGGTAGGTACCCTTTTTTAATTTGTCGAAAATATAGCCGCCCATGACAACCGCCGAACAGCCGCATCCCGATCCGCCCGCATGCATGTCCTGTTCTTCGCGGTCATAGATCAAAACGCCGCAATCGACGTAGTTTTCTTTCAGTTCAACCCCGGCGGCAGACAAAAGTTCGCGTGAGATTGTATGCCCCTCGGCACCCAAATCACCCGTGGCTATCAGGTCGAAATCATCGGGGCGGCAGGTGGATTCGCGGAAAAATCGCAGGATGGTATCGACGGCGGCGGGCGCCATGGATGCACCCATGTTGTTGACATCGGTGATGCCGTGATCGGTGACGCGGCCTGCGAGAAATTGATTTAAATATACCTCTCCGGGTAAATTGTCAAGTAAAAAGCATCCCGCGCCTGTCACGGTATGCTGTGCGGTGGGGGTGCGTTGGCATCCGTATTCAATGGGAAAGCGGTATTGCCGTTCAGCCGTGCAAAAATGAGAGGAGGCGGCTGTGATGACGCGGTCTGCAAGGCCTGATTCGATGGCGATGCTTCCCAAAATGAGTCCCTCGGCGGCGGTGGAGCAGGCGCCGTAAAGACCAAAGTAGGGAATCTTACTCTCGGCGTATCCAAACGAGGAGGAAGTGCATTGATTCATGAGATCGCCCGCAAATACAAGATCCACATCGGTTTGGCGGCAGTGTCCTTTGGAGAGTAGGGTCTCGTAAGCCATGCGTACCATTTCGCTTTCGGCTTGCTCCCAAGTCGGCATACCGAATTTTGTATCTCCCGATGTCAGATCGAAGCATGTGCCGAGAGGGCCTTCGGTTTCTTTGTTGCCTACCACTGTGGCGGCTGCGCGGAGGGTGGGTTTTTTTAAAAATGTTTTGATGCTTGCCATGCTATACCTCGAAAAAAGATATTTGCGGATTGTGTTTTTCTTATTTTGCGCATTTTTTAAAAATATTTACATTATTTTAAAAAATGCTGTAATTTTTGTTATAAAGGGCGAGGGAGATGGATGATGAATGGAATGAAATTTATGGGGCGGTTTTGAATGGTCGATATAAAAAGTAAAAAGCTTGTCCGAGTCTTTGGACAAGCTTTTTGAAAAACAGTATGGCTTTTATATGCAATACGCAACCGAGGCGAGGCGTTTTGCCGAGGCGGCCAAAGAATCCAAATAGGCAAATTCTCCAACCGAATGAATGTTGCCGCCATCGACCCCCAAATTGTCCACGGTGGGAATACCTGCATTTGTGGTATAAGCAGCATCCGAGCCGCTTAAACAGAGGCGCGGGGTGAGAACGGGTAGGTCATTTTCTGCATAAATCTCATTGATTTTATTTAAAAGGGCTGCGTTTGTCTCGCAATAGGGCATGGCGGGACGGTCGCTGATTTTTTCAAGTGTGCAGGTGCAACCTGCGATGGTAGTTTCTTTGGCTGTATGTTCAATCGTTTCGATGGCTTTGTCGTGTTGTTCTTTACTTGCAAAACGGATATCTGCCGTGAAAGAACAGTATTCTGCCACCGAGTTGGCAACCGTACCCCCTTCGATGACACCGCAGTTGCAGGTGAGTCCGTCGGGATCTTTCATTTGTTCTAAACGAATGATCTTGTGCGCCGCTTCGGCAACGGCGTTGGCCCCTTCGGTGCATTTAGCCGAATGGGCTGCCTTGCCGTGGACCGTAAAGCGATAACGCAGGATGCCTTTCCTGACGAGCACCGCCGTGTTTTTCTGAATGCCCTCGGTGTTTAAAAACGCAACCGCATTTTCGGCATTTTTCAGCATGAATCGAATGGTCTCTTTTTCGCTCGTTTTGCTACCTGTTTCCTCGTCGCTTTGGAGGATGAGCTTGACGGGGCGCGCGGTAAAACCGCATGTTTCCAGCGCATCGAGCGCCATGAAGGATGCGACGCCGCCGCCTTTGCAGTCCATGACACCCGGACCGATGATGCGGTTTTCCTCCCGATGTACAGGGGGCGCGCCAAAAAGTCCGAGCGGGTGCACCGTATCGATATGACCCGAAAAAACGACGGGGGGAGCCGATGATGCGGGGTTTATGGTGATGCAGATTGCGTTGCCTGCTTTTGGATGGTCCAAAATCTCAACAAGCCACCCGCGCTTATTTGCCAAATTGATAAAAATTTTACCAACATCGTCAATGAATTTGTTGATACGGCAAAAACGCTGTTTTTATGTGAAAACCCACTCAAACAGCTTACAAGCAACTAAATCTAAAGCAGTCATGCCTTTTGTGTTACAATGAAATGGTTATCCAATAAATCACTCCATAGACTACGCTTGTGAGGGTGCCGTAGACGATGACGGGTCCTGCGATGATAAACATTTTTGCTCCTACACCCATGACCAGTCCCTCGGCTTGTGTCAATATAGGACCCATTAGTTTGCGAAAATATTTACATTAAAACTGCGGTGTGCTATAATGAAATAAAATGAGGTGATAATATGGCAAATCGAAATATAATGTTATCTGCATTGAAAGAACACACATTTCCATTGCTGAAAGAACAAGGTTTTACCGGAAAATATCCAAACTTCAGACGCAAACTCGACAACTGTATTGAACTCATTTCATTTCAAACAAATAAATGGGGCGGATCTTTTACTATAGAAGTATCGGCTGTCTTTCCAAACGGCAAAAACAAGAATTATGAACTATATGAAGGTGTGACTGAGGAGAGTTTTGGTGTGGAAGCGACAAATCACCGCTACAGATTGCCGGGTATGTTTGACGGATGGTTTTATTATAGGGATGTCTATCGCAAACGCACTTTATTCTTTGGTAGCACATATCGTGATATTTCAGAAAAAGAGTCAGCCGATTTTGTACCGTCTAACGGATACAAACTAGTTCAAAAATTCAATGAAGATACCGCAGTTCAAATATGCAAAGAAATTAACATTCAATTCAAAAAAGCGCAAAAATGGCTTACTGATTTTGAAAGTAAGAACGGAAAATAAAGCATAATTTAAGGCTTGGTCATTCGACCAAGCTTTTTGTTAGAATAAAGTTGTTATCCAATACACAACCCCATAAATCACACTCGCAACCGTGCCGTAGACGATGACAGGTCCTGCGATGATAAACATTTTTGCTCCTACACCCATGACCAGTCCCTCGGCTTTGGTGTCCATGGCGGGAGAAATGACGGCGTTGGCAAAGCCTGTGATGGGAACGAGGGTGCCCGCGCCCGCAAATTTTGCGATGCTGTCAAAGATGCCGATGCCCGTCAGCAGGCAGGCGAGAAAAATGAGGGTCACCGAGACGAGCGCTCCCGTGTCTTTTTCGTTTAGAGAAAGGATGGATTTGTATAGTGCGGACAATCCTTGGCCGCCCGTACAGATGAGGCCGCCGACCAAGAAGGCAAAAACGGTGTTTTTCAAGCAGGGTGTCGCGGGAGCATGGTCTTTGGCGTATTGTTTGTATCCGATGGGTTTCTTTTTTTGGGGGGACTGTATGGGCATTTTGGCATCTCCTTATTTGTTTTGTTTTTAAGATTCCCATTGAGATAAATTTTTATGTTTATATTGTTTGCTTTTTTACACATTTTTTATTGCTCGTCATCTTTATACGCCTTTTTATAAACTATGTTGACATTCCCTGTTTTTCCGAGAGAAAAATATAACTTGACAAAGTTTGCGTGGGTTATCTATAATGTGGATATAACAAGTTTTTGGCTTGTGCTCTAAAAAAAGGAGATGCTGAGTATGAAAAAAATTCGTGTGGGTCTTGTAGGTGTCGGACGCGGTACGGCGTACGGCAGAGTGTTTATGCATCACGATTTGACCGAGGTTACGGCTCTTTGCGATCTCCGAGAGTCGGTTTTGAAAGAAAATGCCGAGGGCTTTCATCTTTCGGATGACGCACTTTTTACCGATTACACCGATTTTTTGGATTCAGGCCTTTTTGATTTGGTGGTTTTGGGCACACCCATTCCTTTCCACGAAGCGCAAGTCATTGCGGCATTGAGCCGTGACATTCATGTTTTAAGTGAAGTGACGGCGGCCGATTCGGTAGAGGCGTGTAAAAATATTTACGAGGCCGTCAAAAAGAGCAAGGCGCAATATATGATGGCCGAGAATTGCAATTATATGCATTTTGTAACCGAATGGAAAAAATATGTGGATCAAGGCCTTTTGGGGGATATCCATTATGCGCAGTGCGCGTATGTGCATGAAATTCGTCAGCTGGTGGTCGATACGGACGGTAACAATCTGTGGAGAACCAAGCGCGCGCCGCTGCACTATTGTTCTCATTCTCTCGGTCCTGTTTTGTACTGGTTGGATGACTATATCGTGCGCGGTACAGGTTCGGGTACATCCACCAATTCCTTGGGGAATATCGGTGTCGGCAGCATCGATATGCAGGCCGCTTTGTTTGAAACGGCCAAGGGCAGAACCATTCAGCTTGTCAGAAGCTCGGTTTCTCCCCGCAAGCCCCACTGGTGCGGATATGCTTTGTATGGTACCAAGGGCTATATCGAAACCGAAAATTACACCTCCGACAGAGCACAGCGGTATTTTATGGATACCGATACCGACGTGGTGGCCATTGCAACGAACGCTTCCAATCCCGAGGCCACCGAAGCCATGAAGGCGGGCGGTCACGGTAGCTGTGAATACTATTTGATTGATGCGTATCTCAATGCCATCGTCAACCAAAAGAAACCTCCCATCGATATTGTCAAGGCTTTGGATATGACCATTCCCGGTCTGATTGCCCACGAATGTGCCATGGAGGGCGGCGTTTGGAAGAACATGCCCGACTTTTACCGCGAATAAAATATACACTTTTATAAGCAAAGCGAGTGTCTCAAAGACACTCGCTCCATTTTTTTGCGATGGTTATTTTGCATCACGGGGGAGAATGTGGGAAATGAAAATATTTATGTCCAATCTGCAACATGGCAGGGAAAGGTATTGAATGAATGTAAAATGACACACAAGCAGATTATGGAGGGCGGAAATTTGCACTTTGTGATGGGTGCTCAGCCGTCCGAATGGGCGAAAAAGGATAAGAGAAAAGCGTAAAAAAGAGCGTATCTAAAGGTTTTTTGACTTTTAGGTACGCTTTTTTTGAAAGTGCTTGACAAATGCACGGTAGGGGGGTATACTTTTGAAAGTGAGAATCATTCTCATTTTTAGGAGTGAAAAAATGAAACGCGATGGTTACATGACAAGCCAAAAAAAACGAGTTACCGCGTTTTTGGCGGCCCACAAAGAAAAGCATTTTTCCATAGAAGAGATCGCTCTCGGCTTGTCCGAAAGCGGGGTATCGGTGCCGAAAAGCACGGTGTATAGGCAGGTCAACCGACTGTTTGCCGAGGGAACTGTCAGACGGTTTGAAACCAAAGAAAAGAAATGCTTTGTTTACCAATATGCATCGGGCAGTGATGCGTGCGACCATCATTTTCATTTCAAATGTGTCGATTGCGGGCGTCTTATGCACATGGAGTGTCCCGAATTGAATGAGGTGCGCCGTCACATTCAGGAGAGCCATGATTTTGTGATCGGTGTCGGCAGAAGTGTTTTGTATGGCGAGTGCAAGCAGTGTTTGGAGGAGAAAAAGAGCGTATGAAAAAAGTAACGGTATTTTTATTGCTTTTCGTTATGCTTTTCTCCTTTGTTTCCTGCGCAGAGCAAACCCAAAGTGATAAATTGCAGGTATATGCCACCAATTTTACACCTTTCGATTTTGTCAGGCAGATCGGGGGCGAGCGGGTGGAGGTGACCATGCTCATTTCGCCCGGCAGTGAATCCCATTATTACGAAGCATCCCTTGCCACACTTTCCGAGATTTCGGCGGCAGATCTGTTTATATATGTCGGCGGGGAATCGGATGCTTGGGTGGAAAACTCTCGGGAGGTTTTAACAAGCGATGATCTTGTATGTTTGCCGCTGATTGACCGTGTGGCCACCTTGCAGGAGGAATTGGCTGAGGGCATGGAGGCGGAAGACGGTGAGGAAGAAGCGGTAGCCGACGAGCATATATGGACGTCGCCGCGCAATGCAAAGATCATTGCCGAGGAAATTTGTGATGCTTTGTGCCGACTTGCGCCTGAAAGCGAAGGGTATTTTAAAGAAAATCTTAAAAAACTCAGTAAAGATCTGGATGGGTTGGATACAAGGATTCAAAGCATTGTCGCCAATGGGGAGCGCAAAACCATCGTTTTTGCCGAACGGTTCCCCTTTTTATATTTGGCGCGCCATTACGGGCTTGACTATTTTGCCGCCTTTGCGGGGTGCTCGACTCAAAATGAGCCTTCTCTTCAAACGGTGAGTTTTTTGATTGATAAAATAGAGACGGAAAATATACCCGTCGTATTTACCATTGAATTTTCAAACGGAAAAACGGCAGATACCATTTGCGAAAGCAGCGGTTGCAAAAAACTTTTGCTTCATTCTTGTCACAACGTCTCGAAAAGCGATTTTGACAACGGGGTGACCTATGTGGACCTGATGAAGCAAAATGCCGATCATTTAGAGGAGGCATTGAACTGATGGCGTGTATTACAGTGGATAACGCGTCGTTTTCTTATGACGGCAGAAGTGTCGCACGGGATATTACCTTTTCGGTTTCGTCGGGCGATTATCTGTGTGTGGTCGGGGAAAACGGTTCGGGTAAATCCACGCTTTTGAAAGGGCTTTTGGGATTGAAAAAGCCGTCTGTCGGTTCGATTTTGTATGCCGACGGACTTGTACGGCGTGAAATCGGATATTTGCCGCAACAAAGCGCCATTCAGCGTGATTTTCCCGCATCTGTTCGTGAAGTGGTGCTTTCGGGTTGCTTAAACGGTAAGATCTTCCGTCCGTATTACAGACGAATAGACAAGGAAAAGGCGTATGACAACATGAATAAGCTCGGTATTGCCCACCTTGCCGAAAAGTGTTTTCGCTCTCTTTCGGGCGGACAGCAGCAAAGGGTACTGCTTGCCCGCGCTCTGTGTGCCACCGAAAAACTGCTATTGTTGGATGAACCGACGGCGGGTCTTGACCCTCATGCCACTGCAGAGCTGTATCAACTCGTTTCCAAGATCAATGACGATGGCATCACCGTGATCATGGTTTCTCATGATATGTCGGCTGCCATTACCTATGCAAAGCATATTTTGCACTTAAACCATCAGGTGCTATTCTATGGCAGCAAAGAGGACTATCTTGCTTCGAGCGTCGGCAAACTGTACATGCAGGGGGATGTATTATGAGTTTTGCGGCTATGTTTTCCAATCCCGTCATTGTCTCCATTATACTCAAGGCGCTGCTTGTCGGTGTTTTCGTTTCCCTTTGCGCCTCATTGCTGGGCGTCAGCTTGGTGCTCAAGCGATATTCCATGATCGGCGACGGTCTTTCCCACGTTGGCTTCGGCGCCATTGCGATTGCCACCGCTCTCAATCTCAGCGATGCTTATACCCTTGAAATATCGGTACCCATTGTTGTCGCGGCTGCTTTTTGCATTTTGCGATTGAGCGAAAGCAGTCACATCAAAGGAGATGCCGCCATTGCCATTTTCTCTACCTCGGCCATTGCCGTCGGTTCGCTTATTTATGAACGGGCGGGAACGGGTACTTCGGGGGATATGTGCAGCAGTCTTTTCGGAAACGCTTCCATTCTCAGTATTACGAATAAGGATCTTTTTCTGTCTCTTATTCTTTCTGCGGCGGTATTGATTCTGTTTGTCGTCTTTTATAACCGTATTTTCGCAGTGACTTTCGACGAAACCTTCGGACAGGCAACGGGTATTCGTGTGGGTACCTATAAAATGCTCATAGCCGTGCTGACCGCTGTTACCATTGTTTTGGGAATGCGGATGCTGGGAACTGTTATGATTTCGGGTATGATCATTTTTCCCGCCCTCACCTCTATGCGTGTCTGCCGCTCTTTTCGCGGCGTGATTGTTTGTTCTGCCGTTGTTTCGGTGGTTTGCTTTATCATCGGTTTTTTTGTTGCGGCGCTTATGGGGCTCAGAACGGGGCCGAGTGTCATCACCGTGAACTTGATCTTCTATCTTCTTTTTTCTCTTCTCGGAAAATGCATCGGGAGAAACGGATGAAATGAAAAAATAAAAATGCGTTCGAGGATTCGAACGCATTTTTTTGTTCATTTGAGAACGAAGTGATTCAAAATGGCATCGGCTTGCGGTAAGTATGTTTCAAAGTCTGCTTCGGTGGCGGTGTATTCTATCGTGTGGAAATAACCTTCCATATCGTAAAAAGCGGTGAGGCGGCAATGGAATACAGTGCCCGAGAGGGTGTAACGGTAGGTGTAGGAGGCGGCTTCGCGTCCTGCTACCGTACACTCTTTGCCTTTGGGTGTACCGTTTTCATTTTCTTGGTCAAAGGAAACGTCCTTGCAGGTTGTTTTTAGGCGATTGAAATGCTCGTTGACATCGTCGGCGAGGATCTTGATGCCCGAAAGGGTGGAGACGGCGGTTACACTGACCGATGCGCCGCTATCCTTGGATTTGACAAGAATGAGACCATCGTTTTGCACAAGCTCCCAATCGGAGGGATAATTGACGGCAAAGTAGACAGCGTC
Organism: Eubacteriales bacterium; assembly: GCA_045536965.1. Lineage (GTDB taxonomy): Bacteria > Bacillota > Clostridia > Oscillospirales > SIG627 > UBA5448. The sequence goes on from JAZSON010000010.1 coordinate 50,493, forward strand.
GTTGGTGGCCAAAAGCATACCCGGAGCGGCGCCGTCCTGACTGCCCTTCAAGGGGGCTTTTCCGCCTGATTTTTTCGTAAATTCAACCGTTTTCAGCAAATCGTTGATTTCGGTGACGTGGCTGTCATAGAATTCGGCAGAGGCAACGTAGGTAAAGACGTAGAGAGAGCCGTTGGTCTGACAGAGGATTTGTCTGGCTCGCAGGTCTCTGCCGCCTCCCTTGCAGGTGAAAACACAACTGACGGCAGGCTCTTTTCCAACCTGAATGTCGGCTGTTTTGACATCGCCGAGTTGGGTAAAGGTGCCCTCTAAACTCTTTTGATAATCTCCTTCGGTGTAATCCTTGAGGGTTACGCCATCGGCAAGGGGATCAAGGGTGGAAACCGAGAAGGAGGAAAGGAGGACATCGGCGGTGTTTTCCTGAAAAGCGATTTGGAAAAGGGTGTTTTCATCGCGGGTCACTACCCATCCTTGGGGATAAGTAAAGCGGATGCCCAGCGGATTGCTGCTTCCCGTTACGCCTTGTTGCTCTTCGCCGCAGGCAAAAAGGGAACAAAGCAGGGTGAGAATAACGAAAAATGTAATCAGTTTACGCATTGCAGTCTCCTTTGAGATGGTTGATAAGGGTGGATATGACGGTGTTGGATACAAAAAAGCCTTTGCGTGTGAGGGAAAGGCGGTTGCCATCTAAACGGCAGTATCCTGCATCTGAGAGTTTTTTTGCATAGGCATGGATGTCCGGGTCAAAGGGAAGTTGAGAAAGATCGATGCCATCGGTCAAACGCAGACCGAGCATGACTTCTTCTTCCGCCTCGTCCTGCGCGGTCAAGGGCGCATCCTCGAGGGGGGAGAGGGTGCCCGCAATAAAAGCGGCGGTATCGGTGGGATAGTAAAACCGCTTTCCCGCAAAAAAGGAATGGGCAGCGGGACCGAGTCCAAGGGTTTCGTCGCGGCGCCAATATTTTTGATTGTGTCGGCTTTCAAAACCTGATTTGGCGGCGTTGGAAATTTCATACTGCCGATAGCCGTGTTTTTCCAATGCGGCAAAGGTTTCATCGTATGCAATCCATTCTTCCTCTTCACTTGGCATGGGAGGACGGTTTTCAAAAAAGGGTGTATTTTCTTCAATCTTGAGTCCGTACACCGAAATATGGTCGGTGGAGAGGTTGATGGCTTTCAAGAGGGATTCCAAGCGGCTTTTTTGGGTTTGACTCGGAATGTTTTGCATCAGGTCGAGGGATATGTTCAAGATGCCCGCTTTGCGGCAAGCCTCTACTGCCGATTCTGTCTGCTTGTGGGTGTGGAGCCGCCCCAAGAGGGAAAGCTCTGAATCCACGGCCGATTGCATCCCGATGGAGATGCGGTTGATTCCCAAGGCATGGTAGGAACAGGCATGGTCAAGGGTTAGGCTATCGGGATTGCATTCTAATGTGATTTCGCAATTCTTTTCGACATGCAGGCAGGAAAGGGGGGATAAAATGGCATCCAAATCGCGCGGGGAAAGGAGCGAGGGCGTGCCGCCGCCGAAATAGACCGAATCGATAGAATAGTCGGTAAGGCGGGGGGACCATGCGCGCAGGAGGTTTCCGAGCGCCTTGGCGTAGAGGGAGATTTCATCTGCCAGCGGGGGGGATGAATAAAAGGCGCAGTAATGACATTTTCTGCGACAAAAGGGAATGTGCAGATAAAGACCGAGTTTATTCATCGAGCTTGAGCACTGCCATGAAGGAATCTTTGGACAGTTCGACAGAACCGAGCTGTCTCATTTTCTTTTTACCCTCTTTTTGTTTTTCCAGCAGCTTCTTCTTACGGGTAATATCACCGCCGTAGCACTTAGCCAAAACGTCTTTGCGCATGGCTTTGACGGTTTCTCTGGCGATGATCTTTCCGCCTATGGCCGCCTGCACGGGGATTTCAAAGAGTTGGCGCGGAATGTTTTCTTTTAATTTTTCGGCTATACGGCGGGCGCGGGGATATGCCTTGTCGGCGTGGACAATGAAGGAGAGGGCGTCAACCGTTTCACCGTTTAAGAGAATATCGAGTTTGACAAGGTTGGATTTTTCATAGCCCATCAATTCGTAGTCAAGGGATGCATATCCTTTACTGCGGGATTTAAGGGCATCGAAAAAGTCGTAGATGATTTCATTTAACGGGAGATGGTAGTGGAGCTCGACGCGGTCGGACGCAAGGTATTTCATATCGACAAAAACACCGCGGCGATCCTGACACAGATCCATGATACCTCCGACGAAATCGGTCGGGAGGATGATGCTGGCCTTAACCATCGGCTCGCTTGCCACTTTGATTTGTTCGGCGGGCGGATAGTTGGTGGGGTTATCGATCATGACGATTTCACCGCTTGTCAACTCCAGTTGATAAATAACGCTGGGAGCGGTGGTGATCAAATCGAGGTTGAATTCTCTTTCCAATCGCTCCAAAACGATTTCCATGTGGAGAAGCCCGAGGTAACCGCAACGGAACCCAAATCCGAGGGCGGCCGAGGTGTCGGGTTCAAAAACAAGGGAGGCGTCATTTAATTTCAGTTTTTCCAAAGCATCGCGCAGATCTCCGTAATGGGAGCCGTCTGCAGGATAAACGCCCGAATACACCATGGGGAGCGCTTCTTTGTAGCCCGGTAACGGCGAAGCGGCGGGGTTTTCGGCGGTGGTGATTGTGTCACCTACCTTGGCATCCGACAGGGTCTTGATGGCGGCGGTTAAGAAACCGACCTCGCCTGCCGACAGGGATTCTTTTTGTTCAAAACCGAGAGGACGCAGATAACCGATCTCAACAATCTCATATTCGGCGCCGGTTGACATCATACGGATGGTGTCACCCCGCTTTAATGTACCTTCTTTGACACGAATGTAGACAACAACCCCTTTGTAGGCGTCGTAAATGGCATCGAAGATCAGGGCTTGTACCGGTGCGGTCGGATCGCCTTCGGGCGCGGGGATGGCATGCACGATGCTTTCCAGCACCTGATCAATGTTGAGGCCTGTTTTTGCCGAAATGCAGGGCGCATCATCGGCGGGAATACCGACAATGTCTTCGATTTCTTTGCGGGTACCCTCGGGATCGGCAGCGGGAAGATCGACCTTGTTGATAACGGGAAGCAGTTCCAACCCCGCATCAAAGGCCATATAGCCGTTTGCAAGGGTTTGGGCTTGAATACCTTGAGTGGAATCGACAACCAGCAGCGCGCCTTCGCAGGCGGAAAGGGAACGGGAAACCTCATAGTTAAAGTCAACGTGACCCGGTGTGTCGATTAGATTGAGAGAATAGGTTTCTCCTGTTTTATCGGTATATTCGAGACGGACTGCGCGGGCTTTGATGGTAATGCCGCGCTCACGTTCGAGCTCCATATTGTCGAGAACCTGATCCTCCATTTCCCGCTTTGTGACGGTGTTGGTCAGTTCAAGAAGACGGTCGGCCAAGGTGGATTTACCGTGGTCGATGTGGGCAACGATACAGAAGTTACGGATGTTTTCCTGTTTGCTCATAGATCTGTTATTTTCCTTTATGCATTAGATTCAGACTTCTTTGGCGGCGTTGCGGAGAAAACGGCGGTTGTCGAGATCGCGCTGCTTTTCGGCTTCGCTGTCACGCTTGTCATACAGCTTTTTACCTTTGCACAGGCCGATTTCCACCTTGACATGGGGGCCTTTCCAGTAAAGCTTCAGAGGAATGATGCTATATCCTTGACGGCCCGCGAGACCTTGGATGCGCATAATCTCGCGCTTGTGCAGTAAAAGGATCTTTGGTCGCATGGGATCGCGGTTGAATATGTTGCCCTTTTCATAGGGGCTGATTCGCAAATTTCTTGCAACCATTTCTCCTTTTTCGACACTGCAAAAAGAATCTTTGAGATTGACACCGCCTTGGCGGATGGATTTGACTTCGGTGCCTGCCAAGGAAATGCCCGCTTCAAAGGTGTCTTCGACAAAATAGTCGTGATAGGCTTTTTTATTGGTTGCAATGAGACGTGGCGGGTTGCTTTCTGCCATAATGATATCTCCGAAACGTAAATTGTGTTGAATTATCGGGTGGTTTCACCTGTATAGCTTAAAAGGCTGACGCTTTGGATGCCTTGTTCGCTTTCCAGTTGGTCGACGAGTGCGAGGGTATCCTTGCCCAGTTTGATTTCAATGGCAAGTTCTATGTTGCCGTGGGATGCAGTTTTAGATTTGATTTTATTGGCGGGGAGGGCGCGGATGACCTGATTGATGCGGGTTGCTACCGAATGGTCGTAACGGATGATGAGTAGATATAAGCTTTTTTGTGATTTGAAGCCAAAGAAAACCAAAAGGTAGAACAAAATGCCAAGACCCAAGGTGGACAGAATCGAAATGTAGTAGTAACCGGTGCCCGTCATGATACCTGCGGTGATGGCCCAGAACATGAAAACGGTGTCATTGGTATCTTTGATGGCGGTACGGAAACGGACAATGGAGAGGGCGCCGACCATACCGAGAGAGAGGGCGAGGTTGGAGGAGATGGTCATGATGACCATGGCGGTGATCATGCAGAGCATCACGAGGGAGAAGGCGAAATTTCGGGCATACAAAACACCGCTGTAAGTGACACGGTATATGAAATAGATGAAAAGTCCGAGAGCAAAAGCAATGCCAAGGGAGAGCAAAATGCGGGTGATGGAAAGATTTTCGACCAGTTCGGTACCGAATTGATCTTTGAGGGCGTTGGTGATGTTACTCATGTTACAAACTCCTTATATCACAGTGCTTCACTGCATAATACAAATTTGGAAATGGCCATGCGTTCGCGGGGGATACAACGAATGAGACGGTCGATATAGTCGGGCATGATCTGATTGAACTTGACCTCTAAAATGACCCTGCCTTCGGTCAAGACGGGGAGGGTGGGGAGATCTTTTTCGAACAGATCGGTGTTCCACAATCCCGTGTGCAGGTTGCTGTCGATGGTAATTCTCAAATCGGAGGCGGGATGAAGATAGGGGGCGCGTTCGTAATCAACGATGACGGCGGGCTTGAGAGCACGGGTGCGCATGCGAATGAAAAATTCGCGCATCAAGCGGTCGGGGTGAGACAAAAGACCGTCGATGTCTCCCGCGAGGATTTTTTCGCAAAGGCTTTTGGTGATACGGACGGCTTCTTTGGTGGTTTTATCCCCCAGTTTGCTCTTCTTTTCCAGTTGGATAAATGAATCGTCATGATTATAAAAGCGGATGCGGTATTTTTCGCGATTCATGAGACCGTCTCTTTTTTCTTTTACGGCGCTTGCCTGCGGATCGTCAAAATACAGACTGCGGATTTTATACATCCCGTTTTCACCCGCATGGGGATCGGGAGAAAGTACCTTGGATAATTGCTCGGCCAACCAAAAAGCATCGGGACGGGCAATATAGAATTTTAGTTCATTTCTGAGTATCGGTGTGTTCATGAGGGGATATCTCCGAAATAATAGTCGTATTCCTCTTTTGTGAGTTTGAAATAGGATTTGGCATAATCGGCCATTTGCTTGGCGCGGTTGTTTTTATCGGAGGAAACGTAATCTTTTAAATATTGAACCGCTTTTTGCCAAGTAGCGTAATTGCTTTTCCATCTTTCGGCATTGCGGGCGATTTCGGGTTCGAGCATGGTTTCGAATTTCGTAATGGTCGCAATGACCGTTTCATTGGAAAGGGAGGTCTTTAAATATCCACTTAACCGTTCCAAATAAAGGTTGCGGAAGGTTTTGTTTTTGAGCAAACCGCGAACCAGGACACTGCTTTTGTTTCCGCCGCGGGAGGCATTCATCATCAGATCCATGGGGTTGCCTTGGGCTGCCCATGTCTGATCAAGGTCATAAAAGACCCAATGCCACTTGCCGCCCTCAAGTTCGGGGCTCTTAAAGAAGCGGATATTGCCAAAGTCGGTGTTTCTTGCATAGGTTTCGGCGATCCACCAATCGATGAGACTGGTGACATCGACCTTGGATTCAATATAGCTGTAATTTTCGGCTTTGCTCATGTCGTGGGAAGAAACGTAGTTTAAAATGTTGCGGTAATCCTGCTCCACATAGCCGCGTTGCCAATGGACGCCTGCGCCGAAGAGCATGGTGACGCTTTCTGCCGAAACACCCGTGTGGGCTGCGATGAAATCCTCGTTTATCTTTTCACGGAGATAGTAAATGCCAAAGTATTCACCGTTGATATACAAAACAACACAACGGCTGGCTTGGGTGGTGAGGTTCATGCCCGCGTTTTCCACCAAAGAGGTGAACATTTCGTCACGCATCATGGCTTTCTGGTAATCGGAAGAACCCGAACGTACAACCAGAGAGGAAAAATCGGTCATGTCAAGAGAGGGGAAAACTGGATAGTTGACGCTGGCGGCACCGTATTTTTCACGGAATTTGATTTGCAGGGACTTTTTTTGGAGTCCGCGGGAATAACCGCCAAAAATTTTGAGTCCGCAATCGTAGGAAAAGCCGTCTTCACCCTGCGCGAAAAATTCAACGTGGGAGAGAAGCTCGGTGTTTTTCCAGAAGTTTGCGCCCTTGTAAGGGTAGGTATCTGAAGCCCCCGGGCCATAGGAATACATACCATAACTCGGGTGGAACATATCGTCGGGATCGGTCGAAATGGAGAGAACGGGCAGAGTGTGGTTCTCGTTGATCAGATAGGTGTAGGTGCCGATAAAGCTTTTTAAGCAGTCATCGGAATAAGCGACGGTGCGAAGGACGGTGGTCTTATCCAAAACGATGGGCTGGGTGTAGAGTTTGCTGTTGGAGGTGGGAACGCTGCCGTCAAGCGTGTAGTACACCTTGCCGGGCTGGGAAAGGGTAACGGTGACTTTTTCTGTGTCGTTATAGGCGCCGCTCGGAAC
>JAZSON010000025.1:0-93133 GCA_045536965.1 Eubacteriales bacterium
ATTTTTCGGTAATGGCGATCTTGAATCGGCGGGGGATTGTATTTTTTGGGTAAGAGATTTGTTTTTGGTTAAAGGGTTTGGTGTGGTTGCGGCGTGTCGAGGACGTCGCGCCCTGCGGGGGATGGGTTTTGTTTTTAATTAAAAAGATTAATATGAATATTTTCTCAGAAAGGACAGGGGGAGGATTCCGATCCCCTCCCCCTAAGCCCCCCCTAAAACCCCCGTTACCCCTACTCCAACCGGCCACTGCGTGGAGCAAACGGCGGTAGGTTTTTCTTCGCGCTTTAAAGGCATTTTTCGGTAATGGCGATCTTGAATCGGCGGGGGATTGTATTTTTTGGGTAAGAGATTTGTTTTTGGTTAAAGGGATTTGTATGGTTGGAGGCGATGGATGAGGCGGTTTTCGGTGTGCCCTACGGGGGACGGGTTTTGTTTTTGGTTAAAGGGATTGGTGTGGTTGGAGGCGATGGATGAGGCGGTTTTCGGTGTGCCCTGCGGGAAACCGACCGGGAAACCGAGTGGGAAACCGAGTGGGAAACCGAAAAATTTCTTACCATATAATAATATATATAGAGAAGAGGAGAGAAGAGGGGAAGGGTGAAAAGGTATACGAAAAAAGGTGTTGCCGTTATCCGATGAGAATGTGAGAATTCGTAAATTGACCGCGAGGGGGGGCGAGGTTTTACAATCCTTCCGTCACGGCGATGCCGCGCCACCTCCCTTTACACAAAGGAGGCGGATTTTAGTGATTTTCTTTGCAAAGGTTTGGCGGGGATGTCTTTGTGTACTTTTTACATATTTTTTTTCTAAATTTATAGGATGTGACTATTGACAATTCGGTCGGGTAGTGATACAATGAGACTCGGTATATAAGTTGTTTCATAAAAACCAAAAATTCTATTAGGAGGACCTACGATGAAACACACAAATAAGCGCGTTCTTGCTTTTGCGCTGTCTGTTCTGATGCTTTTGTCTCTGCTTCCCGCAGGACTGTTTGCATTGGCAGAAGGTGCTATGAATGCAGGAAATACCGTCTATGTCGATCAGGCAAGCGGCTCTGATGAAACAGGCGACGGTACTGAGGCAAAGCCCGTTCAAACCATTGAAAAAGCAGTCGCTCTGCTCGATGACGGCGACAAAACTGCCGACGGTTACCTTTATCTTGTCGGCGACTACACCGGCAATTACACCGGTAAAGACACTGCCGGTGCTTTTGGTTCCATTATCGATTATCTTCCCGCTCACACCCGTCATATCATCGTGACAGGTGATGCGGCGAACAAACCCACTTGGACGATGGTTCTCACCGTTCCGAGTTCGGCAAACACTGGTTGGGCAGACCGCCATTTTGCGGGTGCTGCCTATATGCGCAACAACGGTCCTGTGACCTTGGATGCCGTTACGATCTATGCCACCAATGATAAGAACAATCCTACGTATGTTCCTACAAAGGATTCTACCTATACCTTCCCTGCAGGCTCTCCCTATGAAGGTAAGAAATTTACCCTCACAGCAAACCAACCGTTGTATAAATACTATAATTTGGTCGACTCGGATGACGATGACTTCTTGGAAGACATTACGGGTGAACGTGACACAGAGGAAGAAAACATCATTCTTCCTGTTCGTATCAATGATATCCGTTGGAACATCAATGGCAAGCTTGTTGCAACCGCAAACTGCACCATGACCTATGATACGACCACTGACACCGATCGAGCAAATGCAACCATCATCCCCGGCTCGAGCAACAAAGCGAATATTGCGCAGATCTATACCCAACCCTTTAGCAGTGCCGTCCTTGCTGCAAAAGGTAACTGGGGTAATCTGATGCCCACCTATCAGAGCGGCTACGGTGTCACCTTTGATGATGAAATCGTCGTCACCATTGGTTCCACCGTCGGGAGTATTACGATTTATTCTCCCACCAACGCTATCCCCGCTACCACAAAGTTTACCTATGTGATTGAAAAAGGTCTCACCGTTAGTTATCCTTTCTATGCTACCACCAGTAAACTGAACACAGTAAACAGTAATCTTGACAATGCGAAAAATGGTGGTATGAAATGCGACTTTACTTATGTCATCAAGGCAAAAAATGTAAAGTTTAACTATCCCATGATCGCTGCAGATTACGGTCATGCAAATGCCCCCGGTAAATACAATCTTGTGATTGAAAATCCCGAGCAAAACTTCAATGCTGCCAACCATTTGATTGTCGGTTTCTCCTCGATTGCTTTCAAAAATGTTGAATCCGACTATACCCTTGATCTCTCCACTCTTCCCTCGGTTGGTTACGAGACCCTATATGTTTACGAAGGCGATGCGCTCAACCTCACGGGTTCTCTTAAAGACATCACCTTGGATGTTGTTTTGACCGGTGAAAGCGATTCCTTCCCCGTGATCAACACATCCAGTGCTGATATTTACAATGCGCTTACCTTGCACGAGGACGATGCTGCCATTGGTAAGTTGACCTATGCCGACAACACCGTTTCCTATGTATTGGATCGCGCAAACTATGCCTATCAAGCAGGCGATACCGATGAAAACGTCGGTCTTCCTGCCGATGTTAATATTGCAATCGGAAGAAAATTCACTGTATCCGATCCCACTGTTAAAGTTTTGGCTGATGGCAGAAGATTTGCCGGCTGGAAAGATGCAGAAGGCAACGTATACTATGCAGGTGATGTCATCACCGTTGAAGAAAAGGGTAACTTTACCCTGACCGCCACCTGGGGTGGTTACATGTCCTTTGTGACCGGATATGAGTCCACCGGACTTGTAAAAGACGATATGTATTTCGTTCCCGGTGATGCAGTGACCCTTCCCTCCGACCTCCGCGCCGATGATACCGATGGCGACGGTGTGTCTACCTTGAAGACGATCACCGATGGCGGCAAGGACTATGTATTCTACGGCTGGACCATCAACGGCGAGTTCCATCATGCAGGTACCGTCTACAATACCTCCGATGCTGCTGTTGAAGCCACCGCTGTTTGGGTACCTGCCATCTATGTCAAACCCTCCTACGCAGGCGGCGATTCGGACGGTAGCAAGGAAAAACCCTTTACCTCCATCGTGGATGCCCAGGTCAGAATGCGCGAACTTTTTGGTGAAACCACCGAAGCCGATGTTCCCGCCGGCTCCATCGTTATGATGGAAGACACCGTTTGGAACTGGAGTTATACCCAATCTGTAACCGATTATAAGACCGGTGAGACTGTTGAAATGCCCTATTTTGCAGGCGGCGCACGCGGCGAAGACGGTTACGTTTATTATAAGGCGTATTCAACCGGCAAAAACGCTTCGATGACCACTCTTGGCAGAGATGTTCTTTACACCGCGCTTTCCAGTGATGTCCAGGTGTTGCAATATCAGTATGAATCCCTGTATTTCTACGCCGAAGACAACTTCCTGCTGGATAACATGACCATCACTGTTTGTTCTACCCACACGACTTCCCGTCAGTATGTTACCACTCCGGGCAAGGTGATCTACATGGGTCCGACCTTGAACACCTCGGATCAATATAAGGGAACCAAGAATCAAAACGCTACTGTAGACGGCAAAACAACCACGGTAGCGGCCACATTTAACTTGTCAACTCCCTTACCCACGGGTAAATACAGTGATACGATGTACCAGCGCTATTCCCGCATGTTCATTGATGCAAACCAAGCAAATACGACTGTTTATCTTCTGAATGGTAGTTTTGCAGGTCTTTATATGCTTCATTCAACTGCGGGCACTGAAACCTCCTACATCGGCGCACCCGGCACCGTCGGCCCGACCGTGGATGCTGTTGCGCCCCAAAACTGCAACAATGCTGCAGCCGGCGTATGGAATTACTATCACTATTCCGGTAAATTAGGAAATACAGGAAATAACGGTTTCCGCTTGGGTACACTTTCTACCGCTAACAATACCTTTGCAGGTACCTATAATTTCTATTTTTACTGTGATGTTGATTTCCAATTGCTTGACAACTATACAGGTCCTTCGGGTAATATAACCACACGAGATTTTAACCGAATGGTCATCAATCTCTATTTTGAGAATTCCGATGCAACCGTAAAGGTTGTCCATGCAAATCAAGAGCAAAAGGTCGCTAAAGATTTTGGTGACTCCTACGCAATGGATGGCTCAAATTACTGTTATAAAGCAAAATATCCCTCAGGTGTGACATCGATATCTTTGAAGAACAGTAATGTCACCTTTACCAATCCTTTGTATGTCAAGTCGGGTGCCGATGTTACCTATTATCAGGATGAAAATTCCTCTTATACCGGCGAAATCTGCGCCACAAAAGACGACTTTATTAACCCCGGTAACAATGAATACAGCCCTGATGTGGTAGAAGATGTTATTTCGGGCATGGGTGAAGAAGGTCAGACCATTGCCGCTAAATTTGATGGCGACAAATGGTTAAAGCAGTACGCTCTGCAATACGAAACCGGCTTTGACGGCGTCGAAGTAAGCGATGTTTTGGCAGGCGTTGCCGGCGATAGCTTTGTTCTCTCGGATGCTTTGGACGGCAAAGTTGTGAATGACAACGGTCAGTATTACATCTTCTCGGGTTGGAGCATCGGTGACAAGACCTATGCTGCAGGCGATGCATTTGTGATGATGGATGCCAATGTCACCGCAACCGCTCTTTGGACAAAACAGTATGCCCTTGATTACAACACCGGCTTTGACGGTGTCGCGCTTGACAAAGATTTCATCGGCTTTGCGGGTGACCGTATTGTCCTTACCGATGACCTCCGCGGCCAAGTGGTCACCGATGCAGGCAACGAACTCACCTTCTTCGGTTGGAATATCGATGGCAAATTCTACGATGCAGGCGACGGCTATGTACTGGGTGAATCCAATGCAACTGCCACGGCAGTTTGGGTTCCCGCCATCTTTGTGGATCCCACCTATGCAGGCGACGACTCCAATGGTTCCAGAGCAAAACCCTTCGTGAAAGTTGGAGATGCGTATGCAGCCCTGAAAACCCTCCTTGCTTCTTCGGATGCCGTGGGCGGCGCTGTATATCTCCTTTCCGATGCTGTGATGGATGCAGAAACCGACATCTCTTTTGCTCCTGTTTCCAACATTCCCACCCTTGAGGATGCAGGTAAACCCGTTCTCTTTACCGCAGTGAATAATACCATTAAGTTCACCACCGATAACGGAACCTTCTCCAACACTCTCCATATCCTCGGTTCTGTGATGTTTGATAACCTCACCCTCCGTGTGAAGGGTACCACCTTTATCAGAATGACTCCTGCCAAGGACGCTTACTTTGGCCCGAATTTTGCTTTTGAACAAACCAGCGGTTACAGAGCCGTTTATCTGGATGGACAAAACCAAAATGTTGAAGAAGTAACCTATAAAATTTACGATGGTAAATTCGATATGCTGGTTTGGGGTTCCAATCTGATCACAAATACCCAGGTTAAACTCAACATTTTCGTGGGCACAGGAAACGCAGATTCTAATCCCACGATTGGTAATGTAGCTGTTAATGCGATTGCGTGTGTTGCTGATGCAAAAGTTGAATTCCGTTCGGGTACTGTGACCAATCTTGTCTTCGGTACTACCTACGGCAATGCGACTTACAAAGCAAGACAGCCCATCGGCAATATGACCTGTGTTGTTTACGAAGGCATGACCGTCGGCAATGTCCGCGATGCTTATTCCGATGCTACAAACTATCTACCTGCAATCGCCGAGTACTGTGCAAACCTTTCCAAGACCCTTGTGTTTGACGGTTACAAAGGTGATATCAATTATTATCACTATACCAATACCAACACCACCGTTGTCAACGGTATCAATAACGTTTCCTTTATAGGTGGCGCACAAGTCAACTTTACAAATCAAGATGTTGTTGTCGTCAACGGCGCAAACGCTTCTGCCAATGTTTATATCGAAGCAGGCTCTTCCTACACAGGTAACATCCAAGGCAGCTGCATCCATGACGGCGCTGAAATGCAGGTTAAGTTGACTCCCGCAAACGGCTTCAATGCTTGGAACAGCGATAAGAACCACACCTGGACCAACGGTACCTACGGTGCAGCCCTCGGCGCACAAAAGCGTACCGTAGCCCCCCATGGTATCCGCTTTGGCTTTGCCGGTTCTACCTCTGCGCTCGAAGCTATGCTCGGTCAGGCGCTTCAAGAAAAAGGCGTTCTTTTGATTCCCACCGATCTTCTCGAGGGCGATTTGAATCTTAACACTGCCGATGCTCTCAAAGTAGAAGCCAAAGTAGCTCTTTCGCTCAAAGAGTCTAATGTCTTCACCGCCATGCTTGTTGATGATCTTATCAATTCCGACAGCACTTGGCTGGACAAATGGAATGATGTGGAATTCACCGCCTGCGCCTACTTTAAGCTGGACGACGACAGTGTCGTGTACTCGAATTCCATTGTAAGATGCATTGCTGACATTGATGCCGCTCTGTTGGCATAACAGGAGGCATTCGCATGAAAAACGTGTATGAATCCCCCGTAATGATTTCTCTGGAATTCTCGGAAGAAATCATGTCCATCAGCTTCGGCGATAACTACGGTTCGCTTCTTCCCGGTTGGGGAGAACCAAGCTAAACCAAACCTAAAAGCCGTGAGGCGCACTTGTTTAAAAGTGCGCCTCATTTTTTGTAAAGAAAATGGAGTGCAAAAAAGCCTCCCCTGCGTAAGGGGAGGTAGCACGCGAAGAGTGACGGAAGGGTTGTTTTGAAAAAGAAGGACAATCCCTCACCGCCTGCGGCGGAGCTCCCTTTACACAAGGGAGCCTGCATGTGAGGTTATTTTATGCAGATGGGATTTGTTTTTGCCTAAAGGGTTTATTATGGTTGGCGGCGTGTCGGGGATGTCGAGGCCTACAAACCGAGCGGGGCAGCGCGAGATCGTCGCGGACTACGGGGGGTATTTGTTTTGTGTGGTTTTTAGGGAATAAAAAAGATGGGCGATGATACTCAATGTATCATCGCCCTGCGTTTAAACAAAAAACGGTTGAATCGGTACCATTTACATATCCATGATGATGGGGAGAACCATGGGTTTACGCTTGGTTTTTGTGTATATGAATTTTGAAAGTTCTTCTCGGATGCGGTTTTTGAGTGTGGTGAGGGAGACACCGCCGTCTGCGAGACAGTCGATGACGGTGTTGGTTACAAGGGTGCGAGCCTCTTCCATCAATTCATCCGATTCCTTGACATAGACAAATCCGCGGGATACGATATCGGGTCCTGAATAAAGAATCTGCTCATCGAGGTCGATGGCGGCCACAACCGTGATGATGCCATCCTGCGAGAGCAGGCGGCGGTCGCGCAGAACTACGCTTCCGACGTCGCCAACGCCCGAACCGTCTACCAAAACCTTGCCTGCGGGGACGGTGCCTGTGTTACGGACGGATTTTTTATCCAGTTCGTAGACATTGCCGATTTCGGGGAGGATGATATTTTCGCGGTCGATGCCCATGGATTCGGCCAGTTCTGCATTTTTCACGAGATGCTTGTACTCACCGTGGAAGGGGAAGAAGCGGGCGGGGCGCAAAAGTCCGATGAGGGTTTTGATTTCTTCCTGGCAGGCGTGGCCTGACACGTGAACCTCTGCTACCTGATCGTATAAAACAGAGACTTTCTTTTTCAAAAGTTCGTTGATGATGCGAGAAATGGTTTTTTCGTTTCCGGGAATGGGGGAGGCCGAAATGACCACCATGTCTTCACTGCTGAGTTTGATTTCTTTAAATTCCCCGTATGCCATGCGGCTGAGGGCCGACATGGGTTCGCCTTGGCTTCCCGTGGTGATCAGGGTGATCTGCTCGGGCTTAAAGCGTTTAATTTCGGCGATATCGATGAGGGTGTCGTCGGGGATATTCATACGACCGAGGCGGCGGGCAGCCGATACGATGTTGACCATGCTTCTGCCGATGATGGCAACTTTGCGGTTGTATTTTGCCGCTGTGTTGATAATTTGCTGGACACGGTGGACGTTGGATGAAAAGGTGGCGATGACGATGCGCTTGTCACATTCAGCGAAGATGTGGTTGAGAGAAACCGCTACCTTTCTCTCGGAGGGGGTATAGCCTGCGCGCTCGGCGTTGGTGGAGTCGCAGAGCATGGCGGCAACGCCTTGTTTGCCCAATTCACCGAAGCGGGTCAGGTCGATCATGCCGCTGTCGAGGGGGGTGAGATCGATTTTGAAGTCACCTGTGTGTACCACTGTGCCAACGGGAGTCTTGATTGCAAATGCAAGACTGTCGGGGATGGAGTGGTTGACATGGATGGCTTCGACCGAGAAGGAACCGACCGAGATCACATCACCCGGTTCAATGCAACGGAGATTGGCAACACGTTCCAGCTTGTGTTCGAGTAATTTGTTTTCAAGAATACCGAGGGTGAGTGCGCCGCCGTAAATGGGGGCTTGCAGGATACGAAGAAAATAGGGGAGCGCGCCGATGTGATCCTCGTGACCATGGGTCAGAAAAATGGCGCGGATGGCGTCTGCCCGTTCTTCCAAATAGGAGAAATCGGGTAAAACGAGGTCGACACCGAGCATGTTTTCATCAGGGAAGCCCATCCCGCAGTCAATCAGGATGATGTCGTTGCCGTATTCGAGTACGGTGATGTTGCATCCGATGTCGCCGAGGCCTCCTAAGGGAATAATCTTGAGTCTTGTTTGTTTTTTAGCCATAAAAATCCTTTCTGTGCATAGACAAATTACCCGTTTTTCAACGGGTTTTAAAGAAGTGAAACGTAAGCGTTTTTGCCCTCTACGCCAAAACACCGCGGTTTCTGAAATTGTGTATGTAGGTCGTCGGGCAAAACCCGACAGACCCTTTAACCGACCAACTACCACATCGACAACCTCTGTCGATTTATCATTTGCATCATACACGGTTTTAACGGATTTGTCAAGGGTGTTATTATTTTCTGTCGTTTCCGTTCAAGATGTCTTGGATTTTTCCTTTCATGTCGGCGCAGAGTTCGGTTGCCGCTTCGGTGGAAAAGGATTGCGCTATGATGCGAAAGCCGCGCCTTTGGGGGGTGAGGGCGACATAGCCGTTTCCCGTTGTAAAGGCGATGCCTTCTTTTCCTTTGCCGCCCGCCAACGAGAGACGAGTAAGAAGAGATGCTTTGTATTGGTCGATGTTTGCGGGTGCAAATTCTTCTTCCACGGTTTGAAAGGGGGGGAGATCTTTTAGGGCTGAAAATAGATTTTCGGGATGAAAGCCATCTTTTTCGGTGAAATGACCGAGAAGCTTGATTGCGGCGAAAACGCCGTCTCGCAGGTAGGGTTGAATGGAGGCGAGCGCGCGGGCTTCCTGCTCGAATTCTCCGCCTACCGACAGATAGCGGTAGAGGGTCGCCCCGTATGGCGAAAGAACGGTATCGAAAATGCGGGGCGCGAGGTATGGGATGGCGAAGCTTCGGGCTCCTTTTTCAGCTTCGGCTTTTAAAATGACGGCCGAAAGGTGAGCAAAATCAAATTGTTCGTTTCCTTTGGTGAGTGTAAGGCGTTTTCCGTTTTCGGAAACGGAAAAACAAATTTCTTGGTTTTTTTCATCCTGATCGCGCCGCACGGTCGCCGAAAGGGAGGTCAGCGCATCGGCCAAAAGATCGCCGCTGCGCCCCAAGGATACGAAAAAGGTTTCACCCGTAAGAGGTTTGCCGCCTGCCGTGAGGGTGTGGAGATACAATTCGCGACATCCTTTGATATTTTCACTTTTTCCGACGGGGCGATCGGGGAAGGGAGCGTCGAAAATTTGTTCGATACGTCGTCTGTATGCATTGGTAACGGGGAGACCGTATCGATCGAGGAGGATTGCTTTATATTCCCCGCCGTGGGTCGATACATGGATAAGCAGGGGCGCGACGAAGGTGACGGCGGCAAAGGCGGCGAGGTTTTCCTCTCCTTCACCCAATCTTTTTGCTGTTTTTCCTGCCAGCATGACACCCGCCGCGACCTCGTTTGCTAAAAGTGTTTCTTCGCAGGAGATGCCGTGCATGATGAAAATGTGGTCTTCATCGGCTGCGAGGGCTGCTGCACGGCCTATTTTGACGGCTTGTTCGGTGGAGAGGGTGAGCGGGATGCCGTCGGTATCAAAGAGCTCGTCGTTTTTTTCGGAAAATGCCCGTTGTCCGCTGTAACGGATGGTGGTATCGGCGGGATAGGCCGTGCCCGGCGGAATGGTCGAAAAATCTTCGAATTGGCAGTTTTCTCCCGTGACCACGCCGTCGGGAACTCTTACTTCGCGGCCGACCGTTACCCCTTTTGACAGAATACAACGATCGACACGGCAGTCCTCGTGGAGGGTGATCTCGGGAAATAAAACAGCACTGTCCACCATACTGCCTCGAAGTAAACGGCAGCCTTCGTTGATGACGCTTCCCGCTGTTACAACGGTATCTTCCCCACGGATGACACCATCTGCCTGATAATAGTAGCCATTGCCTGCTTTATAAAGATTGCGGCGGCTTTCGGGGAGAGGAACATCGTTGATTTTGCCTATCAATGCATCCTGTACACAACGATAATAAGAAGAAGGCGAACCGATATCGCACCAGTATCCTTGGGTGGTGTAGCCTTGCAAAAGAAACCCCTCCCGTAAAAGCGCGGGGAAAAGATCCATGGAAAAATCATACCGCGCACCCGCGGGGATGTGGGAGAGGATTTTCCGTTTGCAAAGATAGATGCCTGTGTTGACGGTGTCTGCGAAGGTTTGTGTCCAATCGGGTTTTTCCAAAAAACGGATGACACGGTTGCGCGGGTCGCAGAGCACTACGCCGTATTCGCGGGGACGGGGATGGCGGGTAAGAAGCAGGGTGACATCGGCACCGCTCTTTTCGTGGGCGGCGATGCAGGCGGATAAATCAAAGTCGAACATACCGTCTCCGCAAAGCACCAGAAAATCCTCGTCCAGAAAGTCCTCGGCGTTTTTCACACTGCCCGCCGTACCGCGTGGGACCTTTTCTTCATAATAGGTTAAGGAAATACCGTGGCGGCTATCTCCCAATTTTTCGCGGATCATTTTTCCTAAAAAACCGAGGGTGATGGCCGCTTCGGTTACACCTGCTTTTGCCAAACGATATAAAATATAGTCAATGACGGGACGGTCGGGCAGGGGGAGTAGGGGTTTTGGCAACCGTTCGGTGAGAGGTCTGAGACGTCTTCCTTCACCACCGGCTAAAATGACTGCTTTCATCTTTACCACCTCTTTTTTTCATAGTTTGAAGCGGCAAGTCCAAAAATATACATAAAAAGCAAAATGGGTTGACCGTCCACAAAAGATGTGATATACTTTATTCTGTATCAAAATATCATAGGAGATGTCATGAATTACCGTTTGAAAAAGCCAAATGATGGTGAAATGCTGGTTTTGCCTTTGTCCATTGTTGAAAAATTGGGAGATATCGGAGAGGATGAACTGAAGTTCATTTTGGCCGCTTATGCCTATGATGCATGTGGCGGGGAGGGCAAAGACAGACTTACATATATATGTGATATTTGCGGATTTTCCGACAAGCAGTGCGGAGAATACGCTGCTTTTTGGCGCGGTGCCGGTTTTTTGAAAATGGGAAATGCCAAAGTCAAAGAAGCGGTTTTGACAAGTGAAAAGAAAAAGGTTTTGTTTGATACCGAGAAAAAACCGAGTTATTCTTCGGCGGAAATTGCGACAGCGGCTGAAAACAGTTTATTCCGCGATCTGTGCGAGTATGCCCAAAACCGGCTTGGAAAAACCTTTAATACTTCGGAGCTTGCCACCCTCTATTCGTTCCTTGATTATCTGAAGATGCCCGCGGGAGTGGTGATGCTGGTCATCGAGCATTGTGCCGCCAAGGGAAAAGGTTCTTTGCGTTACGTTGAAAAAATGCTGATTTCGCTTGCCGATGCCGGTGTGGACGATTATCCGAAGGCGGAGGCGTATTTGCGGGAATGTCAAAGAAAACAATCGTTTGAAGGCCAAATCAGAGATATGATGGGGCTTGGCTCCCGCGCTTTGACCGTCAAAGAAAAAACAGCGATCCACGCTTGGTTGAATGAATTCAAAACGCCAAAGTCCTTACTTACCCTTGCGTATGAAAAAACCGTGAATGCCATTAAACAACCCTCCATTCCCTATATGCATACAATTTTGGAAGGATGGTTTCGCGAGGGGATTACCGATCCTGCGCAACTGGAGCAAAAATCGATTCCCGCAACCGACACAACCCGTTCCTACGATCCTGCCGCATTTTTTGAAGCGGCGGTGAGACGGGGAGAAAGAAAGGATGATTGATCATGGCAGAGATATCCGAAATCCGTCAAACGGTACTGGAACGAATCAATGACAGACGTCTGTCTGCAGAGAGACAAGCGGCCTCCCGTGCTGCGGAGGTGCGCGCAAAAATACCCGAAATAGCTAGGCTTGACGAGGTTTTGCAGTCGGTTTCGCTGGCTCTTTTTGACGGGGTGGGAGAAAAGAGCGTGACGGTGGATGAAATCCGTGCGCGGTACAGACAGACCAAGCAGCAAAGGGAACAGCTTTTGGTGCAAAACGGTTATCCCGCCGATTATACGCGCGTGAAATACTTTTGTGAAATTTGCGGAGACACCGGCTTTGTCGGGTATCGTATGTGTGATTGCGCGAAAAACGAGATTCGCAGAGAAACGGTACAGTCTTCGGGTCTGGGCAGGCTGATTGACAGCCAACGCTTTGAAAGTTTTCGTTTGGACTATTACAGCGATGTGGCTACGGCGGGAAAAATATCCGACCGTGCACGCATGAAAAGCAATTTTGGACAATGTCGCGCCTTTGCGGAGGCATTTTCGAGAGAGACTCCGCCCACATCTCTTTTGATGGTCGGCGGCACGGGGCTGGGAAAAACCCATCTTTCCACCGCCATTGCCGCGCGGGTGATGGAACGGGGTTTTTCGGTGATTTACGATTCGGCTGGCAATATTTTATCTACCATTGAAAAGGTGCAGTACGGGCGTTTGGATGCATCGGCGCAGCAGGATTATTTTGATGCCGATCTTTTGATTATCGATGATCTCGGAACCGAATTTGCAGGAAAATTGACCTCCTCTGCGCTGTTTATTTTGGTCAATACCCGTTTGAATCGCAAAAAGCCTATGATCATCAACACCAATTTGGATCCGATGGCGTTGGAACAGAGATATGAACAAAGAATTTTTTCCCGTTTCTTCGGGGAATTCAATGCTCTTCTCTTTGTGGGGCAAGATGCCAGAATGAGGTAATTATGGAAAAGTTGATTTTGCTGGATGGGGCAACGGGAACCCATTTGATGTCGGCGGGTTTAAAGCCGGGCGAGTGCCCCGAAAAATGGTTGCTTGAAAGTGATGAGCACCGTGAGGTGTTGATTTCTTTGCAACGCGCTTATATAGAGGCGGGGTCGGAAATCATCTATACTCCGACGTTTGGCGCAAACCGCGCTGTCCTTTCCCGTCACGGCTTGGCAGATCGGGTGGGAGAGGCCAACCGTGAGCTTGCCGCGCTTTCTGTCGAGGCCAAGCGTCGCGCAGGAAACAAGGATGTAAAAATCGCAGGTGATATGTCCCCGACAGGACTTTTTCTCCGTCCGATCGGGGATACCGATCAAGAAGAAATAGAGGATATTTACGCCGAACAAGCCGAGGCGCTTTGTGAGTTTGTCGATCTTTTTGTGGTTGAAACTCAGCTTTCTCTTGCAGAAGCGCGCGCGACTGTTCTGGGGATTCGTCGTGTCAGCGATAAGCCTATCTATGTGACGGTCACGGTGGATGCGGCAGGAAAGACGATGGCGGGAAATTCGTTGCCCGTTTGTCTGCTTAGTCTTTCTGCTTTGGGGGTAGCGGGGGTTGGAATCAACTGTTCCCTTGGGCCCGATGCCATGGGAGCGTGGCTTAAGGAAATGGCTGACTACCGACCGAAAGGCTTGAAATTGATTTGCAAGCCCAATGCGGGCGTGCCGACCGAAAACGGTTTTTCCATGACTCCCGCGGATTTTGCCGCTACCCTTTCGACTTTGCCCGCGTTGGGGGCCGATATTGTCGGCGGCTGCTGCGGTACCTCTCCTGCTTTCATTGCGGCGGTTAAGGAAAAACTTTCGTTTGCACTTCCGAGCAGAGTCGAGGCGGATGTGTCTCGTTTTGCTTGCGACGAGCGAAATATTTACGTTTTGGATGAGTTTTTGCTTGCCGACCATGTTATTGCGGCCGATGAAAATGCAGAGGATGCCCTTTTTGATCTTTCTCCCGATGAGATTGCCCGCATATTTATTGAGGATGAGGGGCAACTTGAGAATTTTATCGATCTGCTTCCCATGTTGGATGTGCCCGTTATGCTGGGCGGGACAACGCAAAAAGTTTTGGAGGCGGCATTAAAGATCTATCCCGGAAAAGCCATGATTGAATCGGGGTGTGCTTGCCCTGCATGGTATTCTCCTGCGGTGAAGGAATAATGAAAAATCCCTCTGCCAAAAACAATCGGGATTTTTTATGCAGTCATTTTTTTCCTTGCGCAAGTGAAACCGCGCGGGTGGCAAAATCGCACATACAAGAGAAAATGTGCGGGTTGCGAGGGAGCAGTGCGGTGTATTCTGCGATGAGATCAAAAAGAAGTGAGGCGCGGGCGGGTGGCAGGGTGCGACAAAACGACATGAGAGAGGCGGGATTATCGAAAAACAAAAGTGTTTCGGGAAGCTGTCGCATAGAGGTGTAAAGGAGTACATCCCGCATGCCGAGGGTTAAAAAGGAGAAGAAAACCGCAAGCTCACTCCGCGTTACCGAAGCGGGGGGGAAGACCGATAAAAGATCGTACATACCCTTACCGCTTAAAAGCGCTTCTAAATATCGAGCGGTTTTTTGGCGAAGAGCGAGGACATCACCTCCTGCGGCAATATCGGCGGCAAAGCCGAGAGAGCCTCCTGCGGCAAGGGTGGCGAAACGCAGTTCCTCCTCGCTTTTGGCGGGGAAACGTTCGCGGAGCGCACCGAGAATGGTAGCATCGTCCAAAAGTTCGGTTTTTAAAAGCAAACTGCGGGATACGATGGTGGGTAGCAATGCCGAGGCCGCTGTGGTCAACAATAAGAAGGTGACACCTGCGGGCGGTTCTTCCAGTGTTTTGAGAAGAGAGTTTTGCCCCGCCGCATTCATGCACTGGGCGTTTTCTATGATGAAAACACGCCGCTCGGCTTCTACGGGGGTCATATACGCTTCGCCGATGAGACGGCGAACATCCTCTGCTTTGATTTGTTTGGAGACATCGTCATGGCGAAGTTCCATGACATCGGAGAAATCGCCTTTTTCTATCAGCGAACATACGCGGCAGGAAAAGCAGGGCTTTTGCAGGGCAGGGCAGGTGAGGTGGGCGGCAAAATGGCGCGCCAAGGTGAGTTTCCCGCTGCCGTCCGGTCCTTCCAAAATGTAGGCGTTTAAGACGCGACCGCTTTCGGCCGCGTGGGAAAACGTCGAAAGAAGCGCTTGGTTTTTATAGATCTTCATGCATTATGCCTGCTCGAAGCGCTCGACGTTTAACACGAAGATGGTCGCACCGCCCACCGTGACCTCCAGCGGATAGCTGCCGAGTGCGTTGGGACCGCCTGCGAAATTCATGGGAGTCATTTGCTTGCGGCGCTTGGAATAGGTGCGGATGATGTCGATAACCTCTTCCACGTGTTCTTCCTCAACACCCGTGATGAAAGTGGAGTTGCCGCTCATTAAAAAGCCGCCCGTGGTGGCCATTTTCGTGACGTGGAAGCCTGCTTTGGTCAAATGGTTGGAGACGTTTTGGCTGTCGTCGTTGTTGATGATTGCCATGATCAGTTTCATGAGATATCCTCCGTGCATATTGATTTCGGTTTTTATTTGCGGGGGTGGGGTTCCTATAATTTATTATACCATTTTTTTGCCCTCTTGTCAATTCGAATAGAAATCCCCCCTGTATTTGCCGGGGCAAGTGGAGGGTGCGCGAATGAACGCTTGACACATTTGCGAAATTGTGGTAAAATTAACGCACAAAGCAAGGTTTCGTGCGCGTTTAATGAAAGCGCGCGATCGTTTTCCTTTGTGCAGAAAGGAGAATACCATGTTTTTATAAAAGAAGTCTGTCCGCATCACAATTGCGATTTTGTTGGCTGTCGCGCCGGCGCTCGGTGTATGGATGCTGTATTCCCATTTCTTCAGCCCCGCAGCGCAGGTGCGTCGTTGCGCCGCCGAAATAAGAACTTGTAAAAAGTAAAAAAGTGATATAATGAGTGTCCCGCAAAGTTGATTACAGGAATATAGATTTAACAGGAGGTACAGTTATGGATCATACGTTTGCGAAAAAGAGCAACGCATTAAAGGGCGGTTTTGCGATTAAGACATTCTCGATCATTGCGCTTGTATGTGCGTCAATCTGCTTTATTCGACAAGTCGTCCTCTTCAGGTTGCTGCATTTATTTGCCCTGCTGTATTTATTTGGCGACTTGTGTTTGTTGATCGCTTCCATTTTGTTCAACCTTTATATTTTCAAGTTTTATGGCAAATCGAAGGCAAAGGGTCTTGTTCCGCTTGTTTTGGGTGTTATCGGTTTGGGTGTCATGGTTGAGTTTTTGTTCGCAAATAATATCTTGGGACCCTACACATTTTATTACTTTATCTTCTCTTATGCCCAATCTCCCAGAACAGTTATTCCCTTGGTTTGTATAGCCATTCTCGTTTGCACAGCCCTTGCTGTTATAAGTGCTCTGAAGGGGTTTCACAAAAAAGGCCTTATGATCGTTTCAATGTCTTGGGGTTTGTTATTTGAGTTGTGTCCTTTTGTGTACGTTTCTTATCTCATTATAGCTGATATTACCGATTGGTCTGTTCAGAAGTTGTTGGATTTTCCGTTTGTATTGAGCCTTATTGGGGGTTTGATGGCGCTCTTGATCGCTTTGTTGCTGTTTGCTTTGAACAACAAAATCCCCTCTGTTGATACCGCTTCATCCAAAACGGAAGAAAACGCCGAAACAGACATAGCAAACGAAACCAAACCGGAATAAGCCCATACGGGCAAACACACGCGGGTATCCGAAAAAGATACCCGCGTGTGTTTGTTTATCCGTCTCTTCTCTTGACAAAGGGCGACAGGTTCGTTATACTTATTGAGAATGGAATATTATGGCTTACTATATACTTATTATGTTTTTGAAAGGGATTCGGTATGGATCAGCTTCGTTTTTTAGACACCACCCTGCGTGACGGTGATCAGATGCCCGGGGTCAATTTATCGGTGCATCAAAAGCGGGAGATCGCTCTCCTTCTCGAAAAGCTCGGCGTCGATGTCATCGAGGCGGGCTTTGCCGCCGCGTCGGTGGGAGAAAGCAAGGCAGTTTCGGCGGTGGCTTCTGCCGTGCGTGACTGTGCCGTTGCCTCTCTTGCCAGAACAAACGAGGCGGATATTGACGCCGCTGTTGCCGCTTTGCGTGGGGCGGCGCAGCCCGTTATTCATACCTTTATCGCTTCAAGCCCCATTCACATGGAATATAAGCTTCACATGAGCGAGGACGAGGTGCTGGAAAGGGCCGTGCGCGCCGTGAAATATGCCCGCCGTTTTGCGCCCGAGGTGGAATTTTCTGCCGAGGATGCCTCCCGCAGTGACAGAGAGTTTCTCTGCCGACTCATTTCGGCGGTGTTGGAAGCGGGTGCAACCGTGATCAACGTACCCGATACAGTCGGCTTTATGATGCCCGAGGAATATGCCACGCTTGTAAAATATCTGCTTGAACGGGTGGACGGTTTGCAAAATGCCATCCTTTCGGTTCACTGTCATAATGATCTCGGTCTTGCCGTTGCCAATACGCTTGCCGCTGTGAGCGTGGGAGCAAGACAGGTGGAGGGTACTATCAATGGTATCGGGGAGCGGGCAGGCAATGCCGCGTTGGAGGAAATTGCCCTTTGCATGACCGCTAAGCCAGAGCGCTTTCCCGTAACCCACCGTATTCAGACACCGCGCATCATGCAGATCTCGCGCACCGTGTCATCCATGACGGGCGTACCCCTTTCTCCCAACAAGGCGATCGTGGGTAAAAACGCCTTCTCGCACGAATCGGGTATCCATCAGCATGGTGTTTTGCAAAATCCTCTGACTTATGAGATTTTCGACCCTTCACTTGTGGGTATTCAAAAAAACAGTTTGGTGCTCGGCAAGCTTTCGGGCAGACATGCTTTCATAAGCAAGGTTTCTTCCCTTGGGTTTGCTTGTGATCAAAAGGTTTTAAACGCCGCGTTTACTGTATTTAAATCGCTTGCCGAAAAGAAAAGCACCGTCAGCGATGAGGAAATTGCGGTCATCGTGCAGGAGCAGATCGACAAGGTGATGCTGGTGGACGGCTATACCGTCGATTCTTTCCAGATCCAAAGCGGTTCTGCCATGAAGAGCACTGCCATGCTGGCTTTGTCTCGCGGGGGGCTGACCAAAAGCGAGGCCGCCATCGGCGACGGTCCGATCGATGCCGCTTTCAATGCCATCAATCGCGTGGTGGGGATCGATGCGGAGCTGGATTCGTATGATTTGCGCGCCGTGACCGAGGGTACCGATGCGCTGGGCGTGGTTACCGTACATATCCGTTGTTTTGGCTTGACTTATTCGGGCCGCGGTATTTCTATGGATATTATTGAGGCGAGTATCAAAGCGTATGTGCACGCCATCAACCGCGCTCTTTACTATACCGACCGCGCAAACGAGGTGAAGGTATGAACGGGATCGGATATTTGATCGACTTTTTGCAGAAAAAACAGGTGGAGGTCATCTTCGGTTATCCCGGAAATGCCGTGCTTCCTCTTTATGAAGAATTGCAAAAATCCCCTTTATACCATTGCATGATGCGACACGAGCAAGGCGCGGTGCACGCCGCCGAGGGGTATGCCAAAGCGACGGGCAGAGTGGGGGTGTGTCTTGCCACCTCCGGTCCGGGAGCAACCAATTTGATCACGGGGCTTTGCGATGCCATGCTGGATTCGGTGCCGCTTGTTGCCATTACGGGGCAGGTGCAGACCTCTCTGATCGGTCATGATGCGTTTCAGGAAGCAGATGTGATGGGAATGACCATTCCCGTCACCAAACACAATTTTTTGGTCAAGGATGTTTTGTCTCTTCCGACTGTTTTGGAGGAAGCGTGGCGGATCGCTTTGTCGGGGCGACCCGGTCCCGTGCTTGTGGATATTCCGTGCGATGTGATGTGCGCTGAGCTTACAAAAATCATTTGCGCGCCGAAACTGCCTCGAGAGAGGGAGGAAGGACGCACGTTTGATGCTTTGCGCAATCGAATCCTTCGTGTTTTGAATACCTCGTTTCGTCCCGTTTTATTGGTGGGCGGCGGCGCGGTAGGGAATGATGCGGGAAAAAAGCTTGTAAGGTTCGCAGAAAAGTATTCTCTCCCGATCGTCTATACTATGATGGGAAAGGCGGCTTTGGCGGGCAGACATAAAAATGTGCTTGGTATGGTTGGGGTGCACGGAAAGGCGTGCGCCAATCGTGCTTTGTATCAATCGGACCTTGTTGTAGCCGTCGGCTGTCGTTTTTCGGATAGAACGGTACCGAATCCGATCTTGTTTTCCGAGACGCGCGCTGTAATTCATGTGGACATCGATCCGGCTGAGCTTTCCAAAAATGTGCGCGCCGCCGTGACGGTTGTCAGTGATGCTTCGGATTTTGCCGATCGATTGCTTGCGCTGCCCATTTTGGAGGAGAAAAACGCTTCATGGCAGACATGGTTTGAAGATTTGTTGTCCCAAACCGAAATTGACGCGTCGGATGAAAAATTGACCATGGCATTTTCAATGGGCGTTTTGGATACAATGTGCGGAGAGTTTCGCACGGTGACCGACGTGGGTCAACATCAGGTGGTGGCTGCAAATCATATGCACGCGGAGTTTTCTCGCGGTTTTTTGACGTCGGGCGGACTGGGAACCATGGGGTTTGGGTTGCCTGCGGCCATTGGCGCTTCATTTGCCAAAGACCGCAAACCGATTGTGTTGATCACGGGAGACGGATCGTTTCAGATGTGTTTGCAGGAGCTTTCGGTTGTTTCGGCACTGTCTCTTCCGGTTAAAATTTTCTTGTTTTGTAATAAATCACTCGGATTGGTGCGGCAGGGTCATGAAATCTATTTTGGCGGGGATGAACATTTTTGCTCTTTGGCCGATGTTCCGAATTTCTTGAAAATTGCCGAGGCATACAGAATCAAAGGGTATGTTTTTGACAAAAAAGATAATTTTGAAAATGCCGTGTCGAGTATTCTCGGTGAAGAAGGACCGACTTTGACCGTTTTGTACACCGATGAAAACGAGCAGGTGCCCTTTTGGAATGAAAGGAGTATTGTGTGAAGCATACCATTGTTGCGCGGGTGGATAACAAGCCCGGCGTTGTTTCCCGTATTTCGGGATTATTTACCCGACGCGGGTATAACATTGACAGTTTGGTGACCAGTGTGACGGGAGATCCCGCTGTTTATCATTTGACCATTTCGGTCAACGGTTCGGAGGAAGAGGTGGCTCTTTTGATGAATCAGCTCGGCCGCATTATGGAGGTTATTGACGTGCATCATGTGGGAGAATGTCCCCATGTTGTGCGGGAATTCATGTTGCTCAAGGTATCCTGCTGTTCTGAACAGAGAAGTGAGATTTTGTCCCTTTCGGATATTCTCAAATGCCGTGTGGTCGGACTGGGTGACGACAGCGCGGTTTTCGAGATTACGGGGGATGAAAGCAAATTGGATACCGTTGTAAGGTCATTTGAGCCGTTTGGTATAAGAGAAATCGTGCGTTCGGGCGCGATTGCGATTGCACGCGACTAATATACGATAAAACAAAAGGAGAGCATGGGAATGAAGAACTTTTCGGCGGAAATTTTATGTGTCGGTACCGAGCTGTTGCTGGGTGATATTGTCAATACAAACGCAGCTTTTCTGGCCGCAGAGTTGTCTAAAATCGGCATCGGTGTATATCACCAAAGCGTAGTCGGTGACAATCCGCAACGACTCAAGGATGCCTTTTTGCTTGCCTGGTCGCGCGCCGATATTGTGATTACTTCGGGAGGTCTTGGGCCGACCTATGATGATTTGACCAAGGAAACGATATGCTGTGACTGTTTGGGAAGAAAATTGATTGTTGATGAACCGTCACTTGAGGATATTCGGGTGTTTTTTGAAAAACGCGGCAGAACAATGACCGATAACAACCGCAAGCAGGCCATGATTCCCGAGGGAGGGAGAGCCATTCGCAATCCTTACGGCACTGCGCCCGGCATTTATTTCGAACAAGACGGAAAGCGATTGATTATGCTTCCCGGCCCTCCGCGTGAAATTGAACCCCTTTTTGTCGAAGCGGTCAAGCCTGTTTTGCAGGGACTTTCGGGAAAGGTGTTTTTTTCGGACAATCTGTCTGTATATGGTATCGGTGAGTCGTCGGTAGAGACCATCCTTTTGGATTTGATGAAAGAGGGGACCAATCCCACTTTGGCACCTTATGCCAAAGACGGGGAGGTTCTTTTGCGGGTGACGGCGGCTGCCGAAAATGAGGAAAGCGCGCGAAAAATGAATTGCGATTTGATAAAAAAGGTCAAGGCGCGTATCGGCGAATATGTGTATGGTGAAAATGTCAAAAACCTTGAATCGGTGTTAGTGGAAAGGTTGATCGAAAAATCAATCACTCTGGCGACAGCCGAGTCATGTACCGGAGGGCTTTTGTCCAAACGGATCACCGATGTTTCGGGGGTGTCTGCCGTGTATAACGGCGGTGTATGCACCTATACCAATGAAATGAAAAAGAGGTTGCTCGGTGTCAGGGAAGAAACTCTTGCCAAATTCGGCGCGGTCAGCCAAGAAACGGCGGCGGAAATGGCGGAGGGCGCGGCAAAGCTTTGCGGTGCCGATCTGGCTTTGTCGGTGACGGGCATTGCGGGTCCTGCGGGGGGAAGTGAAGATAAACCGGTCGGAACCGTTTGCTTCGGTGTTTGGTACAAGGGGAAATTATATACCGAACGGGCGCGATTTGGTGAAAAGGGCACCCGTGATTATATTCGCATTCTTTCGGCTTCACGCGCCCTTGCGCTGGCGCTGAAAACGATTGGAGATTGAGCAAAAAAAACAATTTGAACCCTTGACAGAAGGGATATAGTATTGTATAATATTTTTATGCAAATTCTCAGGGAACGGCTATTTGAAAGGCACTCAAACGGCCGTTGGCCCGTTTGTTTTTCCAAATAATTTCGGACAGTGAAACACAAAATGAAGAAAAGGAGGGGATTGTCGCTACTATGCTTGAAATCGTTATTATTGCTTGCGCGGCGTTGATTGCGTTATGCTTGGCTTTTTACCTGGGCATTTTGACCAGAAGAAAAATCGGCGAAGCTAAGATTTCATCTGCCGAAGCACAGGCTGCAAAAATAATCAGCGAAGCAAAATCGCATGCCGATCAGAAACGCAAAGAAGCGTTGATTGAAGCCAAAGAAGAAATACTCCGCAACAAAAACGAAGCGGAACGTGAACTCAAAGAACGTAGAAACGAAGTCTCCCGCCTTGAAAAACGCGCGCTCCAAAAGGAAGAAAACTTCGACAGGAAACTTGAAAATTTAGAGAAAAAAGAAGAAGTGTTGAATAAGCGTCTTCAGGATTGCGATGCACACGAGGCGGAAATTGCTGTCATAAAGGAAAAACAAATCAAGGTCTTGGAGGAATACGCCGGACTGACCAGTGAGCAGGCAAAGGAATTTCTGCTCCAGAAAATCGAAAACGAAGTCAGACATGAAGCTTCATTGAAGATTGTCGAAATCGAACAAGAGTTGAAAGATACCGCTGAAGAAAAAGCCAAAAACATTATCGCGCTTGCCATTCAGCGTTGTGCTTCCAGCCATGTTTCCGAAGCGACCGTATCGGTCGTTGTGCTTCCCAACGATGATATGAAGGGTCGTATCATCGGTCGTGAAGGCAGAAACATTCGCACCATTGAAACGCTGACCGGTGTGGATCTGATTGTGGATGATACGCCCGAGGCCATCACCCTTTCCAGTTTTGATCCCGTACGCCGCGAGATTGCACGGCTTTCACTTGAAAAACTGATCACCGACGGCCGTATCCATCCTACCCGTATTGAAGAAACGGTGGAAAAGGCCCGCAAAGAAGTGGAAGCGGTCATTAAGTCGGAAGGCGAAGCCGCTGTTCTTGCCGCAGGTGTCCATAGCTTGAACACCGAAATGTGCAAATTGCTGGGTCGTCTTAAATTCCGTACCAGTTACGGTCAAAACGTGCTGCAGCACTCGGTAGAAGTTGCATATATTGCCGGTATGATTGCCGATGAGCTCGGTATTGATGCCACGCTTGCCCGTCGCGCCGGTCTGCTTCACGATATCGGAAAAGCACTCAACCACGAAGTGGAAGGCAGTCACACCCAGATCGGTGTCGATATTGCCAGAAAATATCACGAAAACAAAGACGTTTTGCATGCAATCGAAGCGCATCATAATGATGTGGAGCCCCAGACTTTGGTGGCGGTGATTGTCCAAGCGGCAGACGCCATTTCGGCGGCGCGTCCCGGTGCCAGACGCGAAAACTTGGAAAATTACATCAAGCGTTTGCAGAGACTTGAAGAAATCGCCAATTCTTACGACGGAGTTGAAAAGGCATTTGCCATTCAGGCGGGTCGTGAGTTGAGATTGGCTGTTAAACCCGAACTTGTCAACGATGAGAATATGGCGTTGATCGCTCGAGAGATTGCCCAGAAGATCGAAAGTGAACTGGAATATCCCGGACAGATCAAAGTGCATGTCATCCGCGAAAGTCGCGCAATCGAATATGCCAAATGATAAAAGGGGTGCCAACGGCACCCTTTTTTGCAGAAAGGGAAATTTATGTATACCATTCTTGCTGTCGGAGATGTGACGGGAGAAGCCGGCCTTTTTTGTGTAAAAGAAAAACTGTGGTTGTTGCGGAAGGAATACGCGGTGGATTTTTGTGTGGTCAACGGTGAAAATGCCGCCAAACGCAACGGGATCGATCCCTTTGCCGCCGATGCGCTTTTGACCTTTGGCGCAGATATTGTTACGACGGGCAATCATGTTTTTCAAAAAAGCGAGATGTACCCCTATCTCGACGATAAGCTTTCGGTGTTGCGTCCTGCCAATTATGCGGGCGGCTGTCCAGGCAGAGGATATACCATTGAAAACATCGCGGGACAACGGATTCTTACTATCAATTTGATGGGGACACTGTTTATGGATGCTTTGGCCAATCCGTTTGATACCCTTAAAAAGATCCTTGCCGAGACAGAGGGACAATACGATATTTCCGTGTTGGATTTTCATGCCGAGGCGACATCGGAAAAGCTTTCCATGGGATTTTTCGCCGATGGCAAGGTGGACTTTATTTTTGGTACTCATACCCATGTGCAGACCAACGATGCGCGTATTTTAAAGAATGGCAGCGGTTACATTACCGACGTTGGGCAGACGGGTGTAATCGATTCTGTGCTTGGTGCCGCCCCCGAGATTTGCATTGAAAGATTTCGCACCAAAATGCCGATTCCATACCAGCCTGCGCAGGGCGCATGTGCTTTGTGCGGCGCCGTTCTTCGTTATGATACGAGCGAAAAAAAAGTGGTGTCGATTGAAACGCTATGCCGCTGAGGCGATTTATTCTTGACAAAGTGAAGGTTGCATATTATACTGAAATCAGTACATATTTTGGGCTGAAAACCCATGGAAATAAAGGAGAAAAATCATGAAACCGTTAAGATTGGAAGATTTGTCAACAGAACAGAAGATCGGGCAGTTGTTGGTAGCCCGCAGCATCAGAAGTCAGCAGGATTATGATTTTGCGATGGAACTTATTAAAAATCACGCACTTGGCGGTGTGCAAGCATTTGTAGCACCCGATGCCAAAGAAAAAGTGATCGATCCCGTGCTTGCGGCGGCGGATTATCCGATTTTCATTTCGGCAGATATGGAAGAGGGATATCAACTTGGAGAATATCTGATTCCCGGCAACCTTGCTCTCGGCGCTTTGGATGATCCCGAAATGGCATATACTTTCGCTAAAGTGACTGCTATGCAAGCAAAAAAACTCGGGTATAATATGATTTGGAGTCCCTGCATTGACCTTGCGCCCATTGATGCTAACTGCCGCATCACCCGTACGATGGGTTCTGATCCTGACCGCGTTGCCAGACTTTCCTGCGCCTATATGAAGGCCTTTGCCGATTGTGGTGTCATTGGCTCTGCCAAGCACTATCCCTCGCCCTTTGATCAGCCCGAAGATACCCATATGTGTGAGGGCGTATCGTATCATACCGAAGAAGAATTCGTAGATATTTGTCTGCGCCCCTACCTTGCCATGATCAATGAACTGGGCGAAGATATGATGGGTATTATGACCAATCACGTCAGATGCATGAACATTGACCCTGAGAATCCCGCGACCTTCTCTAAAAAATGCTTGGATATGATCAAAAACCGCGGTTTCAAGGGCGTTATGATGACAGACTCTTTGGCCATGATGGGTGTTATTCAGCGTTACGGCGATGACAAGATGCTCGGATACGCCGTTGCAGCGGGTAACGATCTTATTCTTCCCAACTACCGCATTTCGTTAAAAGACAGCTATAATTATCTGTTGCAAAACTACCGCGACGGTATGTTCTCCGAAGAACGCTTAAATGATGCGGTTTCCAAGGTTCTTTGGGCACAGGAACGCACCATGCGTCAACCTGCTCAAAGTGAAATTTCCGAAGCGGATAAAGCGGCTTTCTTGCGTATGAACCGCGACTGCATCGGCGCTGTAACCGATCCCGGCCTTACCCCTGCCATCGATAAAGATGCACGTCACTTGTTTATCGTTTTGACTGAAAATGATTATATCGGTGTAGGAAAACAAAGACAGGATGAGTGTGAAATTTCTTTTGTGAATTGGTGGGATCCCGCCGCGATCGCCAAATCGCTCAAGGAAAAATTCCCCAACTCCGATGTAATGTTTATGCCTGAATTCCCGAACCGTGTACAAAATGAAAAAGCATGCGCCCAGGCCGTTATGCATGATGACGTGGTCTTCTTCACATTCTGTGAGAGCGCAGCCTATCAAGGCACCGACGGTTTGACCGACCGTATGCGTTCTTTGATGCATACCATGGCTTATCATATTGCTGCGGTTGTACACGTCGGTAATCCTTATGCGATGGAAAAGATCGACCATGTGCCGCGCATTTTGTTCGGTTACAAGAGTCAACGCTCGGCCGCCTTCCTTCCCGCTGTTTTGGCAGGAGAAATTGAAGCAAACGGCACCTTGCCCATCGATTTGAAATTACAGTGAGGAAATAGACATGAAGCTGAGTGTTCTTGCCAATTTGTACGGAAATAAAACGTTGGACGAAACCCTTGCGATTTTAAGCGGTTTGGGTGTTCATACGGTTGAATTGGGCGCGGGGGGGTACCCCGGTAAAGCGCACTGCGATCCAAAAAAACTGCTTTTAGATCCACGCGCTTATGATACGTTTACAGAAACCCTGCATAAATACGACATCACAGTTTGCGCTTTGGCTGCCCACGGCAATCCTTTACATCCCGATAAAAATATCGCCAAAAGTTTCCACGATGATTTTATCAACGCTGTTTTGCTTGCCGAAAAGATGGGCGTAGACACCGTGATTACTTTTTCGGGTTGTCCCGGGGATTTTGATGGTGCAAAGGCGCCCAACTGGGTGACTTGTCCCTGGCCGCAAGATTTTTCGGATATTCTTGCATGGCAATGGGATAAAAAAGTGATTCCCTATTGGCAGGAAACGGGTAAATTTGCAGCCGATCACGGTGTGCGCATTGCCTTTGAAATGCACCCGGGCTTTTGTGTTTACAATCCAGAAACCTTGCTCAAGCTTCGCGCGGCGGTCGGGGATGTGATTGGCGCAAACTTTGATCCCTCTCACCTTGTTTGGCAGGGCATGGATCCTGTTGCCGCCATTCGTGAACTTGCCGGCGCTATTTACCATGTTCACGCAAAGGATACCAAGATCGATGCTTACAACACCGCCAAAAACGGTGTTCTGGATACCAAACATTATGGAGATGAGCTCCATCGCGCTTGGGTTTTCCGCACGGTTGGTTACGGAAACGGCGAAAGCTATTGGAGAGATCTTGTCAGCAATCTCCGTTTGGTCGGGTATGACAGAGTGCTTTCCATTGAGCATGAGGACAGTCTCATGAGCATTGACGAGGGGTTGAAAAAAGCCGTCGCATTTTTATCCGATGTGATGATTTGCGATCCTAAGCCGACTTCCATGAGTTGGGCATAACAATGGAATCATAAAACAGTTGAGGCATCCCAAAACAGGATGCCTCAATTTTATCGGGCACTTTCCAATTCTTCACGTTTTATCATTTTCGACATAAAATACAGTAGCCGCTTTGCGGCGAGATTATGAAGAAAGAAGGGAAAGCATGATGAAATGTGAATATTTGAGTGTTGAATTGCTTTTGACGGTTCCGCTTTTGATGTGGCTTGACAGCGAACTGGAAAATTGCACCGATCTTTGCGAAAAAGAAGTGATGGGACTTGTATTTTTAGCGGCGATTGCCATTGCACTGATTTATACGTTTGGTATCTGCGATGTGCCGTCCTCCGATTGCTGCCAAGCGTTGTGGACAGCCGTGATTGAGGGTGTACTGCTCGCGGTGATTGCCTATTTCGCGAAAACCTACCTCTGTCCTTGTCTTTGTGATTAAGATAAACCCCCGCAAGCGCGGGGGTTTAATATTGCTTGAAGAAACATCAAAATATGTTGATACTCTTGACAAAAATGAATTGGGGGAGTATGCTAATAAAGTAAACAATATTGATATTATAACGTGTTGTTTCCCGCAAGAAAGCGAATGGCGCGTTCGACGGCATCCTTGGCGTTTCCCCAAGGCTCGTCTGAATAGCGGTAATCAAATTTTTTGCAAAACCACTGCACGTCTTCATGGAGCGAGGCAAGGTATGTGTTTTCGACGGCTTCGGCATCATGCAGAAAATCAGGCAATATCTTTTTGCCGAGTTGTTTTTTTGCATTTTCCAAAAGACGCTGATAGTGAGGGAGACAAAAATAGGGTTGGGAAGAAAATTTTTTACGAAATTCCTTGTCAACCTCCCACAACATGACTGCATTTTCCATCATTTTGGAAAAATCATGTTCGATGCGGCGGCAAATGTAACAGTCGTTGTTGACGGGGATGAGTGTTTCGAGCATTTTCGTGCCCTTGTCTTTAAAAAGAGGGGAACCGATGTCCAGACCTTTTTGCAGGGTGGCAAGATGAGTGTCGAGCATGAGCGCAAGACTCAAAGCGTTTTTTCGACCGAACATATCGGCAAGATGTTTGCCGCAAAAACCGAGCGCATTGGTTTGGGTGCGCACGTCATCCTCCATCATGGCGGCGCCTAAAATGGTTGTCAGGTGGTTGTCCTCCAGTTTGGCGTGCAGACGGCAAAAAGGACAGCCGTCCTGTTCTTCAAATACTTCATTTACAGGTATGGTATAAATTTTTTCCATATAAACACTCCTTACATGCTCAGTATATCAAAATATTACGGATGAATCAAGATTGAAAGGAAATAAAATAATGAAAATACAAACTGCAGCTGTTGCATACCGTTGCCCTATTTGCGGATACGATGTTATGGGAGAAGTAGATCTGTTTGATTTGGGTGGGGAGGGCGCCGCATTGACTTGTGAATGCGGTGGTAGTACCCTTACCCTTCGGCTGACTTCCGATAGCAAAATTCACATAAGTGTCCCTTGCCTTTTTTGTCCCGAGGATCACACATTCCGTCTTTCGGGTGTGTCGTTTCTGGAAAGAGATCTGTTCACTTTGAGTTGCAAATATACCGGCGTGGAGATTGCTTTTATGGGCGATCATGCAAAAGTGCTTGAAGGTTTACAAAAAAGCGCTGAAAAGCTTGCCGAGCTTCTCGGCCAATTTGCCGAAGACGAAGAGGAAGCAGAAGAATCGGAGCATTGTGAGCATGAAGAATGCGGCGAGCACTGTCATTGCGAGGAGCATGCGCATAGTCATGACCAGACAAGTGAAATACCGCAACCGACGGGTGATCTGATTGGGGCTTGCGCCAATCCTGCGGTTGCTATGAATATTTTGTATTTAATCAAAGATTTTGCAGAGGAAGAGAAGATCCGCTGTGCTTGCGGCAGTAAAAATTACAACTTGCAAATCGGATTTGATCACATTCGTTTGACCTGCCCGCGCTGTGGCGGGGAATATCGCATTTCCACTTTGAGTGAAAACGACCAGTTTTCTCTGGCTGACCGAGCCGATATTTGTATCGGAGGTAGCAAGGAATGAGGGGGAAGAA
Organism: Eubacteriales bacterium; assembly: GCA_045536965.1. GTDB lineage: Bacteria > Bacillota > Clostridia > Oscillospirales > SIG627 > UBA5448. Next base: position 29,324 of record JAZSON010000025.1, read on the forward strand.
TACTTTGCCTTCGTATTCGTCCAAAAGAGCCAAAAACGAGGATCCTCCGTATTGCAGTGAGATTCCCGCCAATTATAAAGAAGCGGGCTGTTACTATACGCATATCAACCGTGTGCATGAGTCTCCTGCGCATTATCATCGCCATTATGAAGTGGCATTGATCTTGTCGGGTAAAATGCATCATTATATCAATGGCGAAGTAAAGGAGCTTTCGGCGGGCGATTTGTTATTTATTCGTCCCGAGGATACCCATGCATTCGGAGATGCTACACCCAATGGTGTGGAATTGATGAACATCGCCTTTTCTTGCGAACATTTTGAGCATTTTCGTCGTTATATGGATGATACGGATTTTCCTTTTGAGATGCTTTTATCTTCGCCTCTACCGACTGTGATTAAAGTGAACGTGCAGGAAGTGCGCGAGATGTACCGTCGTTTTGATGCCTATCGGTTAAAAAGCGATAATGCCGACCAAATCAAAATGGTTATGCGTCAGCTTCTTTGTGAATTGCTTGGTTGCTTTTTGCAAAAAGAGAGTTATTTATCCAATCCACACCCCATTCCCGCTTGGTTGGAAGTGACTTGCCTGCAAATGCGCAAATTTGAGAATTTTACCGCGCCGCCCGAGCGCATGGTTGAGATCAGCGGGCGAAGCAAGGAACATCTGTCCAGAACCATGAAAAAATATATGGGGATCACTCCCAGTGCCTTTGTGTATGAATTGCGTATATTGCATGCGGCGGATTTGCTCAGATTCAGTAATCAATCTGTTTTAGATATTTGTTTTACCTGCGGATTTGAAAATACGGCTTATTTCCATAAGAAATTCAAAGAAAAGTTCGGAGAATCTCCGAAAAAGTACCGTGAATCGGGTAGGAAAATATCAATATAATTGATTAAATTTGTCATTATGGTATAGGACACCGCGCATGGGAAGTGTTATACTGCAAGTACAGTTTGACAAACACGGGAGGAAATGAAATGAAAAAAATACGTTTTGGTGTAATTGGTCTGCATATGGGTGCCGCCCATTGCAAAGGAATCGTGGACCACGAGCAATGTGAGCTGGTAGCAGTTTGCGATCCCCTTGAAGAGACTATGCAAAAAATTGCGGATTTGTACCATCCTCAAAGATGTACGACAAATTGGGAAGATATTATTGCTGCCGATGATATCGATGCTGTTGTCGTGGCTACCCCCGATGCTTGGCATGAAAAGATGACGGTTGCCGCCCTTGAAAATAAAAAACATGTTCTTTGTGAAAAGCCGATGGCTTTTACCGTGGAAGAATGTGTCAGCATGATTGAGGCATCCAAACGCACGGGATATAAATTGATGGTGGGGCAGGTTTGCCGTTATGCGCCCGCTTTTAAAAAAGCCAAAGAATTGATCTCGTCGGGTACCATTGGAGATCTTTATTTTGTCGAAAGTGAATATGCACACGATTATCTTCGTGCGCGCGGCGTGGGTGATTGGCGTATCGATCCCCGTCGTCACGGCATTTTGGGTGGCGGTTGCCATGCCATGGATTTGCTTTCCTGGATTGCGGGCAGACCCGAAGAAGTATTTGCTTACGCCAACCATAAGATGCTCAAGGATTGGCCGACCGATGATACCACCATTGCGGTTATGAAATTCCCGAATGAAGTGATCGGAAAGGTTTTCTGTTCCATCTCCTGTAAACGTAAATATACTATGAGAAGCGTGTTTTATGGTTCTACCGGCACCATCATTTGCGACAATACCAGCCCGGATATGACCCTTTTCATTGAAGGCAAGGATCCGCAGACAATACCTGTCGATATCAACAATCATAATGTAGGCGCTGAAATTTCCGAATTGGCATCTGCTATTTTGGAGGACAGAGAGCCTGCTACTACCGGCTATGACGGCGCGGCCACCGTGGCGGCATGTCTTGCGGCGGTTGAATCCTCCAAGAGCGGTAAGCCTGTGAAGGTTGTTTATCCCCGATAACATAGATTTTTAAAATGGGCTGTCTTGCTCTTTGAGAGTGAGACGGCCTTGTTTTGTACAAATGCTTTAAAGGAAGAACAACGTATATTTTACGCCGTTTTTTGTTTAGAAACGGAAGTAAACAACGGAGGGTTTTGTTATTTCTTAAAAGGCGGTGGAAAAGACTGCCGTTTGACAAACAGGTCGATTTTTGGTATACTTTTTCCGAGGTGATGAAAATGGTGCGTATTCATCGCATACAAGTCTATATCCGATTCATTGCTCTTTTGCTTCTTTTGTTGATTTTGCCCGCGTTTGGCGAGGCTTCTATGTTTGCAAACGCCGAAGATGAGGTGCATACCGTTTACGTTTCGTCGGCGGAAGTGAGGGGAGAAAGGGACGGTAGTCGAGAACGGCCCTACGAGACCCTCTACGATGCGTTCCTCGCGTTGTCGAATCAACCAAGCAATGATGAAGATACCGTCTCTAAATCGCGATCAGGTGGCTGTATCGTGGTTTTGGATCGTGTGACGGTTGCCGATGCCGCTAAAAAAAATATAACGGTCTCTTTGCCCGATTACGAGAATCCCATTACCGTGACGGGAGAAGAAGGGGCTGAGATCATATTCATGGGGGCGTCTTATTACACCTCGTTTCTTTTGGGCGGAAAAACGATATTTGATGATATTCTTCTTCGCGCCGAAAATCATGTCACCATTTTGGCAAATGGTCACGATTTGACCTTCACGGAGAATTTTGAAAGTGATATTCAAAAAGGCGCTCTTTATATTTCCGGTTCCAATTATGGCATCACACGCATCTATGGCGGCACATTCTCAACCATTTGGGCAACCGATGTCGCGGGATGTGTGCCGAATGAAAAAGAGGGAATCGAGCCCGCCGACTCCGTTTTACTTTTTGGCAAAAATGCGACCGTTACGGGGATGCTTTTTGGCGCGGGTGCCACGCATTCTTTTAGTGGCAGTGTTTTGCTGATCTTGGAGGGCGGTAATGCCGGACATGTTTACGGTGGCGGACAAAATATTCCTTTTTACGGTGATACCCAAATATGGATTGCGGGGAATGTTTCTGCTACCGTCAATGGAGGCGGTGTCGGAAAGAACGGAAAGGTGGAAGGAAAGCGGTATATTTACGAAATGCTTTCAGCTCCCAATTCTCACTATTTGCCTGAAAATTTCGATGTGTGGATGGGTGTGAAAGAGACAGAGTCGACCAAAACTTACAGCCAAGGGCTTCTTTTGAAGAGTTACAACCTATATAGGGCCAACGCGGATGAAAAGCAGGAAGAGGATGTCATCGGTCTGTGCGCTCTGCCCATTGTCAATGGTAAAAACGTACGCTTGTTCCGCGTGGATCAAGATGGATTGCACCGTGTGTTCTATACTCGTATCTATGGTTATTTTTCCTTCAGCGCTACACCCGGTGAATACGTTCTTTTGGAAACGGGAGAGTTGACCGGCGTTGAGGATATAATTCCGAGTGTTGAGTTGGAAGAGGATGGACGGACACCCGGCGAGATCATCACCGATACGGCCATGACCGATAAGGAAAGCGCGGATAGCGAAAAGAACATGGACGACGGCCTCGGTGTCGGCTGGCTGATTTTAATTATTTTGTCTGTGATGACGGTGGTAATCGGGCTTGGCTTGTTTGTGTTCGCGAAGGTGTATGCAGGTTATCATCATGAGTAGAAAAATGCCCCTGTACTATGAAAGTACAGGGGCGAATTTTTTTATTCCTCTTCTTCGTCTTCGGGGGGCGTAACGCGCACCGAGATTTTCGTGACACGCATATCGTCCATTTCGGAAACGATGACATAGAGATTTTTATAGCCGAAGCTGTCGCCTTCGTGGGGATTGGATTCGAGCATTTCAATGACCCAACCGCCAACCGTGGTGTATTCCGACTCAAATCCGCGGTCGCTGACATCCAAGAGATCAAAGAAATCGTAGATGTTCATATCGCCGCTGATGTCATAGGTGTTGTCACCCGTTTGGGTAGATTCGGTGATGATTTCATCGCTTTCGTCCCAAATATCGCCGACAAGCTGCTCTAAAATATCTTCCATTGTCAAAAGACCCATGGTGCCGCCGTATTCGTCTACGACAATGGCCAGATGCAACTGGCGCTCTTTCATTTCGTTTAAAATGGCGGGAATGCGCATGGTCTTGTGAATGAAGTAGGGTTCCAGTAAGATGGAGCGGATGTCGGTTTCACCCGTGAGCAGTCGTTGTTTGTAGAAATGATTGATGTTTAGGATGCCGATGATATTATCAATGGAATCCTCGTACACGGGGATTCGGGTGAAGCGCGCCGTGCGGATGATTTCCTCGATGGTTTCGAGAGAGTCATCGATATCGATGGAGGTCATTTGGATACGCGGTGTAAGGATTTCCTGGGCTGTTGTATCCTGAAAATCAAGGGTGGACTGCAACAGATCGGATTGACCTTCGTCTATGACGCCCTCTTCCTCGATGGTGTCGATGATGGTGGAGAGATCCTCTTCGGTAACGGTTGGGGCATCTTCCTCGCCCTTGGGGGTCCAAAGCTTGGAAAGAAGCTTGAAGAAAAAGGTGATGGGATAAATGATGGGGGAGAGAAGGATGACCAAAAACGCCGTTGGATAGGCGATCCACCTTGCTAATGTGTCCGCGTTTTGACGGGCAAGGATTTTCGGGATGATCTCACCGAAAATGAGGATAAATACCGTCATAAGAACGGTAGCGATCAAAACCGAAATACCCGTATTTTCCGGACCGATGAGTCGGAGAACGATGATGGTGGAAAGGGAGGAGGCGCCAATGTTTACCAGATTGTTGCCAATCAAAATTGCGGCGAGTACGGTGGGGAAATGATCGGTGATAGCGCAGACAAGTTTTGCAGTTTTTTCACCCTCGTCGGCAGCTTTTTTAAGACGCAGTTTGTTGACCGAATTGAAAGCGATTTCGCTGGCCGAGAAATAGGCAGAGAAGATTAAACAAATGACAATTGCGATATAATCCATAACCGTCACCCCCTTATATTGCCGAGAGGCTGTTTTCGATGCCCTCTTCCTCGGTGTTGTGCTTGATGATAAGCTCGGTGATGCGGTTGTTTTCCAAGGCCGAGACGGTTATATCCAAATGTTCAAAAGAGAAGGTTTCGTCTTCTTCAGGGATGTGACCGAGGTTTTCAAGAACCCAAGCGGAGAGAACTTTGGTGTTGGCAATGTTTGGAGAAACGGATTTGTATTCCATGCGACGGAAGGTTTCAACCACGGTCAAACGAGGATTGACTTGGTAGCGGTTTCCGCCGAGTTTGATGAAGTTTTCATCCACGACATCATCTTCGTCCCAGATTTCACCCACCAATTCTTCCAAAAAGTCTTCGGTGGTTGCAAGTCCCAAAATTTTGCTGCCGTCGCGCACCAAGGCGATAGAGGCTTTGTGGCGGCTCATATCCTGCAGCAGATCATCGATCAAGGCATCCTTGACCGTGAAAAACGGGGAAGAGACAAGTTGTTGCCAGGGGAGAGGGTCGGGTGAAAAACGGTTGCGATAATATTTCTTTAAGCTCAAAATGCCCACGATGTTATCAAGCGTGCCATCATATACGGGGAGACGGGAGCAGGAAATGGTCTTGATAAGATTTTCGATTTCCTCATCGGTGGTGGTGACATCAAGCGCGATGATATCTTGGCGCATGGTCATAACATCGCCTACGGATTTTTTTGTATAGTCCAAAGCGGATTTGAAGAGGTCGGACTGCTCTTCATCCAAGACGCCCTCTTCTTCAATGGTGTCGATGATGTGATACAGCTCCTCTTCGGTGACTGTCGGTTGCTTTTCGACATTGAAAAGCTTGGAAACAGCAGCAGCCAACGAGGAAAAAAGAAATGCCACAGGAGAGAGTATCTTCATGATCAGGCGCAAAGAGGGCGCACAAGTCATGGCAACGCCTTCACTGCGAGCGTTAGCCAACATCTTGGGTGTTATTTCGCCGATCAAAAATACCGCTACTGTGGATACAATGGTCGTATAGGTTGTCAGGGTGTCGGGGTCTTGTACCGCGTTGCTGAAAACAGAAATAGCAAACACGGTGGAGAGAGAGGCAAATGCTGTGTTGGCTATATTGTTACCGACTAAAATGACAGAAAGAGCGCGCTCAAAGTTCGAAAGAATGTATAAAACACTTTTCGCGCGTTTGTTGCCGTCGTCGGCAAGACTTTTTAAACGAATGGTATTGGAAGCGGACAGGGCGCTTTCCGAAATAGAAAAATAAGAACTGCAAAAAAGAAAGAAAATAAGTAACAATAATTGTAACCAACTGCTACTGTCCATAGGAAAGGTATCAACTCCAATCTATAGTGCGCCGCAATATGCGACTGGGTGGAGGTTTTTTCAGAATGTTGCTTTTGAAGCTGAGAAAAAACCGCGTAATTACTAATATTATACGAATAAAGTGTTCTTTTGTCAAGGGGTTGTGGGGATTTGTGTAGGAAAAGGGGAAACAAAAAACCCCATCGAACTCACGACGGGGTTGGTGTGGAGCTGACAAGCCGGATTGAACGGCCGACCTCATCCTTACCAAGGATGTGCTCTACCTACTGAGCTATGTCAGCAAACACTGGCGACCCGGAAGGGACTCGAACCCTCGACCTCTAGCGTGACAGGCTAGCGTTCTAACCAACTGAACTACCGGGCCATATGTGTTTGTTAAGGATGCGTGCTATGCACGCTGGTGGGAACAACAGGGCTCGAACCTGTGACCACCTGCTTGTAAGGCAGGTGCTCTCCCAACTGAGCTATGCTCCCCTGTGGAGCGGATTACGAGGCTCGAACTCGCCACCTCAACCTTGGCAAGGTTGCGCTCTACCAAATGAGCTAAATCCGCATAAATTGGAGGCGCCACCCAGATTTGAACTGGGGCGTAAAGGTTTTGCAGACCTCTGCCTTACCGCTTGGCTATGGCGCCGTGTGGAGCGGATTACGAGGCTCGAACTCGCCACCTCAACCTTGGCAAGGTTGCGCTCTACCAAATGAGCTAAATCCGCAAATAGAGGGGGGAATTCGCACAGCGGGAAGTCTGCTGTTGCGCTGCCGGGGAAAGTGGTGCCTCCGGTCGGAATTGAACCAACGACACGGGGATTTTCAGTCCCCTGCTCTACCAACTGAGCTACAGAGGCATATTTGTTGTTGCGCTTTCTTTTCACCGCGAGTGATAGTATAGCATTTCCAAGTGGCTTTGTCAAGAGTATTTTTACATTTTTTTAAACTTTTTTTATCAGTGTTAAAAATGACTGTTTTACAGCTGCGTTGTCTTCATCTTATGGTTATTTGGACGATGTTATTTTATCAAATAGCCTTCTTTTCGTTTTTCTTTGTTATGTTTTTTTGGTTTGTCGGTGGTTTTTGCACATTTTATTATATGCGCCGACATAAAAAAGCATTTAATCTCTATGAGAAAAAATGTTTTTTTGGTTGCAAACCCCGAAACATCGTGTTATAATATAGCCAGTTGCGATAAACGCACAAAAGGAGGTTTTTTTCATGAAGAAAAAGATTTTAAAACTTGACATTCACGTTCACTCTGTTTTTGAAAAATGGGGCATTCTTGAGCCGAATTCCAACTGGACGACCCCGAGCGAGCTGCGCGCCATGTATGACGAGCTTGGAATTGAAAAAGGTATTCAATTGCCTCTCAACTCGCCCGAAGGCAGATACCAGATCATCTCCAACCACGAAAGCTACAAGTTGGCGCAGGAATATCCTGATCAATATTTTTGGTTTTGCAATCCCGATCCCAGAGAAGGTAACAATACACCCGGTTATGACCTTGGCAATTTCATTCGTTTTTATAAATCGATGGGCGCAAAGGGTGTAGGTGAAGTAACCGTCAACCTTCCCTTTGATGATCCTTATATGGAAAATCTCTTTAAGCACTGCGAAATCGAGGAAATGCCCCTTTTGTTCCACATGGGCATTAAAAACCACAGCTACGGTATTGTGGACGATCTTGGTATGCCGAAGTTGGAGGGTGCATTGAAAAAATTCCCCAAACTTGAATTCATTGCTCACTCTGCTCAATTCTGGTCGCAAATTTCCGGCGACGTTACTCTCCAAAACTTTACTTCCTATCCGAAGGGCCCTGTTGCTCCCGGTGGTACCATTGTTCGCTTGATGGATGCTTATCCCAACCTTTCGCTGGATATTTCTGCAGGCAGTGGACAAAATGCCATTATGCGCGACAAGGAATTCGGTCTTTGGTTCTTGGAGACTTATAAAGATCGTATTTACTTCGGTACCGATATTTGTTCTCCCAAGAATCAGATGCTCCTTTCTCACTATCTTGATGATGCTATGGAAGCGGGCGATATTTCTTATGAAGCGTATGAGAAAATCAGCCGTGAAAACCTTAACAAGTTGTTGACCAGAGAAATTAAGTTTTAAGTGAATCGACAAAAGAATATAAAAATGAAAAGCTCTGCTGATTTTTATCGGCAGAGCTTTTTACATACGGTTTTATATTTCGTCCGATTTATTCAAAAATGAACGGGTGAGGGGACTCTTGGGATGAGCGAATACTTCCTCGGGGGTGCCTTCTTCTTCGATGATACCGTTAGCCATGAAGATGACGTGATCCGAAACGTTTTTTGCAAATTCCATTTCGTGTGTTACCACAATCATGGTGCGGTCGGAGGATTTTAAGCCGCGGATGACCTTTAACACTTCATCGGTGAGTTCGGGGTCGAGGGCCGAGGTGGGTTCGTCAAAACAGAGGACATCGGGTTTCATGGAAAGGGCGCGCGCGATGGCTACACGCTGTTGCTGGCCGCCCGAAAGCTGGCAGGGATAATTGTCCATTTTATCTTCCAGACCAACCCGAATGAGCAGATCTTTGGCTTCCTGTTCCACCTGCTTTAATGCGGCGGTGATTTCGGCTTTGGAAGCTTTTTGTTTTTTCAGGGTTTCTTTGACCTGCAATTCAGCGGCAAGTTTGACGTTTTGCAAGGCGGTGTACTGCGGGAAGAGGTTGAAATTTTGGAAAACCAGACCGAAATGGAGTCTTTTCTGGCGGATAACCTCGTCGCTGACAGAGTCGAGTGCTCCTGCATCGAAGAGGGGTTCGCCGTCCAAAACGATCTGACCCGCATCGGGGGTTTCCAAAAAGTTAATGCAGCGCAAAAGGGTGGTTTTGCCGCTACCTGAGGAGCCGATGATGGCGAGAACTTCTCCTTTTTTCATGGAAAAGCATATGTTTTTAAGAACTTCGGTTTTCCCGAAACTCTTTTCTATGTTTTGTACTTCTAAAAAGGCCATACGGATCACCCCTTAAAATAGTTGAGTTTCTTTTCAATGTAATTGAAGAGAATGGTCAAAAGACCGCAGAACAACAGGAAGAATACGCCGATATAGAACATCGGCCAAATGAGGCCTTTGCCTGCATAACGTTCGGCAGCAAAAAGAATTTCACTGACGGCGATGATGCGGGCGAGCGAGGTATCCTTGACCAAGGTGATGATTTCGTTGCCCATTGGGGGAACGATGCGTTTGACAACTTGCAAAAGGATGACGCGGAAGAAAATTTGGGTTTTGGTCATACCCAAAACCTGCCCTGCTTCATATTGTCCTTTAGGGATGCTTTCGATGCCACCGCGGTAGATTTCGGAAAAATAACACGCATAATTAATGATAAATGCAATAAGCGCTGCCAGCAATCGATTGCGCATGGGAACGTCGAATACGATACCGGGAACGTAGAAAACGACAAAAAGTTGTAACATCAAGGGTGTACCGCGGATGATCCATACAAACGTTTTTGTCAACCACCGTATAGGATAAAATCGTGCCATTGAGCCAAGGGATATAAGCAGACCAAGCGGCAACGCAAATAAAAGCGTTGCCGCGAATATGATACAATTTTCCTTAAAGGCGGTGAGTAGATCGAGTGTAATTGTGGAGAAATCCATAATTTGATTACCACCTTATAGTTTTTGCAGCTCCTTATTTTACGGGGAAGTTGCTTTCGTTGCCGGATTTAACGACCAGAACCTGTTTGTTTGCCATGTAGGGAGCGGAAATCTGCATGTTGGTCTTGCGTTCATCGTTGATGGTCATGCCGTTCCAGATGCAGTCGATGTTTTTGCTCTTGAGCTCGGTTTCTTTTGCGCCCCAGCTGATTTCCTGGAATTTGGGGGTCAGGCCGAGTTTGTCGCAAACGAGTTTGGCAAATTCGGTTTCAAAACCGGTCAGGTTGTTGTTTTCGTCGAAATAGTTCATGGGAGCGAAGATGGTGATACCGATGATCATTTCGCCTTTTGCTGCGATGTATTCCCAATCGGCATCGGTGGCTTGGGCATCATAGGTGGCTTCAGCATCATCGGCAACGATGATCTGTTTTTCCAGTTTGTATTTTTTGGCAACGTTCAGAAGAGAACCGTCTGCGATAAGGGCTTTGATGGCGGCGTTGACGCGAGCGGCAACAGCGGTGCTGCCTTTGCGGAAAGCGATGCCGTACTGTTCATCGTTGAAAGCAAGACCTTCAACAACCGACAGATCTTCAAAGTCGGTGCCTTCGCCGATCATACCGATGCTGCAAACATAGTCAACCACACAGCCGTCTGCCGTGCCGGATTTGACTTCCATCAGTGCCTTGGACTGAGAGTCGACGGCGCTGTATTCCATGTCTTTAAAATATTCGTCTGTTTTGGCTACTTCTTCACCTGCGGATTCTTTTTCGGCTACGATGATCATGTTGCCGCAAGAAACGAACAAGGGGAGACACATAAGAGTGACCAATAAAAGTGCAAGCAGTTTTTTCATTTTCTTTACCTCTTTTTCAATTTTACTTTATCTTACTAAAGTGTTAATATAATAACATGTCTTTGAAGGGTTGTCAAGTCTTTTTCCCATTTTGTTTTTTTACAAAAAAGAAAACCGAAAGAGGTTTTCTTTCGGTTTTGGAAGTAAGGGGGATTATTTTCCGAGTGTTTTTACATACTGTGCGGCTGCGGCGCCTGCAATAGCGCCGTCGGAAGCTGCTGTGATGATTTGGCGCAGGGTTTTTGTGCGGGTGTCGCCCACGGCCCAAACACCGCCAAGAGAGGTTTCGCAGTTTTCTCCTGCTTTGATATAGCCGCGCGCATCCAAATCAATCAGATCTGCAAAGCGTGCGTTGTCGGGGGAAAGTCCGATGGCGACAAAGACGGCATCGGTGTCGATTGTTCGGATGGTTTGTGTCTGTGTGTTTTGTACGCAGAGTTTTTCTACCTTATCACTGCCGATGATCTCTGTGGGAACGGCGTTGTAGATGATTTCGATGGCGGGAGTGTTTTGTATCTGTTTGACCAAATGTTCTTCTCCGCGGAAGGTGTCTCTGCGGTGGATGAGATAGACTTTTTGACAAAGAGAAGCGAGGTAAAGGGCATCTTCCAAAGCGGTATTTCCGCCGCCGACTACACAGGCGGTTTTTTTGCGGAAAAATGCGCCGTCACAGGTGGCGCAGTAGGAGACACCGCGTCCGGCGAATGCTTCTTCTCCGGGACATGCAAGTTTTTTTCGTTTTGCACCGTTGGCAAGAATGAGGGCTTTGCCGACATAAGAGGCACCATCGGTTTCTACAGAAAAGCCGTCTTCTGTTTTTTGGGCCGAAAGGACTGAACAGAATTGAAATTCAGCACCCAAAGCCATCATTTGGTCATACATGTTCTGTGCAAGATCAAAGCCGGAGACTGCTCGTAACGCGGGATAGTTTTCCACTTCCGGAGTGGTGACCATTTGGCCGCCGTACATGGAAGATTCCAAAACGAGGGAACGAAGTCCTGCGCGCTGGGCGTAAAGGGCTGCGCTCATGCCGCCGGGACCTGCGCCGACTATGATTAAATCGTACATGGGTATGACCTCCTGGTGGAATGAATTGTCAAATTGCTTGACATACAAAAAAAAGAATGTATAATAAGAGACAGAAATATTTTACGGGGGGATCGAGATGCGCGATATAAGGGAACAGTTTTCTGCTGTGATGCCGTTTTGGAAAAAACTGTCGAATACCGAACAAGATGTATTGACCGCTTCGGCGCGTATCGCGAAATACCCTCGCGGTGCAACGGTACACAGCTGCGGTGACCAATGCTTGGGGATTTTGAGCGTGGTCAGCGGCATGGTGCGCGTAGTCCTCACATCCGAGGAAGGGCGAGAATTGACGCTCTTTCGTTTGCATCCGTCAAGCGTTTATGTGCTTTCCTCCATCTGTGTGATCCGAAGCATTGATTACGATGTACGATTTGAGTGCGAAACGGCAACGGAATTACTTATCGTTCCTTGTTACACATTTGATAAACTGTATCGCTCGAATTGCGATGTGCGTCTGTTTGCGCTGGAAACCGCCAATCATGCTTTTTCGCAAATCATTTCCGCTATGCAGAAATCTCTTTTTATGGGTTTTGATAAGCGACTCGCTTTATATTTGTGGGAAGAATCGGAAAATGAAGAAAAAACACGCATTGTAACTACCCATGAGCGGATCGCAAAAAACATCGGATCTGCCCGAGAGGTCGTTTCGAGAACGCTGAAAAAGTTTTCGGCAGAGGGCATTGTCAGTTTGGAGCGCGGCGCGGTCATTGTACCCGATCGGGAAAAACTGAAAAGATATTTTGAATTTTGAGAGGGGCGTCGTACGGCGCCTCTTTATTTTGGCTGATAGGGGAAAACCGGCATATATTGTAACTTGAATTGGTTGATTTTATGCAGTCTGTCGATGCGGGCCTTGGTTTGCTCGTCATCAATCACGCCTTCGCGAATATAGCGATCAAGAACGGCGTAGGTGAAACCGAGATTATCCTCGTCTGTTTTGCCGCAGAGACCGTCGATGGGGACTTTGTCAACAAAAACGGCAGGCAGGCCGAGAGCGCGGCCGATTTCCTTGACTTCGGCCACTGTCAACATGGACAAGGGACTGAAATCACCTGCATTATCTCCGTAACGTGTGGAATAACCTACCCAATCCTCGCTGAGGTTGCAGGTGTTGGCGACGCGGCCGTTTAACGATTGGGAGAAAGCATATAAAACGGTCATGCGCAGGCGGGGAGGAATATTGTTGCGGGTTTGGGAGGTAATTTCGCCCAAAGTAGCGCCAAGTCCCGAAAGAATTGCTTGGTTTGCTTGGGAAATATTGAATTCAAAGGCGCGGATACCCAGATGTTTGGTCAGGTCGCGCGCAACATCAATATCGAATTGCTCGCCGTTTGGCATTAAAATACCGAACACGCGGTCGCGGCCAAGGGCTTCGACGCACAGCGCTGCGACAACCGAACTATCTTTGCCTCCTGAAATACCGATAACGGCATTACAACCGACGCCGTTTTCTTCAAACCAATTTCGGATCCACTCGATAATATCATTTTTTACTTTTTGTGCATCGAAAGCCATAGTTGTACCTCGTTTGTTTTTTTGAACAGAGAAATCTTATCACAGTATGAGAAAAATGTCAAGCCGGATCGTTTCTTCAAAATACCCTTTCGCAGTTGATTGGGATAGCGTTTTATAAAGGGCAGAAAATTGAAACGAACAAAAACACAGGGCGCCTCATCGGAGAGGCGCCCTGTGTTTTTTAAGAAAACCAAAGGCTGAAAAGACGGGTAAACCGCTCAAAGAAAGTTATTTTTTCTACCCCTTCAAGTGCGGTCAGCGGGATTTCACGGACGATGGTCCCGTCCATTTCAAATTGTACTTTCCCGAGTTGCTGTCCTTTTTCGATGGGGGCGGTGAATTCGTTTTCCATGACTACTCGGTAGGTGATACGGTTTTTCTGTTCTTTTCGAACCAAAATGGAGGGGGTGTCATATACAGGGGTTACGGTGTCGGCCCTACCACCCCAAACCTTTACGGGGGAGGTGTCGACTGTCGGGGTGATGAGAGCGTAGGTTGCAAAGCCATAGTTGAGGAGGGTTTTGGCAGCCGAAAAGCGATCGGAAGAGGTTTCGCTTCCCAGGACTACGGCAATCAGTTGCATACCGTCTTTTTTTGCTGTGGCGGATAAGCAGAATTTGGCTTTGGAGGTTGATCCCGTTTTCAATCCTGTGGCGCCATCGTAAAAACGGATCAGCTTGTTTGTATTGGCCAGACCGAATTGACCGTTGCGGATGGAGTCGGTCCAAATGGTGGTATAATCAAAAATGAGTTCATGCTTAATGAGTTCGCGTGACATGAGAGCGACGTCCCGCGCGCAGGAATAGGGATCTTCATTGTCATCCAGCCCTGTGGGGTTTAAAAAAAGCGTATCAGTCATGCCGAGTTGTTTGGCGCGTTTGTTCATTTTTTCAACGAATGCTTCCATGCTGCCGCACAAATGCTCGGCGAGGGCAACCGCGCCATCGTTGGCGCTGGCGACCGCAACGGCTTTGAGCATCTCGTGGACGCTCATGCGTTCACCCACCTCCATGAATGCTTGGGATCCGCCCATAGAAGCGGCTTTTTCGCTGACGGTGACGATGTCGTCCAAAGAGATGGTGCCCGCGTCTATTGCTTCGGCGATCAAGAGCATGGTCATGATTTTGGTGACCGAAGCGATGGGGCGTCTTTCGGTGACATTTTTTTCATAGAGCACGCTTCCCGTTTCGGCTTCGATGAGAATGGCGGAGGGGGCGGCGGTATCCAGAACGTCGCCTTCTACTTCGAGGGCATCGTCGTAAAATCCGGAAACATCCAGCGAGGTGTCTTCAAGATGGATGGAGGAAATTTCGGAATCTGCAAAGACACTGAAGGATAGATTGCAGAGGAGAGATAAGAGCAGCAGCAAAACGGTGAAAATCCTTGGGAACGAATGTTTCATGATCTGTACTCCTTTTTGCATTTTGTTCGGAAATCATACTTTTCTTCCATACTGTATGAAAAAAAGAGTGAAAATATGACACCCGATTTCCTCCGGGAAATCGGGTGTGTGAAAATTATTCGGTTTGCTTTTTTTCTTTTCTTTGAGAATGGAGATATCGTAGTAGGAGACAGAGGCAGATGCCCAGCGCAAAACCCGCAAAATCAATATATACATCTACGACGCTGCTGGTTCTTCCTTCAGACATACGTTGGATGGTTTCATCCATCAATCCGACCGACAAGCCGAGAAAAAGATGGAAAAAAAGATGCTCTTTTACAGAAAGCCCGTTGACAGTGAAGGCGAGAAAGGTTAAAATGGATAGCAGCATAAATTCAAGACAGTGTGCCATTTTGCGTATAACGGTTGTGATGGTATCGCGCTGCGGTTGATCGACGGGGGTGTCGGTGATGTCTTCAATGATATCAACGGCCATGTCGGTGTAGCCTGAACTGATCTGCGAAGATTGTTCGGCATCCAAAAAAGAATTGCCGAAAATGAACATCAGCCAAGCCAATGCCAGAATCGGAAACAAAAAGCGGCAAACTTTTTTCATTCTAATTTCTCCTTGAAAGGTAAAAAAATGCAAAATTCATTACATATCGTACTGGTTGAACCGGAAATTCCTCAAAACACCGGTAATATTATTCGCACTTGCGCTGCCACCGGAGCGCATCTTCATTTGGTGGAACCGCTTGGTTTTGAATTGACCGATGCGCGATGCAAGCGTGCGGGATTGGATTACTGGCAGTTTTTGTCGGTGAAGCGTTATGCCGACTACTTAACCTTTGAAAAAGAAAACAAAGATCATGGCAATTTCTATTTCTTTACCACCAAAGCACAAAAATCCTATGCTGAAGTGAAGTACAGCGGAAACACCTATATTATTTTCGGTAAAGAAACAGCGGGACTGCCCGAGGAGCTTTTGTATGCGCATCCTGAAAATTGTGTGCGTTTACCCATGCTCAGCGGGATCCGCAGTTTGAATTTGTCAAACACTGTGGCCGTTGCCGCCTACGAGGTGTTGCGGCAATGGGAATTTAAGGATTTTCAGATTGGCGGGGAATTAACCCGTTTTCACTGGAATTAAAGGGTGGGATATATTCCACGCCGACCGCATCTTTATCTTGTATATAGCCGTTGAATGGGCTCTGTTCGAACCATTGAACGGCTTTTTTGTATTCCAAGGTAGTCAAATTGCGATCAAACGGCGGGGTAGTGAGCGCTTTGAAGCAGGGGGTGTACTGCCGCATCAATGAAAGATAAAAATCGTGCGGCGAAAAATGATCCTGTAGATACTGCAAGAGTACGAGGGTGTCTTCTTTATGTCCCGGTAACATCAAATGACGAAGGATCACCCCGCGCAACATGCTGCCGTCAGGCGCAAGTTTTGCAGGACGCATTTTCACCATTTCTTTCAGGGCATCCATGGCCACTTTAAAGTAGTCGGGGGCACCTGAAAAAACGGAGGCGAGTGTCGGAGAGAAGAATTTGAGGTCGGTCAAAAATATATCGACATAATCTTCTAAATCCCGAATGGCTTCGGTCGTTTCGTAGCCTGATGTATTCCAAATGATGGGAATGTGCAACTTGGATTTTGCCAAATCGAGGGCATCGCAGATCCAGGGGGCCTGATGCGTGGGTGTAACGAGGTTGATGTTTGCGGCCCCTTGCTCCTGCAATGAAAGAAATAAGTCGGACAAAGCCGTCGGAGAAAGTTTTTCACCGACGGCTTGTTGAGATACAACGTAATTTTGACACGCGATGCATCGCAGAGAACAACCGCTGAAAAAGACGGTTCCGGAACCGTTCCCGTGGCATATAATCGGCTCTTCAAATCGATGTAAACCTGCGTAGGAAACAAAAATCCCTGTTTCGGTGCGACAAAATCCCAACTGCTCTTGCCGATCGACACCGCAGTGGCGGGGACAAAGATGGCAGAGAAAAGGGGAAGAGGGCAAGATTAACCCTGTTTGCTTTCTAAATATTCGACGAGATCGCCGATGCAAAGCAGGCTGTGGATATCCTGTTCTTCGATCTCTACTTCGAATTTTTCTTCGCACATGACGACCAGATCGGCCAGTTCGAGCGAATTGAGTTTCAGATCGTTTACAAATTCTGCGCCGGGGGTGATCAATTCTGCGGGGACGCCAAGTTCCTCCGATAAAATTGCTTGGATTTCTTCAAACATGTATGACACTCCTTTGCCGCGGTAAGCGGAATAAAAATTATTGTACTTTGTAACGTTTGATTTTGCGGGATGTGGTTTTTTCAAATTCGGTCTTTCTCAATTCGACGTTGCGCATCTGTTTAAAAGAAGGCAATTTCTTGTTGAGATCTGCAATTTTTTGTTTGATGGCGGCGGCTACCGCGTTGGGGTCATTAAGACCGATTTCGGCCGCGCGATCAAAGTTGGGGAACACCACTGCGGTCAAGGCGGTTATTTCACCTTGCGCATCGGGTCTACCGATGACCACCGCTTCGGCAATCAGGTCGATTTGCGATAAATAATCCTCGATTTCTTCGGGGAATACATTTTTACCATTGTTCAAAACAATGACATTTTTCTTTCTGCCTGTAATGAAAATATCGCCATCGGCATCAATATAACCGAGGTCTCCCGTTGAAAACCAACCGTCACGGGTCAAAACAGCGGCGGTGGAAGCGGGATCGTTGAGATATCCTTTCATTACGTTGGGACCGCGGACGGTGATTTCGCCGATGCCATTGGCGTCGGGAGAGACGATTTTGGCTTCCATACCCGGAACGGGTCTGCCGACCGAGGCGCGCTTTTTGGAACCGAATCCATTGAGCGAGATGAGGGGAGCGCATTCGGTGATGCCGTATCCCTGGCTGATCTTTATGCCAAAAACTTCAAAGTCTTCGATTAAGTGCGGGGGGAGAGGGGCGCCACCGCAGATAATTTTTTCGATTTTGCCGCCGAATGCTTCCAAAACTTGTTTAAACAGAATTTTATTGGCATCCAAACGAACCTTTTGAAGTCCTTTGTTGAGCTTGGTAGCCAAGCGGAGAACCTTATCCTGCTTTTTCTTGGCGGCGGATTCCCAGATCTTTTTGTGCATGGTCGTGACGAAAAGGGGAACAAGGGCCAAAGCGTTGGGCTTGAAGGTCTGGAAGTTTTTAATGAGATGCTTTAAGCTGTCGTTGATGCAGATGGTGATACCGTATACCATGGCACCCATGATACCGCAGGTCATTTCATAGGTGTGGTGTATGGGGAGGACCGACAACAAGCGGTCTTCCGAACAAAAGTCGGCCGTTTGCGCCGAAGCGTTTACGGCGGAGATCAGGTTTGCGTAGGTAAGGACAACGCCTTTGGCTGTACCTGTGGTGCCTGAAGTAAACAAAATGGCGGCTTCCTTGGTCATATCGGGGATGAAATCAACAAAGTCACGGTTGCCTTTGCGCAGGGCCAAGGCGCCGCGGAGAACCAAATCCTCAAAATTGTGGTTGCGATCATCCTCTGCGACGGCAACCTCTTCTTTTCCGCAAACGGCGTTGCGGATAAGACAGGTAAGTTCGGGCATTTCTTTTTCGACATATTTTGCACGCTCGGCATAAGTAGTCGAATAAACGAGAGCGGATGCCTCGGAACGGCGGAGGAAATTCACGGTTTCCTCATCCGAAAGATCCTTATCGAGGGGAACGATGCGACCACCCGACATGACGGTAGAAAAATAAGTGATGATATATTCGGGAGAGGTTTCGCCGACAACGGCGATGGTTTTTCCCATTAAACCGAGGGTGGAAAGGGCGGTGCCGAAATGATTGCAACGCTCCAAAAGATGCTTATATGAAAGAGAGGCGCAACCGTTTCCCGTGCGGTACATAAATGCCGGTTTGTCCGAGAAAACAGAGGCGTTGTGCTCCAAAATGTCCCGCAGATCGCGAACGATGCGGGGCACAGGATGCCGACGTTCGTTTTTCATGTTTTTTTCCTTTCGTGCGTGGGCTGGATGAAATCACGATAAGCATTATAGGGCATAATCGTAACTTTGTCAAGTTTTTTTACAGGATGTCACAAAACGGGTTTGTGATTTCGAAAATTTTTCCGTTCAAAGCAGCGAGTACACCGCTTGGTTCGGTGGGGTGGAAAATGATTTTATAGGCGCAAAGCGCTTGGGATGGAAAGCCCGGGACTAAATAATCTTTTTGCCATTTACCATATTTTCCGTCACCGATGAGGGGATGACCCATATTGGCAAATTGCGCGCGGATCTGATGGGTGCGTCCCGTGCCGAGCACAATTTCCGCCAAAGAAATATTCTTTGCAGTGTCCGACTTGATTATGCGGTAATGGGTCACTGCCGTGCGATTGTCGGCGGTTTTGACATGCTTGATGTGCATGGTGCGCGTTTTCTCGTCTTTTTCGAGAATGTCGGTCAAGGTGTCTTCTTTTTTTGCGGGAATGCCATGGATTAACGCCGCATAGTGTTTTTCTACGCCGCCTTCGCGGATGAGCGCATTCATCTCCCGAAGCGCTGCGGCAGTTTTGGCGCAGATGACGATACCCGCCGTGTTACGGTCGATGCGGTTACATAGGGCGGGGGTGAATGAGTTTTCATCTTCAGGATTATAATGGCCTTTTTGATACAAATAAGCAATAATACGATCGATGAGGGTGATCTCATCCTTTTCGGATTCATCCCCCGTATGCACCAGCATACCCGTTGGTTTATTGACCAAAAGAATATGCTCGTCTTCGTAGACAAGGTGGATGTTGGGGCGAATATCCAAACGCAACGAACGGTTGCGAGGGGCGAAGCAGTCGTCGGGAAGATAAAGGGTGAGCTTGTCTCCCTCGGTCAGACGGTCGTTTCCCGCGGCTCGCTTTCCGTTGAGCTTGATTTTTTTGGTGCGCAATCCCTTATATAACATGGAAGCAGGGAGATTTGGAAGGGCTTTTTGTAAAAATTTATCCAGACGCTGTCCCGCATCGTTTGGCCCGATGGAAAACTCCTTCATGAGGGGAATGCCTCCAGGCGATTGATGGGGAAGCCTTGGGAGGAAAAGTTTTTCTCGTATTCGGTCATAATGTTGGTGGCGGCGTCGGGAGAGTTGTGAAGATCGAAGGTAACATTTTCAAGACGCCAACCCTCGGCCGCAAAGGTTTCGAGGGAGTAATCAAAAAGCGGACGGTTATCGGTTTTGAAAAGAAGAGAGCCTGCAAGCAGGGGACGATAAACCGCTAAAAACCCCGGAGAGGTCAAGCGACGTTTGGCGTGACGTGCTTTCGGCCACGGATCGGAAAAGTTTAAATAAATGCGTTCCAATTCTTTGGGCGCAAAATATTCAGCAAGTTTTGCCCCGTCTGCCAAAACGAAGCGAAGGTTGGGTAATTTCAACTCAATGCCTTTTTCCAGCGCCATCAGCAGCGCATCGGCATACCGCTCCATGGCGATATAATTGATGTGTGGATTTTGTGCCGCAAGTTGCAAAATGAATCCGCCCTTACCGCATCCGAGCTCCAAATGCACGGGATGGTCATTGCCAAAATAGCGACTCCATGCACCTTTATATTCTGCAGGGTTTTCAACCATAATTTCCCGGCACAGCTCCCTGCGAGCGGCACCGTTTTTCTTTCTGCGCATTCTCATAAATATGACCTGCCTTAATAGGATAATGAAAGTATAACGAAAAAAATGCAAAAAAGCAAGAAATATTTTGAAATGATGAGAAAATAGGAGGAAACGCGATCTAATTGCTTGTAAAACGGATGTGATTGTTATAATTTGACCTTTTCTGACCTTGAAATTAGGGTTATATGTGCTATACTATAACCAAGGTCAGGAAAAGTCAAAAACAAAAAAGGAGAATGATGTATGTTGTTGTCCGAGAAAATTGCCCGCATGATGGAAGAGATGTTGAATGCCGGAGACGGCACTTTGGAAATCGGGCGTAACGACTTGGCGGGGCAGCTTGGCTGTGTTCCCAGTCAGATCAATTATGTTATTTCATCCCGTTTCACAGCCGAAAAGGGTTATTTGGTGGAAAGTCGAAGGGGTGGCGGCGGTTATATCCGTATCACGCGGCTTGCCATGGAGCGAAATCCCTATCTTATGCATGCTCTTTCGGCGGTTGGTGAGAGTATTGATGCATCTTCGGCGGCGGCCTTTATCCGCGAATGGGTTTCCCGTGGGGAAATTACGCCAAGCGAAGGTGGATTGATTGCGGCATCGGTCAGTGATCGAGCCTTGGCTAAGATCGGCCCGGATGCACGAGATGTCATTCGAGCTGATATTCTTAAATCACAAATTTATTCTTTGATCGATTGAAAGGAGTTATTTTATGTTGTGTCAAAATTGTCAATTAAAGCCTGCCGTCTTTCATTTTGCACGGGTGATCAACGGCGTAAAGCAGGAAAATCATCTTTGTGCCGCGTGCTTTGAAGAAATGAGAGAAGAAAACGAGGCGCCCGTATCCGAGGGATTGGGCGGAAGTCTTTTGGAAAGCATACTGTTCGGTTTGCCTGCCCGTCCGCGTACCCTCAAACGCTGTTCGACGTGCGGTTGGACCATGGCCGATGTATCAAAAACAGGAAAACTTGGATGTCCCGCCTGTTACGAAACCTTTTCGGCTGAGTTGTCCCCGACTTTAAGACGGCTTGCTGCGGGCGAAAACCACAAGGGCAGAACCCCGAAAAAGACAGTGGATGTAAAAACGGAAGAATTGCATGACAAACAACTTGCACTGGAAGAATTGAAAAAACTACTGAAAGAGGCGGTGGAACGGGAGGAATATGAAAAAGCCGTTTCCCTGCGTGACAAAATTCGCGAAATGGAGGGGCGATAATATGATGTGGTATGAGCATGACGGCAATGATGCCGTGGTTTGGAGCACACGGATACGACTTGCGGCCAATCTTGCAGACACCCCTTTTCCCGCGCGGCTGACCGCTGCGGGTAGGGAAGAGGTTTCCGAAAAGATCAAAGCGGTTTTTGAGGGGGATAAGGCGTGGCAGTGTATGCAGGTGTCTCGACTCACACCTGTGGAACGCGCCGCTTTTACCGAAGCACACATGGCATCCCCTGATTTCATGAAAGGGGATCTTGCAGGTAAGCTTTTGATTCTCTCGACCGATGGTGAATGTGCTATTATGGTGAATGAAGAGGATCATATTCGCTTGCAGTGTATTCGGCCCGGATATGGCCCTGAGGAGACATATAAGCGCGCTTTGGAGGTCTTTGAGCGTATAGAAGCGCAGTTGCCTCTCGCCTTTGATCCCACACTTGGTTACCTCACCCATTGTCCTACCAATCTCGGAACGGGACTGCGGGCTTCTCTTATGATCCATTTGCCTGCAATGACACGACTTGGAAAAAGCGGCGGTCTTGCTGATGCTCTGAATAAAGCGGGATTTGCTTTGCGTGGGTTATACGGAGAAGGTTCCATGCCGGGTGGCGGTATCTATCAGCTTTCTAATCAGGTCTCGCGCGGTTTTTCCGAGGAAGAATTGATCCGCCGTTTGATGAAGGTGTCCGAGCAGGTTGTGAAAGCAGAGTTGGATGCCCGCAAAGAGCTTAAGGAAAAGGAAGGCATTGCGCTGGAAGACCGCGTTTACCGCGCTCTCGGCGTTTTACAAAATGCGCGCACTTTGACCTCCAAAGAAATGTATGCTTTGGTCGCGGATGTGAGAATGGGGGTCGGTCTGGGGATTATCGAGGGTGTGCCCATGAACAAACTTGACCGTTTACTCATCGATATGTTGCCTGCGCGGCTGTCCCTTGCAAACGGGGAAGCGGATCACGCCGCTGCGCGGGACAGAATTCGCGCCGATTTGACACGAGAGGCGCTGAAAGGATAAGGATTTTTGTATGGAAAACTTTACAAATGAAGCCAAAAAAGCAATAGAAGCGGCAGGGGAAGCCGCGCATCGTCAAGGGGTGTCTTATATTGGAAGCGAGCACCTTTTACTCGGACTTTTGAAAGATGAGTCGAGTACGGCGGGGGAGATTTTGTCAAGCCATGATCTGCATTATGACGATGTTGCCGAAGCTCTCGGTCCGACCAAAAGCGAAAAGATTCCAAACAATACTTTGCAGATTACGCCCCGCGCAGACCGTGTGCTGCGCAGCGCGGTGGCCATTGCAAGACAGCTTGGCTTTGAAGCGGCGGGGACAGAGCATATTTTGCTTGCCTTGTTGCAACAAACGGACAGTTATGCCGTGACCCTTTTGAAAGATTTTGGTGTTTCGCGGGATGAACTTGTGCAGGATATTCAATCGCTTATCGGGGAATCCAAAGGCGGCGCAAAAGGGGAAAAGACAGAAAAACGCTCCAACAAAGAGGGGAATCTCGAAAAATTCGGAAGAGATTTGACGGCGATGGCCAAAGAGGGAAAGTGCGATCCCGTTATTGGCAGAGAGACCGAGTTGATGCGTGTGGTACAGATCTTGTCTCGGCGCACTAAAAACAACCCTTGTTTGATCGGTGAACCGGGTGTCGGTAAGACTGCCATTGCAGAGGGGTTGGCCCAAAAAATAGCGGCAGGTGAGGTTCCCGATACCTTACTTGACAAGCATGTGGTGACGATGGATCTGTCGGCCATGATTGCAGGTGCTAAATACCGCGGTGAATTCGAAGAACGCTTAAAGGATCTGGTGGATGAAGTATTGGCGAAGGGAAATATCATTCTTTTTATCGATGAAATCCACACTTTGGTGGGCGCAGGCGCCGCCGAAGGGGCTATGGATGCTGCGAATATTTTAAAACCTCTTCTTGCAAGAGGCGAATTGCAGGTTGTGGGTGCTACCACCGTCAACGAATATCGCAAGTATATCGAAAAGGATGCGGCTCTGGAACGACGCTTTCAATCGGTGATGGTAGGCGAGCCGAGCGAGGAAGAGGCGATATTGATTCTGAAAGGTCTGCGGGAACGATATGAGGCCCATCACAAAATCCGCGTGACCGACGAGGCTATTTCTGCCGCCGTGACCTTGTCAAGAAGGTATATCGGTGACCGCTATTTGCCCGATAAGGCCATTGACCTGATCGATGAGGCGGCGTCAAGACAACGTATTCTTCATTTCAATTTGCCTGATGATCTAAAGGGGATTGAAGCCGAAATTAAAGAGATTGCCGCCGAGAAAAAAGCGGCTGCCAAAGAAGAGAATTTCGAAAAAGCGGGAGAATTGCACGCCAAACAAAAGGAATTGCAGGCAAAGCTTGACAGTGCCCGTTTAGCATGGAAAGAAAAACAAACGGTCCAAGGGGAGATCGGTGAAAGTGAAATTGCAGAAATTGTGACCCAGTGGACAGGTATTCCCGTAAAAGAGTTGCTTCGTGAGGAGGCAGAAAAGCTTCAAAATCTTGAAAAAGTGATCCATGGTCGCATCGTAGGACAGGAGCAGGCGGTGGATGCCGTATCCCGTGCCATTCGGCGTGGTCGTGTTGGCTTAAAGGATCCGAAACGTCCTGCCGGCAGCTTCATCTTTTTGGGTCCGACCGGTGTCGGTAAGACCGAATTGACCAAGGCGATTGCGCAGGTGCTGTTCGGGGATGAAAATAAAATGATTCGACTGGATATGTCGGAATTTATGGAACCCCACAGTGTCTCTAAATTGATCGGCTCTCCTCCCGGATATGTCGGCTATGACGACGGAGGTCAGTTGACCGAAAAAATTCGCAGAAATCCTTATTCGGTTGTTTTGTTCGATGAAATCGAAAAGGCGCATCCCGATGTGTTCAATGTGCTTTTGCAGGTGCTGGATGACGGTGTGCTGACCGATTCTCAGGGGAGAAAGGTGGATTTTAAAAACACAATCCTCGTCATGACGTCCAATCTCGGCGCACGCAGTATCACCGAAAAGAGCGGAACACTTGGGTTTGTTGCCTCTGAAACAAAAGAAGAAAGCCGTAGCGACGAACAGGTTATGGCGGCGTTGAAAAGTGCATTTCGTCCCGAGTTTTTAAACCGCGTGGATGACATTATTATTTTTAGAAAATTAACCAAAGAAAACATTCGGGAAATTGCGGGCAATTTGCTCGAATCGGTTTGCGCGCGTGTCAAAGATATGGGGATGGAGATCACTTTTGACGAAAGCGTGGTGGATTTGGTATCAGCCGAAGGCTTCGATCCCGTTTACGGCGCGCGTCCTCTCCGCCGTGCAATCCAAAGATTGGTGGAAGACAGTTTTGCAGGGGCCGTACTTGACGGGAGCTGTAATAAGGGGGATCGCATTTTAGCAACCGTCGGGCAGGACAAAACGGTGGTATATACAGTGCAAAGGGAAAACGAAAGATAGAAATGTACGCAAAAGGCACTTATGAACTTGCTTCATAAGTGCCTTTGAGCGGTTTATTGTATTATTTTTCATTTTGCGGGACGGCTTTGGCAAGGACGTATTCCATTACTTTTTGTCCTTGCAGGGTGATACGGATGTATTCTTCGCCCCAGTCTTCGAGAAATGCTTTCACATCTTTGCCGTAATGCGTTGCTAATTCTGCGGCTTTTTCATCGAATTCCTCGGGGGTTAAAAGGAGATTTTCTTTTTCGGCAATGGCGTAAAAAGCGAATTCTTCTTTGACACGGCGAACACATACTTCGCGGATGTATTTTTCATAATCCGCTTCGGAGGCTTGGTAAAGGGTGGCGAGGAGCTCTGCCACCGTCATGTCGGATTTTTCGGCATACTCCTTGGTGGCATTCATTTCTTCTTCAAAATAATCTTCTACGCGCTCTTCGGGAACCGAGAAGGTGGCATTGTTCAGCACCTGATTCCAAACCGTATTTAAATCTTCCGAAACAGCGTTTTTTTCTTTGGTTTCGGCTAAATCTTTTTTCAGAGCGGCGGTGTACTCGTCGATTGTTTTGTATTCGGTCTTTTCTGCGATGAATGCATCTGTCAACTGCGGATAATTGTAGACGGTAATCTTGGTTACTTTGATGGTGAAGTCACATTTGAGACCTGCGTAAGCCGTTAAATAAAAGTCGGTGGGGAAGGTAAGATTGACCGTTTTGCTCTCCGAAACTTTGAGCCCCAAAATGGCTTCTTCAAATCCGTCGATATAGCGATCGGCTTTTTCATCGGTTTCGGATGCGCCCAAAACCAAGGTTGCTTCGATGTTTTCTTTTGTAACGGTGGTTTCGTTGACGGCGGCGGAATAACTGACAGTGACTTCATCCCCCTTTTGCGCGGCGCGATCGGTGATGCTTTGGGGCGTTTTGTACTTTTCCTGCAATTCCTTCAAAGCGTTTTCAATATCGGTTTCATTCACCTCGCGCTCTGCAGGTTTGTAGGAAATGCCGAGATACTGTCCGAGGGTGATGTGGTCGGAGAGGGTATAATCTCCGAGAGGATCCTCGGGACTTGCGCAAGAAACAGAGGAAAAAAGCAAAAACAAAACAAACAGTAAGGAGAAAATTCTTTTATTCATATTAAAATCCTTTTGAAAAAAATGGTTTGCGAGAGAAAATCAAAGGCGTTGCGTTTGTAGTGCAACGCCTTGTTTGCTGTGTTTATCAGACCCAACCGTCAGTCCATCCATCGCCATCTTTATCGAATTGAGAATAATCGTTTCCGGGTGTTTGGTCGTTGTTATTATCGTTATTATTGTTGTTATCGTTGTTATTGCTGTTATCGTTGTTATTGCTGTTGTTGCTGTTATCGTTGTTATCGTTATTGTTATTATTGTTGTTTTGGTTTTCTTGATCTTTGTCGTCGTCGGTTGAAGATTGGTTGTCTGACGAGGGAGTTTGAGGGTCGTCATTTTTTGTGGGGTCATCATTGCCGAAAACGATGACCAAAACGACAGCGGTGATCAGCAGCAGTATGGCAACCAATAAAGCAATTAGGCGGGTTTGGTTCATAGTTGTTGTACCTCCGTTTCTAACACGGATATAATAACACGACAGACATTGTTTTGTCAAGCCGACCGAAGAGGAAAGAAAAGACAGTGGTCTTTGCTTTTTTGATAAAAGTATGTATTTTACTTATATGGAAAAGAATGGAGCGGCGGTGAAGAGCAAGGTGCGGATGAAATATCGGTAAGATACTTGACAAGCGTTTTATTGTGTGTTATACTTGTATCAGTAAAATAAGGAGAGGGTTAGAACAATGAAAGAAAAATTGATGTATGAACAACCTATGATGCAGATCATCTCCTTTGATGAACCTGTTATGAAGATCAGCGGCATCGATTGGTCTCAGTGGGATCAGGATGGCGACGGATGGACTGACGGTTGGGTCTGATTTGATTTTGGACCGATGAAATAAAAAATATTACCGAGAAGAATCAAAAAAGATTTTTCTCGGTATTTATTTTGCGTGTCATGCAGCAGGAAAGAAAAAGGCACCCCTCGGGGTGCCTTTAAAAACGAAATTATTCAGCAGCTTCGGTTTCGCCTGCGATTTCAACTTCTTCGGGAACAATCAAAGCGCGAATGGAAAGGCTGACCTTTTTGGTATCGTAGTTGATGTCAATTACTTTGGCGGAAACGACATCCCCCACTTTAACCACTTCGGCAGCGTTGTTGACGTTTTTATCGGAAAGCTGAGAAATATGGATCAAACCGTCAACGCCGGGGATCAATTCGGCAAAAGCACCGAAGGAGGTCAAACCGACAATTTTGACTTCGGCGGTGTCGCCGACGCTGTATTTACCGGGGAGAATGACCCAGGGGTTTTCGTCTTCGCTCTTGTAGCCGAGGGAGATGCGACGGGTTTCGGGATTGAATTCTTTGATATAAACGGTTACGGTGTCGCCGATGTTGACAACTTCGGTGGGATGCTTAATGCGCTTCCAAGAAAGTTCGGTGATGTGAACCATACCGTCCACACAACCGAGATCCACGAATGCACCGTAATCGGTGATGGATTTGACAACGCCGGTGTACTGTTTGCCGACTTCGATTTCGCTCCAGAATTGAGCCTGCTGGGCTTTGCGTTCTGCTCTGGCCACGGCGCGGATAGAACCGACCACACGACGGCGAGAGGGATCCAAGGTAATGATGGTAAAGGAAACTTCTTTGCCCATCAGTTGGTTGAGAGAGCCATCCTTGGCGATGCCGCTTTGAGAAGCGGGAATAAATACGCGGATGCCTTTCCAGTTGACAACAACGCCGCTTTTGTTTGTTTCAAAAACTTTTGCGGTCAAAACATCACCGGATTCGTTTGCTTCAACGATTTTATCCCAGTTCTGATAGTTGTCGACTTTCTTTTTGGAGACTTGTACGGTTCCTTCTGCATCGTTAAACTTCTGCACCATAACGGTGATTTCATCACCGACTTTAAAGAGCTCGTGCAGATCTACGTTGGATTCATCCGTCACCTCGTCCGAGGGAAGAATTCCGGTATGTTTGATGCCGAGATCCACGTGTATCTCATTTGGTAAAATGGAGGTGATGACACCGGTTACCCGCTCTCCCGTTACCAAAGTGTGGAAAGAGTTGTCCAGCATTTCCTGGAAGCTCATTCCTTCTTCAACATTCTTAATTTCCGACATAGTACTTAGTACCTCCTCAATAATTCTGTCGGGCGTGGATGCTCCGGCAGTGATACCCACTGTCATTTTTGATTCCAGACTGCTTAAATCCAATTCGGCACAATTCTCAACCAACAGGGTGGGACAATACTTCGACGTGATCTCGGCCAGCTTCTTTGTGTTCGAGCTTGCCTTGCCGCCGATGACGATCATCCTGTCGACCTTGCGTGCTATGGATGCAGCCTCAGATTGACGTTTTGCGGTAACGTAACATATTGTATCAAAAATTGTGAGATTTGTATATAGTTTTTTTAATTTTTCTAAAGATTTTTTCCATTCATCGATATTTTGGGTGGTTTGTGCTAAAACGACCCACCGATTTTTGTTTGAATTTACCAATAAATTGGATGAATTTTCCAGTTCAGACGCGTTTTTACACACGAAATATGTCGGTTTATCGGTATTTTGGATGCGGCTGACGATGGCTTCCACCTCGGGATGGGCCTGATCTCCGATGATGATGAACAGCGGATCGTCTTTATTTTGTTCGGTTTCGACGATGTGATGTATCTTCTTTACATAAGGGCAGGCGGTGTCGAGATAGGGGAGTGAGAGGGCGTTTAACCGCTGCTCGATTTCGGCTTTGACACCGTGGGTCCTTAATATAACGATATCGGTTTCGGGGTTGAGGGTGGGCAGATCTTCTTCCTCTATGCAGGTGACGCCCCTTGCCTGTATATCACGCAAAAAATCGTCGTTGTGAATCAGGTGACCGAGCATAAAAATGCGTTTGTCACCCTTTTGGATTTGTTTTTCCAGCATTTCAACGGCTCGTTTGACACCGAAACAAAATCCCGCGTATTCAGACAATACACATTTCATACTTTTCGTTTACCTTCCGCTCTGATTTTTGCCTGTTCGTCCAGTTCCATGATGCGCGAGAAAATCAGATTGGACGAAACGGCGAACTTTTCCACACCCTTGCCTTCGGTGTGAAATTCGCTCGGCATGATGGGATCGCCGTAGGTTATGTAGGTTTTACGGAAAATTTTGACTTTGTAGGTTTTGGTGTAGATGGATACGGGTACGACCGGAACCTGCGAGCGGCAAACCAGCATGCCTGCACCGTGATACACCTTGGTTTTCCGAGGATCAACGCCCGGACAACGGGTACCTTGGGGGAAGAGGGCGATGATCTTTCCGTCTTTCAGAGCATGGAGAGCGGCGTATGCAGAAGAAATGTCACCCGAACCGCGGTCAACGGGGATCATGCCGAGGTGACGGCAGAACCAGCCGATGAGCGGCACCTTCAAAAGCTCTTTTTTGCCCATAAAGGTGAGTTGCGAAGTGAGATAGCTTCCGATCAAAATGGGATCCAGGTTGGAGAGGTGATTAGAGCAGACGATAAAAGGGCCCGCGGATGGTTGCTTTTCGGTTCCTGCGGCGTCTACACGGTAAAACAGCTTGGCGATCGGGGGGATGATTCCGTACCAGAAGCGATAAAAGCGGGACATATTATACTTTTTCATGTAGTTTTTCCTCGATGATTTTCATGGCGGCCTGCAATGTTTGATCGGGGGTGAAGCCGCTGTTGTTTAACAGCACGGCATCTTCTGCCATTTTCAGGGGAGAGGCTGCGCGGGTTTCATCGGATTTATCGCGCTTTTCCATGTCATCTTCCACTGTTTTCAAATCGACCGATTGGCCTTTGTTTTTCAGTTCGGCAAATCTGCGTCCTGCGCGGTCGTCGCGGTCGGCGGTCAGGAAAATCTTTACCTGTGCGTTCGGGAGAATGCTTGTGCCGATGTCGCGGCCGTCCATGACGCAGGAATTGTTTGCGGCGATGGAATGCTGCGCGGATAAAAGAAAGGCGCGTACTTCGGGAACTGCGCTGACCTTGGAGGCGGCTGCCGACACTTCGGCGGTGCGGATAAGAGCGGTCACGTCCTCACCGTTGACCAAAACGATCTGATTGCCGTCTTTGTGGGTCAGGGTGACCGACAGACCGTCGAGCATGGCGATGACGGCCGCGGTGTCTTCGGGGTTTACCGAGCGGGAAAGCGCGGTGTAGGCAATCGAACGGTAGAGCGCCCCCGTGTCGACATATAAAATGCCCATGGTGCGGGCAACGTTTTTGGCGAGGGTGGATTTTCCTGCGCCTGCAGGACCGTCGATGGCGATGTGAATGATGGATGACATATTAAATTAAACCTCGTTTTCTTGCGTGATCCCCTTGGCTGCCGCAAAAGCGGTTGCAAAGGCGATTTGCAAATTATAGCCGCCCGTCAGGGCGTCAACATCTAAAATTTCACCTGCAAAATAAAGACCGGGTACGATTTTGGATTCCATGGTACGGGGATCGACCTCACGAACCGAAATGCCGCCTGCGGTGATGATGGCTTCGTCAATGGGAGCGGTACCGGTTACCGTCAAACGAAACGCTTTTAAATTTTCACAGATGATTTCCCGCTCCTCTTTGGTGATCGAATGCACTTTTTTATGGGGGTCGATACCAACGCGACGGATGAATATCGGTATCATGGCCGAGGGGAGAAGCGCCGAAAGGGCATTGGAAAAATCGCGATTTTGCGCCGAAGAAAAGTCGCGGAGTACGCGGGCCCGAAGGGTGTCCATATCAAGGGCGGGCTTTAAATCGATGGATGCTTCGATGGGATATTCGATGTTTTTTAAATAAGCCGAGGCCGAAAGCACCAAAGGACCGCTGATGCCGAAATGGGTAAACAACATTTCGCCCTGCTCAAAAAAGAGGGGCTTTTTGCCCTTTTTTGCGGGAAATGTAAGGGAAACATTTTTGAGAGAAAGCCCCATCATTTTGGCGCAATCGTTTTCTGCACAGACAAGCGGCACCAAAGAGGGCGTGGGATCAATCACGGTGTGTCCCAAATGGGCGGCAAAACGGTATCCGTCACCGCGTGAGCCTGTTTTGGGGTAGGACATACCACCCGTGGCGATCAGAACGCGGTCGAATGTATGGCGGGTAGCATCTTGCAAAATGACGGTAAAGCGACCGTTTTCCGCTTCTACTCCGATCACCTTACGGTGATCCTTTTTGGCTTTTGCGGCATGGCGGGTGAGCAGCGAAACTACATCGGCTGCGCGATCGCTGACAGGAAATACCCGTCGGCCGCGCTCGGTTTTTAACGCAAGTCCGCGGGACTGAAAAAAGCGAATGGTTTCGGATGGCGGAAACTGCGAGAGGGCTGCGTATAAAAAGCGGGGATTGGTGACAATGTTTTCCATACATTCGGCGGGCGTGCAATCATTGGTTACATTGCATCTGCCCTTTCCCGTGATGAAAAGCTTGGCACCCATACGGGCATTTTGTTCGAAGAGAGTGACGATGGCATTTTTTTCTGCGGCAAATCCTGCGGCCATCATGCCTGCCGCGCCTCCGCCGATGATTGCGACGGTAAGCATCAGTTGCTTTCATACACGCCGTGGGTATTCCAGAGCGTCTCCAATTCTTCTAATTTTTGCAGAATGGAACTTTCTTTTTTCTTGCCGATGGCCACCAACAGCGCGTTGACCACGCACATGGAGGTGTCGAGGGAGGAAGAGAGGGATGACATGGCGGTTTTTGCAAGGAGACAATAATCCGAAAGTGGCAAGAGGGGGGAATAGACCGAGTCGGTAATGCTGACGACGGCGGCGTTCCTCTTTTTGGCAAAATCAACGGCGCGGATGACACGCTTGGAATAGCGGGGGAGGGAAAAGGCGAGCAGTACATCGTTTTCTTGAATATGTATCAACTGTTCGAAAATGCCATCGTTGTGCGCCGAGGTGATGTTTTTCACGTTATCCAACACCTGACCGAGTGTGTAGGAGAAAGAAAGCGCAAGAGGGGAGGCGTTGCGCACACCGATGACATAGATGTTTTGGGCATTGCAAAGCGCATCGACGGCACCGCGAAAGACCTCTCTGTCGATGGAGGCAAGGGTGCTGTTGAGCGCATCGATATCGGCAGTTAAAGAACGCTCGAGTACATCGTGGTCTCCGAGCATGGTATTGATCATGGAAAGACGTTGAACGGCGGTCATGCGGTTATAAACCGTGTCCTGCAAGTACGAGGCAAGCGCGGGATAGCCATCGAAACCCATTTCACTGGCAAAGCGTACAACGGTAGATTCGGACACCCCTGTTTCGTGGGCAAGACGGGCGGCGGTCATAAAGGCCGCTTTTTCGTAATGCTCGATGAGATAAGAGGCGATCGCTTTTTGGGATTTGGAAAGGGTGTGAAATGAATCCCGGAGGATTGCCAATAAATTTTGATACATCTTAACCTCCGAATTTTTTCATGCGCAACTATATGTATGCATATTCTAACACAGTGAAAATAAAATAGCAAGAGGAAGCCTTTGAAAAAATATGTAAGAAGAATTGCAAAAAAATATTTACAGTGCCGAAAAATGTTGGTATAATATAAAAACAACCCTTTTGGGAAAGGAGGCGAATGGAGTGCCGGAGCAAAAACAAAAACCGAATGATTTTAGAGCATCGCAGAGAAACGGCGCTCATTCGTCGAGCAAAAAGCCCGTAATTCTCGGTCAAAAGCCGACAAAAGCAAGAAGAGCGCCGACTCTCCGTCCGGCGAGCCCCGTTTCTTTACCCCAAGAAAAGCCAAAACCGCAAAGAAAATATACCGAAGCGGAGATTGCCGCGCTGAAAAAACGCTACAAAGAGGAACAGAAGGCAGAGAGAGAACGCATTCGAAGAAAGAAGCGCGTCGAAAACTATCGGCGAAGAATGCAATGGAAAAAAGACAAAAAAGGCTATTATCAGCGGCTTTTGTTTGGTTCTGTCATAGGCGGTTTCTTTTATCTTGTTTTGCTTGCTTTGGGCATTGCCGGTTTTAACCTATACCTGAGTGCAGGCAAAGGAGCGGTGGATGCCTCCTTGCGTATCGGCGTGGAGTACCCTGTGGGGGGAAGCGAAGAACTGACCGTGATCTACGATTTGCCGATCGAGCGGGATGATGTCACTTATTTGCCTGTGGATATTCTTGAGAAATTGTCGGGGATTACGATTACCGGTGATTATGATGTTTACAGCGTGATTTTGAAAAACGGCGAAATTGCCCGTTTTGCGCTCAATCATGACTCTTGCGAGTTAAACGGCAATAAAACGCTGCTTTCGGGAAAATGTTTTTTATCTGACGGCAACCTATATCTACCGTCGGATTTTTACGAAACGAATCTAAACGGTTTTGAGACATTTTACAGTCAGGACGGGAAAACACTGACATTTTTGAAGGGCGATGCTGACTTTTCCTTTTCCTTTAAGGCTTGTTTCCCCGAAGAGCCGATTCCGTACGATGATTCTCTGATTCCCGTGACCGAGTAAAAGCCGTCTCGACATTCCGTGGAGACGGTTTTTGTATTTTGCAGAAATATTCGCGGAGGATGAAAAAATGAAGCGCGCTGACCGAATATTGAATGGTTTGAGTCTGATTGCCGTTGCGGTAATTCTCGCGGGGGTGATCTGGACGAGTTATGCCTTTCGCTTTGTTTTGAATGTAGAGCCTGCGGGAGAGGGTGTGCAAGACAATACAGATGATGTTGTCGGCCCGCCGTCGAGCAATGGCGGACAGCAGGCAAAACCGCAAAGTTTTACGGTGAGCACCCTATGTGACAACGATGATTTTGTTGCATTTACAAATCTTTTGGATGCCGAGGTATACAAAAACGCTGCAAAGCGCACGGGATTTTTTCCCAATGAACGCTTTGCGGTTACTTTGTTACAAGAAGACGGTCATCCTGCCGCGGGGCGCCGTGTAGAGCTGGTGGATAAAAGCGGCAGGGTCTGTTTTACCGGCACGAGCGACAAAAACGGTGTTGTTTATTTGTTTTCCTCTCCTTTTTCTCAAGAAAAGAAAAATCAGCCGAATCTTGTGCGGGTGGAAAACAAAAAAGGCAAGTGGAAATATTCGTTTCCCGTTTTTGAAAAATGTTTCTCTTATACCTTTACTTTGTCGGATAAAAAAGAGGAAAAGCAGGCGATGGATATTATGGTTTTATGTGATACCACCGCTTCCATGGAGGATGAGTTTTTTTATTTGAAAAACGAGTTTAGTGCACTCTTGCAGGGAATGGAAAAAGCCTATGTGGGTCAAGAACTTCGTTTTTCGATATGTTTTTTCCGCGACGAGGGAGATTCGTATGTTGTGAAAACCAATCCCTTTACCGATGATCTTCATGAAACACTTTTGCTTTTTGAAGAGGCGACAACCAGCGGAGGCGGGAATTATTCCGAATCGGTGCACACGGCTTTATCCCGTTGTTTAAACCGTCTTGATTGGAATGAAGAGGCCGATACAAAGCTTTTGTTTTTGCTCACCGATGCATCAAACCACGATGATGCGGAGGTTAGGACGGCGCTAAAAAAAAGCATACAAACCGCCGCCGAGCGCGGGGTGCGTATCATTGGCATCGGAGGGAATGACACCGATGCGCAGGCGGAGTATATGCTTCGCGCTGCGGCTGTTTTGACGGGCGGCAGTTACGTTTCGTTACAGGGAAACCCGCGGGATGAAAGCGGTGAAAACAAACTGTATGAATCGCTTTCTCAAATCATCGAAAAACACATAGGTTTAAAAGACGCATAAAAAGAAAATTCCGCCTCATCGGCGGAATTTTCTTTTTATGCAAATGCGGCGGCGTACACATCTTCAAATTTTTGGGTTTTTTCCAAAAAGGAAGCTGCGGTTTCGGGAGAATCGTAGCGAATGAAAACGGTGTAGATGGTTTTGAAGTAGGTTTGATAAACCGAAAGCGGCAGATTTGCGTTTTTGATCTTTGTTTCATCCATTTTCAAAACATCGTTATACAGCATGACTTTTCCGTTTGCATATAAGGCGTAAGGGGAGCAAAGGCCCATGAGCATTTCTTCTTCGTTTTCGGCGTAAATACAATCGAGGACGGTTTCGGAATAGGCACCGCTTTCCAGCTCTGTGCGGGAAATCTCCAGTCCTTTTATAAAATCGTATAGTGGCGGCTTGGCGTTGCGCCGAGAAACGCTGTACTTTTCATAAACGTTGTTTTCATAGGTGGTGAAGGCTTTCATACCGACCGTTTCGATGATGGGTTGGAGTTGGTATGCGTCATCGATAAACGGTGTTTCCAGATCGGGGTGTAGTGTGCTTTGCTCGGGGAAAGTGACCCTGAGCAATATGTTTTTCCCTTGGTTTGCAATGAAAAAATCAAATCGGGTTATTTCGTAATTTTCTACTGTGTCTAAAAAGTTTTCGATGGCAACACGGAAGAATCGGTTTTCTTGGAGATGATAGCAAATGATGTGCCGACTGTCGGTTTGATACAAAAAGAGCAGGTCTTGCCAAACGATATAGTTCTGCACGTTTTCAAAAAGGGGGAAGATGTTTGTTCCATCGCAGGATACAAGCGCTGCTGTGCCATTTTCAACTTGCAAAAAATAATAATCGGGGTGATTGGTATTCTGCGGGATTGTTTTTTCTCCGTTGGGGAGGGTGAAAATCAGAGGAACTTCACCGTCCCACACGAGCATTTGTGTGTCGTTTTTCAAAAAACGGCGCACAACCCCTTTTCCCGCCGTTGTTCGACCGCTTTGGGTGTCAATGAGAAGCCAGTCGGCCTCCTGACCGTTTGTTTTGGTAAAACGATTGAGAATATAGCGGCCGCTTGGAGAAAAGCTTATGGCCGACGAGGGGAAGGTTGTGCCGTTATAGGAAGAAATGTCGCGCTGTGATTGATCGGCCGTGTTGATCCATAGGATTTTACCGCCCTCTTCCGAAGACAGACGGATGATAAGGTGGATAAAATCATCCGAGGCGGCTTCTAAAGTGAAATCAAACTGATCCAGCGTGGGGGTGAATCGGATGCTTTTTTTCTCTATGTCGAAGATACCGACCTTTGATTCCGAGGGGATTGACTGCGAGTCGTCGGCGGTTGGATTTTGCAGAGTATAGATGCGAAAAAGACAGAAACGGTCGCTTTTTTTAAAATCGATGATGTCGATGCGTTCCTGTATTTCGGTTTTGTCTATGGAAAGGGGCGGTGTGGAAGCGATCGTTTGTTCAAGCCCGAGGATATTTGCGTTGTTCATATCCATTAAAACGGTTGTGGAAAAAGAAAAGGTGTCGGGGATATAGCTGTACCCGCCGAAGTTTTTACTTGTAAGCAAAAGAAAGCGCCCGTTAAGAGGATCGGCATAGGTTGCCCAAGCGGGAAGCGGGATGTTGAGACAGCAGTCGGGAATGAGTTGCGGTTGGCTCTCCATGCAATTCGGTGAAAACACGGGGGAGAGTGTGTCGCTCGGATACCACGCGGGATGGGTGGTTTCCTCGGTCGGAGCGATGGGGTACGGGGATATCGGTTGGTTGCTTGCGGGGAGGTCGTCTTTGTTTTTTTCGCTGTCTTCTTGCAAGAGAAGGGTGATCAGGAGGATGAAAACGGCGGCGAAGCAAATGATGTACAAAGCGGATAAGAAACAGAAAAAGGGGGAGCGACCTTTTTTTTCTTTTTTTGTCGGCAACATAAACATTCCTTTCTTGTGGATGTACAGATGCATTTTTTCTCATGGTATCATACTTTTTTTCAAATGCAAGTCATTCGACAAAGGAACAGATAAAGACAGTTTATACGATTTTACTTGACAACTTCCTTAATTTATATTAAAATAAATTGATTATGGGGTTACTTTTGTTGATGATAGGTCACCATATACATTCGGTACATTCCCGACGATGACGGTTTCGGCGATGCAAACGCAGCTTTCCACCACCGTTTCGACGGTTGTGTTTGGTAAAACGGCTTTCAGTGTTACCGATACGCGCAGCATGATTTGGTGGCGGGTTTGGTTGATTCCTGCCGATGAAAAGGAGTTTTCGGCTGTGCCGACCACACTGCCGATCGGTACAAGTCTTATCGTGATGTCGGGGCCTGTTCCCGAAAGCAGATTGCTGCCGATCAGGGTGCCCAGCGGGATGTCGAACGATCCGATTTTTTCATCCTGTAATTTTTCCAGTATGCGCAGAGAAGCGCGGCTTTTAAGTGTGTTGACCGCGATCACGTCGGTCTTTAACGCTTGTACCTTCCCGTTTACATCTTTGATCAAGCGGACATAATCTTCATACTGATGATTGGTCTCGGCCATGGTTTCATAGATTGCGCTTTCGATGATGCGGCTGGCGGTGTTTTGGCTGTAAATGACAGCCACTTCTTCCATGACAGGCCCGATGGAGGCTTGCAGTATCCAAAGACCAACGATGAGGATTGTGAAGGCAATGGCGCCGAAAACAATTATTTTTCGGGTATTTTTCAATTTTCTACGTTTCACGATCATCCCTCCGTGTCACAATGTATGCGGAGAAATCTTAAAAATGTTTACATTGAGGTGCGAAATATGGGTTTGTTTTCAAAAATATTCGGTACGCACAGCGACCATGAGTTAAAACGTATCCAACCGCTTGTCGATCGAATCGAAGCGCTTTCGGATACCTTTGCGGCCATGTCCGAAGAGGAATTGAAAGGACAAACGGCTATTTTCCGTGAGAGACTGAAAAACGGGGAGACCGTGGACGATTTGTTGCCCGAGGCTTTTGCGGCAGTCAGAGAAGCTTCCTGGCGTGTGCTTGGGAAAAAGCATTATCGCGTACAGTTGATCGGTGGTATTGTTCTTCATCAGGGGCGTATTGCCGAAATGAAAACGGGTGAAGGTAAAACGCTCGTGGCGACCTTGCCTGCCTATCTGAATGCTTTGTCGGGGAACGGTGTCCATATCGTTACCGTCAACGATTATCTTGCCAAGCGTGACAGTGAGTGGATGGGAAAGATCTACAACTATATGGGGCTTTCCGTCGGTTTGATCATTCATGAAAAAACGCCTGCCGAACGACGTGAATCTTACGCGGCTGATATTACCTACGGTACCAACAATGAATTTGGTTTTGACTATCTGCGAGACAACATGGTCAATTACAAGAAGAATTTGGTGCAAAGGGAGCATGCTTTTGCCATCGTCGATGAAATTGACTCCATTTTGATCGATGAAGCGCGTACCCCTCTGATTATTTCGGGCCGCGGTGATCTTCCCACCCCGCTTTACGGTCAGTGCAATGCTTTTGCCCGCACCTTGAAGATGAAAAAAATCAAAGAAACCGATAATCGTTCCTATGAGGATGCAAACGATTGTGATTATTTGGTGGACGAAAAGGCGCGCTCGGTCTCTCTCACTCCGTCGGGTGTTGCCAAAGCCGAGAGATATTTTGCAATCGAAAACCTGACTGCGCCCGAAAACAATACCCTGCTTCACCATATCAACCAAGCCATCCGCGCGCTGGGTATCATGAAGCGTGATGAAGATTATGCCGTGGTGGATGGAAAGGTTATTATCGTCGATACCAACACAGGACGTTTGATGTACGGCCGCCGTTACAACGACGGACTCCATCAAGCCATCGAAGCCAAGGAAGGCGTGGAAATCGAGAAAGAAAACAAAACGCTGGCTACCATCACCATTCAAAACTATTTTCGTCTGTACCGCAAATTGTCGGGTATGACGGGTACCGCTTTGACTGAGGAAGAAGAATTTCGGGAGATTTATAATCTGGACGTGGTGGAGATTCCCACCAATAAGCCTATGATCCGTACCGATTATCCCGATATTGTTTACAAAACCCGCGAAATTAAATATAACGCCATTATCGACAAAATCGTGGAATGTCATGAAAAAGGACAACCGGTTCTCGTTGGTACTGTTTCAATCGAAAAATCCGAACACCTGTCGGAAATGTTAACAAAACGAGGTGTTGCGCACAACGTTTTGAACGCCAAGGTACACGCCCGCGAAGCTGAGATTGTTGCGCAGGCGGGTAAATTCGGCGCTGTAACCATCTCGACCAACATGGCGGGGCGCGGTACCGATATCATGCTGGGAGGAAACCCTGAGTTTATGGCCAAAGCCCAGCTTGCTCGCGAAGGATATGATGAGGATCTGATTCGTCTTTGCGACAGCTATTTCGATACTGATGACGAGGCCATACTCGATATTCGCAAAAGATTTGCGGAACTGGATCGCAAATACCGCGAAGAAATTGCCGATGAGGTGCAGAAGGTTAAGGATGCGGGCGGTTTGTTTATCATCGGTTCAGAACGCCATGAGTCCCGCCGTATTGACAACCAGTTGAGAGGTCGTTCGGGTCGTCAAGGCGACCCCGGCGCCTCCATGTTCTTCCTTTCCTTTGAGGATGATCTTTTGCGTCTGTTTGCGGGCAATCGTCTTTTGCGGATTGCCAACACAATGCCCCAATCTGATGAAATTGTTATCAACATGAAACTGATTTCAAAGGTAATAGAAAGCGCGCAAAAGAACATTGAAAGCCGCAACTTCTCTCGCAGAAAGAACGTTTTGATGTATGACGACGTCATGAATCAACAGCGTACCATCATTTACCGTCAGCGCCGCGATGTGCTTGACGGTAAGGATATTCAGGATAATATCCGCACCATGCTTGAATCGTGGGTGGAATCCACTGTTTCGGAGGCCTGCGCCGCCGATTCTCCCGAGGATTGGAATTTCGATATTATCCGCGAACAGTTTAACGGTCTTTTTACCACCGATGCGGATTTTTGCTATACTGCAACGGATTTTGATACACTGACTCCCGAGGATGTCGGTGATTTGATTTTGAAACGGGCGCGCGCGCGGTATGCGGCGCAGGAGGCTCTGTTTGGTTCGGATGTTTTCCGCGAAGTGGAACGGAGCGCCCTTTTGTTTAACGTTGACAGCAAGTGGATGGATCACATTGACGAGATGAGTGATCTCATGAGTTCGATCGGCTTACAGGCTGTTGCCCAGCGCAGTCCCATTGTTGAATATAAGATCGTTTCTGCCGATATGTTTGACGAGATGGTTGCGGCCATCAAAATCGATACGGTGCGCCATGTCATGACGGCACAGCCCAAAGAAGAGCCGATTGAACGCAAACGGGTTGTGAAGATTACGGGAGAGAGTCAGGGAGATCTGACCGAGAAGAAACCCCCGAAGAAGACGCCGACTGTGGCGGGGAAAAAGGTAGGACCCAATGATCCTTGTCCCTGCGGCAGCGGGAAAAAATATAAAAAGTGTTGTGGTTGAGGTAAAATATGGCACTGGGAACACTCCTGCTCGGATATTTTATGATGCTCAATTCAACCATCGGTACCGAAACGCTTTCTGTGGATGTTTCTATTGATGCTGTCGGTATTTTGTTGATGATTTCGGGCGCCATTCAATTAAGAGGATATTCCAAAAAATTCGCACAGTTTTTCCGCTGTGCGGGTGTGATGCTTCCCATATCGATCTTTTTTGTGGTATACGGACTTAAACTGTGGGAAGGGTTTAATGCGTCTTTTTTTGCAATTCTGTATCAAGCGCTTGATCTTGGTTTTATCATTTTGCTTGGCGGTTTGCAATGGGCTTTGTTTGGCGCGGTGGCAGAGATCGCTTGTCAATGTGAGCTGTTTGTACTGGAAGCGAGATTGAAAATCTGCCGAAAGATCGGTGTGGTGTATGCCGTTTTAGCCGTTGTATATTGGGCGCTTTGCGCGGCATTTCCCGTTTTGAGCGATTACAGCTATTACATTCGCTACCTCTTGTATGATCTGATCATCTTTTTCCAATCGTTTTATTTGTTTTGCGCATGGCGAGAGATTGCCTTTGTCTAAATTAAAAAGGAGGAAGTATGGGCCTTTTAAAAATATTTTTAGGGTTTGTTTTTCTTGCGAATCCATGCATCAGCCTGCTCGATTTTCTTCCTGATTTTATCGGCTTTTTGCTGATACGCGAAGGGCTTTTTAAATTTGACTATATCGATTCCCATCTTTCCGAAGCGCGGGATGTATTCCACAAACTGTATTTGTACGGTTGGGCCAAATTTCTCTTTATGTTTGTCATTCCCGGTGCAGACGACAATACGAGACTTCTCATTTCGTTTGCCTGCTGTGTGGTTGAGATTTTGCTGTTTTGGTCTGCCATTCCCCATTTGTTTGATGGTTTTGCTTCCCTTGCGACAAGGTACAATGCAAAGAACTTTTTTACCCATTATTCTTCGGCTCGATTTCTCACCTACACTTTTGTCGTTGTCAAAAACATTCTGATTCTTTTGCCCGATGTGTTTACCATTTTTATTTTGGATGCCGAAATGCAGGGGGTAAGCAATCTGCAGTATCAGCTTATGCAGGCCAGAATGTTGTCTATGCCCATCACCATGGTTGCCACGGCTCTTTTCGGCGGATATACCTTGTATCATTTGTATTTATTCCTTCGTGATGTCAATAAGGACAAGGTGTTTATTGCCGCCTTAAAGGAAAAATACAAAGAAGTATTTTTGGATAACGAAAACTTGCAGGCCCGCCGTTCCATGCGGTTGTTTACCCGTTATTTCGGATATGCGTTTATTTGTTTGATCAATTTCTACATTGACGGGTACAGCGCCATCCCCGACTTTTTGTCCCTTCCCTTTTTGTTGCTGGCCTTTCGTTATTTGCACCGCTTGGTTCCCCTGCAAAAATCTGAGGTATGGCTTTTGTCGGGCGCAACCCTTCTTTCTGTTGCATCTTGGGGATATCGCTTTTATATGGTGAATGCCCTAACTTATTTTCAATGGAATTTTTCTTCACAACCCTTTGCCTTCCCCTTTGCGATCGTATCGCTTGCGTTGCCTGCTTTGGCTTACTTTTTCGTGCTCAAGCGTTTGCGTGCCCTTTGTAAAATGTACACTGTCTATACGTTCGAGCCCGAAAGTATGTCCATTTGGATCGGATTTTCCGTCTTTTGCATCGCTTCGATCGTTCAGTACGCTTTGCCGCAATATCTTTTGCCTTGGGGATGGATCGGTTTGATTTATTGCGGAATCTTTGTTTTCCGTGCCAATGCCGTAATGCAAACCGTTTACCGTGAAGCCAGATTGAAGCTGCTTCTCTGACAGAACATGCTTTTGAAAAAATAAAGGAGTTATATAAAATGTGCGGATTTGCAGGCATGATTGATCGTTTCCCTTTGAATGTGTTTGATCGCGAGGCGCTTGAATGTATGTCAAAATCCATTCGTTTTCGCGGTCCCGATGAAAGCAAGACGGTTTTTAAGGAGCGGTTGGGATTTACCTTCCGCCGTCTCAGCATCATTGATTTGGAACAAGGTTCTCAACCCTTTGTTCTGGGTGATGGCCGATATATCGGAATTTTTAACGGTGAGATCTATAACTATCGAGATTTGCGCCGTGAACTCGAGGAGGAGGGGTATACCTTTACCACCAACTCTGAAATCGAAGTGATGATGACTTTATTTGCGCGAGACGGGGTATCTTTTATCAAGGCTTTGCGCGGTATGTTTGCCTTTGTTTTTTATGATGAGCAGACCCATACCCTGACCGCGGGCAGAGATCCCTTCGGAATCAAGCCGCTGTATTATCATCACTCGGATCATAGGTTGGTTTTTTCCAGCGAAACCAAGCCCTTCTTTTTTGACAGTACCCTCGGCGGTTTTCATTTGAGAGAGGATATGCTTCAGCATTATCTGACCTTCCAGTATGTGCCCGAGCCGAATACAATGGCACACAACATTGCGGTGCTGCCCGCTGCCCACTATATGACATATTGTCCCGATACCGACCGAGAACCGACGGTGTCCCGTTACTTCACTCCCGAATTTTTACCCGTAAAGGATCGCAGCTACGAAGAGAAAAAGGCTGCCATCCGCGAAGCCTTGACCGAATCGGTCAAATATCACCTCATCAGTGATGTTCCCGTGGGAACGTTTTTATCCAGCGGTATCGATTCGGCAATTATTACAGCTCTTGCCAGTAAGCAAAACCCGGGCATCCGCGCCTTTACGGTGGCATACGATGAAAAGCAGTTTTCCGAGATGGACGATGCTTCCGAAATTGCGCGGCATCTCGATGTGGAACACGTTAAGCTGATCGCTACGGTAGACGATTTTAAAAATATTTTCGAGCGTGTTGTCTATCTTTTGGACAGTCCCGTAGCAGATCCTTCCACCATGGCGATCTATATGATCTGCCAAAAGGCGAGTGAAAACCTGAAGGTGGTGCTTTCGGGAGAGGGTTCGGATGAGTTGTTTGGCG
Organism: Eubacteriales bacterium; assembly: GCA_045536965.1. Classification (GTDB taxonomy): domain Bacteria; phylum Bacillota; class Clostridia; order Oscillospirales; family SIG627; genus UBA5448. The sequence continues at coordinate 72,702 of JAZSON010000025.1, forward strand.
GCTATCGTGTTTATGATGAATCCCGTCATTCTACACGCATTGCCAATATGCCCGGTGTGTTCAGAGGGTTTTTGAAACTGCTTGCCGCTGTTTTGCCAAACGGCGTGAAAGGAAAGCAGCTCCTTTATAGGGGACTCACACCCTTGGAAGATCGATATGTCGGTAACGCCTTTTTATATAAGGAGGGAGAAAAATCTTCTATCCTTCGCACCTTTAATGAAAACCAATCGTTTAAGGAGATTACGGGGGGGATATATGCCGCCGCTGCTGGCTATTCTCCTTTGCGCAAAATGCAGTATGTGGATATGCATACTTGGTTAAGAGGCGATATTTTAGTAAAAAGCGACCGCCTTTCAATGGGACATTCTTTAGAGATCCGTGTGCCATTCTTGGATAAAGAGGTCTTTAAGGTCGCTTCTTCCTTGGAGGATAGCGATAAGCTTTCTCATAAAACGACCAAGTTTATATTAAGGGACACCTTCCGCGATCTTGTTGATCCCGAAACTTTTATGCGTCCTAAAAAAGGCTATCCCGTTCCCGTAAACAAGTGGCTGAAAGAAGATTTATATCCCTTTGCCAAAGAAATTATTGAAAACTCGACCGCAGATGCGTATATCGTAAAAAAAGAAGCGTTGCGTATGCTGGAGGAACACAAGAACGGTACGAAAAATCACTACCGTAAGCTTTGGCTTATTTTGGTGTTTATCACATGGTATCGTTTGTATATCAGCGATGCCGAAGATACCAAGCAAAGAATTTTAAGCGAAAGGCTGTAAAGGAGAGAGTGTGCTATGCGTGAACAAATCAAGGTTGCCATTGCAAAGCAACTCAATATGCTCCCCGAAAACATTCGGGATGATGCCCTGATTGTTGACGATCTGGGCGCCACATCTCTCGATGCCGTAGAGCTTTTGATGGCTTTGGAGGATCAATTCGGGGTTTGTATTCCCGATGAAGATGTGATGGACTTAAAGACTGTTTTGGACATTGAATGGTATATCGAAAATAAACTGGAGAATGAATAGAGGCAGCGTATGACAGACAATAAAATCAATTTGACAGAATTGTTCGGAGAATCTGTTTTCAGTGACGATGTCATGAAGGCATTGCTTCCCGAAAATATTTACCTTTCACTCAAGCATACTACCGATGAGGGACTGCCTCTCGATCCTGCCGTTGCCGATGTTGTGGCAGGGGCTATGAAGGATTGGGCGGTTTCCAAGGGGGCCACCCATTATACCCATTGGTTTCAGCCGCTTACCGAGATTACGGCTGAAAAGCATGAAGCGTTTTTGGTGCCCGATGATGACGGGCATCCCATTCTTGCTTTTTCGGGCAAAGAACTGATCAAAGGGGAGCCCGATGCTTCCTCCTTCCCCTCGGGTGGGTTGCGCGCAACTTTTGAAGCGCGCGGTTATACCGCGTGGGACTGCACATCGCCTGCCTTTATCAAGGATAAGTCGCTGTATATTCCCACTGTTTTCTGCTCTTATACGGGAGAAGCGCTGGATAAGAAGACCCCGCTTCTTCGCTCTATGGATGCATTGAATACCCAATGTTTGCGTGTGCTGCGTCATTTGGGAGATCATGAAACCAAAAAGGTTATTCCTACCGTTGGCCCTGAGCAGGAGTATTTTCTCATCGATCGCGAACTTTACGAAGAACGCCTTGACTTGAAGCTTTGCGGTCGTACCCTATTCGGCTCCAAACCGCCCAAAGGGCAGGAAATGGACGATCACTATTACGGGCGTCTGCGTATGCGGATTGCTTCTTTTATGCATGAACTTGACACCGAGCTTTGGAAAATGGGTGTGTATGCCAAGACCAAGCATAACGAAGCGGCACCCGCACAGCATGAATTGGCTCCCATTTTTTCGACCGCGAATATTGCCTGTGACCATAACCAGCTTACCATGGAAACTATGCGGCTTATCGCCAAAAAGCATGGTCTTGCCTGCCTTTTACACGAAAAGCCTTTTGCCGGCGTCAACGGGTCCGGTAAACATAACAACTGGTCTTTGAGCACCGATAGCGGAAAAAACCTTTTTAATCCTACGGCAAATCCTGCCGAAAATATCACCTTCCTTTTGATGATCGCCGCTATGATTCGCGGTATTGACGAATATCAGGGACTGATTCGTTATTCCTGTGCTTGTTCGGGTAACGATGTGCGTCTCGGCGGAGACGAAGCGCCGCCCGTGGTTATCTCCATTTTCTTGGGTGGCGATTTATATGAAATCTTGGATGATATTGAAAACAAGACACCCGCGCATGAAAGAAAAAAGACACGCATGAATATGGGTGTAGCTTCTTTGCCTGATTTCGCGCAGGATACGACCGACCGAAACCGCACCTCTCCTTGCGCTTATACCGGTAACAAAATTGAATTTCGTATGTGCGGCTCGTCCCAATCCATTGCCCGTCCCTGTTTTATCATCAATACTGTGATGGCTGAGCAGATGAAGTGTATTGCCGACCGTCTCGATCAGGTGAGCGGGGACAAAAACGAAGCGGTGATGGATATCGTCCGCGAGATCATCCATGACCACAAGCGCATTTTGTTCAATGGAAATAACTATGCCGAAAGCTGGCGGATTGAATCTGAAAAGCGCGGTCTGCTGCAAATTAAAAATACCATCGATGCGATTCCTTATTGTGTAGAGGAAAAGGCGCTGAAGCTTTTTGAAACACATGGCGTTCTTTCCCGCGCCGAATGTTTTGCCCGCTATGAAACCATGTACGATCTGTATGCTAAGGGCATCAACATCGAAAGTCTTGTAATGATTGAAATGGCCGGTCGTCAGATCATTCCCGCCGTTATGGATTATTGCGGTAAGCTGGCTGCAAACGGCAATCAGATTAAATCGCTTGGCGGTGATGCTTCCAATCATTTGGATATGCTCAATGCCATTACTCCCCTCATCAAGGAAGCGAGAGTCAATTTGGCTATGTTGGAAAACAACCGCAATGAGGTTTTGGCTATCGAGGATGTCAGAGAGAGAGCGACTGCTTTCCGCGACCGTATCATTCCTGTCATGACGACTTTGCGCGCCGCTTGCGATTCGCTTGAGCTCATTATCCCCGATGAAGCATGGCCGATTCCGACCTATTATGAATTGATGTATCGCGTTTAAGAAAGGGATTTATATGAAAAACTTTCAGTATTACGCCCCCACCCGCGTTTTCTTCGGACGTGGTGAGTATCTCCGTGTCGGAGATATTTTAAAGGAATACGGATTTAAAAAGATCATGTTGCATTACGGCGGCAACAGTGCGAAAAAATCAGGTCTTTTGGACGATGTGCAAGCATCGCTTGAAAACAGCGGTGTGGAGTGTGTTCTTTTCGGCGGCGCTCAACCCAATCCCGTTCTATCGCTCGTTTACGAGGGGATTGAGATTTGCCGAAAAGAAAAGGTTGAGCTTGTTTTGGCTGTTGGCGGCGGAAGCGTTATAGACTCATCCAAGGCCATTGCGGCAGGTACGCTTGCCGACTGTGATCCGTGGCTTTTCTTCCTCAAGGAACGTACTCCCAAGGCTGCGTTGCCCGTAGCGACCATTCTGACTTTGGCGGCATCAGGCAGCGAAACCAGTTCTTCGGCTGTTATCACCAATATGGAAACGGGACTCAAGCGTGGGTACAACACCGATTTTCACCGTCCCCTCTTTTCTATTCTCTCTCCCGAACTAACCTTTTCTTTGCCGCCCTATCAGACCGCTTGCGGCATCGTGGATATCATGATGCATACATTGGAGCGCTACATGACAAAAGACGATCGGTTTGAACCGACCGATTCGATTGCCGAGGCAATATTAAAGAGTGTCGTATCGGCGGGCCGTAAAGCCATGCAAACCCCCGATGATTATGAAGCGAGAGCCACTTTGATGTGGGCAGGCAGCTTGTCTCATATTGATTTGACGGGTGTCGGACGTGATTATTTCATGTTCTCCCATCAGCTTGAGCACGAGATCAGCGGTATGTTCCCCGAGGTTGCGCATGGCGCGGGTCTTGCTGTTGTGTTTCCTGCTTGGTGCCGCTATGTCTATAAGAAAAACATTCCCGCGTTTTGCCGCTTTGCCGAAAATGTATGGGGCATTGAGCAGGATTCCCAAAATCCCGAAAAAACCGCGCTTGCGGGTATCGATGCAACCGCTGCTTTCTTCAAGGAGATCGGTATGCCCTCCACCTTAACTGAACTTGGTATCACTGAGGATGCCATTGAGGAGATGGCGGAGAAATGTACCCATTACGGTAAAAGAGTGCTGGATGCTTTGGTCGCTTGTGAGAAGAAAGAGATCATGGACATCTATCGGCTCTGCCTTTGATGCGTAGAAAACAAAAACCTGACTTTCGAAATGAAAGTCAGGTTTTTTCATTTTAAGTTGTGCATCACTGATTTTCGGCGTTGTAGCTGCAACCGATGGCTTCGCCTTGGCGGACGATGGTTTCGATGCCGAGGGATGAATACTGCAGAATGTCATCATGCAAAATGACGCGGTCGCGCTGGAAAAGAAGAACCACGGTTGAACCACCGAATTCAAACCAACCCTTTTCCTCGCCCTTTTTAAAGGTGCCTCCGTTGGGTCTGTTTTGAATGATACGACCTACCATCATGGCGCCGACATCTACCTCTGTGACAAGACCGAACCGCTCGGTTTCCATGGTGCAGACTTGGCGGTAATTGGTGGCGTGTACTTTATTGGGGGCGTAATGGGTGTTGACTGTGTTCCAGTGGCCTTTGATGTCGCGCACCTTGGATTGAGTTCCCTCGTCTATATAACAAAAACGGTGGTAATCGGTGGGGGCGAGGCGGAAGACCATGCAGATGCCGTCGATATATTCGCTGGCAACCTGCTCATCGCGCAGAAGCTCTCCCAAGGTATATTTAATACTTTTTACAGAAAAAACCATGCCATCACGAATGGGATAGGCGATGCATTTGCTGTCGGCGGGGGAGATGAGAACACCCGGTGTCATATCGATTTGTCTTGCGCCGTCCTTGAGTTTACGGGTGAAAAAGTCATTGAAATTGCGGTAATCCTCAATGGGACGGAGGGCCTCATCCATGTTGATATTGTAGCGCTTGACGAATTTTTTGATTTTGGGTTTTGAAAAGCGGGTGAATTCCTTGGCGGTACAAAGACGGGTGAAGAATCGGCGTTTTAAAAGAGTATAGCCGATGGCTTTTCCGATTTTGGTGCGATATACGAATTTCATGGAACCTTCACCGCAAATGGTCTCTTTCATGAGGGAGCCGCTTTTGCGGTCATAAATGAGATTCGGTTCGCGTTTTTTCTTAGACTCGCCTTTTCTGGTTCTGAATTTTGGCATAAGACGTTCTCTTTCGATTATTTTACTTCGATCATGCTCTCATCCCACATGGAAGGGGCTTGATAGCCGAGAAGATTTACAACGGTGGCGGCGTGGTTGGAAAGGCCGAAGTCTCCGTTTTTCACTGCATAACTACCGTTGTATTTGCGGTCATAGACAATGAAAGGAACTTTGTTGAGGGTATGGGAGGTCTTGGCTTTGTCAAAGCGAACCGCTTTGGTCTTCTTATCGGTTTCGTACATTTCATCTGCGTTGCCATGGTCGGCGGTGATAAGAGCGACACCCTCCATTTCGTCAATGACGGGAAGGATGCGCGCCAAACACAAATCGAGCGCTTCCATGGAAACAACGGTGGCTTCAAAGTTGCCTGTATGGCCGACCATATCTCCGTTGGGGAAGTTGACGCGGATATAGCGGTATTTTCCGGAACGGATGGCTTCGATCAATTTGTCGGTGATTTCGGCGCATTTCATCCAGGGGCGTTGTTCAAAGGGAACGACATCGGAGAGAACTTCTTCGTACACTTCGGTTTCTTCAGAGAATTTGCCCGAACGGTTTCCGTTCCAAAAATAAGTAACGTGTCCGTATTTCTGGGTTTCGGAGAGGGCGTATTGAGGAATGTTCATCTCGGCGAGATACTGGCCTAAGGTATTGGTGATTTCGGGGGGAGAAACGAGGTAACGAGAGGGGATCTTCAAATCACCGTCATATTGAAGCATGCCTGCATAAAGTACCTGCGGACGGTTGCCGCGATCAAATGCGGTGAAGTCTTCATCTTCAAATGCGCGAGAGATTTCAATGGCGCGATCGCCGCGGAAGTTGAAGAAGATAACGCTGTCGCCCGACATGATTTTGCCGACTGGGTTGCCGCTCATGTCAGCGATGACAAAGCCGGGGAGATCCTGATCGATGTAGTTTGTTTCGTTTCTGTAAGTTTCGATGGCTTCGGTGGCCGATGCAAAGGTGCGGCCTTCACCGAACACATGAATTTTCCATCCCTTTTCAACCATGGCCCAGTTGGCTTCATAGCGATCCATCGTGATCTGCATTCTGCCGCCGCCCGAAGCAATACAAACATCAAAGTTTTCGTCACGCAGCTCGGCCAAAAATGCCTCAAAGGGAGTGACGTAATCGAGAGCCGAACGCTCGCCGACATCTCTGCCGTCCAGCAAAATGTGGACACGAACTTTGGCTACTTTCTCTTCTTTGGCGCGGACGATCATGGCTTTAAGATGGGCGATGTTGGAGTGAACATTGCCATCGGAAAAAAGGCCGAGAAAATGGAGAGTTTTGTCCGAACCTACGCAGTTGCCTGTAAGGGTTTTCCAAGTGTCGGAAGCAAACATTTTGCCATTTTCAATGGAAGCCGAAACAAGTTTGGCGCCTTGCGCAAACACTTGGCCTGCGCCGAGTGCATTGTGACCGACTTCCGAGTTGCCCATATCGTCATCCGAGGGGAGACCGACGGCCTCGCCGTGCGCTTTAATGGGAAGCAAGGGGAATTCTTTAAACAGTTTATCCAGGGTGGGGGTGCGGGCAGACAAAACAGCATTGGCTTCATTTTGTTTTCCCAGACCGACACCGTCCATAACAATTGTGACAACGGGACCTTTGATCCCGATGGGATTTTGGAGGGGATTGAGCATAATACATTTCCTTTCCGTATCTTTAATTTTTAACCAACTTATTATAATGGATTGTAACCTCTTTGTCAAGCATTTGCCGCGGGGGAAAATAGGTGTATTGTTTCGGAACGGAAAATAAAATCGCTTAAATCGGAAGATTCATCTTGACAGTGTTTATAATTTATGGTAAAATACTCGTCGCGAACGATGTGGGGGTGTAGCTCAGCTGGGAGAGCGTTCGGTTCGCATCCGAGAGGTCGAGAGTTCGAATCTCTTCATCTCCACCAAAAATCGACAGGTTTTGACCTGTCGATTTTTTATCCATTGCGAAAGCAAGGGTATATCATCAACGATAGCGTTGCTGTCGTTGTATCTCATCAGTCCGTCAGGACTGTATATCATCACACCTTTAGTGTGTATAAAAACGCTTTCGCAATGATGATATACAACACTACGTGTTGGTGATATACAATGCTCCGCATTGATGATATACACGGCTTCGCCGTGATTTTGCAAGAGTTTAGATTTATACGCATATTTGCCGTTTCTTTTCGCGATGCTTGGAGTGCAAATCGTTCTCCTTCGTTTATACCGCTGACGACGGATTTATTCGTTGCCTTTTCCAAAATTTCACGGTCTGTCAGGGGAGAGCTGCGCTCTTGGTATTGAGTTGATGTTGCATCTTGTGCGTTTGAACTGCCTATTCCTCGTCTTCCTTGTCCTCTTCCGGCCTCGGTCTTCTCGAAGATATTTTCGAGGACATTTCGTAAAGCTCTTCCGGCGTAGCTTTTGTATGATCCAGCATATAATCCAGCATCTCCAGCAAGTCGTCCGGGTGCCACAGTTGTGCCAACATGACTAATGTCTGCAGTTCGCTGCATCCGAACAGTTTGAGTCCATGTATTAAGTCCTTTTGCGCTTGTGTCAGTGAGTATTCCATATTTGTATTCCTTTTTTGTCGATTGAACGGACGTATAATTTTTTTTGAGCATTTCCGACTGTATGTATTATACCCTATCGGATTCCGTTTTTCAATAATAGATGTAATTTTACGAAAAAAGCGCGCGGTTTTTCAATGTGCGTGATGCCCGTGGTGACAATGGTGGTGAGAAATAGGTTCGTTTTTGCAGATTTTTTCATGGCAGTATTCGTCGGGTGATTCGATTTCAAGGGTTACGTGAGTGATTCCGTGATGGATAAGCTCTTCCCGTATTGCCCGTTTGACCGTTTTTGGATCACCGTCGGTTACGACGTGCATGGTGGCGTGATGGCTTTGCCCGTCGATGCTCCATAAATGGACGTGATGCACGTCGAGAACGCCGGTTATGATCTTCAAATGCTCCGCAATATCGGTTGCGTTCGTTTCGTTCGGGGCTTTTTCCAAAAAAACCGCCGCAGTCTCTTTTAGATTTTTTGCTGCGTTTATGAAAATGAAGATCGAGACGGCGATTGAGAGGATGGGGTCTATCAAAGCAAAATCAGTCAAACGCATGACGATGGCGCCGACTAAAACGACCGCCCAGCCGAGAACGTCCTCCAGCATGTGCAGATTGACCGCTTTTTGATGGATGGAATGCTTGTCACGGGTAAAATACGCCGCGCAAAAGTTTACACTCACACCGACAAGGGCAAATAAGATCATGCCGTCGTAATCGATTTCGGAGGGATGCAGGATGCGGTGTATGCTGCTGTAAACCATCATGACCGCGCCGCACAAAAGCATGAGAGTGACGGTCAAGCTGCCGAAAACCGAATAACGTCCATACCCGTAGGTGTATTTTTCGTCCGGCTCATTTTTGCTTTTCTTTTCCAAAAAATAAGAAAGCCCGATGCTTGCCGCATCCCCCATATCGTGCACGGCATCCGACGTGATGGCAACGCTGCCGATAATATAACCGCCGATCAGCTCAAAGAGTGAAAAGAAAAAATTGAGAAGAAAGGCAATTAAAATGTTTTTTTCGGTTTTCATGGTCTCCTCCCGTTGACGTATGTTTGAAATTCTGATACAATATATTCAATTCCGAACATGTTGTTCAACTACATTGTAGCAAGCGGGGGATTTGTTGCAATATACGCTTTGAGTGTGTTGTTTCATACCGAACAAATCGCAAAAATTGTATGGAGAATGTTATGGACAGACGAAGAAGAAAAACGAGAGAGGCGATTTTCGACGCCTTTACAAAGCTGCTTGCCGAAAAAAAATACGAAAGGATCACGGTTGGCGACATCATCGAGGGGGCAGATATCGGCAGAGCGACCTTTTATGCGCATTTTGAAACCAAGGATTACTTGCTGAAGGAATTTTGCGAGGAGCTGTTTTGCCACCTTTTCGATGCCGAGAAGGACGAGCGTCATATCCACCGTCATATATTTGACTGCGACTTTTCCGAATCGGTGTTTCTTCACCTGTTTAAGCATTTACAAAACAACGACCGCTATATTTTGAAGCTTTTGTCCTCGGATAACAACGAGCTGTTTTTACGCTATTTCGGTCAAAATCTCAAAGAATTGATCGAAAGCCACCTTTCCTTGTTTGAAAACGTCAGAAAAGAGGGGATCCCCGATGACTTTTGGAAGGAGCATATCGCGGCTGTTTTCGTGCAAACGGTCAGGTGGTGGGTACACAGCGGCATGCGGGAAAATGCCGAGCAGATAACGGAATATTTTTTCAAGGTCGTTTGATGCGCTTTTCCTCTTGCAAATTGTTGCGGAATGGTATATAATATGTCGATCAACAGAAAGGAAGATACGATTATGAAAAAACTACTTTGTATGCTTTGCTGTCTTGCGCTGCTTGTGAGTATGTTCTCCTGCGGCTCTTCCGAGGGAGATCTCGGCGGAGATGAGGGGAACAACGATCAGGGAAATGCCGATAACGACAACGGCGCCGGAACGGGTGATGAAACCTTGGGCGTTTGGGAGGAAAAGGAGCTTTCCGCTCCCGCGTTAAGTGACGTGAGCACGAAAACCGTGACCGGTGTAACGGAATACGGCGAGGAATACGAGTTGACTCTCCATACCACGCCCATTCAGATAGACAAAGATGGCCTGAAAGCCAAATTGGAGTCTATTCCTTTTATCCAAAACAACTACTATCTGGGCGAAATACTCGACGAAACCGCCGAGTCCCGTTATACGACCGAATTTAATTTTACCTATGAATACAGCGTCGTGGGACAGCTCAAGGAAGGATATACCGTCCAGACCGATACCTATTACAGCCAATTTGCAGTTAAAGTTTATTACAATCCTCTGGTTTATACCAACAGCTACCGCATTGAGATCACTTTCGATGCTTCTCCCATTTCCACCTTTACCCAAAGCAATCATATGTTTGTTTTGAAGGAGCTTGTCGGCGAGAGCGTTGCCGAATTTTTGGTCAAGGGTAAAAACCAGGGCGGAGCATTCCCAGGCCGCGACTGCGGACAGTTTGAAATGTATCAGACCGCCGAGGTGGGTGTAGCCACCTATTTCTTCAGTCGTTACATGGATACGCATTATATGGATAACCACAAGAAGATTACCTATAGTTTTGGTGTGAAGAGTCTCACAACGCCCGAACCGTCTTCTTATATTGTCTATAACGGGGATTATGCGTCGGTCTATCCCTCCTTCCCGCGCAAGCTGACCGACGTGGTGGCACCGACCGTCACCGCCAGCGATCCCTTTGAAATTGACTTTTTGAAGGAATGTATCGACGTTTCCGGAGATTACACTCTGCCTGCCCACGACAGCCGTAAACTCCATACCCTTACAAAGTTCATCTGCAAGGATTATGAGATATACAGTGCGCGTTTCTATACTCCGCGCTGTGAGATCTCCTATTCGCTTACGATGCAAAACAACAAAGTGGTCGATGCCAATCTTTTCTGTGAAGCACCTACGGGTGAAATGAACGGTGCCACGAGAGAGGACGCTTTTAATCTCTTGAAGCAAACCTTGAATCTCTCAACGAACAATGCTTTGGCATCTCTCACTTTCGCTGATTTGAAGTTTAACGAAGAAGGTCAGAGCGAAGCATATAATGGCTCCATGACCTTGTTTGGTATGCCCCTTGGCACCGAGGTCGAATTTTATCTATATGACTATGAGGGTACGATCAGCGGCAGCTATCGTATGTGGGCGCGTTCCTAAACGGTTTTGTAGCAAAGAATTGAAAAAAGCCCTTGTTTGTTATTTGGCAAACAAGGGCTTTTTTAGCTTTAACGGCTGAAGGTATCCTCGTAAAACAGCTTTTCAAGCAGCTTTGATAAAGGAACGATCAGCATTCCGGCGCAAAGGTTTCCCATTCCGTGTATGGCATCCCAGGGAAGACCGGCTATGATCCAGGCAATCGTTTGCTTTAGATCAAATCCAAACAACCATGCTTGGGCAGGAGCATAGAGTGTGCCGAAGGCAAAGCCGTGCAAAGCGCACACAAGGGGATATACAATACACTTTGCCTTGTTTGGTATCTTTTTGGGTAACAGCATTACCATTCCCCAAAGGATGGTCCAGATATACAGGTATGGTATCCACCACAGAGAAAAACCGGCGTACAATCCGTTGATCAGCACGTAGATATAGATGGGGATCAGTGCTTTCTTTCTGAAAACGACTGTGAAAACGCAGGTGAACATTCCGAGCAGGTGAATGTTCGGTAAGACCTCCATGATGATCTTTGAACAGAACATAAGGGTGCCGAGAATGGGAAACACAATGATTTCCCGCAAACGCAAGGCGTTGTGACCTTTTGCGTGCGGACGTTTATTTGGTGTAGGCAAGTTGATAGGTTACGTTTTCTGTAATATCGGTGGAATCCACACCGGTGGATGCATATTCCCCGTCGATATAGAAAGCCCAATAGCTTTTGTCCACGTCATAATCGGCTTTCATTCCGTTGACAACCTTTACGTAAAGACCGAATTCGCTTTCATCTCCTGCAATGAGCTTGTGTTCAAGGAGGGCTGCGCCGACGGTCTTCTTGTCGGTTTTTAGGGTGAAGGTAACCGCTTGTTCTTCTGCGGTCACCTCGACGACCAGTGTTTTGGCGCCGTCGCCGAACGTTGTGTCCTCGAGGTAAGTCGCGTTTTCCCACACGCCTGTTTTTTCTACCGCGTTGCCGCAGGCGAAAAGACTTAAAAGGCAGGTGAGTACAAGGAGAACGGTGATGATTGATCTGAACGTTTTTTTCATTTTGCTCAATCCTTTCAAAATTTGCAAAAGGATAAAATAAAAGTACCCTTCAATGGGGTACTGTGAGCAAGGTTTCGGTATCCTGTCATACCAAAAACGTACAGAAAGAGAAATCTCCGTCTGTATTGTTACACATCTCCCCAATTTGCCCAAGAGACTTTTATGTGTCACAAACCGATAAGCATTCCGACTTGACTTGATAAAACAAGAGTTACGGTAATGGCTGTTGCCGCGGATTCACACCGCGATTTCCTTATCCCCGAACAGTACCGTCTTGCAGTACGTCCGACAACAAATGACAAAGCACTTGATGGTCTGTGTTTATTCTTTTGTCGTACGTTTATTGTAGCACAAGTAACGGTCAATGTCAAGGAACATGCAAAAAACACGCGGAGAAGAAAGAATATATCCCTTGTTCGCTGTTGACAATCGTGGGTATTTAAGGTAAACTACGAAAAGAATATGCGGAGTTTTTTATCCAAAAGGAGAGAAATATGAAAAAGCGATATGATGTAGCTGCCTATGTTTGGCCATCTTATACGGGCGATTGCCCTCAAACCAGAGTGTTTTGGGAGCAGGGGATGGGTGAATGGCAGACCGTTCATACCGCTGCTCCGAAATTTGAGGGGCATCAGTGGCCGAGAAAGCCGCTTTGGGGGTATTGCAACGAGGCCAATCCCGATGTTATGGAAATGCAAATCAACTGCGCCACGCGGCACGGTGTGAATGTTTTTATCTACGACTGGTATTGGTACGATAACCGTCCTTTTTTACAGCAGTGCTTGGAAAACGGTTTTATGAAGGCAGAAAACCGCGACAAAATGCAGTTTTACTTGATGTGGGCAAACCACGATGTGAACTACTTGTGGGACAAGAGAAATTCCGATATTATGCCTGAATCCACCGTGCTTTACAGCGGCAAGCACACCTCATACGAATTTGAGTGCGCCACCGATTATATTGTAGAGCATTATTTTAATGAGCCCAACTACTATAAGATTGACGGCAAACCTGTTTTCATGTTCTATCTGTTGCAGACCACCGTCGAGGGTTTGGGTGGAATCGAACAGACCAAAGAGGCCATTGCGCGCTTCAGGGAAAAGGCGATTCGCGCAGGACACAAGGGCATCTATTTGCAGACCTTGATGATCGGTGACGGAAAGACCACGCTGATGGGGGACGGATTGGGCGGTGCAGAATCGCCATTTGATCTGGTGAAAGCGGCGGAAGAAGTGGGGATTGATGCCTTTACACACTATCAGTTTGTCAGTTTGGTCAATAACATCGATACCACCTATGAGGAGATTATTCCCAAGGTCGTGGCAAGATACAACGAGATCAAGAGCCAAACAAAACTTGCCTATTATCCTCATGTGGCGATCGGTTGGGATAACAATGTCCGTTTTGAAAAGACTTTCAAATCGAAAATTTTAAGAAATAACACCCCTGAAAATTTTGAAAAGATGCTTTTGGAAGCCAAAAAGTTTGCCGATACCAACGAAGTGCCCCTCATCACTATCAATTCATGGAACGAATGGACAGAAGGCAGCTATCTTGAGCCGGATGATCTGTACGGTTACGGATATTTAGAGGCAGTCAAGAGAACGTTTTTGGATTAAAAAAGAGGTCGCCGTCAAATTTGACGGCGACCATTTGTATTTTTTGGAAATTAACCTAAAAAGGTGCGGACGTATTTTTTACCGTCGCGAACGACCGATGCGGTATCCTGTGCGATGACCAGCTCTTCGTTGGTGGGGATAACAGCGATCTTGACCTTGGAATCGGCGGCGGAAATGATGTTGTCTTCGGGATGCTCTCTGTAAGCAAGGTTCTTTTGGAGATCCAACTTGATGCCCAAGAATTCCATATCGTTGGTAGCCATTTCGCGTACGATGGGGGTGTTTTCACCGATGCCTGCAGTGAAGATGAGGGCATCCAAGCCGTTCATGGCTGCTGCATAGGAACCGATGTACTTTTTGATGCCGTAGGCAAGGATCTTGGTGGCGAGGATGGCGTCCTCGTTGCCCTCGGCCATGGCGGCGCAGATATCACGCATATCGCTGGAAATGGTGGAAACGCCCAGGATACCGCACTTCTTGTTCATATAGTTGTTCATTTCAGAGGGGGAGAGGTTCAGTTTTTCCATCAGATAAGGAACGATGGCGGGGTCCATGCAACCGCAACGGGAACCCATGATCACACCTTCGAGAGGGGTAAAGCCCATGCTGGTGTCGATGACTTTGCCGTTTTTCACAGCCGAGATAGAAGAACCGTTGCCGAGGTGGCAGGTGATGATCTTGCAGTTGTCGGGATTAAGACCGAGTTCTTCGATGGCTTTTCCGGAAACGTAGCGGTGAGAGGTGCCGTGGAAGCCGTAGCGGCGGACACGATAGGTGTCATATACTTCCTTGGGAACGGCATAACGGTATGCCTCTTCGGGCATGGTTTGATGGAAAGCGGTGTCGAAAACAAGGACTTGCGGGGTGTTTTTCATAGCGGCCATGCAGCCCTCGATGCCCATGATGTGAGCGGCAGTGTGAAGAGGAGCAAGGTCGATACATTTATTTAAGTCTTCCATGACGGTGTCGTCAACCAAAACGGCTTCAGAGAACCAAGGACCGCCGTGCACGATGCGATGACCGACGGCATAGATCTCGTCCATGGACTTAATGCAGCCGAGCTCGGGATCCAGCAGCTTGGCGATAACAGCGTTGATCGCTTCCTCGTGGGTGGGCATGGAGACCTCTTCGGTGCGTTTTTCGTTGCCGGTGGCGGCATGGGTGATGGCACCGTCGATACCGATACGGTCACAGATACCTTTTGCCAAAACCGACTGGGTCTCCATTTCAAAGAGTTGGTATTTCAGTGATGAACTGCCTGCGTTTACAACCAGAATTTTCATAATTTATTCTCCTTCGAGCGTTTTATCCCAGTTATTATAGTACAGTTTTTTTAAAAAAGCAAGGGAGTGAGCAAACTTCTTGCAAATCTTTGTAAAATTATCCTTTTTCTTCTCGGGTTGAGGGGAAAATAATGTCGTTTTAATCAGATGTGTTCTTTTTATCCCGCTCTTTGGGCAGATGGTCGCAGGTCTTTTTACCGCATTGGCCTGCATAGGGACAACCTGTGCATCCGCGGTTATTCTTTTTGGTGCGAATCATATACCATATATTCAAGGCCGCGACAGCCAACAAGATAAATACTACGATTCCCGTTGCCATAAAAAATCCTTTTTGTTATTTTTATTATTGTTTTCTGACAAGATGCTATTATATGTATTTTTTTCGATTTGTCAAGTGAGGATTGGAAGTGAAAAAGTTAAAGTTGATTTTATTTTTTCTTTGTGGTATTCTATAAGAGAGCAAACAGGAAATATTGTTTTGGAGCGTGTATTATGGCTTTACTGTCTTCGGGGGAGATGTATCTTGAAACCATCTACTTGCTTTGCAAGGATGGCGCATCTGTGCGATCTGTGGATGTTGCGGAGTATATGAATTTTTCTAAGCCCAGTGTCAGCCGCGCGGTGGGGCTTTTAAAAAAAGAAAATTATATTGTTGTGGACGACAGCGGACTGATCACCTTGACTGAAATAGGGTATGTTCTTGCACAAAAAATTTACGAGAGACATACACTGTTAACTAAGGTGCTTATGTCGCTCGGTGTAGATGAAGAAACGGCTTCGACGGATGCTTGTCGTATTGAGCATGTCATCAGCGATAAATCTTTTGAGATGATCAAAAAACATATGGAAAAATCGGCCGATTGAGCCGAAAAATATTTTGACTGAAAACAGCAGAGAGTTTTTGCAGTGTAGTCCCGAAAGTGCTGACTTTTGTGGGTTTACAAAAAACTCTCTGCTGTTTTTATTGCATGTTCGGATACAGTGATTTGCTGTTTTATCTTTTGCCTGAAATTTTTATCAACTCATAACGCTCATCGCACATCTTGGCCACCTCGGGGGAGTGACTCACGAGGATTACACACTTTCCTTGATTGGAAAGATTGCGGAAAATTTCCATGATTTCCTTTTGGGTATCAAGGTCTAAGTTTCCCGTTGGTTCATCTGCGAGAATAATGTCGGGATCATCCTCTGCGATCAAAAGGCGCATGATGGATCTTCCTTTCAAAAATTGTATGCATTGCAAAAATGCTTTGGTTTTCATGGGAGCGTGGGAAATCAATTCCATGAAACGCCATTTATATCAAGAGTATGCTGGGTGGAGGTTTCGGTTGTGACGGTCGCGGTGCTGTCACCGAGGGTAATGATCATAGCCGAAAGAGAAACGGGTATTTGAATGGTGGCGGTTATATCTTTGAAGTCAACCACAAGATAGTGACCGCTTGTCAGTGAAGATTGCGTGGATTTACCGATGCTTGAAAAGTTGCTGCAGTGCATGGCTTCGCTCGACATACCGCCCCGAGGCATTACGGCGACAACCAAACCTGCCGTGTAGGTGTAACCGCTTTCGGTGTCGATGGCTGAATTCATACCCGAGTTGGAAATGACCACGGTTTTTCCGCCCGAGAACACGATGCCGACGTTGCTTGCTCTGCTGTTGGAGTCGATGCCGTCCCCTGTGCAGTAAATATACACCGTACCACCGCTGATTTCCACCGCCGTTCCCGAAGTAGCGGTGGCGTTGATGCCATCGTCATCCGAATGGATCGAAATGCAGCCTCCCGAAATATTTACGTTTGTTCCTTCCAAACCCTCGTAGGCATGACTTATGCTTACCGTGCCTGCTTGCATATAAAGAGTGCCGTCTGCATGGATGCCGTCGTCGTTGGAATATGCGGTGATCGTGCCGCCGCTAATGGTTACATTTCCAAGCGGCGATGTGCCGTTTTCAAGGGTTTGATCGTTGCTTGCGTGGATGGCATCGTCGTGTGATTTAATATTGATTGTGCCGCCGTTTATAATAATTTCGTTGGCGCCTTTGATGCCTTTGGTAGAATAGTCACCCTTGTTGGTGTTCCCGTCGTTAAATCCGCCCGGTCCGCCGCCAAAACCGCCCGGTCTGCCGCCAAAACCGCTATCTTGGATTTTGGTGGTATAGTTTGTCCATTGATAACTGAGTCCATTGTAGGTTGGTGTCAGTGCAAAGGTATCACATCCGCTGTTGGGGGTGAGATAATCGGATTTTACAAGGTACACTTCTTCTTGCCCGCGCTCGGATTCTTTTTCATAGATGAAAAATTGCTGTTTTGCGTAATCGGGCATTTTGGGATAGGCGTAGTAATAATAATCGGTTCTGCCGTTGGATACTTTGGAATCATACTCGGCGTTTACAAAAATAAAATCGTTGTCGGAAGAGTAATATTTAACCGAATAGAAGTATTGGTCATTTGTAAAGCGGATGTAGTTAACATCCGAAGAATTTGCGGTTACATTTCCCGAATAATTGGAATATTTGTCGGTGTAGATGTTCAAGACGGTGGAATCTTCTTCGATGGTTACATTGTGCGCTGCATCCATACCGTCGCAAGCGGCATAGAGGGTGTGTGTTCCTCCGAGTATGGAGATGTTGCCTCGCTGATTCCCTTTTTTAGAAATGTCGCTGTTTGAGGTTTTGATGCAATCACCGCCCGAGGCGATCAGGGTTGTGTTGCCCTCTTTGATTTCAACACTGTCATTTCCTTTGAGGGAATTGTCGATGCAGGCGACAAAAAGTGTGAGGTTTTTGATTTGCAGGTCATCTTTTGAGTGGATTCCGTTGTTGTTTTCCGAAAGAACGGTCAGTGCGCCTTTTCCGCCGATTTCAAGGTCAACCTCCGAGTGGATGGCGGCGGAATAGAGGGTTTTGTCGGTGGTGTCGATGGCGGCGCGTGTGTCGTAAATGTAGTTTTCGGTATTTTCTTTTGCCTTGATGCTCACCTTGTCACCGCTTTTTACCGTGATGGGGTTGGTAGTGTTGCAAACAATCGATACGCCGTGAAATTCCAAATCGAACTTATAGTCATCGCCGACATCAACGACGATGTTTCCGCTGAATGTACCCGATATAGAGTAGGCGCTTTTTTCATGGATTGTCGTGAAGGTCAGGGTGTTTTTTATTAGTTTGTAAGCGTTTTTTGTACCGGAAACACACGTTATCTCGAGATCTTGAGATTCGCCTTCGAAATAGCCGTCGTATGCATGGGTATCCTGCAAATCCTCACCAAAGGCTTGGTTATCGTCTCCAAGATCGCCTTGTGTGCCCGAGTCGGTGTTGTTAAAAGGCGGTTTTGGCGCGCCTTGGTCATTTGGGCTTTCATATCCGTTGCGGCCGCATGCACCGAAGAGAAGAAGAAAGCATAGTAAAAGAGCGGTCAATTTTATTTTCATGAGATTCTCCTTTAAATCAAAATTCAACTGTGCGACTTTCCTGTTTTGATACGATGATTTCGAGATTGCCGTTTCGCTCGCGAATGCGGTCAATCATTTCTTTTTCTTTGGCTGCATCTGCAAGGGTCACATTGTATGTAAGACGGAACATACTGCCCATATTCGTGGTTTTTACTTGGATCAGCTCGTTGTTTGTGGTGTACTCTGCAAAAATATCATCCAATGCGCCTGTGTAGTCGAGATCTTCGGGAATGGTGATCTTGATGGTTTTTTTCAAAGCCGCAGATTTGAAACCATTGTTTACAATACGGTTACAAAAGATAAATATTACGCACAAAATGATTGTGAAAAGGGCTGCAAAGCCAAGATATCCCATGCCTGCGATCAGACCTGTACCCATCGAAAGAAAAATGGTGACAATTTCCTTGGCCGATCCCGGGGTAGAGCGAAAACGCACAAGACTAAAAGCACCTGCCACCGCAACGCCGGCACCGATATTGCCATTCACCATCATGATTACAACACATACCACGGCGGGCAAAAGCGCAAGGGTGATAAGAAAGCTTGCGGTGTGTTCATTTTTGTATGTATAGGTTGCTGCGATCATAAATCCTAAAAGCAGGGATACACCGATGCAGAGCAGAAAATTTGCAATGCTTATGGTGTTTGTATATTGGGTGTCAAAAATGCCTTTAAAAATTGCTTCCATATACTGTATTCTCCTTATGGGGGGGAAAAGATTTTTTGATTGTGTTTGGGGAAATGAGTGTGCTGTATGCGACGCCGTATTTGGAAAAGGAGGTTTTATATATGCGCTCACGAGAGAGTAGGTGTGCCATCCAAAGCGGAATGCCGCCGCTGCATTTCAATTCCATCAAAACCTTATTTTCGTTAAGGATCGGCTGGCCGTAAGCGGTTGAACAAAGATCGATATCATTTTGACGGCAAAGTATGTTTTCATCAAAGGTGATGCGGAAATCACTGCCGCTTTTATCAAAATATGCTTGGCGTTCGTAAGATAGAAATATCGTTGGTTGCAGATGGGGATAAAAATGGATGAAGTAGTCGATTTCGCGCGAGATTTGTGTGTTTACGGGACAGGGGATTTTGCCGGATAACCATGCTGTTGCATCGGTTTCTCTGAGTGGTAAGCGACGCTTGTAAACGACGTTTTCATGTTTCTTTTTTAATTCGACAAACACCGTGCTTTCGCCGGTTGCTTGCGAGTAGCTTCTTGTTCGAAGCTTTTCTTTGTATGCGGGTTTTTCAATAGAATGGCGAATGAGTTGATGATTTTCGGTATCGAAGTAGATGTTTCGTATGGTGGTCCGTTTGTATTTATCAAGCTGCATGTACGGCTCGATTTCATTGAGAACGATTTCTTTTTGCTCGGTCGTTAACATATATTTGAGTTCATATCGTTTGAATACCGTTTGAAACGTCATACCGTACCCCCTTATTATATCATACATTCAATATAATATCACAAACTAAAGCCGAACTAAAGATTAAACTGTAAGGAAAAATAAAAAAATAACATGGAACACTTGAGAATATGTGTATTTTGTGTTATAATCGCGGCATGGATTTGTACTCTTTTGAAATTGAGGATTTTTAAGGAGATAGAAGAAAAAATGAAATTAGGTATCGTTGCTCAGCGGCCTATTTTCACAACTCCTTACAAATCCATAAACGTGCGATAAATCCTTGCAGCACAAGGACTTTCGGGTTTCGGGCAAATATGTATCTTCACGTAACTCCATGTATCTGCCTGCCAAAAAGGTGTACAAAAGGTGTATAAAAGGTGTATGGAAAAAGTGAAACTGCCGAGAAAAAACCAATGCAACAAAGCCTATAACAACACCCCGTCTTCACAAAAAGACGGGGTGTTTGCCGTTCATTGTATATTGATTACTTAAGAAGGACCTCAAGAATCTGTGATATATTCTTCTTTCCAAAAGATACTTTCTCGTTATTG